>CAYYFE010000007.1:0-40982 GCA_964471115.1 uncultured Solibacteraceae bacterium
CCAACCCGGCGGCCGTGCTGTCGGCCATGTGGACGACGCCGGCCGACGACACGCTTCACAGCATCTTGGAGTGAGCCGTGGGGTTGCCTGACACGACACTCGAGCGTCACCTGACGGTGGATGAGCTGGCTGAAGCCTGGCAGGTGTCTCCAGGTTTCGTCAGGCGCTTGATGCTCGATGAGCCCGGGGTGGTCGTGTTTTTCAATGCACGGCCCGGGAGGCGGGTGTATCGGACTCTGAGGATTCCGGAGTCGGTCGCACAAAGGGTGCACCGCAGAATGAGGAGGGGCGAATGAAGACGACAAGACGACCACCAGAAGACCTGTTTTGGCAGGCCTTTCCCGACTACAGGCCGGCAAAGCGGTCGTTGCGGATGACCGTGGAGAGGGCGGGAGCGGCGTTCCAGCGGTTGCAGGCGGCCGTCGATGCCCACGGCGTGTTGTCCGAGGAGCAGCAACAGCTATTGCGCAAGACGCTGGGCCGGCGAGGCCTCCAGGTGCAGCGGGTACTCGACTTTGTTACGGGGTTCAACCAGGACCTTGCCCTCAGCAAGATTGCCATCGAGCGCCGGCGCAAGGATCTCCGTTGGGTCGGGCCATACGACCTATCTGCCTGGGTCCAAGGGCTTGACGACGCGCCCCTACGGCATGTCCTGGAGCCGATCGCTGCCCTACACGACGCGATGCTCGAGTTGGGTTCATACGAATTGTCGCAACGTTGGCGCGAGGCGTTTTTCGAATTCGCGCCTTCAACCCGTCGGGCTGAAATGCTCTATTGGCTGCGGGCTGCCTTCGGAGCCTTTCCAGAGGTTCAGGTGATTCGGTCAATCGATGGTTCGATCCAAGGAGTCATCTGGCCGAAGAAGTGAACGGCCGGCCACTGCGTAGGAACGACGCAGTGGCCGGCCAGCACGAGGATTGGCAGTCCTCAGCGGCGGTCGGGATCGGAAGGGCTAGCGGCGTTCTCCAGCTGACCGGGCTCGCGCCCTGGACAAGAGGGGGCCGGGTTGTATGCCGACGGCCCGGTGGTCTATCCTCACCCTCGTGAGCTTTTCGAGTCTGGACTTCTTCGCAGGCAGCGGCTTGGTCCGGCTGGGTTTGGCCCCGGAGTTCGAATCGGTCTGGGCGAACGACATCTGCCCCAAGAAGCGGGCTGTGTACGTAGCCAACTTCCCTGAAGACAACTTCCACCTCGGCTCCATCGAGGATGTGAAGGGGCGACTGCTGCCGAAGGCGGACTTGGCCTGGGCCTCCTTTCCTTGTCAGGATTTGTCGCTGGCGGGGAATCTCGTCGGAATCAAGGCGGGGACTCGCTCTGGCCTTTTCTGGCAGTGGCTGCGGGTCTTGGATGAGATGAAGGCGGCCGGAAAGCGGGTCCCGCTGCTCGTTGCTGAAAACGTGGTGGGCTTCGTTGTTGCGAATAGAGGCAAGAACTTTCGCGTGGCGTATGACGCCTTGCGCGAACGTGGTTACAGGGCAGGTGCCCTCATTATTGATGCTAGGCACTTCGTGCCCCAGAGTCGGCCCCGTGCCTTCCTGGTCGCCATCGATGAAGCCCTTGATGTCGACGGTCTGGTTCAGCCGCTGCCTAGCGGTCCATTCCACACAGACGGCCTCATCCGGACGGTGGCAACCCTGAAGGACGAGCAGTGGCTTTGGTGGTCGCTACCAGCACCGTCCGGGCGGCACCCGAACTTCGCGGATGTTTGTGAACGTGATGCACCTTGCGAAACCCTCGAGAAGACCAGGGAGTTACGCGCGATGTTATCTCCGCTGAATAGCCTGAAGTTGCGGCAGGCAATCAAGCTCCGGAAGTTCCTCGCGGGTACCGGCTATCGACGAACGCGGCCCGACGAGAAAGGCCGACGCGTTCAGCGGTTGGAGGTTCGGTTCGACGGAATCGCTGGTTGCTTGCGAACGCCTGAAGGCGGCAGTAGCCGACAGGTTGTCGTGATTGTTGATCAAGGTAAGGTCCGCACTCGGCTGATGACGGTTCGCGAGTGTGCGAGGCTCATGGGAGCGCCGGATACGTTCTTGTTGCCGGGCTCATACAACGACGGATATCGGGCGATGGGCGATGGCGTCGCCGCCCCTGCAACCAGGTGGCTCACGCGACACCTATTAGCCCCGCTGGCCGAACGAAGGGCAGCGGCGAGTTCCAGTACGTCCGCTGCCTAACGAACCGTGGCCATTGATCTTGCGTTCAGGAAAAGGGCGGCAAGGACCCTGACGAACAAGATTGGCTGCTATGTACTTTGCGACCTCGACCAGGTGCCCATCTATGTCGGCAAGTCGATTGATGGGATCCGTACGCGCGTAAACCGGCACCTGACTTCCGCGCGCTCAGACATCATCGCGAACAGGCAAGTTGATGTCTGGGAGATCGCCTGGGTCTGGGCGTACCCCGTCTCCAGGCGAGCCGATATCGCGCCGTTAGAGGATGCGCTGTTTCACGCCTTCCATCCCAAGTCGGCTCTGATGAACGGCAAGGTTCCGCCAAAGCCGCCGGGGCGACCTCGAATTCCCGCACCAGAACAAGTGGTGCAGGTGATGACGGATGCTGAGATTCAGGAAAAGAGGGACCCTGCTCTCCGTCTGCCGAGGCAAGCCGAGCACTACACGCAAATCGTCGGGCACTTTCTTGCGGTCAAGAACTCCAAGGAGATCGCCGGCGCGATCCAGGCGCACTTCGAGCGGCTACAGAAATACCACGTCAGGCTCCTGCAACAGGCGGTTGACGTTGAGGGCGACACGCCGGAGGAATAACGCCTCCGATGTCTGATGTTTTGTCTCCTGCCCAGCGGCGACGCTGTATGCAGGCCGTGCGATCGAAAGACACGTTGCCGGAGCTTCGTGTCCGCCGAATGGTGCACGCGATGGGTTATCGCTACGCGCTGCATCGGCGTGACCTGCCTGGTTCACCGGACCTCACCCTTGTATCAAGACGAAGGCTAATTTTCGTTCACGGCTGCTTCTGGCACTCTCACTCCTGCAAGGCAGGCCAGAAAGTGCCCGTGCGAAACGCCACGTATTGGAGCCAGAAACGACTAAGGAACGCTGCGAGAGACCGTGCAGCGATCAAATCAGCACGACGTCTCGGTTGGTCTGTGTTGGTCGTATGGGAGTGCCAGACGACGGAGGCGAATAGGTTGCATCGCCTGCTGCAGAAGTTTCTTACCAAGCCTTTCTGACGGCACTCTCAAGCTGTTCCTGTCGCGCCTTCACCCAGGGGCTGTAATGCTTCTCGGTGATTCGGATCGAGGAGTGGCCTAGCAGTGTCGAGACTTGGTCGATGGGCACGCCGGCCAGCAGCAGTTCGACGGCGAACGTGTCGCGGAAGCGGTGGGCGTGTCCCTTCTCGACTTTGGCCAGCTTGAACAGTTTTCTGAGCGATCGCTGCCAGTCGGCGACCGCGGTCTTGGGGAGTCCGTTTCCGCTCCAGAAGAATCTCGGCCCGTTGGTGATCTTCTCAAGAGCCTCGACGGCCTTCTGGGGGAGCGGCACATAAACGGGGATGCCAGTCTTTGCCTGATACAAGAACAGCTTGTCCTTCTGCAGTCGGCCGCATTCAAGCGTGGCGCAGTCGCGGATCCGCAGCCCTGAATAGCGGAGCGTCAGAACGAAGGCCAGGAGCCGTGCGCGGTTGTTGTGCCCATAGGCGTTTCGCTCCGGGTATTGGTCGACGGCCTCGACGATGCTGTCAACTTCTTCGCGGGTGAACGGCAGCGTTGGTTTCGGCGTGACCTTCGGCGGCTTCACGCCGACCATCGGGTTGGTCTTGACCCAATTCGCCTGATGGCAGAAGCGAAAGAATCCTCGGAGCCGTTCGAGGTTCTTGGAGGCGGAAATTGGCGCGTCGTTCCACGTCGCTCGGAATCGGCGCAGGGCAACGACGTCGAGCTGGTTCAGTCGGGTGTAGCCCTCGTTCGTGCACCACGCCAGCAGACGACGTTCTAGGAGGTTGGAGATCTTTTGGATTGTCGGCTCGCGCAGGCCCCGAGCACGGGCGTCGGTGATGAACTCTTCAACGGCCTTCTTGATGGCTGGCGCGGCCGTCTTCTCGGCTCCGATTTCACCGGCAGCATCCCACTTCGTGACGAGGTCGGATGCGGCTTCCCAAGAAGTGAGGTTCAGGGACTTGCGAATGGTTTCGCCGGCTAGGCTGCCTTCAACGTAGATCGGGCAGCGACAGCGGCGGTATTTCTCCGAGGTCTGCCCGCATGCTTTTCGATGGCGTCGATACAGCCGAAGCATGAGGGCAGATTACCATCGAAGCCCACAGATGGGCCTCTTGGCGTCTGCGTCAGATATCTAAGTCATTTTATTTCAATGACTTAGATATGGTGGAGGCGGCGGGAGTCGAACCCGCGTCCGAAAGGCCTGTCACCGCAGGCGTCTACATGCGTAGCCGGACTTGAAGTTTTGCGGCCGGCGTCGAAGCCCGGCGAACGCGCCGGCCGCTAGCCCGAAAAATCTCGTCCGCTGACGTCGGGCGCGTCAGCGAACCAGCCTGCTGAATGGCGTGTTCTCCCCGCCCGCAGGCTGACGAGGAAACACGTCGCGGTTAATTAAGCCGCGAGTGCGAGCTGCGTGTCCGCAGTTGCAGTGTTTTTCCGCCGGATTAACGAGTCGAACGGAATTGGCTCGGCATGCGACCCACGATCCCTTGCCCCCGTCGAAGCCGTATCGCCCCCACAAGGTCGAAATCGCTGCTTCCATTGTAACCGGTCGGCCCCGCATTCCGAGTACCAACTCCCTTGCATCCCCCGCCCGGACGATGCGAGCGTCGTCGTCATGCAGACACACTTGACGGATACACACAAAATCGATATGTTTACACATCGATGAGTCATGCGGACGAACATTGAAATCGACGATGTGTTGATGGAACGCGCCCTGCGTGTGAGCGGCGAACCGACCAAGCGTGCCGTCGTCGAACGCGCGCTGCAGCTGTTGATCGACACTCACGGGCAGGCCGGCATTCGCGCGCTGCGCGGCACGGTGGAGTGGCAGGGCGATTTGGCCGCCAGCCGCCAGGGCCGTCGCCTCGCCACGGCCAAGTGACAATCGTCGACACCACCGTCTGGATCGACTACCTGCGGGGAACGACGACGCCGCACACCGAGTGGCTGGATGCGCATCTGACCACCGAGCGCATCGGCCTGCTGGACGTGATGGTGTGTGAGCTGTTGCAGGGCGTCGGCGACGACCGGACGGCGGCATCACTGCTGCGCCAACTCAAACGGTTCGCGATCCATGACACCGGTGGTGTGGACCTGGCAGCCGCCGCAGCGGCCAACTACCGCTCCCTGCGCAGCCGGGGCATCACCGTGCGGAAGACCATCGACTGTCTGATCCCCACCTGGTGCATCCGCGAAGGCCACGCCCTGCTCCACGCCGACCGCGACTTCGATCCCTTCGCTGAGCACCTCGGGTTGCGGGTGGTGGATCCGGCATGACCAGGCGCCGCGTGGTGTGGCTCCTCATCGCCGTGCCGCTCGCGGCCTGCGGAGGGCTGTCGCACATCAACGCGCCGTACGAGATCGCCGGCGCGCCGTCCGCAACCGGCTGCGACGGCTGGTTCAACCTTGGCGGCCGGTCGGAACCGTCAGGCTACACCCACGCATTCACGCTGCAGAACCGGTCGACGACGGCCACGTGTCGTGCCCAACGCGTGACGCTGCTGTTTCACAGAGGAATCGCTCGTACTGCCATCCGGCTCTCGTCGCCGCCCGGCTGGACGATGGTGACCGTGCCCTGTCAGGAGCAGCCGCTGGTGTGTGGCGTGGTCTGGTCCTCGGCCCCGGGCGTACCGGCGGGCGGCAGTCTCCGGGGGTTCGGCCTGTGGTACGGCCAGCCCGGCGGCCTGCTCCGCATCTGGATCATCGATGTCGGGCGACGTCGCGTCGCCGTGCCGATCGGCACCGTGGGTGGGTGAAGCCGCACGGCCTACTCTGAACGCAGCGTCTCCACCGGATTGACCCGGGTCGCGGCCCACGCGGGGCGCAGCGCGGCCAGCGCGGCGACGCTCACGAGAATCAGCGTCGACACGGCGTAGATGCGCGGGTCGAACTCGCTCACGCCCCACAGGTGGCTCTGCAAGAGCCGGACACCCCAGACCGTGAGGCCCAGACCGGCGGCGACACCAAGCGCGCACGTGACGGCCGCGTGCCGGAACACCAGGCGCGCGATGTCGCGCGCGGTGGCGCCGATGGCCATGCGTACGCCGAACTCACGCCGGCGCTCACCGACCGCCTGCGACAACAGGCCGTACAAGCCGATGGCCGCCAGCAACACGGCGATCCCACCCAGGAGCGACAACATCTGCGCGTACATCCGGGTCGTCGCCACCCCGCGATCGATCCAGTTGGACAACGACCGCGCGATGCCCAGCGGCAACGTGGCATCCAGCTCGGCCGCCGCGGCCGCGACGATCTCGTTCACCCGTGCCACGTCTACCCGGGAGCGCGCCAGCACGACGCTCTGCATTGCCAGATCCGCGCGGGTCAGGGGCAGGTACAGGATGTGATCGGGCGGCGCCGTGAGACTGTGGGTCAAGGCATCCGCCATGACGCCAACGACCACGAGATCGAGCACCGGGTTGAGCGCGGTCCTCGGCAACTGCACGCGTTCACCCACCACGTCTTCGCGCCCGAAGAAGGCGCGCGCCAGTGAGGCCGACACCACGGCCGAGGTGCCGGTCTCTCGGGTGTCGCGCAAGATGTCGGCGGGCTCGAAGTAGCGGCCGTGCAGGACGGGCAGGTCCAGGAGCGTCACAAAGCGCTCGTCGGTGGCCACTTCCCGGACCGACAACGGCGCCGTCCCATCGGCCCCAGGCCGTGTGACACGAGTCAGCCGGCTGTAGGCGAACGGATGCCCGGTAGCGAGACTCACCAACTCGAACGAGGGATTGGCGGCAAGCCTGGCGACCAATTCCTGGTTGTAGGTGACCATCCGGTCGGGGGTATACCCATGACCACGCAGTCCGACCCACTGCGCGACGACGTTGTCGGGGGTGAAGCCGAGATCCACGCGACCGAGACGCTGGAGCGAGACGATGAGCAATGCGGCGCCGGTGACGAGTGCCAGCGACAGCGCGAGTTGCAGCGCCGACAAACCGGCCCGCACACGTGGCGCGCCGGCGACCGAGCGGCTGCCTGACTGCGACAGCGCGCGCTGCACCGTGACACGCAGGCCCAGCCACGACGGGGCGAGGCTGGCGAGGATGCCGCACACCACGGCCGTCGCGGTCGTCAGCAGCAGCACCGTCCGATCGATCGGCACGTCCGGCGGCGAAGGCATCTGGCCCAGTCCCGGCAACAGGCCGAACTGGATGACCTGCTTGAGCGCAAACGCGAACGCCACGCCGACGCCCGCGCCGATGACGGCGAGCACGACGCCTTCGGTGAGCTGTTGCCGCACCAGACGCGCGCGGCTCGCGCCAAGGGCGAGGCGCACCGCGCGTTCACGCTGCGCGCGAATACCTTCGGCCAGCAGCAGATTCGACGCGTTCGCACAGCCCAGGAGCAGCAACATCCCCGCCACGATCAGCAGCCCTGTGACCTGCCGTTGCAGTGTGGGACGCGAGAGTTCCTGCGGCCCGAGGCCGGCAAAGACGCGGGCACGCACGGTCTTGAACTTCTCGTTGTCGCCGGGGTGCCTCTCGGCCATCAGCGGAAACAGTGTGTCGAGTTCCGCCTGCGCCTCGGCGGCCGTCCGGCCGGCGGCCAGCCGGCCGATGAACATGTAGAACAAGCCGTCTGTCCGGCCGCGATACCGATCGGCAGCCGCCGCACCGAAGTGATTCACGTGTGCGTACGCCGCGCCGGGATACCAGACCTCCACCTGGCTCGTGGGTGTCGCACCGCCGAAGCCGCGCGGAGCCACACCCACGATGCGGAGAGGCCGGCCATTGAGATGGATGGTCTTGTCCAACGCGGCGTCAGGCGAACCGAACACACGCTCGGCCAGCGCGTACGACACCACCGTGACGGGCTGACCATACGGCGGCAGGTCCTCGTCGATGGTGAACGCGCGTCCGGCGGCGAGACGCAGGCCAAGCACATCAAAGAAGTTCGCCGTGACAAAACCGGCCTGGGTGGTCGACGGCCGGGCGCCGGGAACGGCGAGACTTCCGCCCGACTCCTGCCAGCCCGCAAGCGACGCCATCGTCTGCGACCCCGCCCGAAGGTCGCCCAGGTTGGCGTAGGAAATCCCGCTCGGGCTCACGCCCCCCGTGTCACGCCACGTGCCGGACCAGACCACCACCAGTCGGTCGGGGTCGGTGACGGCCTTGGGCGGCGACCACAGCAGCCAGTTGCCCACGCTGACGATGGCGGTGGCGGGACCGATGGTCAACGCAAGGGTCGCGAGGACCGAGATCGAAAACCACGGACGCCGGCGCAGGCCGCGCACGGCCACGCGTGTGTCCTGCCAGAGCGCGGACAGCCACGCCCCTCGGGCCGGCGCGCCGGGCGCCGGCAGGTGCAGCGGCATGCGCGCTTCGGTGTCACGCAGGCGCCGCTCGAGCGCACCCGGCGCGTCGAGGTCCGTCAGCGCTTCCCGCTGGGCGTCCGAAGGCGTCGCCCCGGCGGCCACGCGCTCGCGGACCTGGTCATCAAGGTGCTGCGACAGTTCGTCGACGATCTCCGCCTCGCGCTCCGGGCGCAGGTGCAGTCCCTCGAGCCTGCGGCGAATCTCGGCAGTCCAGTCGGTCATGGCGCCTCACAGTCCGGCGATGCGATTGACGGCGGTGGCGAAGACCTTCCAGCCGGTGCGCTGGGCTGCCAGCACCTTCCGGCCTTCGGCGGTGAGGCGATACATGCGGCGGCGCCGCTGTCCCGCCTGTTCGAGCCATGTCCCCTTGATCCAGCCGCGCCGTTCGAGCCGGTACAGCAGCGGATAGAGCGACGCCACCTTGAACGTCAGCGCGCCCTTCGACCGGGCCTCGATCAGCTTGCCGATGTCGTAGCCGTGCCGCGCCCGGTCTTCGACGAGCGACAGGATCAGCAGTTCGGCGCTTCCCTTCTTGAGCTCGGTCGCGGGCAGCCATCGCGTCATATGTGTTGACGCAACATATCACGTCAGGGCCTATTCCCCCAGCAGCGCCTCCGCGAACAGGCGATCGCCGGTCTGCACGAGGGTGCCGACCCGCTTCACCTTGAGGGCCAGCGCCGCCATCGGCAGCAGCTGCCGGATGAGCCCCACCAGCGCCGTCGTCGCCCGCTGACCGGGGCTGCGGTCGAGCAGCCACCACAGGATGACGGCCAGATGGATCAGATAGAGCAGCCGGCCGAGCGCCGGCGCCAGGTCGCCGCGCGGCGCATCCTTCGCCCCGACCACCGCATCCTGGAACACCCGCTGCACGCGCTGGCGCGAAAAGGACGTCTCCGAGCCGAAGAGCCCATCCGGCTCCGGCGAGATCATCACGGCCGACAACGCCGACAGGGTGCGGCGGTGCGGCCCAAGCACCGCCAGGCTGGTCTCGAGCGCAAACAGGAACCGCTCCCGCCACAACCCGGGACGCATCGCCTCTGCCTGCGTCAGTTGGGCCTGTGAGAGCTGGTCGTACAACGTCAAGACCACGGCCCGTTTGTTCGGGAAGTACCTGTACAGCAGCCCGACGCTCACGCCGGCGCGCTCGGCCACCTGCCGCAGCGTCGCCTCGGCATACCCCTGCTCGGCGATGAGACCGATGGCGGTCTGGTAGAGCTTGTCGCGCACGGCCAGGCCATGCCCGGTGGGCCCAGGCGGCCTTCCCCGTCGTCGTCGTGAAGCGTCTCCGCCATTTTCGGCCGATTTGACATTTTTAGTAAACACGTTCACTAATATACCTCATGTTGCCGTCCCTACCCCACGAACCGCTACCCCGCTTCTGGCGCGCCACCTGGCGACCAACCCCCGTCCTGGTCGCGGGCATGGCGGGCGCTATCGCGTGCGTGGCCATGGTCGGCCTGGGCGTCACGGTGTTCCGCGAATATGGCCTCATGTTGTTCCTGGCCTCGCCGTTCTTCATGGGGCTGGTGGTGGGCTACTTTCTCACTCTCGGCGACCCGCAATCCACCGGCCGCACCGTCGCCGCGCTGGCTGTCGCGTTCCTGCTGTCCTCGTCGATGATGGTGATGCTGACGATTGAGGGAGTGGTGTGTCTCGTCATGGCGGCGCCACTCGCGGTGCCGCTGGCCCTGATGGGAGCCGCGGCCGGCGCCGCGGCGGGCCGCGAGGCCAGTTCGTGGGCGATGGCGATCGGGGTGCTGGTCGTGCCCGCCGGGTGGGGACTTGAAGCCGCCGTCCCGCCGGCCGACACCCTCTACGAAGTCCGATCCGCGATCGAGATCGACGCGGCGCCCGAGGACGTGTGGCCCCACGTGCTGGCGTTCCCGCCCCTGCCGGAACCCACCGAGTGGTACTTCAAGACCGGCCTGGCGTATCCGAGGGAAGCGCGCATCGAGGGCTCCGGCGTCGGCGCGGTTCGATACTGCGAATTTTCGACCGGGCCCTTCATCGAGCCGATTACGGCGTGGGAACCGGCGCGCCGCCTGTCGTTCGACGTCACGTCGTCACCGGCGCCGCTGCGCGAGCTCTCTCCGTGGGACGGTGTGCATCCGCCCCATCTGGACGGCTACCTCAACAGCCGGCGCGGCGAGTTCCGGTTGATCCCGCTGCCCAATGGCCGTACTCGGCTGGAAGGCAGCACGTGGTACACACTCGACATGGCGCCGGCCGGCTACTGGCGCTGGGTCACCGACAGGATCATCGGGCGGATTCACGAGCGCGTCCTGAATCACATCCGTCTTCAAGCAGAAGTCGCGTCAGCGTGATACCAGCCAGTCGGCAATCGCGCGCCACCACGGCGTCTGCTGCGAAAAGAACCGCGCCAGTTCCGAGGCCAGCACGGCAAGGCCGACCCACACGCTGAGCGGGTGCGGCCGGCCTCGGGTCCACCAGTCGTGCGCCGGCTGGGCCATCAACAACGCGAGAAAATACGGCACGAACAGCGCCGGACTGTCGAACCCGGGAATCCGGCCGATCGCGGCCGGCAGCAGGGCCAGCGTCGCCAGCAGCATCAGGCGCCGATGCAGATCGGGTGTGCCACGCCGCCACAGGCCCGCGCCGACGATCACCGTGAAGGCCAACAAGTCACCGAGCGGAATGATCAGGAATCCCAGCGCTTCATCGGGATTCCCAGTGGCGGCGTCGCGACGGGCGGCGGCAATCGCCACGAGGTACCCCAGCACGATCATCGCCAGCGCCAACGCGGCGCCGGCCAGGCCCAGCCGGCGATGCGTCTCGCGGCGCCCGCTTTCGACGAGCCACACCTGCAGGCCAAACAGCAGCACCCACGCGGTGAACACGAGCCCATGGATGCGGGTCAGCGCCATCAGCGGCGGCGCATCCGAGGGTCGCAGGTAATAGGTCGGCGCGAATCCAGCGAAAACCGTGGCGACGATCGCCACGACCATGACTGGATAGAACCAGCCTCGGGCTGGTGTCATGATGGAGCGCATGATGCCACAGGGCGCCACGATTCTCGACCTGTGCCGCCGGGATCTGGCGGCGCGGCTCGAAGCGTGGGGCGAGAACCCGCGTCACACACAGGCCGTGTGGCAACACGCGCATCGCCGCCTGCGCGACGACTACGAATCGCTGCCCCATCTGCCTCGTGGCCTCGCCGGCCGGCTGCGCGACGCACTTCCCCTGCGGACACCGGCCATCAGCCGCGAGACACATTCATCGGACGGGTTCACGCGCAAGTTCCTGCTGACGATGGAGGACGGCGCGCAGGTCGAGACGGTGCTGATGCGCTATCAGGGCCGTGACACGGTGTGCGTCAGCACCCAGGCCGGCTGCGCCATGGGCTGCGTCTTCTGCGCCACGGGCCAGATGGGATTTCGGCGGCACCTGACTACGGGCGAAATCGTCGCCCAAGTCCACGCAATCCGCACTCCGCACCCCGCACTCCGCACTCTGCACCCCGCACTACGAAACGTGGTGTTCATGGGGATGGGTGAGCCGCTGCACAACTACGACAACGTGCTGACGGCCACCGAAATCCTCGCCGACAACGCCGGCCTGGGCCTGAGTCCGCGGCGCCTGACCGTGAGCACGGTGGGTGTCGTGCCCGGCATTCGTCGCCTGGCGGCTGAGCGCCGCCCGGTCAGTCTCGCCGTCTCACTGCATGCGGCCACACAGGACGGCCGCCTGTCGCTGCTGCCGCCCGCGGCCAGGGCCTGGCCGCTCGATGAGGTGATGGACGCCTGCCGCGAGTACAGCGCCGCGCTCGACCGGCACATCTTCTTCGAATGGACGCTCATCGCCGGCCGCAACGATCGCGAGGACGATGCGCAGGCGCTGGGGCGGCTGCTCGCCTCCCAGCGCGCGCATGTGAACCTGATTCCGTTGAACCCGACGACTGGGTTCGATGGCGCCCCCAGCGCCACGCGTGATGCGCGGCGCTTTCAGCAGATCCTGGCGACGTTCGGCATCCCGAGCACGATCCGCCAGCGCCGCGGCATCGACATCGACTCAGGCTGCGGCCAGCTGGCCACCACGACGGCGCTCCGCAGATCGGAGCGCCCTACGGTACGTCACACGTAGCGGGGACGGCGGTCACCCGTAGCGCGGCCGGTTCTTCCGGCCGCGATCACGGCACTCCGCACTTGCCGCCACTCGCCGCTACTTGCCGCCACTTGCCGCTACTCGCCGCTACTCGCCCAGCGTAAAGTTCACCGTCACTGTCATGATGACGGGCACGGGTTGTCCGTTGAGCTGGGTCGGCTCGAACTCCCACTGCAGGACCGCGTCGAGGGCGGCCTGATCGAGCAACGCCACGGGGCGAATCACACGCGCATTGGACACCCGGCCATCCTGGTCGATGCTGATCTCCAGGATGACGATGCCCTGCACCTTGGCGTCCTGTGCCTCGGGCGGGTACACCGCATTGACGTGCTTGAGCTTCTTCGGCTCCTTGATCACGCCGCCAATGCGCAGCGGCGGGTCGCCCGCATTCCACGTCGGCGGCGGCGCCTGCGGCGGCGCCGGAATGCCCCGGGCGGCGAGTTGCTCGGCAAACGCCAGCCGCAACTGCAACTCGGCCACTTGTGCCCGGAGCGCCGCGGTCTCGTCAGCGACCACGGTCCGCTGGGCGGGAGGCGGGGCCACGAGTGGGTTGCCACCTTCGTCGAGGCGGAAAGCCACCGTCACGGTCATGATCACCGGGACCGGCTGGCCGTTGAGCTCTGTCGGCGTGAACTGCCACTGGCGCACGGCGTCAAGAGCCGCGTCGTCGAGCAGCGCCACCGGTCGAAGCACACGCGCGTCGGACACGAAGCCAGCCGCGTCGATCATCACTTCAAGGATCACGATGCCCTGGACACGGGCAGAGCGCGCGATGTCGGGATACACGGGATTGACGTGCTTGATCTTGATCGGCTCCTTGATGGCGCCGCCGACGCGCACGGCCTGCTGCGGATCCTGCGGCGCCGGCGCTGCGCCCGGCGCAGCGGGTGCCGGGGACGCCGCCCGCAGCGCGGCCAGCGGCACGATCGCCAGCGCCATCGCGCCGGCCACGAGGGTCGCGACGACGGTGCGGCCCTTCCGATTGACTCCGGGATTCAGTATCGCCATCACTCGTCCCTCCAATTGCGATCGTCTGGCCATCGCCATCACCGACGCCGCGCTCACGCGCGTGTCGTCACACTCGTCGGCCAACGTCACCAGGTCCGACGCATAGTCGGTCGCCCGGGTCCCGAAGGCCAGCACCAGGTCGTCACACGCGCGTTCCCGTTCGTCCCGCAGGCGCCGCACCGCCACCCACGCCAGCGGCTGCATCCACCAGAGTGCGGTCGTGAGGTCGGCCACCGTCTGCCACCACGCGTCGCGTCGCCGCACGTGTCCCAGTTCATGCACCAGCACGGTATCGAGCCGGCTGTCGGACCACTGGCGCGCCGCCGCCGGCACCATGACGATCGGCCGTCGCCAGCCCCACGTCGCAGGCATGATGTCGGCCGGTCCTTCCCGCAGGTCGTACCGCCGGACGCCGAGCCACCCGGCGACCACGTCGGCCCGCTGCGTGATTCGCGAGTCCATGACGATGCGGGTCGCGCGCGCGATGGCGCGCGCCCGACGGCGTCCGCGCACCGATCGCCCCAGCATGGCCATCGCGCCAGCGGCCCACACGAGCACCATCACGCTGACCAGGACGGACGGCAGCGGAGATCGCCCGGCCCCCGCCGCAGCTGCGGCGCCAGAGGTGACGCCGCTCACGGCGGCCGTCGTTTCGAAGGTCATCGCCAGGTCAGGGGCCTGCGGCCGCAGCACCGCCGGCCACCATGACACATCGAGTGCCGGCACCACGCCGCGCGCCATCGGCAGCAGCAGCGTGGCGACACAGGCGGCCACCCACACCGCGTGACGCGACGCCGCCGAGGCCCGCGCCATCAACGCGGTCACGCCCCAGGCGGCGGCCAACACCAGCGAGACCTTCAGGCCGAGGTCGAGCACCCACGCGAGATCGCCGGTCATCAGCGGCCTTCCTTTCGCGCGTCGGCAATACGCTGCAGCAGGTCTTCGCGCTGCTTCTTCGTCAGCTTGCGATCGGAGGCATCAAGCAGGGCCACCATCGCGGCCTCGGTCGAGCCGTCAAAAAACGTCCGCACGAGGTGGCGCACCGCCGAGATCCGTTCGGTCTCCCTGGCGACCGTGGCTTCATAGATGTAGCGAGGCCCGTCCTCCTCGTGGCGCACGTGGCCCTTGTCCTCGAGGATGCGCAGGTGCGCGCGCACGGCCGAATAACTGGGCGGGTCGGGCATCTCGGCCTGGACCTGCGCCGCGGTGGCGCGCCGCAGCCGGTGCAGGACGTCCATGATCTGGCGTTCACGCCTCGACAACGAGAGGGCAAGGGGACGGGTCATGCGGTGTGCTGAAAACTTAGCACATGAGGCAAGTGGCGGCAAGTGGCGGCGAGTAGCGGCAAGTGGCGGCGAGTGGCGGCGGGTGGCGGCAAGGGGCGGCGAGTAGCGGCAGGTAGCGGCGAGTGGCGGCAAGTGGCGGCAAGTGGCGGCGGCGGGGAGGGGGCGAGTACGCAGAACTTGCCAGGCGTGGTCCGCCGGGCAAGGGGGTGGGCTGGCATTGCGGATGCACCTGCGAAGTCACATGGCACATCGATTGGAGGACCTGTTTGCTCTGAAGGTGGCACGCCAACTGAAGATCGAGGTTTACACGTTGCTCAGACAGTCACGCGCGCACCGCGATCTCGAGTTTGCGGGCCAACTCCGCGCGGCTGCCGCATCCATCGAATCAAACATCGCAGAAGGCTACCGACGACCGAAGCGCGACTTCGCGCGATTCCTGTTGATCGCCAGGACCTCCCTCGACGAAGTTGAAGTGCGGCTCCGCGATGGAGTTGACCGCGGCCACTACGGGCCTGAGACAGTCGCGCGGTTCGACGGCCAGCTCCGCCTCACAACGGCCGCCATCATGCGCCTGCGTCGCTCACTGCTGACCCGCGGCGAGTAGCGCCCCTTGTCGCCACTTGCCGCCACTTGCCGCTACTCGCCGCCACCCGCCGCCACTTGCCGCCACTCGCCGCTACTCGCCGCTACCCGCCGCCACTCGCCGCCACCCGCCGCTACTTGCCGCCACTCGCCGCTACTTGCCGCCACTCGCCGCTACTCGCCGCTACTTGCCGCCACTTGCCGCTACTTGCGCTTCCCCACCGTCCCCGGGTCCCCCGTCTTGTGATCCGCGATCTGGAAGCGCAGAAATTCGTGGACCGCCTTGAGCGCCGCGGGATCGGTCGTGAGGATGTCGACCCGTCCGCCGGCAGGCGTCTCGACATACGTCCACGCGATCTTCGCCTTCAGAGCGGCCATCGCGTCTGTGCCGGGCACCTTGGTCGCATGAACGAGCATCGGCGCCTCGAAGTCGCCCTGCGCGAACTTGATGGCGATGTGCGGCAGGTGGGATCGGATGGCGTCGCGGTTCTTCACGTCGGCGGCATCCTTCACCGACACGTCAATCGCGCCGCCGTCTTCGAACAGCAGGAAGTGATGCGTCGTCTTGTCCTGATCGAAGCCCATGACCTGCGCGCCGCGGTGGTTCATCTGGGCGTGCGTCTGGGCCTGCGGCGCGGCGAGGAGTGTGGTGAACAGTACCAGTGCGATCATCATGCCTCTACCCTACAGCCTGGAACCGTTCCAGGGTCAAGCACCCTCAATAGGTGGCGAGGTGGCGAGGTGGCGAGATGGCGAGGTGCACGTAGCGCGGCCGGCTCTGGCGGCCGCGGCCGCTTGGCGAGATGGCGAGGTGGCGAGTGTGATGGAGGGGGACAATGACGACAGGTGAAGTGGCGGCCAAGACTGGGGTCAGCACCGACACGGTTCGGCATTATGAACGGTTGGGGCTGCTGCCGGCGGCCGAGCGCCGGTCGAATGGCTACCGCCAGTACTCGCCGGCCGCGCTCCGCCGTGTTCAGCTCATTCGCAGCGCGCTCGAGTTTGGCTTCTCACTGAAGCAGCTGCGGAGCTACTTTCAGGCCCGGGCGCAGGGCGCGCCTCCGTGCGCCCAGGTGCGCGCCGAGGCGCAGCGCCTGCTGACCGACATGGATGCGCAGTTGGCCCGCCTGCGGGCGGCACGACGCGCCATGGCGCGCACACTGGCCGACTGGGACAGCCGCCTGGCCGCCACCCCCGCCGGCCAGCCGGCCGGCCTGCTCGACCACCTCACGCCACCCGCAACCCGGCGCCACAGCGCACGCCGACCACCCGCCCGCTCGAAGCGCTAGCCGCTACTCGCCGCCACTCGCCGCCACTTGCCGCCACTCGCCGCTACTTGAACCTTCCCAGCGCCACCAGCAGGTCAAGCCGCGCGCGGCGAAGGTTGTCCTCCGCAATCACGGCCGCTGACTCGGCGTCGCGCGCCTGACGCTGGGCGTCGATGACTTCGAGGTTCGTCGTGGCGCCCAGTTCGAACGCGCCCGTGGTGATCTGCAGCACCTCAACCGCCTGCGCGGCGGCCGCGCGGGCGGCGGCAAGCGCGCGCGTGTAACTGTCGACGGCCGCGCGAGCCAGCCGGATGTCGGCGCGCACCTGGATCTCGATGGTCTCGATCGTCAGTTGCGCCTGCGTCACGGCCAGCGACCGCGACTGCTTCGCCGCCGTGCGCAGGCCGCCTTCGAAGATCGGCTGGGTCACCTGGAACGTGAGCCGCCACGACTTCGACCGCTGGAACGCGCCTGCGGGCGTGACGTACTGCGGCGTCAGCGACACCGTTCCGGTCGGCAGGATGTCGCGGATGCTGTCGTTGAACACCCGCTCGGCCGCCGCCTTCACCGCCCGGTTGAGCCGCAGGTCGGTGCGCGACTCGAGCGCGCCGGCCACCGCGGCATCACCAGCCGCGTCCGCCGGCAGGACAAACGCCGGCTCCTGGCCCACGTCGACCGGTCCGTCTTCCGCCAGCACGAGTCCCAGCGCTTCCTGTGCCCGCAGGAGCGCCAGCCGCGCGTTCTCGAGCCGCGCCTCGTCAGTGGACGTCGACTGCTCGGCCCGCAGTTCGTTGAGACGGCTGCCCAGCCCGCCCTCACGACGCTTGCGCGCGTAGTCCAGATGCGCACGTGAGGCCTCGAGCGCCCGCTGCGTCACTTCCACCTGCCGGCGCTGGGCAATCACGGCCAGATACGCCTGCGCCGCGGCCACTGCCACCTGTCGCTTGGTTTCCTCGATGGACAACTCGGCCACGCCGCGTTGATCGCGCGCTTGCGCCACCTGCGCCCAGCGGGCCGGCGCCAGAATCGGCATGCTGGCCGAGAGTCCGAAGGTCACCTGCGTCCGCGGCTGCGTCACCCGATCGTCGAAGCTGACTTCCGTATCCACGGTCGTGCTCGACACCGAGGCCGACACCACCGGCCGCGTCGCCGCGCGCGCCTGCTGCAGCAACACCTCGGCCCGGCCAATGGCGGTGGCCGCCTGCGCCACCGACCGGTTCGCGGCCACGGCACGTGCCACGGCCTCGTCAAACTGCACGACCTTCGGCCCCTGCGCCGTTGTCGTCGCCGGCACGCCCAGCGTCACCACCAGGGCCGCGGCCCACACCAGTCGATTACGCATGGGCGCCTCCCTCCGACTCTTCCTCGCGCCGAGGCTTGCCGGGCGCCAGCGTGCGAATGACGACATACAGCACCGGGATGAAGACCACCGACAGGAACGTGGAGGCCACCATGCCGCCGGCCACCGCCGTGCCCACCGAGTTGCGCGCGCCCGAGCCCGCGCCGGTCGCCAGCGCCAACGGCAACACGCCCAGGATGAACGTCAGCGACGTCATCAGAATCGGCCGGAGGCGGATGCGCGCGGCTTCCACGGCCGCATCCACGATCGAGTGCCCCTGCTCACGCAGTTGTTCCGCGAATTCCACAATCAGGATGGAGTTCTTGGCGGCCAGGCCAATCAGCATGACCAGCCCCACCTGACAGAACACGTCGTTGGCGAACCCACGCAGCATCTGCGCCGACAACGCGCCGAACACGGCCAGCGGCACGGCCAGCAGAATGATGAACGGCAGCACCCAGCTTTCGTACTGCGCGGCCAGCACCAGGTACACCAGCAGCAGGCTGAGGCCGAAGATGAACATGGCCTGCGACCCGGCCTTGATCTCTTCGAGCGACTGCGCGGCCCAGGCGAAGTCGTACCCGGGCGGCAGCACCTCTTCGGAGATCTCCTCCATCGCGGCCAGCGCCTGGCCCGACGACACCCCTGGCGCCGCCGACCCGGTGATTTCCGTCGACCGGAACAGGTTGAAGTGGCTGATGACCGCCGGCGCCGTCGTCTCACGAATCGACACGACGGTGTCGAGCGGCACCATCTGCCCGCTGGTCGTCCGGGCGTAGTACCGCCGCAGGTGGTCCGGCGACGCGCGCCAGGCCTGGTCGGCCTGCACGTACACGCGGTACGCGCGGTTGTTGAAGTCGAAGTCGTTGACGTAACTCGACCCCAGCAGCACCTGCAACGCCTCGTTCACTTCACGCAGCGGCAGCCCGAGCGCCCGCGCGCGATCCCGGTCGACCTCGACGATGAACTGCGGATCGTTGGCGGTGAAACTCGAGAACAGGTTCGTGACCTTCCCCGACTGCATGCCGCGGCCAATCACCTGCTGCGCCAACGCGGCCAGTTCGCTGATGTCCCCGTTGGGGCGGTCGAGCAACTCGTACTGAAACCCGCCGAAGGTCGACAGCCCCTGAATCGAAGGCGGCGCCACGGGAATCACGAGCGCGCCGGGAATGCCGAACAACTGCCCGCGCAGCCGGCCCAGCACCGCCTGCAGCGACTGCTCCGGACTGGTGCGCTGCTCGAAGGGCGCCAGCCGGGCGAACATCAGGCCCTGATTGGGCGCCGACCCGCTGAAGCTGAAGCCCGCCACCGAGAACACGGCCAGCACTTCCGGCGTGTTCTGGTAGATCGCTTCGGCCTTCTTCATGATCTCCGTCGTGTACGCCAGCGACGATCCGGCCGGCGCCTGCACGATGGTGATGAAGTAGCCTTCATCTTCTTCAGGTACGAACGCGCTCGGTACCGCGCGATAGACCCACCAGGTCGCGTACATCGACACGCCAAACAGCAGCAGGAACGCAAACTTCCAGCTCAGCGTGAACCGCACCGTCTGCACGTAGAACCGCGTGCCCCCGTCAATGATGCGGTTGACGAACGTGAAGAACCGCCCGTGTGTGTGCGTCTCCTTATCGAGCAGAAGCGCCGACAGCGCCGGCGTCAAGGTGACGGCGTTGAAGATCGACAACACCACGGCGAACGCGATGGTCAGCGAAAACTGCTGATACATCCGGCCGGTCGTGCCCGGAAAGAACGCGACCGGCACGAACACCGCCACCAGCACGATGCCGATGACGATGACCGCCGAAAAGACCTCGCGCATGGCATCCACAGCCGCGCGGTACGCGCTCTTGCCGTACTCGCGCATGTGCCGCTCGATGTTCTCAATCACCACGATCGCATCGTCGACCACGGTGCCCGTGGCCAGGACGATGCCGAAGAGCGTGAGCGTGTTGATCGAGAAGTCGAAGAGTTTGATGAACGCAAACGTACCGACCAGCGAGACCGGAATCGTCAGCGCCGGGATGATCGTGCTGCGCCAGTTCTGCAGGAACAGGAACAACACCAGCACGACCAGCACGATGGCTTCGGCCAGCGTCTTGAGCACTTCCTGGATCGACTCTTCGACGACCCCCACGTTGTCGAACGCGAGCCGCGCCTCGAGGCCGGGCGGGAAGTTGCGCTCGAGCCGCGCCATCGTTTCCTGCACGCCCTGGAACGTCTCGATGGCATTGGCGGTGGGCAGCAGCTGGATGCCCATGCCCGACGCCTCGTAGCCGCCGAAGCGGAGCACCGACGAATAACTTTCGGCGCCCAGTTCCACGCGGCCGACGTCCCGCACGCGCACGAGCGCGCCGCCGGCGCCCGCGCGCACCACCACGTCCTCGAACTCGGAGGTTTCGATGAGCCGTCCGGCCACGCGCACGCTGATCTGGTAGAGCTGATCGGGCGCGGCCGGCGCGTCGCCGATGGAACCGGCGGCCACCTGGACGTTCTGCTCGCGCAGCGCGTTGACCACGTCGCCGGCCGTCAGGCCGCGGCCCGCCAGTTTGTCGGGGTCGAGCCATAGGCGCATCGCGAACTTGCGTTCGCCGAAGATGATGACGTTGCCCACGCCGGGCACACGCTTTACGGCATCGCGGACGTACCGGTCCAGGTAGTTGCTGATGAACAGCGAGTCGTACCGGTTGTCGCTCGAAAAGAACCCGTAGGCGCCGAGGAAACCCGCGGAGTTCTTCGTCACCGAGATGCCGTTGGTGCGCACCTCGGCCGGCATGCGGCCCAGCGCCTGGTTCACACGGTTCTGCACGTCGACCGCGGCCAGATCAGGGTCGCGGCCGATCTCAAAGACCACGTTGATCGACGCGAAGCCGGTGTTCGTGCTCGACGAGGTCATGTACAACATGCCCTCGACGCCGTTGATGACCTGCTCGAGCGGTGTCGTGACCGCGCTTTCCACCGCCTGCGCGTTGGCGCCGGTATAGAACGCGGACACGGCCACCGACGGCGGCGTGAGTTCGGGATACCGGGCAATCGGCAGGGTGGGAATGGCCACCGCGCCGGCCAGCATGATGATCAGCGAGCAGACCGTCGCGAGGATCGGTCTGCGGATGAAGAGCTGACTGAACACTAGCGGCCTCCCGCCGGTGCGGGCGCGGCCGGCGGCGCGGCCATCACCGGCGCGCCGTCCCCGATCTTCTGGATGCCGCCGACGATCAACTGTTCGCCGGCCGTCAGTCCCTCCTTCACCACGTACTCGTTGCCGACCACCGCCCCCAGCGTGACCGGCCGCATGCGCGCCACCAGGCCGCCGCCCTCACCCGGCTGCGCGACGTACACGAAGAACTGCCCGCCCACCCGTGTGACGGCGACCAGCGGAATCTTCACCCCCGGCGCTTCAGACCACACCACCCGCGCGCGGATGAACTGGTCGGCGCGGAAGCGCGCGGCGCTGGCGCCCAGGGTGGCCTTGGCGAGCACGGTCTGCGTGTCGTCGACGCTCGACGCCACGAAATACAGGCGCTCGGTCGCCACCACGGAGCCGTCGTCGCCCATCAGCTGCACGGGCAGTCCCGCGCGCAGGCGCGGCGCATCCTGCACCGGCACGTTGATGTAGGCCTCGAGGCCCGCGTTGTCGTCGATGGTCGTCAACGGCGTCGCGCGCGTGACGCGATCGCCCACACGCACCGGCACGTCGCCCACCACGCCGGCCACCGGCGAGGTCACGCGGTAGTACGCCAGTTCGAGGCGCGCCTGCCGGATCTGCTCGTCGAGCGCCTTGAGCTGGGCCTCGGCCGCCTTGAGCGAGGCTTCGGCGCGTTCCTGCTCCTGCTGACTCACCGCGCCGATCTCCAAGAGCGACCGCGTGCGCGCGGCCTGCTGGCGCGCAAACGCGGCGTCGGCCTCACGCGCGGCACGCGTGGACTCGAGCGCCGCGATGGCGGCCTGCTGGGGCGCGTTGTCGATCTCGGCAATCACGGTGCCGGCCGACACGCGGTCGCCCGACTTGACGG
Organism: uncultured Solibacteraceae bacterium; assembly: GCA_964471115.1. GTDB lineage: Bacteria > Acidobacteriota > Vicinamibacteria > Vicinamibacterales > SCN-69-37 > SYFT01. The sequence continues at coordinate 22,111 of CAYYFE010000007.1, forward strand.
CCAGCCGGGTCAGAAACCCTTCCGCCTGTGGCTGAATGGTGCTCGACCGTCGCGACTTCACCGTGCCGACGTATTCGGAGAACTCCGCGATGGGTGTGGGCGCGAGGGTCACCATCTCGACGGGCATGCCCATCGGCGCCCCCCCACGACCGCCCGCCGGAGCGCCCCCGGGCGCCCCCTCCTGCGCGCCGCCGCACGCGGCGGCGGCGAGTGTGATCACAACCGCCGGCATCCACCGGCGTCTAACGGGTCCAGATGATGTTGCTGAGATGAATGACTGCATGGAGAATCCGTGAACCGCTTAGTCTATCCTGATCGCGTGACCGTCCGACGACCTGTAACACGCGTGCAAGTGGCACTTGCCACTCTCTGGGCCGGCCTCGTTCTGCACTCGAGTCCGGCGGCCGCGCAGGCGGTGGTCGAGCCGGTCTCTTTGATGACCACGCCGGTCTATCTGTTTCAGGGCAGCCGGCAGATCTCTCAAGGCACGGGATTCTTCTTTGGTATTCCCAATGCCTCGAACGTCATCGACACGGTCTTCCTCGTCACCAACTACCACGTCGTCACAGGGCACTCGCCCAATACCTCCCAGCCGCCCAAGGGCGATCGCGTCATCTTCTACCTGCACACCGACAAGACCGACCCGTCCCAGGTGAAGCAGGTGGCGCTGCCCCTGTACACACTGGCCGGGTCACCGTTGTGGGTCCAAAGCGAGGAGCATCCGGACGCCGACGTCGTGCTCGTCCCGATGCCTCCGGAGACGTATGCGGGCATCGAGATGTTCGTCTTCGTGGATGAACACACCCGCGGCAAGATCACGATCCGGCCGACCTCCCCGGCCACACTCCTGGGGTATCCCTACGGCTTCTCCGACACGGTCAACCGGCTGCCGGTCTGGAAAACGGGCCATATCGCCAGCGAGCCGGCGGTGGATTTTCAGGGCAAGCCGTCGTTCCTGGTCGACGTCTCGGCGTTCCCCGGCATGTCCGGGTCGCCCGTCCTCGCCGTCGCCAATGGCGTCTATGAAGACGACCGCGGCGTCATCACCACGGGCCGCGGCGTCATTCGTCTGCTCGGGGTCTTTTCGGCCATGCCGGTCATCCGGTCCGACGTGCCCGGACAGGCCGACACCTCCCTTCAACTGGGCATCGTCTGGAAGGCGAGCCTCATCGCGGACCTCGCCCGCGCCTTCCGCGAGCGGCGATGAGCGACGTCAACCCACTCGTCGACGAGGTGTACGCCGAACTGCGGCGGCTGGCGCAGGGGTACCTGCGCCGCGAGCGCGCGCGCAGTCTGCAGGCCACCGAGCTGGTCCATGACGCATACATGCGCCTGGCGCGCGAACCCCACCCCGTGTGGAAGGACCGCACGCACTTTCTCGCCATTGCGGCCATCTCGATGCGGCGCCTGCTGGTGGAACGCGCGCGCGCGCGGCACGCCGACAAACGCGGCGGCGATCAGGTGCGCGTCACCCTCGATACGCGCGTGGGCGGCGCGGCCGTCGACGCCAGGCCCGTCGACTTCGTGGCGCTCGACGAAGCGCTGGATCGACTCGCCCAACTCGATCCGCAACAGGCGCGGATTGTCGAGCTCCGGTTTTTCGGCGGCCTGACCGTGGAGGAAACCGCCGACGCGCTCGGCATCTCCCCGGCCACCGTCAAACGCGACTGGGCGGTGGCGCGTGCGTGGCTGCTGCGCGCGCTCGGGCCGGAGGCCCCACGGACATGACGAGCTTGACCCCCGATCGCTGGGCCGTCGTCACCCGGCTGTTTCACGACGCGCTGGTGCAGCCGCCCGAGTCACGCGACCGCTTCATCGACGAGGCCGCCGGCGACGCCGGGATTGCGGCCGAGGTGCGCTCACTCGTGGCGTTTCATGCCGACGCGGAGCAGTTTCTTGACGTGCCGGCGGTGGATCTCACCGGTGAGGGCGAACAGATTGGCCCGTACCGGGTCCTGCGCGAAGCCGGCGCCGGCGGCATGGGCGTCGTCTACCTGGCGGAAGACACCCGGTTGGGCCGGACCGTCGCCCTGAAAGCGGTGCCCCCGGCGTGGACGGGCGACCCGGCGCGCCGCGAACGCCTGCGGCACGAGGCCCGCGCCGCGGCTGCGCTGTCGCACCCGGGGATTGCCATCATCTACGCGCTCGAAGAAATCGACGGGCAGCTCTACCTGGCCTCGGAGTTCGTACGCGGGAACAACCTGCGCGAGGAACTGCGCCATGGGCCCATCCCGGTGACGCCGCTGTTGCGGACGGCGCAGGACCTGGCCGATGCCCTGGCCGCGGCGCACGACCGCGGCATCGTGCACCGGGACCTCAAACCCGAGAACATCATGCGCACGCCGGAAGGGCGCGTGAAGATCATCGACTTCGGCGTGGCCGGCTTCGGGCCGGTCGAGGGCCAGTCACCCGGCACACCGGCCTACATGGCGCCCGAGCAACGCGACGGCGGCATCGTGGATGTCCGCGCCGACCAGTACGCCCTCGGCGTGATCCTGCATGAACTGGCCACCGGGCAGCATCCGTTTGCATCCGGCGATCGCGCGCGGCTCGACGAGATGCATCCCCAGCTGGCCGCGCTCGACGCGGTGATCGCGCGATGCCTGCGCCCCGCTCCGGAGGAGCGGTTTCCGACGACGGCCGCGCTGGTGCAGGCGCTGGCGGCGGTGGCCGCCGCGCAGCCGGTGCCGGCGACGCCGGTGGGCACGGTGGCGCCGCCCGCCCGCGCGTTTTCCCCGCTCTGGTGGTGGCAGTTCCATCAGCTGATCACCAGCCTGGGGTACGGCGTCGCGTTGTACTTTCTCTGGGCCGCGCGCGACTGGCTGCCGGGGCCTGAAGCCCAATGGCTGTTTCTCGGCGGATTCACCGGCGCGCTGACGGCCAACACCCTCCGCCTGCACCTGTGGTTCACGTCGCGGTTCTACCCGGAAGAGTGGGACACGCAGCGCCGGCAGGCCTGGGTCTGGACGCGCCTGGGTGACTTCGTCCTGGGTGCGGCCCTCCTGATGGCCGGCGCGCGCCACCTGACGCCGCAGCCCGACCTGGCGGCCCTGTTCATCGGATCGGCCATCACGATTCTCATCGCGTTCGCCATCATCGAACCGGCCACCACCCGCGCGGCCTCCCGGCAGCTGCATCGCTGAGCCCCTTCCCGCCCGGTCTGCGCATTCCGGGACAAGGGAGGCACAGATGCAGGCAGTCGCAGATTTCCGGGAATCAGTACGAGACATGCGGGGGGTGACGGTGGGACTGGAGCGGCGTGTGCTCCAGTGGCTGGCGCCGCGCATCCCGGCGCGGATTCATGCCGACCATCTCACTGCGCTCGCCTTTGCCGCGATGGCCGGCGCCGGCGCGGCATACGCCTGGTCGGCGTCCACACCCTGGGCGTTGTGGCTCGTCAACCTGCTCCTGGTCGTCAACTGGTTTGGCGACAGTCTCGACGGCACGCTGGCGCGGGTCCGGCAGCAGCAGCGGCCGCGCTACGGCTTCTACGTCGATCACGTCGTCGACGCCGCGGGCGCGGCGTTCCTGCTGGCCGGCCTCGCGTGGTCGGGTTACATGTCGGCCGGAGTCGCCACGGCGCTGATGGCTGCGTACTTCCTCGTCGGAATCGAGATCTACCTGGCCACCTACTGCGTCGGGCGTTTCGCGATGAGCGCCGGGGGTGTCGGCGGCACCGAACTGCGGCTCATCCTGATCGCGATGAACGCCGGGGTGTTCTGGCTGCACCCTGAGCCTCGCCTGACGATCGGCTCGATCGACACCCGGGTGCTCGACCCCGTGGGCGTGGCCGCGACGGCGCTGCTCGCGCTCACGTTCGCCGTGGCCGCGGCCCGGCACACGCGGCAGTTGTTTCAGGAGGAACCGCGGTCGAGCACCTGCCGGACGCGCTGAGACAACACGGAGGGCAGGTACGGCTTGGGCAGGAAGTCGAGGGTCTCGTCGACCCGGCCGCCCGCGTTCACGATCTCCTCGTTGTAGCCGGACGTGAAGAGGATCTTCACGTCCGGCCGATCGCGGCGCAACCGCTCGGCCATTTCCCAGCCGCCCATCTGCGGCATGACCACATCGGTCACCACAATCGCCAGCCGATCGCCCAGGTGCTGCGCGGTCTGCAACCCTTCGACCCCGTTGTTCGCCGTGCGCACGTCATACCCCTGGCGCTCCAGCGTGGCCCGCGCCACGTCGCGCACCATTGGCTCATCCTCGACGACCAGCACGAGTTCGGTGCCTCGCGTCGCCCCCGACCCGACGGGAGCGGCGGCGTGCGCGCCGGTTCCGGCCGCCACCACGGGGAAATAACAGGTCACCGTCGTGCCCTGGCCGACCTGGCTCTGCAGATGCATGTAGCCGCCGAACTGGGTGACGACGCCAAACGCCGTCGACAGGCCAAGTCCGGTGCCCTGCCCCTTCGGCTTGGTGGAGAAGAAGGGATCGAACACCTGGCCGCGGATCTCCGGCGGAATGCCCACGCCCGCATCGGCGACCGACACGGCGACAAACAGCCCGGCCGGCACGTCGGTGCCGGCGACCGGTCCGCGGACGGTCTCGGTGCACAGGCGCAGCTGCCCACCCGCCGGCATGGCATCGCGCGCGTTGGACGCGAGATTGAGCAGCACCTGTTCGACCTGCGTCGGATCCACCCGCGCCACCGCCTGCGTCGCTCGGGTCTCGACCTGCACCGTGACGGAGGGGCCGGCCAGATGCCGCACCAGGGGCACGGCGGCCTCCACCAGTTCATTGAGGTCCGTCAGGCGCGGGTCCACCACCTGCCGCCTGGCAAACGTCAGCAGTTGCCGCGTGAGCGACGAGGCGCGCTGGCCGGCGCTCTCGATTTCGGCGAGTCCCTGCGCGAGTTCCTCCGACGCCGGATGCACCGGCAGCTCGACCGCGGTGTCGCGCAGCAGATCGGCATAGGACAGGATCACCGTCAGCAGGTTGTTGAAGTCGTGCGCGACGCCGCCGGCCAGGCGGCCGAGGCTTTCCATCTTCTGCGATTCCAGCAGCTGCGCCTCGAGGCGGTGCCGGCGGGTGACGTCGAACGCCAGGCCCGCCACCAGGTAGATGCCGCCGTCGGCCCGGCGAATCGGAAACTGGAGATCCTCGATCCAGACCGTTTCGCCGTCGGGACGTGTGATGCGGTACTCGATGTCGAGCCGGGTCAACCGCTCCTTGTAGGCCGCGGTCACGCGCGCGCGGTCGGCCTCGTGCACGGCATCGAGGAAGGAATACGGATTCCGGTACAACGAGGCGCGTGTGCGGCCCCAGATGCGTTCGTACGCGGGACTGATGAACAACATGCTCCCGGTCGAGGGTTCGACCAGGTACACGACCGCGGGGATGTGTTCGGCCAACTGGCGAAAGCGTTCTTCGCTTTCGCGCAAGGCGTCCTCGGCGGCGCGTTGTTCGGTCTCGTCGATGAGGACGGCGACGTGGCCCGTGCAGTCGCGCCCCGACCAGATGGGGGCCGACCGCAACCGCCACCAGAAGACGCGGCCATCGACGTGGAGGAAGCGGCCCGCATCGGTGAAGGGCCGGCGGGCGTCGACGGCGTCGGCCACGGCCTGGCGCACGCGATCGCGATCGTCGGGATGACAGGCCGCCAGCCAGCGGCTGCCGATGGCCGATTCAAACGGCAGGCCGAGCAGCCGCAGCGCGGCCTCGTTGAGATACCGCACGTCACCGGCGGTCGTGAACATCACGATGCCGGCCGGCGAGGTTTCCGCCATCGCGCGAAACTCCGCTTCGCTGCGGCGCAGCGCGGCTTCACTGGACGCCCGCGATGCCAGATCGGCCGCGTGCCGTCGCGCCTGATCGGCCGCCGCCGCCTCGGCACGGCGCAGCGCCACCCCGCGGCGGTGCGCAAGCACACCCAGCGCCGTCGCGCTGATCACCAGCAGAGCGCCAGCCAGCCACATCAACACGGGGAACACGCGCCCATTATGCGGTCTATGATGGAACCTTGGCAGTCAGAGCCGTCGTTTTTACCCTGTTCGCGACCGCGTCGATCGCCGCCTGGACCCTCGCTCAGCCCGGCGCATCGTATCGGGTCGTCACCACGGCCGGCACGCAGACGCTGGCGATCGTGGCCACGTCCGGCTCGGTCGACATGGTGACACTGGATGCCGTAGCGCGACAGTTTGGCCTCACCGTTCGGGATGATCCCCGCGCGGGGGGCGCGGTGGTCGCCGCCGGCACCGAACGCATCATCATCGCGGCGGGCCAACCCACGGTGTCGGTCGGCGGGCGCGTCCTGTCACTCTCGGCACCCATTGTCCGGACCGGTACGACGTGGCAGGTGCCGGTCGACTTCCTGCGCGCGCTGGGACGCGGCATCGACGTGCGGCGGCCATCGCGGCTCATCGTCGTGCCGCCGGCGGTCGTGCCAACGATCACGCCGCGGTTCGAGCGCACACCTGCGGGCGGACGACTGACGCTCGACGTCGAACCCGGCGTCGCCACCCGAGTGACGGAGGAAGGCCCGCGCACGCTGATCCGGTTCCAGGCGCAGGCGATCGACCTCGCGCCGCTGTCGGGCGCCCCCGGTGAACTGGTGGCCGACCTTCGCGTGGCTGACACGTCGCTGGTCATCGAGCCCGGCCCCCTCGTCACCGGGATCCGCGCGGTGGACGCGGGTTCCCCATCGCGGCTGACATTCGACCTCGAAGCACCAACCGCCGCGCCGCCGCCGGCGGCGCCACCCGTGCCGTTTGATCGACCCGAGTCACGGATCCGCACGGTCGTCATCGACCCTGGTCACGGCGGCGACGACCGCGGCGCGTCCAGCCCGGACGGGGCCCTCGAGAAGGACGTCACGCTGGCGGTGGCGCTGCGGCTCAAGACTCAGCTGGAATCCCGCTTCGGACTCCGTGTGTTGCTGACCCGCGACGGCGACGCCGCGGTGGACCTCGACCGTCGCGCGGCGCAGGCCAACAACGCCAAGGCCGATCTGTTTCTGAGCCTTCACGCCAACGGCAGCCCACGGCCGGAGACGGCCGGCGCGCAGGTGCTGAGCCTGCTGGCCGACGCGTACGCGGACGTGGAGGGCGCGGCCCCGCATCGTGACGCGCCGCCGTTGCCGGTGCCGGTGGTGGGCGGCGGCACCCGGGTCATTGACGCGGTCCCGTGGCAACTCGCGCAGCTGCCCCAGACCGCCGGATCCGAACGGCTGGCAGCGCTGCTGGTGAACCGGCTCACCGCCGCGGGCATTCCCATGCACGCGCCGGGCGGCCTGCGCGCGCCCCTGCGCGGCCTGGTCGGGGCCAACATGCCTGCGGTCCTCATCGAACTGGGATTTCTGACCAACGAGGACGATGCGCGGCGGTTGCGGGATGGCGCCCATCAATCCGCGCTGGCCGACGCCATCGCGCAGGCGGTCGGCGACCTGCGGCTCGGCGCGCCGTCACCGGCCTCCCCCGGAGGCGCCCAATGACGGTGTCATGGCGCGCCATCATCATCGGCGTGGCCGCGATGGCCGTCTCGCTGTGGCTGCTGGCCCTGTGGCTGCCGGGGTGGCTGGCCCCGGTTCCGTCCGGTTCGGCGGCCTCTGACGCAGCGGCGCCGCTGGCGGGCACCGGCGAGGCCGATGCGCGCCGCATTCATGCACTGCTCTTTTACGTGGCGCCGTCAGGCGACGCGCTGGTCGGGATCGATCGGGAGGTGCCGTACGCCCCGTCGCCCGCCGCCCAGGCCCGCGCGATCGTCGAGGCGCAGCTGGCCGCCCCGCCTCCGGGGCAGGTGTCGGCCGTGCCCGCGGGCGCGAGCGTGCGGGCGTTGTTTCTCACAGGTCGAGGCGAGGCCTTCATCGATCTCAGCAGCGAACTGGCCAGCCAGCACCCCGGCGGATCCACGGCTGAAGCCCTCACCGTGTACGCCATCGTGCACGCGCTCACGGTCAACCTGCCCGACATCTCCTCCGTGCAGATCCTGATCAACGGACGCGAGGTGGACACGCTGGCGGGTCACCTCGACCTGCGGCATCCCCTCAAGCGCGATGCGAGGTGGATTGCGCAATAGTGCGCAGTGCGCAGTGCGGAGTGCGGAGTGCGAAGTGCGGGGTGCGGGGTGCGAAGCTGCGGCCGTGCTGGTACACAATGGGGAGATGACCCGACTGTTTGACCGCGCGCCTGATGCCCTGCGCCCGACGACCCTGACCCCGAACGTCCTGATCCACGCGGAAGGGTCGGTCCTGATTGAAGCGGGTCTGACCCGTGTGATGTGCACCGCGTCGGTGGAAGACCGGGTCCCGCCGTTTCTCCGGGGCACGGGCAAGGGCTGGGTGACGGCGGAGTACGGCATGCTGCCGCGCGCGACGTCCACGCGGACGCAGCGGGAAGCCACGGCGGGCAAGGTCGGCGGCCGGACCCAGGAAATTCAGCGGCTCATCGGCCGATCGCTGCGCTCGGTGACGGCGCTCAAGGAGCTCGGCGAGCGCACGATCTGGATCGACTGCGACGTCATTCAGGCCGACGGTGGCACACGCACCGCAGCGATCACCGGCGGATTCGTCGCGCTGGTTCTCGCGCTGGAACGCCTGCGGCAGCAGGGCGCCATCCGTACGATCCCCATCACCGATTACGTCGCCGCCACCAGCGTCGGCATCGTGCAGCAGACGCCGCTGCTCGACCTGGCCTATGAAGAGGATTCCACCGCGGAGGTCGACATGAACGTGGTCAAGACCGGCCGCGGCAAGTTCATCGAGGTGCAGGGCACCGCGGAAACCGAGCCCTTCGACCGCACCGCCCTCGACACCCTGCTGGCCCTGGCCGACAAGGGCATCACCGACCTGGTCGACAAGCAGCGGGCGGTGGTGGGGACGGTGTTGAACAGGTAATCAGGGCGCAGGACACAGGGAACAGGTAGAACTTGCCTTCCCTGATCCCTGTGCCCTGATCCCTGTGCCCTGCCTTACCTTCCCCCCGCGCCGCCTCGGCCGCCGGCGGCGGCGCCGGCGGGCGGCGTGCGTTCGCGCATGGCGCGCGGGTCGAGGATGGTGGCGATCTCGTCGATCACATCCCGCAGGTGGCGCATGGTCGCCTCATCGCGGGCGCCGCCGCCGCGCAACGCGTTGTCGACCATCTCCCCCACGGCGCGTAGTTCGCCCTTGAGCAACGCGCGCACTTCGGCGCTCGGCGCGGTCGGCCCGTTGAGCCGGTTGTCGATCAGCGACAGGTACGTGCGCTGCAGGTTGCGGCGATAGATGTCGATGTTGCCGCCCTTGCTCACCTCCGCCCAGATGCCGGCGCGCAGTTCACTGAGGAACTCCACCGGGGAGTACGCCGCGGGGCCGTCGATGGCCACCTGCTCGGTCATCCGGTCGAGCCGCGCGGTCTGCAGCAGGTTGTTGAGCACCGACTGCTGCGCGTTCCGCACGCGATCGACGATGCCGGCCGGCTCGATGCGGCGCAGGATCTCCGGCCGCACCATCAGCGTCGGCGTGGTCAGCGCGTTGGACACGAGGAACCGGACCGCCTCCTGCTGACGCGCGCGCGGGACGATTTCAAACCGCACGCCGTTCTGGCCGATGTGCTTCTGCTGCGAGTTCAGGCCGCCGACCATCCGGGCGACGTGGTTCATCTCGGTGGTCCACTGCCCCACCATGCGGCCGTAGACCTCTTCGAGTTCGGCCCACGGATCACCCGTGCGGGTGCTGGTCGCGCTGATCAGCATCTCCGACACGCGCGACAGGTTGCGCAGCCCCAGCGTGGTGGCGCGGACGGGATCGATGTCCCCCACCGCTTCGGTCTGGTCGCCGGGGTCGCTGCCGCCCTGGCCCTCGGTGGAGAACCGCAGGTAGGGCTTTTCGTCCTGTTCACGCGCCCACTGGTCGAGCGTGGGCTTCTCCTCATCGGGCGTCTTCGCGCCGGGAATCGGCTTGTAGCCCCACATCGTGGCCCACTTGTCGTACGGACCGATCTTCGGAATCAGATCGATCGGGTCGATCTTGTCCTCGGGCTGCGCCACGTAGTTGAACCGCGAGTAGTCCATCAGCGTGGGGGTGTGGCCCATCTCCTTGACCCACTTCGGATCGCGAATCTGCTCGATCGTGTACGCCGAACTCGCCTTCATGTTGTGCTGGAAGCCCAGCGTGTGGCCCACTTCGTGCGCCACGACGTAGCGCATGAGTTCGCCCATGATGTCGTCGGGCAGCGGCAGCTTCTGCGCGCGCGGATTGAGCGGACCGACCTGCACGAAGTACCAGTTCTTCGCGAGGTTCTGGACGTTGTGGTAATACTGGATGTCCGACTCGATGATCTCGCCCGACCGCGGGTCGTGAATGTGCGGCCCCGACGCGTTTTCCGTCTCGGACGGCAACCACCGAATCACCGAATACCGCGCATCCTCCGGACTCCAGTCCGGGTCGTTTTTCGGCGCCTCGGCGGCGATGATGGCGCGCCGGAAGCCCGCCGCTTCAAAGGCCACCTGCCAGTCCTCAATCCCCTGCTTCACGTACGGCACCCACTTGGCGGGCGTCGCGGGATCGACGTAGTAGACGATCGGCTTGACCGGCTCTGAGAGGGCGGCGTTCGGGTCCTTCTTCTCGAGGCGCCACCGGGTGATGAACCGCTTCGGCTGCGCGCGGTGTTCTTCGGTGCCGTAATCGACGATCGCGCGGGTGAAGTACCCGACGCGTTCATCAAACAGGCGCGGCATCATGGGCGTATCCGGCAGCTTGACCATGCTGTAGTGCGTGAGCACGGTGGCGCTGGGTCCCTGCATGCCGCCACGGCCGCGGCCGCCGGCCGGCGCGGCGCCGTCGGTGGCGCCGGTGAACGTCTGCAACACCTCGACGTTGACGTTTTCGGGGAACGACACGGCCTTCTCGAGGAACGTGCGGCTGGCGTCAAAGCCGCGGCCGCCGATGCGTCCGCGGACCGAGAACTCCGGCACTTCCGTGGTGAACAACTGCGTCACGTCGACGACCGGATCCTTCTGGTCGTTGTAGGCCGCGACGGGGAACGCGCGGATGATCGTGGGGTTGTTCGCATCGGCCACCGCCTGCGCGATGGGCTCGTTGGGGTTGGCGATGTTGCTGTAGTTGATGTCGAGCAGCAGGATGCGGTCGCCCCGCTTGACCCAGCGGATGACGCGGTTGCCCGCGGCCTGGCCGCCCCAGCCGGCGCCCGTCGTCGTGCGCTTGATCTGGGTGACCCACAGAAAGTCCTTGTCGAGGTGCGCCGTCGGAATCTCGAACAGCAGCCGTTCGTCGATGCGGTGCACCTTGAAGATGCCGTCGTCGGTGACGGCCTCGGCCGTGACGACCTCGGCGTACGGCCGGGGTTCGTTCGACGCCTGCGCCGCGCCGCCCTGCCGGCCCCCGCCCTGGCGGCCGCCGGCCTGCGCCAGTTCGTCCAGATCCAGCAGGGGATCCTGCGCCACGATGTCACGTGTGCTGGCCAGCGCCACGAACAGGGCGACACAGCCGACCACCACCCACGACGAAAACAGTCTGTGCTTGCGGACCATGAGACACTCCTCCCAGACGGGATGCGTTTTGGAAATCCCGCCGATTATACCCGCGCCGCCGATGCCGCCCCTGCTGTTTGCCACCACCAACATGGACAAGGTCCGGGAAGTCGCCCTGCTGCTGGGCCCCGGCTGGCCCCTGCGCACGCTGCGGGACCTGGCGCCGATTCCCGAACCGGAGGAAACCGGCGTCACGTTCATGGAAAACGCCATCCTCAAGGCCCGCGCTTACGCGACCGCCTCCGGCGCGATGGCCGTGGCGGAAGACTCGGGCCTGGTCATCGATGCGCTGGGCGGCGCGCCGGGCGTGCAGTCGGCACGGTATCCGGGCGCGACGTACCCGGAAAAGTTCGAGCACCTGTATCGCGCGCTCAGGGCTCACCCGCGGCCGTGGACCGCCCGGTACGTCTGCGCCGTGGCCGTGGCCGCCCCGGACGTCCTGTACACGACCGAGGGCGTCTGCGAAGGCGAGATCGCCCTCGAGCCGCGCGGCACCCATGGCTTCGGGTACGACCCGATCTTCTACTGTCCGGAGTACGGGCGGACGTTCGGTGAGGTGGCGGACGCCGAGAAGCTGGCCGTGGCGCATCGCGGCCGCGCGTTCCGGCAGCTACGGGAGTGGCTGGCTACTCGGGTCGAATCGCTTCGTTGAGACCGAAAAACAACAAACCGCCAATCACAAACCCCATGACCGGTATGTGGGAGGGCTCGAGCAGCAGGTGCACGAACGCGCCGAACACCCCGCCCAGCAGGGTCGCGCCCGTCTGACGCCGGAGCCGCCGCAACCAGACGGGCCGGCAACGGTGGCCCTCAGACAAGGGACCAAGGCATCGGGGGCAGGTAGCCATTCAGCGATAAACGGTGAAACCGCGCGGATTGTACCACGCGATTCCCGCCGTCCCTCTGGACCTTGGCGTCCGCTTTTGGCACAATCGGCGCGGTTTCCCCAACCACACCGGAGGTAGATGTCCATGTTCGACCCTGCACCCCGCTGGCGACGTGTCTCGATGGCGGCCCTCGTGGCCATCGGCGCCGTGCTCGCCTCTCACGACACCCGGCTGTCGGCTCAGGCCGCCGGCGGCGACCCACTGATCCAGGACCTGCGCTGGCGCAACATCGGCAACGCGAACCTGATTGGCCGCATCTCGTCGGTCGACGCCCTTGAGCGCGACTGGGCCCACGTCGTCGTCGGCTCGGCGTCCGGCGGCGTCTTCAAGTCACTCAACGGCGGCATCAGCTGGACGTCGATCTTCGACCAGTACGGCGCGGCGTCGATTGGCGACGTGAAGATCAACCAGACCAACCCGGACATCATCTGGGTGGGCACCGGCGAAGAGTGCGGACGGAACTCGGCCGCGTGGGGTGACGGCGTCTACAAGTCCACCGACGGCGGCGCGACGTTCCAGAACGTGGGGCTGCAGGACACCTTCAACATCGGCAAGATTCAGCTGCACCCGAAGGACGTCAACACGGTGTACGTGGCGGCCATCGGCAACATCTACGGTCCGATCGGATCGCGCGGGTTGTACAAGACCACCGACGGCGGCAAGTCGTGGAACAAGCTCACCGAGGGCCTGCCCAACGACCCGCAGACCGGCGCGATTGACCTGGTGATGGACCCGACCAATCCCGAGGTGCTGTACGTCGCGTTCTGGCAGCGCATCCGGTATCCGTGGCGCCTGAACTCGGGCGGCCCGAACAGCGGCATCTTCAAGAGCACCAACGGCGGCCGGACGTGGCGCAAACTCACCAACACGCTGCCCGAGGGCGACATGGGCAAGATCGGACTCGCGATCTCACGCACGAACCCGCGCGTGCTGATGGCCCACATCGAACACGGCTTCCAGCCGCCGCAGTTCCTGCCGCAGTCGGGCCAGCCGGCCGGCGGCGGTGGCGGACGCGGGGGTGGCGGCGGCACGCCGAATCCGGACTACGCCGACATGACCAAACTCGGCGCCGGCATCTACCGCACCGAAAACGGCGGCGACTCGTGGACGTTCCTCGACCGCTATCTGTCGCGGCCGTTCTACTACAACCACATCGCCATCAGCCCGCTCGACGACCAGTACATCTTCAGCTTCAACATCGCCTACCGGCGGTCGCGTGATGGCGGCAAGACGTGGACGCAGGGCGGCGGCGGCAACGGCGGCCACTGTTGGCACGCGATGTGGCACGACCCGCACAACAAGAACCGCTACTACATCGGCCACGACGGCGGGCTGAACCTGACGCACGACGATGGCGCCAACGACATCCGGTTCGAGAACCTGAACGTCACGCAGTACTACGCGATCTCGGCCGACATGCGCGAGCCGTACTACGTGTGCGGCGGCCTGCAGGACGCCGGCAGCTCGTGTGGTCCGTCGGCCACACGCGCGCAGGGCATCTACCTGAGCGACTGGTTCAACATCTCGGGCGGCGACGGGTATCACACCCAGCAGGACCCGACCGACTTCAGGAAGATCTACTCCGAGTCACAACCCGGCAACACCGGCGGCAACATCGGCCGCTCCGATGCCCTGACCCGCCAGCGGGAGAACCTACGGCCGAACAAGGAGAACATCTCGAACTGGAGTGAATACATCACCCCCGAGATGGAGAAGAAGGCCGAAGAAGCCAACTGGGGCGTGCAGCCGCAGATGCTGGGCGCCTTGCGCTTCAACTGGTCCACGCCGTTCATCCTGTCGCCGCACAATCCGCGCACGCTGTTTGTCGGCGCGAACCATCTGATCATGTCGGTGGATGGCGGCCAGAGTTACCGTCTGATCTCGCCGGACCTGACCCAGAACGATCCCGAGCGCACCAGCCGGCGCTCCGGCGGTCTCACGCCGGACGAAAACCCCGGCGGCGGCGCCGAGTATCACGCGACGATCATCACGATCTCCGAGTCCACGGTCGAACCGGGCCAGATCTGGATTGGCACCGACGACGGCAACATTCAGGTGACGCGTGACTACGGCAAGACCTGGACCAAGGTCGGCACGGCCGGCATGCCCGGCAACCCGCGGCCCGACATCTGGGTCAGCCGCGTGGAGGCGTCGAAGTTCCACAACGGCACGGCGTTCGTCACGCTGACCGGCCATCGCTTTGCGCTGTACCAGCCGCTGGTCTACAAGACCACCGACTTCGGCCGCACCTGGACGAACATCACCAACAACCTGCCGGCCGGCAATCCGATGTACGTGATCAAGCAGGACACGCGCAACCCTGACCTGCTGTTTGCGGGATCGGAGTTCCAGGCGTTTTATTCGGTCAACGGCGGCCAGTCGTGGCAGCGGCTCAACAACAACCTGCCGACCGTGGCCGTGCACGACCTGGTCATCCATCCGCGCGACGGCGACCTGATTGCGGGCACCCACGGGCGTGGCCTGTGGATCATGGACGACATCACGCCGCTGCAGCAGATGACCGCCGAGGTGCGCAACGCCCCGGCGCACCTGTTCCAGCCGCGCATCGCGACCCAGTGGCTGAACATCCAGCCGCAGCACAACGGCGGCGAGATCTCGTTCATCGGCCAGAACCCGACGCGTAACGCGGTCATCAGCTACCACCTGGGCGCCCAGATCAGCGGCGAAGTGCAGGTGTCGGTGACCGACGTGACCGGGGCGAACGCGTGCACCGCGTCGTTCCCCGCTCGCGCCGGCATCAACAAGGTGGAGTGGGCGATGCGGTGGAATGCGCCGGCCGGCGGCGCGCAGCAGCCCGGTCGCGCGGGCGGCGGCGCACAGTTCGGCGGTCGCGGCGGCGGCGCGCCGGCCGCCTGCCTCATCGCGTCCAACCAGGCGCCGGCCCCCGGCGGACGCGGTGGTGGCGGCGGAGGCGGCCGCGGCGGCGGGGGCGGCGGCCTCGTGCCTCCCGGTGACTATCGCGTGACCCTCACGGCAGGTGGTCAGACCTACACGCAATCGATCCGCGTGCGGCGAGACCCGATGCTGGACGAGATTCGATAGCGAAGAAGCGCGGCAAGGGCACAGGGATCAGGGCACAGAGAACAGGGAAACCCCTGATCCCTTATCCCTGATCCCTGATCCCTTCCGCCGCGTCCTTCAGCGCACAGGTGTCGCAGCGCGGTGAGGCGCCCGAGGGGCCGGCGTCGCGCCAGTGGCCGAGCGTGCGCCAGACGACGAGGGCGGCGGCGGTGAAGGCCACGAGCGTCACGACCGCGTCCTGCCAGGTCTCGAACATCACGACACCCCGAACGCCCGCAAGCCCTGATAGACGATGAGCGCCGCGACGTAGGCCAGGCTCGACATGTAGGCCAGCTGGATGCCGGCGTACTTGAGCCCGCCGGTCTCCTTGCGAGTGACCGCGAGCGTCGGCAGGCACTGCATGGCCAGCACGAAAAACACGAGCGCGCTGGCCGCGGTGGCGCGGGTGAACACAATCGAGCCGTCATCACGCGTCATCTGGCGGATGCGGTCGAGGATCCCCTCATCGGGTTCGGCCTCGGCGCCGCCGCCGACCAGCACCGACATGGTCGACACGAACACTTCACGCGCGAGGAAGCTGGTGAGCACGCCCACCGTCAATTGCCAGTCGTATCCCAGCGGGGCGAAGAGGGGCTGCACCGCGCGGCCCATGCGGCCGGCGAAGCTGACGGACTGGTCGGCCTTGGCCTGCAGCAGGTCGGCGTCGGCCGCCAGGGCCTCGGCGTCGGCGGGCGTGGCGGCCGTGGCGATCTGCGCCCGCAACGCCTCGGCCTCCGGTGACGGGTCGGCCTTCGGGTACGCGCTCAGCCACCACATCACGATGCAGATGGCCACGATGACGGTGCCGGCCGTCTTGAGGAACGCGGCGCCCTGGTCACGCGCCGTCAGCAGCGCGTTGGTGAGCGACGGCTGTTTGTAGGTCGGCAGTTCCAGCACCATCTGGCGCGGACGCCCCGGCAACGCGGTGCGGCTGAAGAGCCAGGCGCTCAGAAACGCGGCGGACGCGCCCAGCAGGTAACACCCGGCAAATGCCACGCCGGCCAGCGCCGGCGAGTCGGCGAACAAGAGCGACGTGAGCAGCACGTACACGGGCAGTCGCGCCGAGCAGCTCATGAACGGCGCGACGAGGATCGTGGCGAGCCGGTCGCGGCGATCGGGGATCAGCCGCGTGCTCATGATGCCGGGCAGCGCGCACGCATGCGCGGTCAGCAGCGGCACGAACGCATGGCCCGGCAGCCCGAAGCGCCGGAAGATGCGGTCGTTCACGAAGGCGGCGCGGGCGAGATAGCCGGTGTCTTCCAGCAGGCTGATCAGGAAAAACAGCAGGCAGATCTGCGGCAGGAACACCACCGTGCCCGCGATGCCGCCGATCACGCCGTCGGTCAGCAGATCGCGGATGGGGCCGTCGGTCATCAGGCCGCTCACCACCCCGCCCAGCCAGGCAAACGTCAGTTCGATGAGGTCCATCGGCACCGTCGCCAGGGCGAAGAGCGTCCAGAACAGGGCCCCCATGACGCCGATGAAGATGAGCAGACCCGCCACCGGATGGGTCAACACGCGATCGACGCGTTCGGTCCTCGCGTCAAGCGCGATGGCCGGCGCGCCGCCGGGATAGACGTCGCCCAGGATCCGTTCCGCCCAGTTCGTGAGCGTTTCAATCGAGGCGGGACCGGCCGCGCCCACGCCCGGTACATCGGCAGGCCTGGGCTGCGCGCCGCGGGCCGGCAGGTCGGCAATCGCCGCACGCAACGCCTCGAGCCCGGTGCCCTTGGACGCCACCATCGGGATCACCGGCACCCCCAGGCGCCGCGACAGCGCCTTCACGTCGAGCCGCTGGCCGAGCCGTTCGGCCAGATCGATCATGTTGAGGACCACGATCACCGGCTCGTCAAAGGCCAGCAGTTCGCCGACGAGCACGAGGTTGCGCAGCAGGTTGGCCGCGTCCACGATGGCGACCACGGCATCGGGGCGCTGGGCGCCCGTCCCGCGCAGCACGTCGCGGACGATGGTCGACTCGGGCGAGGCGCCATCAATCGAGTACAAGCCGGGCAGGTCGATGACGTCGACCTGATGCGGCCCGATGGTGGCCCGCCCCGCGCGCATCGCGGTGGTCGTGCCCGGAAAGTTGGAGGTCTTGGCTCTGGCGCCGCAGAGCCGATTAAAGAGGGTGGTCTTGCCGGTGTTGGGATTGCCGAGCAGGGCCACCGACATCCGGCGACCCGTGGGAGCGGGCGCCGCGCCGGACTCGCGCATGATCAGGGCCTCGCGGGCAGGGGCACCACCATGATGCGCCGCGCCACGGCATGCGACAGACCGATGCGCGTGGAACGCACCTGCACGATGCAGGGCTCGCCCTTCTTGCAGAGCCGCAACTGGCACTCCTGGGTCAGCCCCAGGGATCGCAGCTGGTGGCACGCCTCGGCGTCGAGGTCGGTCGCATGGAATCGGGCGAGGGCGCCTTCGGCCAGTTGTTCAAGCGAGACCGGTGTCACGAGGCGATCGTATCAAACAAACTGAGACGAATCTCAATTTTTATACGACCTTTCCGGTCTCATTATCTCGCCACCTCGCCACCTCGCCATCTCGCCACCTATTTCAGCGCAGCCGCCGTATCGTGCCCGTATCCACCTGAGCCACATAGAGATGGCGGCTCTGGTTGGCGGCCTGCGCCTCGTCGGCGGCCTGTTCGGGCACATGCACGAAGAGCAGTTGCCGGCCGTCGGGGGACCAGCGCGGATCGATGGCCGACCCCACCGACATGCGGACGACCTGGCGCTGGTCCGATCCGTCGGCATTCATGAGGTAGATCGCCGTCGGACCGCCCCGCCAACTCATGAACGCCAGCCGGGTGCCGTCGGGCGACCAGCTGGGGTACATGCCGTTGTCGGGCGCCTTGGTGAGTCCGCGAATCTCGCTCGTGGCCAGGTCCATCACGTGGACGTCGTTCCACCGATGGAACGCCAGGCGTGTGCCATCCGGTGAAAACTGCGGAAACCAGTCGGTCTGCCCTTCGGTCAACCGCTCGGCCGCGCCGCCGCCCACCGGCATCCAGTACAGATTGAACTCCTGCCCGTCGCGATCGGACATGAACACGATGCGCTGCCCATCCGGCGACCACGCGGGACCGACGTCGCGGCGCGGGTGATCGGTCAGCCGCCGGACGTTCGACCCGTCGGCGTGCATGACGTAGACATCGAAGTTGCCGTCGCGGGTGTGTGACTCGAACGCGATCTGCCGTCCGTCCGGCGACCACTGCGGGTACCCTTCGGCGATCTCCGGAGTATTGGTGACCTGCGTCAGCCCGCTGCCGTCCAGGTGCATGACGAACAGGTCGGCGGGTTTGCCGTTGACCTCCGCGTAGAACGCGATGCGCGTCGAATCCGGCGCCCACGCCGGCGCGCCATCACGCACGACGATGGGGGCGCTCCCCCCACACCCCAGGGTCCACAAGGTCCCCAGGGTCCACAGGGTCCGCAA
>CAYYFE010000007.1:40992-98288 GCA_964471115.1 uncultured Solibacteraceae bacterium
TCGACGAATCGCGAGTTCGCGCTGCAGTTCCATGATGTCCGTGTCGGTCGGCGACCAGCCGAGCAGGTGCCGGCTGAAGTAGTCGGCGCGAATCACGTTCACCCAGTCACTGGCGTCGGCAAACCCGTGGCGTTTGCCCGGGATGATGTGGAAGTCGAACCGCTTGTTCGCGCGAATCAGGGCATCGATGACCCGGAACGTGCCGGCCGGGTGCACGTTGTTGTCCATGTCGCCGTGCACGAGCAGCAGCTTGCCCTTCAGGTTCTTGGCGACATCCTGGTTCTTGTCGATGTCGTAGTCGAACACGATCTCGCCCTCGCGCTCGCGCTCCATCACGCCGTCGTGTTTTTCGCTCCACCAGCGGTTGTAGACGCTGTTGTCATGATTGCCGGCGGTCGAGACGCCCACCTTGAAGAAGTCGGGGTAGACGAACATCGCCGCGGCCGTCATGAAGCCGCCGCCCGAGTGGCCGTAGATGCCGACGAGGTTGCCGTCGATCCAGGGATGACGCTTGGCCAGTTGCTCCACCGCCGCCTTCTTGTCGGCCAGCCCGTAGTCACGCAGATTGCCGTACCCGAAGTTGTGGTACCACTTCGACCGCTGCGGGTGGCCGCCGCGGTTGCCCACCTCGATGACGATGAACCCGAACTGCGCGAGCATCACGTTGGCCGCGCGGGGCGAAAACGTCTTGGTGACGCTTTCGGTCTGGGGGCCCGGGTAGACGAACTCGATGATGGGATACCGCTTGTTCGGATCGAAGTCGAACGGCTTGTACATCACGCCATAGAGGTCCGTGATGCCATCGTCGGCCTTGACCGTGAACGGCTCGGGATACTTGAAGCCGGCGGCCAGCAGCGCTGACACATCCGTCTTCTCCAGCTCCATCAGCTTGTTGCCGGCCGCGTCGTACAACGTGGACTCGGGCGCCGTGTCCACGCGCGAGGCATTGCTGACCACCCACTGCGCCTTGTCGTCCATCGACGCGGTGTGGGTCATGTTGCCCGGCGTGAGCAGCTTCATCTCGCCGGTGTCGAGGTGCACCCGGTACAGGTGCTGGTAGTACGGGTCTTCACCGGGCTCCTTGCCGACGGCGTGGAAATACAGCAGCCGGTTCTTCTCGTCGACGTTGACGATGCCGGTCGTGACGAACTCGCCGCGCGTGAGCTGGCGAATCTCCTTGCCGCTCTGATCGTGGAGGTAATAGTGCCCCCACCCGTCCTTCTCGGACCAGTGGATCACTTCCTTGCCGCCATTGAGCAGGCGCAGCGGCTGCAGTTCGATGTAGGTGTTGGACCGTTCCTGCACCACCACCCGCGGCTCGCCGGTCGTGCCGTCCGCCTCGACGACGTCGATGCGCTTGAGGTCACGCGAGGTGCGCGTGAAAAACAGCTTGGCGGGATCGGCCGACAGCCAGCGCGGCGCCGTGTCCTGCTTCTCGCGCTGGATGTTGGTCAGCGGCATCGTCAGGATGCTGATCTGCTGGTCCTTGAACGCATCGGTGGTCAGTTTCAACTGACGGCGCGCGGCGATGTCGAAGACGTGGAGTTCCGCCTGCGGCTGATTGGCCTCGCCGGGCATGCCGTACTTGTAGGTTTCGAGGCGCGGACGCGGGTTGGCCAGCGAATTGATGACCCACAGGTCGCCGACCTTGCGCGAGTCGGTGCGCTGCAGCGAAAAGCGCCGATTGTCCTGCGACCACTGCACGCCCAGGGCGCGGCGGCGCGGACCGAACTTCTTGTCGTTTTCGTGCTGTTGCTGCTGGGTGGCGCCGCCCTGCCGGCCCTGCTGGCCCTGACCGCCTCCCCCCTGCTGCTGCTCCTCATCATCGTCCTGGCCGGCGCCCTGCTGCGTGGGCGCGTAGCCGTAGTGCTCCTCGCCGTCGGTGGTGAGCTGAATCTCCTGCACGCTCGGGTCGTTCGGCGTCTTCTGCGCGACGGCGTAGTTCTTGGCGTCCATCATGAACAGGTTGTGGCCGCGCGCAAAGACGATGGTCTGTTTGTCGGGCGACACCTGAGCCCAGTTCGGATTGGTGGGTTCGGGCTCGTACTTGTCGTTGAGGACGACGGTGCCCGTGGCGAATTCGTATTCGAGCCACCACGTCTTGTTGTTCTGGCCGCCGCCGGCGCCGCCCTGGCGTCCGCCCTGCTGGCCCTGGCCGCCACGCCCGCCGCGGCCGCCCTGCTGCTGCAGCTGCTGGCCCTCCTGCGTCTGCGTCATGCCGGTGATTTCCTCGCCCGACATCGTGATGACGGTGGACTCCCGCGGCAGCGACACGCTGAACCGGAACTTCCGGTCGTTGTCGAAGAACCGGATGTCGCCGATGGGCAGGTGCTGCGCGTCGTAGGGCGTGCGCAGGATGGTGGTCAGCTGCGCGGCCATGCGCGCGCGATCGAACAGCGGCTGCTTGGTCTTCTTGGCCGGTTCGACGATCCACCACTGCCGGCCGGCGGGTGTTTCGTAGGTGTACCAGAAGCGATCGCTGAACTCGAGCCAGCGCGGCTGCACGGACGTGCTGAAGACGTACTTGCCGACCTTGGCCGACGTCCACCGGAACGCCAGGTCGTAGTTCGGCTTCGGCAGGTCGCGGCCGGCGGTCGCGGTGCTGAAGGGGGCGGCCGGCGCGGCCGGCGCGCCGTTCTGCTGGGCCAGCGGAACGGCCGACAGCGCAAACACGAAGATCAGGGCCAGTCGAAAGGCATGTTTCATCGCAAACTCCTTGGGCACGCACACTATAGACTGGCGGGTGTGCGCCGGGGAATCTCGATTCTGAAATCGACGGCCGCGCGGGGCCTGGTGGCGCTGGCGATGCTGACGTCAGCCGCGGCCGCGCCGCAGCCGCCACAGGTGCCCGGCCCGCCGCCGGTCAGTCCCGAGATCCGCGCGCGGTACTCGGTGGTGGTCACGGCCGAACAGACGGTCACGGCCCGGGTCTACGAGTACCTGGAGCTGCTGTCGAAGCGAAACACCCGGATCACCCGGTTCGGCGGCCGCGCCACTGCGGCCGAACTCGAACTGGTGCTGCTGTTCGAACGCTACCCGCGGATGCCCTGGAACCGGCGCGACATCGGCACGGTCAACCTCAAACTCGACGCCGCGGCGAACGCCGCGGCGGTGGAATACTGCCTCCGGCGCTGTACCGAACACAACGCGGACCTGGTGCTGTACACACAGCCGCTCTCAGACTTCCTGACCAAGCTCGATGAGGCCTCGGCATCGCTGGCGCGGCGCTACCGGTAATTCACAACGAGCACTGGAGGCTCGCTGTGCAATACTGGCGCGGCCAGCCCTGAAGGATTGACTGATGACGACGCGGACACGACTCGTCGCCGTGGTGGCCCTCAGCGTATGCGCCGGGGCGCTGACGGTCGCGCAGCAGCGTGACCGCGCCGTCCGGCCCATGCCCACGGGGACGGCGTCGATCGCCGGGCGCGTCACGATAGACGTGGACGGGCGCATCCAGCCTGTGCGCCGAGCACGAGTCACCGTCGAATCGTCGGCGCTGGACCGGCCAAGACAGGTCGACACTGACACCGACGGACGCTATCAACTCACTCAACTGCCTGCTGGCACTTACACCGTGCGCGCTGAGAAGGCCGGCTTCGTGCCTCGCCTGGCGGATCTGCGGAGGGCGTTCCAGCGTCCGGAGTCGTTTGAGGTCGCCGCCGGCGTCGCGGTGAGCCGGGATCTGCCGATGGTGCGCGGTGCCGCCATCGAGGGCCAGGTGCTTGATGGCGCCAGCCAGCCCGCCGCCAACATCGTCGTCTCCGCGCTGCGTTTCGTGTACGACGAGAACGGCCGGCGGCCCGCTCCGGTCGGTCAGACGCGGACGGATGATCGAGGCCGTTTCCGGGTGCACACGCTGCCGGCTGGGGAGTACTACCTGGAGGCCGCGCCCGATCCGCTCGACGCGCTGACACGACCGGCCGTCCCCGGCCAGCCCGCGACGACGTTGGAACGCACCTATTACCCAGGCGCGCCGCGGATCGACGGCGGTCAGACGATCTCGCTGGCGCTGGGCGCGACCACATCGGATCTGGTGGTGGTGTTGCCGCGTGTGCAGACCGCGGCGCTGCGCGGGCGGGTCCTCGACTCGACCGGCGCCGCCACACCCAACAGCATGGTGCGCATCCAGCGCGCCGGCGGCCCGGTTGGCGAAGTGCGCGGCACGGTGAATCCCTCCAATCAGGTGTTCAGCTACCCCAGCGTTCCGTCCGGCACGTACTGGCTGATGGGTGTGGCGCGTCCGGCGCCTGGAGCGCCGCTGGAGTTTGCCGCCACACCGCTGACGGTGGCCGGGCAGGACCTGACCGATCTGGTCGTCTCCACCACACGCGGCGCACCCGTGCGGGGCCACGTAACCGTCGCCGCGGGGTCCTTGCCGCCGGGCAGGACGCTGGAAGTGCGTGCCGTGCCGACGGAGTTCGAGTTGCCGTCACTGCCCGGCGAACCACCACTGACCACGCCGGCCACCGTGGCTGCGGATGGCGCGTTTTCGTTCGATCACCTGTTCGGCCCCACGTTGTTCCGCGTCACGGGCTTGCCGCCCGGATGGGCGCTCGAACGCGTGAGCGTCGACGAAGCGGTGGTGACTGACACACCGGTCGATCTGCGTGGCGCCACGCCCCGACAGGTCCAGATCATCGTCACATCGCGCACCACGACGCTCTCCGGCAGTGTGCGTGACGACGCCGGACAACCGGCCGGACGCGCGCGGGTGGTGGTGTTTGCCGACGACGCGACGATGTGGGGCTGGCGGTCGCGGTGGATTGGCAGCGCGGAGGCCGACGCGAACGGGCGGTATGCCCTCGAGGGCCTGTTGCCCGGCGCCTATCGGGTCGTGGCGGTGCCGTTCCTGGAAGACCACTCGTGGCGCGACCCGCTGATTCTGAACCGGCTGCATCCCGTGGCCGCGCCGATCACGTTGCGCGAGGCGGCCCACACGGCGGATCTGGTGGTGAAACGGTGATCACATCCCTGCTGTTCGTGCTTGGCGTGGCGCTGACGACGCCGCAGACCCAACAGGCCACACAGGCGCCTCCGTCCTCGGACACGGCGCAGATTTCGGGTGTGGTGACGCGGGGGGACACGGGCCAGCCGCTGGAAGGCGCGATGGTCCGGCTGGTGCGATGGGACGGCGGCCTTGGCCGCCAGTTCCCGCCGGTGCGCACCGACGCCGAGGGGCGCTTCCGCGTGGGCCAGTTGCCGCCGGGCGACTACGCGGCCACGTTCTCGGCGGATGGGTTCGTCAGCCTCGACTTCGGCCAGCGCCACCCCCAGATGCCCGCGCAGCGGATCGAGTTGGCGGCCGGTCAACAGTACACGTCGGCGAACATCACGTTGCCGCGAACGGTGGCGATCGAAGGGCAGCTCGTTGACGAGTTCGGCGACCCGGTACCGGGACTGCTCGTCCAGATCATGCGCGTGCAGTTCGTCGCCGGTAAACACCGGCTGATGCCCGTGGGCGGAAGCCGCGGGGCGACCACCAACGACCTCGGCCACTTCCGTCTGTTCAATCTGCCGCCGGGCGAGTATTACCTCGTCGCGTTGTCCGGGCCATTCGCCGGCGCTGAAGCCGCGGCCGGCTTCTCACTGACCTACTACCCCGGCACCGCCAACCCGCAGGAGGCGAAAACCATCACGGTGGGCGTCGGCGCGGATGTGACGGGTATCACCATGGCGATGAGTCCCGCACCCGTCTCATCGATTCGAGGCGTGACGATGGACGCCACCGGGAAACCGATGCAGGCAGAACTCATGCTCGTGCCGGTGAGCGGCGACGACGTGCGCGCGCCGATCATCGCGCGGATGCCCACGGCGCCGGATGGATCGTTCGAGATCAGGAACGTGGCGGCCGGCACGTACGCGTTGCATGGATTCGGGCGCCCGGTTGGCGGCGGCAATCTGGCGCGAGCGCCGTTTGGCGCCACACCACTGACCGTTGATGGCGACCTGCGCGACGTGGAGGTGCGCATCGCCACGGGCGGGGCCCTGCGCGGCCGGATCCTGATCGAAGGTGACGGCACGCCGCCCACGCCGGACCGTGTGCGTGTCGCCCCGGCGCCCGTGAACTTCGCGACCGGACCGGTGGGTGGCGGCCCGTCCGACAGCGTCATCACGCCGGACTGGACGTTTGAGGTCACCAATCAGCACGGCCATCGTGTCGTGCGGATGATCATCGGCACCTCGGGCTGGATGCTCAAGCAGGTCATGCGCGGCGGCGTGGACATCACGGACCAGCCGCTCGATTTCCGCAACGGCGACATCGATGACGTGGAGATCACGATCACCAATCGCGCGGGGACGGTCACCGGCACGGTCACCGACGAGAGCGCTCCTGTGCCGAACGCCACCGTGTTGCTGTTCGCGGCCGATCCGGCCCAGCGTGTGTTTCCGTCGCGTCACATGGGTATGGCTCGCGCCAACGCGACCGGCGCCTTCACGGCGTCGGGCCTGCCGCCCGGAGACTACCTGGCCATCGCCGTCCCCACGGCCACGCCGGACTGGCAGGACCCGGCCATCCTCGAGACATACGCGGCAGATGCGACCCGCGTCACCGCCACCGCCGGCGCCACGGCCACAGTCGCCCTGCGACTCGTCAGACGCTGACACACCTTCTCAATTCACAACGAGAAATGGAGGGCTGGGAGGTTCTGCAGGACGTGTAAGGACATTGGCGGGTTGGACGCCGCGTGCGCGGCGTTGTCGGGAGGTGCGAGGTCGTGGCCAAACACTCCGGATGGATGCGGGTGGAGCGTTTGGCCACGACCTCGCACCTCCCGACAAGCCCGGCGGAGCCGGGCTTCCAACCCGCCCATGCATTACCTCCCCGTCCTCCAATCCTCGCTGTGCCATACTTGCTCGGCCAGCGCACAGGATTGACTGATGACGACACGGATGCGACTTGTCGCCGTGATGGCCCTTGGCGTGTGCGCCGGGGTGCTGGCGCACGCCCAGCAGGCGCCGCGCCAGCAGCCCCCGGTCTTCCGCGCCAATACCGAACTGGTCGAAATCGACGTGGTCGTCATCGACAAGGATGGCAACCGCGTCCATGGCCTGACGAAGGACGACTTCGTCCTGCGCGACCGGCGGCAGCCGCAGACGATTGAGACGTTCACCGAAGTGCGGCGCGAGGTGGAACGCGCGAGTGAGACGCCGCGCCCGCCGGTCACCGCGCGCATCGATGTCGCGTCGAACAAGACGCCCGAGGCCGGGCGGCTGGTCGTGCTGCTGCTCGACGACCTGCACGTCTGGCAGGGCCGTACTGACACGGTCAAGGAGATCGCGCGCAAGATCGTCACCGACCTCGGCCCCGAATCGTCCATGGCCCTGCTGCAGGCCGGTGGCGAACATTCGACCGAAGTGACCAACGACCGCACGCGGCTGCTCGAATCGATCGACCGGTTCAAGGGCAGACGCCCGGTGCGCCGGCCGCTGGAGAATTGCGTCCTCAGACCGATCAAACGCAACCCGGACGTGCCGGAGGACTTCGATCCGGGCTGCGACATTCAGGACGCCTACGCGAATGTCAGCATCGGGCAGACCCTCTGGGATGCGGCGAAGATCCTCGGGCGTGAGGACCGGCGCCGGAAGGCATTCATCCTCGTGTCGGAGAGCTCGGCCGGCGACCTGTCGGGTTTGTTCGACGGTGGCACGGGCATGCCTACGGCGCCGGTCGATTCGTCCGGCTATTTGTCTGGAAACCTGGAAGGCATCGGCGTGAACGCAGGCATCTCGCAGCGCTTTGATGTTCTCTTGGCCATGCTCACGGCGATGCGACGCGCCAACGTCGCCGCCTATGCCATCGACCCGCGCGGACACGTGTCACCACAGGAAATGCTTGTTGAGTGTTTGCCGGGAAGGGTCGGGCAGCGGGTGGGCGAGTTGGGCATCGGCCCCGACCCTTGCGAAGGCAACACCGGCAACGTCCCCCAGTCCTGGAGCAGTTGGGTACGGCAGGCGCAGCAAGGTCTGAAGATCGTGGCCGAGGCCACCGGCGGCTTCGCCGTCGTTGACAGCGACGACTTCACCAGCGGCATCGACCAGATCATCGACGACATCGACAACTACTACCTGCTCGGTTTCTACACGAACGACCTGAAGTCGAAGGGGTACCGACCGGTGCAGGTCGAAGTGAAAGGGCGCCCCGATCTCACGCTGCGCTTCCGGCAGGGCTACGAGATTCGCGCAGATGAGGAAGAGAGAAACGCGAAGCGCGATCCGCTGCATGTGCTCGTCGACAACGTGCTGCCGACCTCGGATTTGCCGCTGCGCCTTCACGCGATTCCCACCCCCGGCGAGGGCACGGACCGTTCCCGCGTCGCGGTGTCGCTGGAATTGACCGTGCCACGGACGCTCCTGGCCGGTGGCGACGATGACCGGTTGCTCGACGGGATCCGGTACGGCGTCTACGCCATCGACCTGAAGGGCGCCAGGGTCCGCGAACACATCGGGTCGGGCGCGCGGGTGGCGCTGCGTCCGCGTCCCGATGGCGGCGCACCGCCGCCGAACGTGACGTATCAGATTGCCCTGGAGCTGGAGTTGCCGCCGGGGCGGTACCAGCTGCGCGCCTCGGCGCAGAGCGACAAACTTGGCGCGGGCGGCTCCGTGTATCTGCCGGTCGACGTCCCGGACTTCTCGAAGGCCGATCTCGCACTCACCGACCTGTTGCTCGCCTTCGCCGACGGCCCCCGCGTGCCCGTCGCGCGCGACCGGCGCGATCTCACGATGACGGTGACCACGCAGGTGCGTGTGCCGGCCGGGACCGCGCCGATGGCGCCAAGGGGCGTTCCCCTGCTGGCGCCGCCCGTCGTCGTGCCCGCGCTGCCCTTCGATCCGGCGCTCGATCGGGCGTTCACCTCGAGCGACACCCTGCGTCTGCACTTCCGCGCGGTCCACCGGCAGCGCCGGCCGGTGCTGGCGACGATTTCGGCGCTTGCGCCGGACGGCCGCACGGTCGTCACCTTCGATCGCGACCTGCCTGACCACGGCAGCCTGGACGTCCGACTGCCGCTGGCGCAGCTGACGCCCGGCGCTTACACGTTGCGCGTGGTCGTGTCCGACGGCGTCCGGACCGCGGCCAAGGACGTCGGTTTCGTCGTCACGCGCTGACCACGCGGTACTCGAGCAGCGCGATGCCGCTCTTCGGATACACCGTGTGCCGCGTGAGCGCCAGCGGCGTCTGACGCATCGGCCCCGGCATCAGCGGAATGCCCTCGCCCAGCAGCACGGGCACGACGGCAATCTCCACCGAGTCCACGAGCCCTTCAGCCACCAGGCTGCGGAAGAGGCTGCCGCCCCCGAACAGCCAGATGTCCTTGCCCGGTTGTGCCTTGAGCGCCGCCACCTCGTCAGCGAGCCGGCTGATCACTCGAGGGCCCTTCCCGCCATCACCGGTCATGGTCGTGGAGCAGACGATGGTGGTCTTGCCGAAGGCGGTCGCGCCACCCGCCTGGCCCGACCGGACCATGGCGTCCCACGTGCGCCGGCCCATCAGCAGGGTGTCGAACTGCGCGAAGAGCGCGCCGAAGTCGATGTCCGGGTCCATCGGAATCCAGTCGTATTCGCCGCCCGGACCGGCGATGAAGCCGTCCAGACTGGACGCCACCTGATACCGCAACCGTCGTGTGCGCGCCATGTCGTGCCCTCCCTCGGCAAACACCATATCTAAATGACCATTTAGAAATCAAGACAAATCTTAACGGCCGTTTATAATCAGGCGCATCATGGCTCGTCCCCGGCGCAACACCGACACCGAAATTCTGGCCGCCGCTTTCCGCGCGATTGCCCGGCTGGGGCCGGCGAAACTGACGCTCAACGACGTGGCGGCCGAGGCGGGCGTCACCGCGGCGTCGCTGGTGCAGCGGTTCGGCTCGAAGCGCGCCCTGCTGCTGGCCGCGGCCACCGACGCCGCGGGCGGCCATGTGTACATCTTCTCGGGCCTGCGCGAACGGCACCGCTCTCCCATCGCCGCGTTGTACGGCCTGGCCGACTGCATGGCGGTGCTGGGCTCGACGCCGGAGGAGGTGGCGCACTCGCTGGCGTTCCTGCAGATTGACCTGACCGACCGCGAGTTCCTCGAACACGCCCAGGCGGCGTCACTGGGCTTTCGGGCGGGCATTCTGGGGTTGTTGCGCGACGCGCGCGCGGAGGGCCGGCTCGCCCCCTGTCATCTGCCGTCGCTGGCGCGCGCCATCCAGTCCACGCTGAACGGCTCGGTGCTGGACTGGGCCATCCACCGCGACGGGCCGATGGCGGCCTGGGTCCGGCAGGACCTGCGCGCCGTGCTGGCGCCGTACGTGCTCACTCAATCCGGAACAGATGCGTCCGGCTCCGCAGATACACCGCGCCGTCGACGATCACCGGTGACGCGATGAACGACTGATCCTGCAGGGTATTGGTCGCCAGCACCTCAAACGACTCGGCGGCGCGCACCACGACGACGTCGCCCTCCTCGGTCGCCAGATAAAGTCTGCCGCCGGCCGCCACAGGCGAGGCCTTGAAGTTGTACGGTTTGGGCAGGCGCTGGGTCGCCCAGATGGCCCGGCCCGTGGCCGCGTCGAAGCTGCTGACCAGGCCGGCATCGCTCACGACATAGAGCCGGCCGTCGAGCAGCACCGGCGACGGCGTGTAGGACACCCCGCGCGGCGTCGACCACGCGATGGCGTCGGTGCCGGTGAGGTCGCCGCGCCGGCCCAGCCGGATGGCCATCAGGTACTTGATCGTGTGGCCCGACATCGAGAACACGAGATCGCCATGCTGCACGATCTGCGGCACGGAGTTTTCTCCCAGCCCACGCGCCTCCCAGAGAGGCGCGCCGGTCTCGTAGTCGTACCCACGCGTCGTCTCGCCGTTGATCACGATCTGCTTCCGTCCGTCGTGTGTGGCGACAAACGGCGGCGCCCAGTTGTACCGCTCGGTCCGGGGGATGCGAAACAGCTCGCGGCCCGTCGCCGCCTCGAGCACCGCGAGAAATCCGCCCTCGAGGTGATCGAAGAGCACGAGGAGCCGCCCCTCGTGCAGTACCGGCGCCGTGCCTTCTCCGAACGCGCCGTCCATCCGGAGCCGGACGCCGAAGTCCTTTCGCCAGTGCAACTCCCCGTCGAGCGAATAGGCATACAACCCGCGGGACCCGAAAAACGCATACACGCGCTGCCCGTCGCTCACCGGAGAATTCGACGCGAAGCTGCCGTACGTGCGGTGATACCCCTCGTGCGGCGTCGCCACGGTGGCGGTCCGCTGCCACACGGTCCTGCCGGTGGCGCGATCCACCGCGAGCACCTCGAACCGGTGCTCCAGGCCCGCATCAGCGCCCCCGCCCCCGCCCCTGGTCCGAGCTGGCGCCGCGCTGCCTCGACCGGTGGGAATCGCGGTGGTGAAGAACAGCCGGTCGCCAACGACGATCGGTGTCGAGTGTCCGCGGCCCGGCACCGGGACTTTCCACCGCACACCGCTCGTGTCCGACCACCGCAGTGGCGCATCACCCACAGCCACGCCAGTGCCAAACGGCCCGCGCCACTGCAGCCACCCCGTCGATGGCTGCGACAACGACGCCGGTGGCGCAACCAGCCCGACCGCGGCCGACACTCCGGCCAGACACACGACGACCGATAGTAAGTGCATGGTGGTCTCCCCGTAGCCAAGCGTATCGCGTCGCGAGGCTGTTACGCTGAGTCACCATGCAGATTCAACCACTGACCGCCGCAGATCTCCCGTTGATGCATGAGCTGCTGACCGTGTTCGGCGAGGCCTTTCACGAGCCGGACACGTATGGCGCACACCGGCCGTCGCCTGAGTACCTCACGCGTCTGCTGGACAGCGAGGCCTTCATCGCCCTCGCCGCGGTGCACGACGGCCATGTCGTGGGCGGCCTGGCCGCCTATGTGCTGCCGAAGTTCGAGCAGGCGCGCAGCGAGATCTACATCTACGACCTGGCGGTCGCCGAGGCGCACCGGCGTCAGGGCATTGCGACGGCGCTGATTCGCCGGCTCCAGGAGGTGGCCGCGGCCCGCGGGGCCTGGGTCATCTACGTGCAGGCCGACCACGGCGACGACCCGGCCATCGCGCTCTACACCGGCCTCGGCACACGCGAGGACGTCCTGCACTTCGACATCACAACGACGCCGTCGCCGGCCGGCGGCGCACCGCATCCGCATCCGGCTCGTCGATGAAGTAGCTGGCGCACGCAAACTCCAGCAGCCGGCGCGTCAGCACCCGCGGTTCGTCGAGGTACTGCGCCATCGCGATGGCGTGGTCGATCAGGTCACGCGGCTGACAACACCGCATCACGATGCGCCGGGGCAGGTAGATGTGCTCGAGCAGGTAGTCGACCAGCGCCGGATCGTAGGCCAGCCCCTGTTCGGCGCAGCAGTTCGAGAAGATCTCGGCCAGCTCCGTCGGCGACGGGTTGGGCAGGAACACCTTGTAATGAATGCGCCGCAGGAACGCCTCGTCGAGCAGGTCGATCGGGCGCAGGTTGGTGGCGAACACGACCAGCACCATGAACGGCATCTCGAGCGTCTGGCCCGACGGCAGCAGCAGGTGGTCCACCCCGGACTCGAGCGGCGCGATCCAGCGGTTGAGCAACGCGTCAGGCTGGCAGCGCTGGCGGCCGAAGTCGTCGATGACCAGCACCCCGCCGTTGGCGACCAGCTGCAGCGGGGCCCGGAAGAACCCGAGCGACGACACCGCCGACAGTTCCAGCGCCTCGAGCGTCAGCTCGCCGGCCACGGTCACCACCGGGCGGCGGCACCGGACCCAGCGCTGATCGATCGGCTCGGCCCGCTGCAGGCCCTCGGGCTCGGCCGCCGGCGGCAGCGCCTGGTGGTTGACCGGGTCGTAGACCTGGATGAGGTTGCCGCGCACTTCAATCGCATGCGGAATCCAGAACTCGTCGTCGAACAGGCGGCCGAGCGACTGCGACACGACGGTCTTGCCGTTGCCGGGGGGGCCGTAGACGAACAACGACCGGCCTGAGTTCATCGCGGCGCCGAGCTGGTCGATCACCGACTCGCGCAGGACCAGGTGCGACAACACCGCGCGCACGTCCACGGGTGTCACCCGGCGCGTCTGCGCGGCCGCCTTCATGCGCATCATGTACTCGCGGTACTGTTCGAGCGTGACCGGGGCGCGTCCCACGTACCGGTTGCGGCTCAGCGCCTCGGCGGCGCGCTCGCGGCCCAGCGACGTGACACGGTACCGGTACAACAACGACGACGGGCTGGCGCTGCCGGTGATCTCGCACAGGCGCTGGGCCTTGAGGGCGTCGAGCGCCGGCTCGAGCACGCTGAACAGCAGGCCGGTCTGCTCGACGAGATCGGAGGCGGTCGATTCCCCGCCGGCGTCGAGCGTCTTGAGGACCAGTTGCGTCACGAATTCGGCGTTGAGCCCGGACTCGGCGAGCGTCCGCGGGGCGCGTGGGGGATCCTGGTGGCCGGTCATGCGTCACTTCCCTTTCAGCAGACTGCGCGTCTGCGCGGCCCGCGCACAGGCATCCCGGACGGGCGGCTCGACGGCGCAGGCCGCCTCAAACGCCGCCAGGGCCTCGGCCGGCTCCCGGCGGGCGAGGTGCAGGATGCCGAGGTTGTACCGTGCCTGCCCGTCGCTGGCCGGGCTGGCCGCCAGTTCCTGCGCCGACAGCCGCATGTCGACGCCGGCGTAGATGAGCGCCAGGTTCTCGCGTGCCGCCGCCACGTCCGGAGACAACGCAATCGCCTGCCGGCACCGTGCTTCGGCCGTGGCGAAGTCCCCGGCCAGAAACGCCATGTAGCACAGGTTGTTGGCCGCATACGCCGCCGACGGATCCAGTGACAGGGCCATGCCGAAGTAACGCTGGGCCTCCGCGTGCTGCCCAAGCGCGAAAAACACGGTGCCGGCGGTATTGCGCACCTCGGGGGATTGCGGGTCGTGCCGTACGGCCTGCTTCACATCCTCGAGCGCGCGGTCGGGCAGATTCCAGTCCCGCCAGATGCGCGCGCGCAGGTCGTAGGCGCGGGCGTTCCGGCCATCGAGCCGGATGGCGACGGTGAGGAAGTCGAGCGCCTGGTCCCGGACGCCGCGTTCGGCGAACGTCTCGGCGGCGCGCACGTACGCCGCCGACGTGGGCCGCTCCCGCAACGCCGCGAGCGCGCCGGCCAGGGCCGGGTCACTCGACTCGAGCGCGGCCAGGTCCGCCCGCGTGGCCGTCACCACCGCGGTCTTCGGCCCGCACGCGCTGGCCCCGACCAGCAGCAGTACGGGCCACAGCCCTCCCCGCCACCCGCACATGGCTACAACCCCTTGCTCTCTCGGTTCAGCCGGCTGCGGCGACGCGCGAGGTACAACACCAGGAACACACCGGCCAACGCGAGCAGATACAGGTTCACGGAATCCATAACGCCTCCTTCAGACAGGTCCGCCCGGCCTACCGGGCCACTTCCACGAAGAACACGCGCAGAAACTGGAGAATCGCGGGCCCGAGCGTGACGATGAAAAACGCCGGGAACAGGAACAACACCAGCGGGAACGCCAGCTTCACGCCAATCTTGGCGGCCGCCTCCTCGGCGCGCTGCCGCCGCCGCGTCCGCGCCGTGTCGGCGTGGGTCCGCAGCGCACGTGACACCGACGTGCCGAACCGGTCGGTCTGCACCAGCATCGCGACCATCGACCGCACGTCGCCCACGCCGGTCCGATCGGCCAGATTCCGGAACGCCTCGATGCGCGGTTTGCCGGCGCGCGTTTCGCTGATGAGCATCTGCAGTTCGTAGGCCAGCGCCGGATAGGACAGGCGCAGTTCCTCGCTGACCTTCACGATGGTCTGGTCGAGCGCGAGGCCCGACTCGAGACAGACGATCATCAGATCGAGCGCATCGGGCAACGCGTTGCGAATGGCCAGCTGGCGGCGCGTCATGCGATGGTGCAGCCACAGGCTGGGTACCTGGTACCCCACCAGCGCCGCCACGATCACCGCCGGCCACGAGCGCGTCGGCAGGAGCAGGTACGCGGCCAGCGCGGCCGCCAGCGGAATCGCCACCTGCGCCACGGTGTACACCGCCAGTGCGCGGTTCGAATACAGGCCGGCGCGCGTCATCCGCAGCCGGATTCGCGAAATCGTCGCCGGTGACCTGGGCACCATCGTCGCCAGCCGCGTCATCACGCCCCGCGGCTCGGCGGTCACGAGCATCGCCTCGCCGGTCTCTTCCGCGTGCGCGGCCCGCACGACGTCCTCGAGGCGTCGCCGTTCAGGCGAGGTGCGGGCGAACGCCCAGCTCGCCCCGAGCCCCGACAGCAGCGCGACGCTGCCGAACACCGATACCAGTGTGATCCACAGTTCGGGGGTCATGATCAGTACTCCACGTTGATGATGCGCCTGATGATCAGGGTGCCGACGATCTGGAGGACGATAGCCGCCACGATCATCCGCAGGCCCAGGGGATCGCGCACGAGCATCTGCATGTGGTTCTCGGTCAGCAGCAGGAAGCCGAGCGCCAGCCCGGGCGGCAGCAGCACCAGCACCCACCCGGTCATCCGCCCGTGCGTCGAGATCACGCGCACCTGCCGGCGCACCCGGAACCGTTCACGGATCACGGACGCGAGATTGTCGAGCACCTCGGCGAGGTTCCCGCCGGCGTCCCGCTGGGTCAGCACGGCCGTCACGAAGAACCGCGCGTCGAGCAGGGGCACGCGGTCGGCGAAGCGCCGCAGCGCATCCTGCAGCGACAGCCCGTAGTTCTGCTCCTCGTACAGCAGGCGGAATTCGTCCGCGATCGGCGAATCGAGTTCGTCGGCCACCATCTGCAGACCGGTCGTCAGCGCGTGCCCGGCCCGCAACGCGCGCGCGATCAGATCGACGGCGTCCGGCAGCTGCGCCTCGAAGTCGCGCAGCCGCGCGGCCCGGCGATGCCGCACGAACATCGGCAGCACCGCGCCGGCCGCCACCGCGGCCAGCGGCCCGGTCCACCACAACCCCGTCAGCTGCCGCGCGGCCAGGTACCCCGCCAGCGCCAGGCAGCCGGTGGCCAGCACGAACGTCGCGGTCGTCATCGGCAACCGCGACTGCTCCACCAGCCGGGTCAGCGGCTGCAGCAGCGGCGTGAACCCCGCAAGCAGCCGTCGCAACAGGGGGGTGGAGGCCAGGGTCTCACCCTCGCGCGCCAGCGACGTCGGCGCGAGCAACGCGGCCGGCGTCTCCAGGCGCCGGCCCAACGCCTGCTCGGGCCGGACGACGAACCAGCCGTACGCGCCGAGGATGATGCCCATGACCCCCACGAACACGACAATGGCGACGCCCATAACGCCTCCTACTTCACGACGTGCACGAGCTCGAACAAGCGGGCCGGCAGATCCACTCCCGACACGAGCAACCGTTCAGCGGCCTTCGGCCGGACCCCGGTCGCGACGAACCGGCCGCGCACCTTGCCGTCCGGCGCGAGCCCCGTCCGTTCGAACAGGAAGATGTCCTGCATCGAGATGACATCCCCCTCCATGCCGGTGATCTCCGCGATGTTGGTGACCTTGCGTGTGCCATCCGACAGCCGGGCCAGGTGCACGACCAGGTTGATCGCCGACGCCACCTGCTGCCGCAGCGCCTTGTCGGGAATGTTCAGGTCGGCCATCGCGGCCATGGTGTCCAGCCGGTAGAGCGCCTCACGCGGACTGTTGGCGTGAATCGTGGTCAGACTGCCGTCGTGCCCGGTGTTCATCGCCTGCAGCATGTCGACGGCCTCTTCGCCGCGCACCTCGCCGACGATGATGCGATCGGGCCGCATGCGCAGGGCGTTGATGACCAGCTGCCGCTGCCGGATGCCGCCCTGCCCTTCGATGTTGGGCTGGCGCGTTTCGAGGCGCACCACATGGCGCTGGCGCAACGCCAGTTCGGCGGCGTCCTCAATCGTGATGATGCGCTCGCGATCCGAGATGAAACTCGACAACACGTTGAGCAGCGTCGTCTTGCCGGTGCCCGTGCCGCCGGAGATCAGGATGTTCAGCCGGCACCCCACGGCCGCGCGCAGGAACGTCAGCATCGGCTCGGCCAGCGACTCGCGGGTCACCAGATCCGGCGCGGCCAGCCGCTCCGTCCGGAACCGCCGGATGGAGAGCACCGGGCCGTCGACCGCCAGCGGCGGGATGATCGCATTGACGCGCGACCCGTCCTTGAGCCGGGCGTCCACCATCGGCGTCGCCTCGTCGATCCGCCGGCCCACCTGGTTGACGATGCGCTCGATGATGCGCATGAGGTGCTGGTCGTCCCTGAAGACGATGTCGGTCGACTGCAACAGCCCCTCGCGCTCGATGTACACCTCGTTGTAGCGGTTCACGAGGATGTCGGAGATCGCCGGATCGCCCATCAGGGCCTCGAGCGGTCCCAGGCCGAACAGTTCATCGAGCACGTCGGTGACCAGCGTCTCCCGCTCCTGCAGATTGAGCGGCGTCGTCTTCGCTTCCTGCTCGAGGAGCGAGCCGATGATGGACCGGAGTTCCGGCTCCGCCTCCTCGCGCTTGACGCGACTCAACCGCTCGAGGTTGATCCGGTTGATCACGGCCTGGTGCACCTTCGCCTTGATGTCCTGGTACTGGGACTGCGACTGTGTCCGGGGTAACGGTGGCGTAATCGTGGTGGTCGGCATGACGCATCCTCTCAGTGGTCAGCGCCCGCGCCCACGAGCGTGCGGGCGGCGCTGGGCGGGCCGGGCGCCACGGACTCCAGCGTCTGGGTGAGCGCCCGCAGCGCCTTGGCCAGCCGATTACGCTGGGACAGGACCACGGGACGCCCGCTGTTGGCGGCCGCGGAGGCCGCAGGGTAATCGTTGGGCAGGACCACATTCACCGGCGCGCCGAGCACACGCTCGACATCCTCGCGGCCGATGTCGCCGCCGCTCTCGTAGCGGTTGAGGGCGATGAGGATCCGGTCCTTGGGCAACGCCTGCCGCAGCAGCGCCGCGACCGCCGCGGCACCGCGGACGGCCGCCAGTTCCTGCACGACGACCAGGGTGACCGTCGAGACGTCCTTGATGACGTCGAGCAGGGCCGGCACCGGCCGGGGCAGATCGATGATGACGTGCTGATAGGTTGACGCCACCCAGTCGACCAGGGCGCGCAGCGCCGCCGGATCGGGCAGGCCACTGGACGGCTGGGCCGGCGCCGCAATCACGTCCACGCCGCACGCGGACCGCGTCACCAGGCCGTGCAGGAACGCCAGGTCGAGCCGGTGCAGGTTTTCGATGACATCCAGCACGGAATAGCGGGGCTCCACACCAAAAAACAGCGCGGCATCCCCGGGCTCGAGCAGTTCCAGATCCAGATAGGCAACGGAGGCGTCGGGTTGCGACGCCAGCGCCGCCGCGACGTTGACGGCAATCGACGTCGTGCCGATGCCGCCGCGGCCGCCCGTGAAGGCGAGCACCTTCGCCCGGGGCAACGGTGCGCCGGCGGCCGCGCGGGCGCGCAGGACGGCCGCGCGCAGGTCCTCGGCCGACAGCGGATCGGTCAGGCACTCCGTCATGCCGAGCCGCATGGCCTGGCGCATCAGCCCGACTTCCAGCGCGGTGGCCACAAGGATCAGACTCGCGGCCGGC
This sequence comes from uncultured Solibacteraceae bacterium, assembly GCA_964471115.1. GTDB lineage: Bacteria > Acidobacteriota > Vicinamibacteria > Vicinamibacterales > SCN-69-37 > SYFT01. Next base: position 59,541 of record CAYYFE010000007.1, read on the forward strand.
GCGGTGCGGCGGAACGCCTCGAGTTCCAGCGGCAACTGCCCGGTCTCGCGTGTATCCACCAGCAGCACCTCAGGCGGCGGCCCCGCAGGCCGGGACGACGGCCCGAGCAGGTCCGGCGACGGTCCCGCAGCGGTGACGCGAAAGCCGGCCGCCGACACCAGATCCGCCAGGTGGCGATCCCGCGGGTTCACGATCCAGATTGATGGCACCATGACTGGCTCCCCTCACATCAACGAACGAGCTGCACCGTCCGGAGAAACGCTGATCCGGGCGGCACGGTCGGACCGCCGGGCTCATAGATGCCCGGCCCGGTGACCAGGTATCCGACGACACTGGTACCGTCCAGCCCGGAGATGAAGAACCCGAGGATGTTGCGCACCAGTACCGTGGCGTGCGCGCCGGTGTTGTGCGCCTCGGTCATGTAGTCATTGACGTCGTACAGCGGAATGGCCACGACCCGCGGGCTGAACGTGTATCCCGGGCATCCGCCCGTTTCCACGCAACTGTCGGCAATCGGGGTATCACCGCCCACCCACCGCGCGAGCGGATCGAGCGCGATGAGTTCGCGGACGCCCTGGACCGTGGGGCCGACCATGTTGCCGGGCTCGATCGGAATCCGGTCCCCGATCGCCCACGTCATGGTGTTGCAGTGGCTGATGTTGTAGCGGAAGTCCGCGCCGCCCGTGCCCGACAACTGCAGCGCCGCGTAGAACCCCGGTTGGATGGGATCCTCCGACGGCTTGAGCGTCAGCTGCAGTCCCAGGTCGGCCTCGAGATTGAAGCCGGTTCCCGGGTTGGTCTCGCTCGGGGGAATGTAGACGTCCGGGTTCGGGAGCGGGTTGCCCTTCTTGTCGTAGACGTCGAACGTGGACGTCGGCAGCCACGGCCCCGGCACGGGATAGTTCTCGATCCAGCGATCGGGCACGCCCCAGGGCTTGAGGCAGCCGCTGGCGTTGGCCGGCTGGACCATCGCGGTCGCGGTGGCGCGAATGTTCTGCGCGTCGAGGCCGATCAGCCGGCCGAAATACATGGGCAGCGCGTTGCCGCGGTCGGCCGTGCGATACGTATCCACGCGCACGCACGTGTTGACGCCGTCCGGACACAGCCCGAACGTCACGTCCGACTCGGGCACCACGCTGGGCAGCGCGCCCCACACCCAGTTGCGGCGCGCCATGGTGACCGCCACCTCACGGGCGGCGGCGGTGTCGGTCGCGCTGGCGGGATTGTCGTACGCCAGTGAGACGGCTCCGGCCAACGCCCCCGCGTCGGCGGAGTTCTGGGCCTGCCCGCGGCTGACCCAGAACACGCCGAAGTCGACGACCAGTGCGGTCAGCGCCATCACGCCGAGCAGCGCGAAGACGACGTGCACCAGCACGGCGCCGGCGTCCCGACGGGCCTGTCCGACTGACGAATGGGTTGCGGAGGCCATGGCACCCTCACTTCACGCGCGGACGTGGCTGGTCCTTGGCCGGCGGCGGATCGATGAGCCCCGCGCCCGCAAGCAGGGCGCCCAGCGCTTCGCCACCATTGCCGCCCTTGCCGCCCTTGGCCGGATCCTTGATGTCGGTCGGCAGCGGCGGCACCTCACCCGGGTTGTACGGCTGCACCAGGCGCGGCGTGATGAGCACCATCAGTTCCGTCTGCTCCTCGCGATTCGCCTTGCTGCGGAAGAGCGCCCCGATGATGGGAATCTGACTGAGGATCGGCACACCCGCCGTGTCCTCCTGGGTCACGTTGTCGAGCAGGCCGGCGATGGCGAACGACTGTCCATCGCGCAGTTCCACCTCGGTATCGGCATACCGCGACGACAGCGACGGAATCCGGAACCCCGACAGCGTCACCCCGTTGTTGAAGTCGAGCGCGCTCACCTCCGGCCGCACATGCAGCCGAATCACGTCGCCGGTGATGGTCGGCGTGAAGCGGAGCCGGACCCCGAACTCCTTGAACATCACGGTCACCATACCCGTGGCGGTCTGCACGATCGGCACCGGGAACTCGCCGCCGGCCAGGAAGCTGGCTTCCTGACCGCTGTAGGCGATCAGGTTCGGCTCGGCCAGGCTGCGGTAGTTGCCCTTCTGTTTGAGGGCCTTCACCACGGCGCCGATGCCTTCCTTGCGATCGAAGTAGAAGAGGTTCAGGAAGTCGCTGAACGTCAGCCCGTCCGGACCGCCTTCGCGGTCATCGAATTCGGGGGCCGCGAACTGCTGCGTCGTCGTCCGCGCGAGGAAGCGTTCGCGCGTGGCGAAGAACGAGGCCCCCAGTTCGGTGATGGCGCGGCGGTTCACCTCGGCAAACCGCACCTGCAACATCACCTGCTGGCTGCCCGTGCCGGGAATCTGCAGCAGGTTGATCACCTTGGCCTTCGGCGCACTCGCCTCGGCGATGGCCCCGACCCGCGACCGCACCAGATGGTCCGCCACCCGGCCCGACAGCAGGATGGCATCGTCGGCCAGGCTGACGCGGATGTCTTCGCCGGGGAAGAGCTCGCGCATGCGCTGCTGCAGGACGCTGACGCCGGCTTCGACGACGATCTCACGGTCCTCGCGCCGGTCCGCGCCCCAGATGAAGAGGCTGATGGTGCCGGGCGCCTTGCCGTCGATCAGCAGCTCGCGGGGCGTGACGACGGTCACGTCGGCGATCTCCGGATCGGTGAGGGCCACCCGCGTGATGTCGAACTCAACGGTCATCACCGTGGAACGGCCGGCCGTCAGCACGATGCGATTGGCCGTGGCGGCGGTGGCAGGCCCCTGTGCGGCCTGCGTCGGGGACACCAGGCACAGCGCCATCAGGGCGCCGGCCCACCCGGCGATCCGGAGCGACCGGAGGGCCGGACTGATGAATCTGGAGTAGGTACGCATCGGAGACCTCGCTTCGCGTTCACTTCTTGATGACTTCGTCGACCCGTTTGGCAGCGCGGATGATCTGCACCGTGTACGGGGGCGGAGGCGGCGGCGGAGGCGGCGGCGCCGCCTTGGCCGTGACCGGGGCCGGCGCCGCGCGCGTGGCCCGAGGCCGGGTGGTGACGGCTGCGGCCGGAGCCGGGGCCGGCGCGACCAATGAGGACATCCGGGTCCCCTTCGACTCGGTGGGGACCAGGTCGAGCGGGTTGCGCAGCGCCAGCGAGATGTTGCCCTCGTTGGTGACCAGCGCGAGGCGCTCGGCATCCTCCGGCGTCACCAGCAACGTGACGACGGTGGCGCGGATCGGATCATTCGTCTTGGTCTGTTCCTGATTGGTCCCCGCCGTGAGCACCTGCACGTTGCTGAGCACGACACGCGACACCTCTTCCTTGTCCTTCTCGGAGCGGATTGTCGCCACGACATCCACGTGGGTGCCGGGCACCGCGAAGCCGGCCACACCAATCACGTCGTTGACCTTGACGGCCATGGCGCGCATGCCGGGCGGAATCGCCGGCGGCAGTCCGGCGCCCGCGCCCACCGGCGCGAGTTTGTCGGCGGTCACCGGTTCGTTGATGACCAGCGGCGCGATGACGCCGCGGCCGACCAGCGCGTCGACGCTGCCGGCCGTGCCGGGCACGCGGGACGTGTCGGGCCACTGGACGACCCGCAGATCCGCCGCCTTGAGCAGCGTGCCCAGGGGCAGCGGCGCGGCGGCGACCACGACGGCGTGGCGCCCCTCGACCGTCCGCGGTCCGGCCGCGCGCAGAATGGCGCGGTAGACCCCGAAGCTGGCCACCAGGGCGAGCATTGCGGCCACGCCCACAACGATGAGAGTTCTGTTCCTTCGATTCATGGCGTCACCTCACTCACGCGCGCACTCACGACCCGATCCCGGCGGTTTCCAGACGCATCGACGACACCGCGCGCAGCGTCACCGTGCCGTAGTCCCCGCCGCCCACCAGCCGGCCGAACGAGCCGAGGTACTGGAGCGTCGTGGGATACGTGACGGTGACGGTGACGACACGAATCGACCGGCCGCCTGTCAGGGGTTCGGTGGTGTAGTCCACCGCGGGCGCCGGCGCCGCGCCCAGCCCGTTCACCGAGAGGTAGTTCTGGACCCGGGCCTGCGCATCCGCCGCGGTGTAGTTGGGGAGCACGGCCACCCGGGCGCCTTCCCGCGCCGCGTTGGTGATGATCTCGTAGCGCTGGAAGAGGAAACCAAAGTCCACGATGCCGGCGAGCACGACGAGCAGGATCGGCAGCACGAGCGCCAGTTCAATCAGTTCCGAGCCTCGCGCATCGCGTCCACGCCGGAGTCGATCGGTCAGCGTAGCCATAACGTCACCATCACCCCGATGCAGATCGGCAGCGCGTACGGCAGCCGCGGGATCCCCGGGGTGTCCAATGTCAGCAGCGGATGTGGCGTGAACCCGGAGCGCCACCAGTGCCGCAGCAGCGAGCCCAGATTCAGAAACGCTTCAAACAGATATCCGGTGGCCAGGGCCATACCCAGCGCGATGACGCCGCCGGCCAGCGTCGCCCACAACGCCACCATGAGCACGGGCCACGGCAGCAGCCAGGCCCCGATCGCAGCGAGCAGCTTCACGTCTCCGCCGCCCATGCCGCCGAGCCAGAAGAACGGCAGAAACACGAGGACGGCGGCGAACCAGCCGCCCAGCGACCACAACCCGCCGGTGACGCCTCCGGTCACCAGGTGGTACATCAGCGCCATCGCCGCGGCGCCGAACGTCAGACTGTTGGGGATCCGGCGGGAGCGGAGATCGGTGGCGACTGCCACACATGCGGTCGCGAGCGCGACAAGTTCGGGGGTTCCCATATACACGTCATTGCGGATTGGGGGGCTCCCACAGTCCGTTGATACCGGCATCCCACGCGGTGTACGCCGAACGGAGTGCGCCTCCGAACAGGTCGTAGACCGCCACACTGGCAAAACCAATCGCCCCGGTCAGCAGGGCGTATTCGATCAGGTCCTGGCCATCGTCCTGCGCCAGAAGGCGCGCGATCAGGGAACGCATGGGACCTCCTCTCGCACCGGCCTCCGGCCGGGCGTACCCGGGGGTACGCCCGGCCGCACGCTGGAACACTACGCAGGGGTGACGCCTTCGACTTCGGTCGCCACGCCGCTGTACCAGGCGTCGAGCGCCGCGCCGAGCGCCTGCGCGCCGACGATCGCGGCCAGACTGACGAATCCGCCGAGCAGCGCGTATTCGATGAGGTCCTGCCCCTGGTCTTCGTGGAAGAAGCGAGTGATGAGGGCTTTCATGACGTGTCTCCTTTTTGATCGACGGCCTTTTTCCTGCCAACAACCGTCGCGGAACGTTTGTGCAAGAGGGATGCCACGAACGGACATCTGCGGTCGTTGTGGTCCGGCCAAATGGCGACGTGATTGGTCCTGAGCGCTCCTCGGCCGTACACTGGCCCAGTGACACGCGCGCACTTCCTGGAGCCGCTGCTCGAGACCGGCGATCACCGCTGTGGACTTTTTCGCAACGAGGATGACCGCGCGGTGGCCACGACGATTGAATGCGCGTTTGATTCGCGCTCGCGCAATCGCGGACTGCTCGGGCGAGACGGTCTGGCGCCCGACGCGGTGATCATCCTCGCACCGTGCAACTCCGTGCATACGTGGTACATGCGCTTCGTCATCGACATCGTGTTTGTCGCGCGTGATGGGCGGGTGGTGAAAATTCGTCGCGCCGTGCGGCCGTGGCGCATGGCGATCGCGTGGCGCGCGTTCGCGACGATTGAAGGCGCGGCCGGACTCGCCGATCGGTGTGATCTTGAGGTGGGCGATCGTCTGATCGTGAAGCGACTACCCTCAGCGTGAGGGGCGCGGACTCACCAGCGGCAAAATGCGTGAGGCGGGGGCGAAATACCCCACCGTACGGACGTCGGGCGCCTTGTCCGCCGGAGACGACCGGTGAACAAGGCGCCCGACGCGTGTTACTTCAGCGTGTTGGCGTAGCCGCGGATCGTGGCGACCAGCGACCGGTACTTCTTGGCATCGATCGGATTGGCCGCCTTGGCATCACCTTCCAGCGTCGCGGCCATTGCCTCGAGCGGCGCCTTTGCCGTCCCGTTGAGCGCCGTGTTCACTTCACTCGCGCGCTCGGCGCGCATCGCCTTGCTGCGCACGAGCTGATCGACGTACGCGCGGGCGACGACGGGCACGTCGGGCCATGCCATCTTCGGCTGCGACTGCGCGTTGAACTCCTGCATCTTCACCAGCTTCGCGGCTTCGATTTCGTTGGCCGACAGGAACTGGCTGGGCTTGAGTTCGAGCACGTCGAGGCCGCGCGCGATTTCCGACCCGTAGATGAAGCCGTTGTACCAGTACACGGACCAGTAGCCGGCGGTGATGAGCTTCTCGGCGCTGACCGGCCCGCGGTCGAAGAACGCGATCTCGACCGGCCGGGTCGCGTCGGTGAAGTCAAACACCGACAGGCCGCCCTGGTACCACGCCTGCACCTTGATGTCCCGGCCGGGCACCGGAATCAGCGAGCCGTTGTGCGCCACGCAGTTTTCGGTGGCCGTCTGCGCCGCCGGCAGCTTGAAGTAGCTGCGGAACACCATCTTCTTGTTGTGAATCTCGAAGATCGCGTTGGCGCCCCAGCTGGGCAGGTCCGTCTCGCGGCACCGCGGTGACGTGCCGCCGCCCCACTCGTCCGTGAAGATGACCTTCGTGCCGTCGTTGTTGAACGTCGCCGAGTGCCAGTAGGCAAACGACGGATCGGCCACCGCGTCGAGGCGCACCGGGTTCACCGGGTCGGACACGTCCAGCAGGATGCCGTTGCCCGAACACGCGCCGGCCGCCAGCCCGAGTTCCGGGTACACGGTGATGTCGTGGCACTGGTTGGTCACCGACGAGCTCTGCGTGCCCTCGCCGTGCCGTCCGCCCGCCCACAGGCCGGCGATGGCGCCGGTGCCGTAGTCCTGGAAGATGCGCGGCCGGTTGACGATGCGCGCCTTCTCGGGATTCTTGAGCGGCACCTCGATCACGTCGATGCTGAAGAGCGCCGTCTCCGGGTTGGCGTCCGGCGCGCCGCTCGAGCAGATGTCGAGTTCCTCCTTCTGACGGACGCCCGAGGTGCCCGAGCCGTACACATAGATGACGTCCGGGTTCTTCACCGTCGGCACCAGCGAATGCGTGTGCGACCCGCGGCACGTCTGCACGGCGGCCACCTGGCGCGGCTTGTCGAGGTTGGAGATGTCGAAGATGCGCACGCCGCGGAACCGCTCGGGATTGGGCTTGCCCATCTCGCCGGTGCCCTGCGTGCCGCAGTCGATGCGGCCGTTGCCGGTTTCAACCGACATGAACAACAGGTTGCCGTACACCGACAGGTCCCCCTGCCCGCCCGGACACGGAATCGACGCGCGCAGCCGCACCTTGCGCGGATCCTCGATGTCGTAGAAGTTGAAGCCGTAGAAGTTGCCCAGGAACGCCGTGTTGTCCTTGAACGCCAGGTCCGAGTTGGCGAAGTTCAGCCCGCCCGACATCGGGTCGCCGAAATTCTCCGGCTTGGGCACGTTGGTCAGCAGCGTCATGTTCCAGGCCGCTTGCCCCGCATCCGTGAGGCCGGCCTTCAGACCCACACGCGGATCCTGCTGCTGAGCCGATACCTGCCACGCGCCGACGGCCAGCACCGCCGCGACGCCAAGAGACCACATCCGTCGATTCATCGTTGTCCTCTCCATTACCGGGCCATGTCCTTCAGCATCTGGGTCATGCGCGCGATTTCCATGCGCTGATCCGAATCCACGTGCGACGCAAAGTCGAACAGGTCCGCCTGTTGCGCCGAGCCGGGCGACTTGAACAATTCCTCCACCATGATGAGCGCCCCCATGTGGTGCTTGATCATGCCTTCGAGGAACAGCCGGTCGAACTCGGGCCCTTTCGCGTCCGCCAGTTTCTTCATTTCGTCGTCGGTGAGCATGCCCGGCATCATCCCGCCCGGCATGTGGTGCGCGTGTTCACTGGGTTGCGGCTGCTTGCGCTCGTCGAGCCAGCGGCGCATCCAGCCGATTTCATCGTTCTGCGACACCTCGATGCGCAGCGCCATCATCCGCATCGATTCGTTTTCGGTGCGCGTCTTGAGGAGGTTGACCATCTCGATGGCCTGGGCGTGGTGCGTGATCATCCCCTGGATGAACTTCACGTCACCCTCCGAATACGGGAGGGTCGTGGCTTTCGGCGCGCTCGACAACGGCGCCGTCGTGCTGGCTTCGCCGGGCCGGCCCATCGTCACGACGACCGGGGCCGCGCCGCCGTCGCCGTAAGCCGACGCGCAACCGGTGAGACCGAGCAATCCGGCCGTTCCGATCAGGGCCGCGCCCACGCGGGTATGTACATGAGTGCGCATGAGGACTAAGGATACCCGTTGACAGTGCCCGCCCGTACTGCTACAAACGGTAGCACTACAATGAGTCGCTCGTCTCGCCCCTCCCGGCCACGCCTGCTCGGCGAAGCGGAGCACCACGTGATGGACTACGTCTGGGCCCACGGTCCGGTCTCCGCCGAAGCGTGCCGCGAGGGCCTGCGCGCCATCTGGCCGATGAAGGACTCGACCATGCGCACGGTGTTGTCACGTCTGGAGGCCAAGGGGTACCTGAGCCACACGGTCGACGGCCGCACCTTTCTCTACTCCGCCGCGGTCGCCCCGGCCGCCGTGGCGGGTCGCACCGTCAAACACGTCATCGAGCGGTTCTGTGGCGGCTCGGCGGAAGCCCTGCTGCTCGGGCTCGTGGAGGCCGAGGTCCTGTCGCCCCAGCAGTTGGAGCGGCTGGCGAAGAAGATCGCGCGTGAACGCGAGAAAGGGTCAGCGTGATGCCGGGCGCGCTTGTCGAAGTGATCGTGGCCAGCTGGATCCTGGCCGCCCTCGTGGCCGCCGGCTTGTGGCTGGGCCGCGCGCGGCGGGCGGACACCCACCTGCGCGCGTGGACGTGGGTGCTGCTGGTCAGCGCCGCGCTGCCCCTGCTGGGCACCGTCGACAATCTGGGTTTCTCCGGCACGGCCTCCGGCATGGCCTCGGCCGCCGCGGACGGCGGCCGTGTGCTTGGCGCTCCCGTCAGGCTCGCCGCATCGGCGGCCACGGCGGCCACGCCGGGGCCATGGCCGTGGCTGGCCATCATCTATATCGCCGTGAGCGTCATCCTGCTGGTGCGTGAGGGGATCGGCGCCCGCCTGGCCACGCGGCTGGCCGGCTCGGCCAGCGCCGTGCCGGGCCGCGGCTTTTTCGAGAGCGACCGCGTGACCATGCCGTTGACCGTCGGCCTGCTGTCCCCACGCATCATCCTGCCGGCCGCCTGGCGGTCGTGGCCCGAGACGACACTGGACGCGGTCCTTGCGCACGAACAGGGGCACGTCACGAGGCGCGATGGTCTGCGCGTCGCCGGCGCGCGGGTGTATCGCAGCGTGTGCTGGCCGAATCCGCTGGCGTGGTGGATCACCCGCCACATGACCGTGCTGGCCGATCGCGCCAGCGACGAACTCGCGATTGAACGCGGTGTGCCCGCGGCCGACTACGCGGACACCTTGCTGCAATTCGCCGCCGCGCGGACGGCCCCAGGTCGACGCGTGGTGTGGAGCCTGCCGATGGCGGACGGGGCTCCCTCGCGCATCGAGCGCCGCATCGACCACGTCCTGTCCTGGAAAGGAACCCGTCCAATGTCCCGAGTGTCCCGCGTTCTCGTGGCGTTCGCCATCGTCTCCCTCGGTGTTGTCGTGCAGGCCGGTCAGGCGCCGCCGCCGCAGCGCGGGGTGCCCGACGTGCCGGCCACGGTCGCGCTGGGGCACGCCCCTCGTACGCCGGAGGCGGCGGTCGGCATCACCGCGACGACCCACACCAACGAACATGGCGGGTACACGTCGGTCAGTCTGCTCAATCAGACGGACCGCGCGGTGCGCGCGGTCACCTTCGCGCTGGCGATTGGCACGCAGGCCCAGGAGACACTGCAGCCGCTGCGAACGGTGCGCATGGAGGTCGACATTCCGGCGCACACGCTGCGAACGGTGGACGTGCGTCTGGTGCCCACGGCTGAACTCAAGCGCATCGCCCAGGAGTCCGGCTCCGCGCGGCTCGAACTCTCCATTGCGAGTGTCGAGTACGCCACAGCCGACATCGCTGGGACGGTCGACACGCGTCCGGCCCGTGGCGGCGGTGCCGGCGAGTCCCGGGGCGGCAACGAAGGCCCGCGTCGCGAACCGGTGTTGCTGACACTGAGCCACCCGAAGTACACGCCGGAGGCCATGCGCCAGAAGATTCAAGGCGTCGTGGAACTGGAGCTGGACATCGACGACACGGGGCGCGTGGCGGCCGCGCGGGTGGTGAAGTCGCTTGATTCGGTGTTCGGCCTGGATGACCAGGCGATCGCCGCGGCGCTCGAAACGCGGTTCATGCCGGCCACCGTGGGCGGCGAGCCGGTCGGGACCACGGTGAAGTTCCAGATGGAGTTCAAGGTCCGCTAGGTCCACAGGGTCCACAGGGTGCGGGACGGCCGGGGGGCGTGTGCGGGCGTCAAACCGGGCACGGAGGTTCCCATGGTCCGACCCGCTCTGACGTTAGCCCTCACATTGACGCTTCTGCCCGCAGTGGCGGCCGCGCAGGCGGCGCCGCCACCAGCGCCGCCGGCGGCGGCCACACAAGCGCCCGCGACGACAGCCGCCTTCCCCGCCGACACGAAGATCGCCTTCGTCAATCTCGACCGCGTGTTCGGTGAATCCGAATTCGGCAAGTCGGGCATGGCCAGGGTGACGGCGCTGCAGACGACCCTCAACGCGGGGTTGCAGGTGCGCGCGCGCGACATCCAGGCGCTGTCCGAGAAGATCAAGTCGCAGCAGACGGTCGTCGAAGAGGCGACGCTGCTCACGTGGAATGCGGATCTGCTGCGGATGCAGCGTGAGGCGCAGTTTGCGCAGCAGGAAGCGCAGATTCAGGTGGAGCAACTGCAGAACTCGCTGCTGGCCAGCTTCGAGACACTCGTCCAGCCGGTGATCGAGGCCGTCCGGAAGGAGAAGGGCCTGTGGTTCGTGTTTGCGCTGCCGTCGGCGCAGGCTGAGCCGACCGGACTGACGCTGCTGGCGGCGGATCCGGCGCTGGACCTGTCGGCGGAGGTGCTGAAGCGCCTGACACGGTGAGGCCTTGACATTCCCAGTGGGCGGCCGTACATAAGAGCGCGCATCCCCGCCCAACGGTCTTCTCTAAGGAGCCTCTCATGTCTTACGTTGATGCAAGTCGGCGACAGTTCCTTGCGCGCGGCCTGGCGGTTGCGGCCGCCACCACCGTCCCGTTCAGCGCCCGTCCCGCGGCACAGGGGCAGGCGGGTCCGGCTGACTGGCTGAAGGAAGTGCGGGGCCAGCACCGGTGTTTCTTCGACTTCAACGGTCACCAGCACGGCCTGCCGCTGCTGCACATCCTCAACTACTTCAACGGCTTCACGACTGGCCACGGGGTGGCCGCGAACCAGGTGGGCGCGGTCGCCACGCTTTACGGAATCGGCCCGTCCTCGAGCATCGGCCTGGGGTTTGACGATGCGACGTGGGCGAAGTACGGCATCGGCGAGTTGCTGGGCCTGAAGGACGCGAACGGCCGGCCGTACACCCGCAACGTGTTCAACAGCCCGACGACGGCTGATGGCCACATCCTGGCGGAAGGCATGGGCGTGCCGCCGCTGGCGCCGTTTGGCGGCGCAATCGCCGCGTGCTCCATTCCCAACCTGCAGAAACTGGGCACGAAGTTCCTGATGTGCAACAACGCGCTTGGCGCGTGGACGCTCGAACTGGCCGCGCGCGGCAAGGGCGAGGCGGCCGCCATCGGCGCCGACCTGCGCGCGCACCTGCTGCCGGGCGTCACGGTGGTGCCGGCCATGGTCGTGGCGATCGCCCAGGCCCAGGCCGCCGGCATCGCCTACAACCGCCAATAGTCCGCACAGTAGACATGTAGGCATGTAGATCAGAATTCTCAGAACTACATGTCTACATGCCTACTGTGCTGACATGCAGATCTGAATCCCGGAACTACATGCCTACATGCCTACTGTGTCGGACAATGGCACGATGCGCTCCGCGCTCCCCTACGCGCTCGGATTCCTGTTGCCGCCCGTGGCGTGGTGGTCGGCGCAGCTGGGCGGCGCGTGGGTCTGGGCGCCGGTGGCCGTGTTGTACGTCGGCTTCCCGCTGGTCGACGCAGCGGCCAGTCTGAATCCGCTGGCCCCGTCGGCCGACGAAGTAGTGGCGCTCGAACGCAATCCCTGGTTCCGTCTGGTCACGTGGCTCTGGGTACCCGTGCAGGCAGCGCTCGTGATCTGGGCGTTGTCGCACGCAGGCACCGGCGGCCTGTCGGCGTGGGAGTGGACCGGCCTGGCCGTGTCGGTCGGCTCGATCAACGGCGCCATCGGCATCACCTTCGCGCACGAACTGGTGCACCGGTCGAGCCGGTTCGAGCGCGCGCTGGGCGACGTGCTCCTCGCGCTGGTCACGTATCCACACTTTGCCGTTGAACACGTGTTCGGCCACCATCGCCACGTCGCGACGCCGGCCGATCCCGCCAGCGCCCGGTTGGGTGAAGGCTTTTATCGTTTCTGGCCCCGTACGGTCTTCGGTGGGCTGCTCCACGCGTGGGCGATCAAGCCCCGGATGGTGATGCGACAGGCAGTGACGATGGCTGTCGTGTACGTGGTGGTGTGGGTTGTCTGGGGCGGATCAGGCGTGGCCTTCTTCGCGTTGCAGAGTGTGGTGGCGTTTACGTTGCTCGAGGCGATCAATTACGTGGAGCACTACGGCCTCGTGCGCCGCGAGATCGCACCGGGGCGTTACGAACCGGTGGGGCCGCAGCATTCGTGGGACAGCAGCCATCGCGTGAGCAACTGGCTGCTCATCAATCTGGCACGCCACGCCGATCACCACCTGATCGCGAGCCGCCGCTACCAGGCGCTGGCCTCGCGCGACCGCGCGCCGCAGCTGCCGGCCGGCTACGGCACGATGCTGCTGCTGGCGTTCGTGCCGCCGCTCTGGCGGCGGGTGATGGATCACCGGGTGCCGAAGACGATTCAACCATGAAGACCATGAAGATCCATGGAGGAATGCCTGTACGGGGTGGGCGCCTACCCCTCCATGGTCCTCCATGGCCCTCCATGGTGAACATGCTCTACCGCAGGACGCGCGCCGGATCGACCGACGCGGCGCGGCGCGCGGGCACGAGCGCGGAGAGCAGCGCCACCGTCAGCACGGCGCCGACCACGATGGCGATCGACGTCACGTCGGTCGCAGGCACACCATACAGGCGCGCGCTGATCAGACCCACGAACCACATCGACAGGCCGAGGCCGATGACGATGCCTCCGGCCGCCAGCACCATCGCCTCGCGGGTGACCTGCAGGGCCACGCGGGCGGCGGTCGCGCCGCAGGCCACCCGCACGCCGAACTCCCGCTGCCGGGCCGTCACCATGCGTGCCAGCACGGCCGCCAGGCCAATCGCGGCCACCAGCATCGCCAGCGCCGCGAATGCCGTGACACTCTGCGCCACCAGCCGCTCCTCACTCATCGTCTGTCGAATCGCGGCGTCGACCGTGCGCACCTGGAACAGCGGCAACGTGGGATCGAGGGCGCGCACCGCGGCGGTGAGGCCGTCGACGATGCCCGGGGCCGGCCCGGCCATGGCCACCTGCAGCGCGGCCGCGCCGGGGGTGAACGACTGGCCGAACGGCTCCAGCAACAGATCCGCGTGTGACTCCATCAGGCGGTGCTGGCGCTGGTCCGGGATCACGCCGACGATCGTCCGCGTCACGCCCTCCGGAAACCGCATCGTGATGCGTCGGCCGACGGCGGAGCCGCCGTCAAACAACGTGCGTGCCAGCGACGCGGTGATGATCACGACGCCCTGTCCTGGCACCTCGCGCCGCAGGAACTCCTGATCGGAGAAATCGCGGCCTTCGACGAGCGGGATGCCCATCGCATCGAGAAACCCGGGCGACACGATGTTGTGATTGGCCGACACAGCCGCGTCGGCCGTCGCCCCCTCGGGCCAGAAACTCGTGTCCGATGCGCCCTGTGAATACGGCGCCAGCCATGCCAGACCTGCCGCGCGCACCCCCGGCGTCGTCCGCACACGCGCCATGAGGTCGCGATAGAACGCGTCGGTGCGCTGGGGCGTGTAGCGCTGCAGCGAGGGCTCGAGCGACAACGACAGCACCTGGGTCGGATCGAACCCGATTGGAATCGCCATGCGCGCCTGCATCGACCGCACGAGCAGCGCGGCACCCAGCAGCAGCGTGACCGACACGGCCACCTGCGCCACGGTCAGCACCCGTTGCGCGCGCCCGCCGGTCACATCCCCACGCGCCCCTTCGCGCACGTCGACTCTGGCGGCGGTCCAGGCCGGCATCAGGCCTGCCACCACCGCCACAATCAGCGCAAGGCCCACCGCGAACGCCATGACTGGCCACTCCACACGGACGGTCGACAGCGTGACCACACCGGGCAACAGCACCGCGCCATCCAACAGACGGCTGAGCCCCCAGGCGAACACGAGGGCGGCCGCGCCGCCGATCGCCGCCAGCGTCACGCTCTCCGCGATCAGCAGGCGGGCGACACTGCCGCGCGAGGCGCCCAGGGCCAGTCGCGTCGCGATCTCGCGGCGCCGCCCGGTCGCCCGCGCCAGCAGCAGATTGCCGACGTTGGCGCAGGTCAGCGTCAGCAGCAACACGACGCCCCCCACCAGCGCCACGAGCAGGCGATTGACGCGGTCGCGCATCCACGGCGTCGGTTCCATGCCCTCGCGCGCGACAAACGTCCACGCCACCCGCCGATTGCCGCTGCCTCCCAGCCGCGCCGTACGGGCGGCGTTCGCCTCCTGCTCCACCTGGCTCACGGTCGCGTGGGCCGCCAGTCTGCCGACGACACCGAAGTAGATCGACGCCCGGTCACTGGTCAGAACGTTGCCGCGATACATCGGAAGCACGATCGCATGCTGAGCCGAAGGCACCCAGATGTCCGTTCGCCCGGCGCGGGAGGTGCCGCCAAAGCCGGGCCGGGTCACTCCGACCACCGTGAACGAGACCCCGTTCACGACAACCGGCCGTCCGATGGCCTCAGGCACGCCGCCCAGTGACGACCGCCAGAACCCATCACTCACCACTGCGGCCGGCGGCGCGCCCGGCTGGGCGCCTTCGTCGCGGGTGAACGGCCGGCCAATCGCCACTGGCGCGCCCAGCACATCAAAGTAGTCGTCGCTGACGACCGCGGCCTCCAGACGACGCGGGGTGGCACCGTCGACGGCGACATTGAGCGGCGTCTCCATGTAGCCGGCGAGCCCGGCCAGGCCGGTCACCGACGCGCGCAGATGCGCCAGTTCGGGATGCGAGATCAACCCGGCGCCGCCGCCTCCCGGCGCCATGAGCGACAACGCCACGAGCCGATCCGGTTCGTGCACACCGGGCACGGGTCGAAGCAGCAGCCAATGGCCCAGCGTGAACACCGCCGTGTTTGCGCCGATCCCGATGACCAGCGTGAGGACCGCGGCCAGCGCGTACCCGGGATGTCTCCTGAGGCCGCGCGCGGCCACTCGCACGTCCGCGAACCATGTCTGCATGATGGCCATTCGACGCGCCTGTACCGGCCGCGGTTGGCCGCGTGGATCCACAATGAGGTCATGTCCACCCGAGCCCCGCTGCTGAACCTGACGGCCCGACATGCGGCCCACTACCTCGAGACCATCGGCGATCGCCACGTCGGTGCCCTGGCTGATGCCGCGGAACTGCGGCAGCAGCTTGGCGGGCCGCTGCCCGAACACGGCGACCCGGACGGCGAGATCATCGAGGCGCTGGCCGCCGCGGGTCTGCGTGGGACGGTGGCGACGCAGGGCCGCCGTTACTTCGGCTTCGTCGTCGGCGGCAGTGTGCCGGCCGCGACCGCGGCCGACTGGCTGGTGTCGGCCTGGGATCAGAACGCCGGCGTGTACGTCCTGTCACCGCTGGTCTCGGTGGTCGAGGAAATTGCCGCCGGATGGCTCAAGGACCTGGCCGGGTTGCCGGCGGGCTGGAGCACGGGCTTCGTGACGGGCTGCCAGGCCGCCAACTTCACCGCGCTGGCCACCGCCCGCCACCACGTGCTGGCGTCAGCCGGCTGGGACGTGGAGGCGCGCGGCCTCTACGGCGCGCCCGACATCCACGTCGTCGTGTCCGACGAGTCGCACTACACGATCTTCAACGCCCTGAAGCTGCTCGGCCTCGGCGCCGAGCGGGTCACGCGGATCCCCAACGACGATCAGGGCCGCATGCGGGCTGACGCGCTCGGACCGGTGCTCAATGCGCTCTCGGGTCCGACGATCGTCTGCGCGCAGGCCGGCAACGTGAACACCGGCGCGTTCGATCCCATCGATGCGATTGCCGACCAGACGACGAAACATGGCGCGTGGCTGCATGTGGATGGCGCGTTCGGATTGTGGGCCGCGGCCAGTCCGACACGCGCCCACCTGGTCCACGGCGTGGCGCGCGCCGACTCGGTGGCGACCGACGCGCACAAGTGGATCAACGTGCCCTACGACAGCGGCGTGGTCTTCACCGCCCACCCCGCGTCGCACCGCCGCGCGATGACGCTGTCGGCCGCCTACATCATCGAAACGGCCAAGGAGCGCGATCCGCACGAGTTCGTGCCCGAGGAATCACGCCGCGGCCGGGCGGTGCCCGTGTATGCCGCGTTGCGATCGATGGGCCGCGACGGTTTCGCGGCGCTCATCGATCGCTGCTGCACGCTGGCCGCGCGTCTGGCGCAGCACCTCAAGGCTGACCCGCGCCTCGAGGTGCTCAACGACGTCGTCCTGAATCAAGTTCTGGTGCGGGTCACAGGCGCGGACGCCGACGCGGCGACGCGCGCGATGATCGACCGTCTGCAGCGTGACGGCACCTGCTGGGCCAGCGGCACGACGTGGCACGGCATGGCCGCGCTGCGGCTGTCGGTCAGCAACTACTCCACCACCGAGGCAGACATCGACCTGACGGCGGAGGCGATCAGAAGGTCTGCGTAGCGCGGCCCGCTCGCTGGGCCGCGATGCAGACGTCTCACCGTCCCGCAGCCCGTTCCACCTGCTCCCGATAGTGGCGCGAGAGGGTCGATGCCGCCGTGCGGACGGCGTCGCGAACCCGATCGGTGGCCGCGCGGTGTCTGACGACTGCGCGGAGGCTTTCGCTTTCGTAGTGATCGCCGCGAATGCGCGTCGCGCGTTCGGTGAGCGCCAACAGGTCCGACTCGTTCACATTGTCCAGACCCAACACGGCGACGATGGCCTGATGCTGGTAGTGGCCTGAGCTGATTCCGTCCATGGCGCGGAGCAGCGCCGGCACGTCCGCGCGGCCGGTCCGCACCACGAACGCGAGCACTTCGTACTTGTAGTGGTCGGACCGCACGCGCTCGAGGACGCGCACCAGGAACTCCTGTTCGGCCGCGGTCGGCGCGTCGGTGCCCAGCACGGTCTTGAGCGACGTCGCGATGTAGTGATCGGACTTGAGTCCCTCGATCACCCGAAATGCGGCGGCGCGCACCTGGCCGTCGTCGATGCGCCCGGCCGCGGCGCGCGAGAGCGCCGCGGACGCATAGTGATCTGAACGTGTCACCGACGCCACCTGCGAGAGCACGGCTGCGGTCTCGGCCGG
Organism: uncultured Solibacteraceae bacterium; assembly: GCA_964471115.1. Classification (GTDB taxonomy): domain Bacteria; phylum Acidobacteriota; class Vicinamibacteria; order Vicinamibacterales; family SCN-69-37; genus SYFT01. The sequence goes on from CAYYFE010000007.1 coordinate 77,105, forward strand.
GCTCAGCCGCCGCGCCTCACCGAGCTTCTGGTAGTAGCGGTCACGGGCGAAGTCGCCGGTCATCCGCGCCGTTTCCGCCAGGACCGCGTCGACGCCGCCCTGCTCGAGCAGACGCGGCAACCGCACGTCCACGCCCAGCGCCGTGCGCCGATCGAGCGCAATCAGAAACTCCGCGAACCACGCCTGCGCCTGCGCGTCGAAGGGCTGCACGCGGCCGTTGAGGCGATACTCGCGACTGACGCCGTTGCCGTTGGGCTCGATGCGCAGCTCCCGGCGCACACCAGCCTCGACGGCCTCGAGCCGGAACAGCCCACCGCTCGACACGCGCACGACGTCGGTGAAGTCACGGTTGAACTCGATCCGGCCATCCATCCGCAGGTCGAAGTCACATTCCGCTGACTGGTAGCGCATCGAAAACCGGCGCCGATCCCCATCGTCATTCATCGAGATCTGGTTCTGGCGAACATCGCGGCCACAGGGGCCCGGCCATTCCTGCAGCGCCGGCGGCGCGGGCGGGGCGGGTGGAACCGGCGGGACGGGAGGCACCGGCGGCGCGCCAGGCTCCGGCGGTGCTGGTGGCGCCGGAGGTGCCGGAGGCGTGGGCCAGTCGGACGGGGCGGGCGGCGCAAGCGGGGCCGGGGCAGGTGGCGCGGGCGGTGCGACCGGTGCCAGCGGTGTGGGCGGCGCTGGAGGTGCCGGTGGCGCGGGTGGCCACTGCCAGGATCACTGGTCAGCGGTGTACGCGCGCGCGGTCAGTTCCACGGCCGAGGTGACGACCACCGCGGCGGCCACCAGGACGACCGCGGTCGCGACGACACGACGGCTGGTGCGCACGCGCGGCGAGGCCGGATCGAGAATGGCGAGGATGCGATCGCGCAGGTGCGACGACTTCGCCATCGCCAACGCCGCCGGCTGCGCCACACCCGTGGCCGCGCGCGCCACACCAATGAGATGCTCGGCATACGAGGCCGGCGCCACGCCCGCGCGCAACACCACATCGTCACTCGCCTGCTCGCGGAGCGCCGCGGCCTGCCGCGCGCCCATCCACGTGAGCGGCACGAACCAGTAGACGGCGCACGCCAGTTGGCTGACGAGCTGGCTAAGGCCATCCCAACGCGCCACGTGGGCCAGCTCGTGGAGCGCCACGGCACGACGCAGGCCGGCGTCCCACTCGACGGCATCCACCGGCAGCAGCAGCACCGGGCGCCACACGCCGATGACCACGGGCACGCTGACCTCGTCCGAGAATGCCACACGGACGCCCCGGCGCAGCTCCAACGTGTCACACGCCTCGGCGACGGTGGCCTGCCAGTCAGGCGAGGCGGCCTCACGGCGGCCGGCGCCGCGACGAAGCGACCGATGGCTCCAGAGGATCCGCACCGCAAGCGCCACGGCGACCAGGCCCCACAGCGTGAGGGCGGCATCGGCGCGACTGATGCTGAACGAGACGGGTGCGACATGCGCCTCGGTCTCCACCTCGGCAACCGGCGCCACAGCAACCGGTGCCACCGCATCGACCGTCGCCGGCGGTTCCAGAGCGGCGGGTGCGTCCGCGACCGGTGCGGGCGACTGCGCGGTGTACGACGACGGCGACGAGGGCGCCCAGACGGGAATCTTCATGGCCGGCGTGACCACGGTGAGCGCCGGCAGCAGCAACACCCCGGCCAGCGCCGCGGTCCAGATCGACGCCCGCAGCGCCGCCGACTGCCGGCGGAGGGCGGCGGTGGCGCCCCAGGCCACCACGAGCAGCACGATCGCGCGAATCAGGATGTCAGTCATTTGGTGTCCCTCTTCTGAGCCTGTTTGACGAGCGCCGACAACTGTTCGAGTTCCTCGCGTGACCACGCGTGGTCGTCAAGGTCGAACAAGGCCGTGGCCGCTTCGGCCGGCGACCCCGAAAAAAACGTACGCACCACATGCGCCATGGCGGAGCGGCGGGCGTTCTGCTGGTCGATCACAGGGAGATAGACGTAACGGAGGCCTTCGGGGACATGCCGCAGGTGCCCTTTTTCTTCGAGCAGGTTGAGCATGCCGCGCACGGCCGAATACGACGGCGGGTCGGGCAGTTCGGCGCGGACGTCGGAGACGCTGGCACGTCCCAGGCGGTACACGGCTTCGAGGATCTGCCGCTCGCGGCGGCCGAGGTCGGCCGGCAGTTCGGGCAGCTCGCGGGAGGAGCGTCGTTTGACCATTGTGTCAACACACTAGCACGTGCTAATCCATTGACACAACTGTGCGAGATCGGGCACACACCAGGGGCGCGGGAACTCAGGACCGCCTTCGACTGAATAGAAGACGTGAACGTCGAAGCGGGTGTGGAGGCGGCCCTCGTAGCGCGCGTGCAGGCCGGCGATCGTGAGGCCTTTGCCGACCTGTATCGGCGCCACCGCCCAGACGTGTATCGATTTGCCGCGCACATGACCGGCCAGGCCTCGGCGGCCGACGACATCGTGCAGGACGTCTTCCTCTCGGTCATCCGGGAAATCCGCCGCTTTGAGGCTGGCCGCGGCACGCTGCTGGCCTGGCTGCTGGGGATCACCCGCAACCACGTCCGCCGGTGGCAACACCGGCGCCGGTGGCTGGCCATCACCGGCGGAGACGACGACGCGCCGGGAGCCATTGACGCGGATCCGATGACCACGCTCTCGCGTCAGGAGGACGAAGCGGCCCTCAAGCGCGCGCTCACGGAGATTCCCGCGCGATACCGCGAGGTGATCGTGCTCTGCGACCTGCAGGAACTGCCGTATGAGACTGCGGCCGGCGTCTTGCGTGTGCCTGTCGGCACGGTGCGCTCGCGGCTGCATCGAGGACGCGCGCGGCTCGCCCGCGCATTGGGCGCAGCGGCGCCGGCGTCATCGCGCCGGACGTCGATGGCCCGCGTGTGGTGAACGAGGACGACTGTGATGACTGACCTGACCGACCCCCGCCTGCGTGATGCGCTCGACCGCCTCCGGGCGACCGTGTCCGTGCCGCCCCACGACGCCGCTCGCGAGCAGGTGCTGCTGCGCGCGTTCGACACCGGACGCACGGGGCGGCCCCGCCGGCCGTTCGTGATGGCGATGGCGCTGACCGGCGCCGTGGTCACGCTGGCCATCGTCGCCGCCCCGCCGGCGCCGCCGGTCGGCGACGGCCAGACCGGCGACCCGCTCGTGGAATTCGTGGCGTGGCCGGGTGCAGACGCCTACCCCACTCTCGAGAGTGCGTCGGTCGTCCGTGTGCACCTGCCGGCCGACGTCATCGCGGCTCTTGGACTCGCCGCGCAGACAGACTCGGCGGCGCTCGTACCGGCCGACCTGCTGGTGGGACAGGACGGCCTCACCCGCGCCATCCGGCTCGCGGCCGGCGACGGATCATCACCACAGGAGAACCCATGAAGACTCGCCTTTCGCTGACCTTCGCATTCGCCGCGCTGCTGGCCGGCGGCACGCTTGACGCGCAAACGAGACGGCCATCGAGCCCGCCCACCCTCATCGTGCCGCAGTTGCCTGCGGTGTTCCTGGACTCACGGATCGAGGTCAAGACCGTGACCGGCGCACCGTACACCGCCGAGGTGGTCTCGGAGACCATCCAGACCCTCTCGGACGGCAACCGCATCGTCAAGCGCACCACCGGCACGGTGGCCCGGGACGCCGCGGGCCGGGTGAGACGTGAGGAAACGCGGGCCGACGGCAGCGTCGAGGTGTCGATTCACGATCCCGTCGCGCAGACGGTGACGACGCTGGATGTGGCGAGGAAGACGGCGCGTGTCAGCCCCGGAGTCGGGCGCTACACGATGCGCGGTACGTTTGATGGCAAGGTGGGCACGTATTCACTGATGCTGGACCACTTCGGCGGCGCTCTGGGCCGTCAGTGGACGGTCCGCGACAAGAGCGCCGCCCCGACGGGCGGAGACACGGCCGAGGAAACGCTGCCGGAGAGGATGATCGAGGGCGTGCGCGCGACCGGCACGCGCAAGACGACGACCATTCCGGCGGGGGCCATCGGCAACGAGCAGCCCATTCGCGTGGTGACCGAGGAGTGGACGTCGCCCGACCTGCAGGTGCTGGTGCTGACCGACTTCAACGATCCTCGGACGGTGCGGACCACCTACAAGCTGACCAACATCAAGCGGGACCACCCGGACGCGTCGTTGTTCACGGTGCCGTCGGGCTACCGCGTCGCGCGGGGCCCGCTGGTGCCGATGATCAAACGCTGACTCCCGTTCACTGGAGCCCCGGGGCTTCAGCCCCGGGGGCGCTGCTGTACACTGTCGAGTGGGTCGGGGCGTAGCGCAGCCTGGTAGCGCACCTGCCTTGGGCGCAGGGGGTCCCGAGTTCGAATCTCGGCGCCCCGACCAACTCTAAACTATTGATTCTAAAAGATGTATCCGTTCGGCTCTTGGCTACATGAACCGACTGGAGCCATTGCGACCACGCCCACTGACGCCTCTAGAGACCCTTCCAGAAGTTGCAAAAGTTGCAAAACGACCGGTCACCGCGTCTTCCTTGTTGACAAACCTAAGCGTATAAGCCATACTTCTGCCTATGGCGCTCCTGTTCACGAAACACGCGACGGACAAGATGATTGAACTGAACATCACCACGGCGGACGTCGCGGCCGTGCTCGCGATTGGAGTAGCGATCGAGACCTACACCGAGAGCCGCCTGATCAACGCGCAGATCTCAGGCCGATGGATTCACGTGGTAGCGAAGGCGCTGGCGTCTGGCGACGAACTCATCATCACGGCCTACCTGCCAGACGCGGCGAGATTTTCCGATAACTTCAGTGTCAGAATCCCGAAGGGAGAGCAGTAATGGCGATGGACCGACAACCGTGCCCGGCCTGTGTCGGTGGCACGGGCCGCCAAGGCACCGTGACCAAGACACTCACGAGAGGCCCGCTGACCGTGGTCGTCAGGAGCGTGCCGGCGCTGGTGTGTGACCAGTGTGGCGAGGAAATCATTACTGAGGACACAATGCGCGATCTCGAGGCGGTCATGGCCAATGCTGAACGCTTTGGCGTCGTGCACCAGCTCTCGGACTACCGGCGGCATGTCGCCTGAGACGCGCCCGCGCCCGCGGCGGCGAAGAGTCAGCAAGAGCCAGATGGCGGCATTGGGGCGGCTGGCGAAGGGCGCAACGTCGCCGGCAAAGGCCCAATCATCGGCGCGAAACGGTCGACTCGGCGGGCGCCCACCGAAGTTTCAGCCCGGAGACACTGCAATCGGCGGCGCGGCCGCACCGGTGCCAATCCGCGGGCGCTCGGTCGTCGTCGTTGGTCCGGCAGACACCAGGTCGCGATTCGTCGTGACACATGAGGGCGCGAGATTTGTCGTGCCTTCCTGGCGGCTACTGACAGCGGCTTCAGTGGAGCTGGCGTCACGCGGGTGAAAGCTGCAGCGGCCCGGTGGCGTGGCAAATAGCCTGAGAGGACAAACGGATGCCAAACGAACACGACGATAGAGTCATGGCCGCACTCAGATTTCCGTCAGCCGATGATCGCACCCAAGCCAAGGAGAGGCTTGAATCGGATGGATGCGAAATTGTGGCAGAGCTCGGTAACCCTGCGGCCGACGGGAAGTACTACCTGATCTACGCAGACCCGCCCGACCAGTCCTAACCCTGATTGGGCGCAAAGTAGCCCACTACCATCGCCGCCACAAAGCGCCTGATCGCCTCGCGCTGGATCGGCCCGAGCAGGTCCACGTTGGCGGTGAGCCCCGCCTCGAGGTGCAGGGTGACGCCGCCCAGGCCGTACTGCCGCGCCGCGCGCGCCTGGCGCTCTCCGTAGGCCGGGTCCGCCGTGCGGGCGCCGTACCGTTCGACCTCCGCAATGCCCAGCGCCTCATCGTCGATGATCGGCTGGCCTGACATGCGCTGCGCCTGCGCCATGATGGCGGCGTTGACTTCGGGACTCTCGCTGCGCGCGGCGTGGTGCGTCAGGTAGGACCCGCCGCCGATGAACGGCGGCTCCCCGCCGTGCGAGCTGCCCCACGAGACAGGGAACCGCGCCGGCACCAGCGCGGACAACTCCGCGAGGAACGCCGGATCGCTCAGATCCTCCACCTGCGTCGAGTGCGTGGACTCGTTGGCGATCTCAATGCCGGCGATCGCGTCCGGATGCTGCTCGCAGATGGCGACCACCCGCCGGAGGTAGTCGCGCATCGTGGCGCGCGTCATCTCGTACAGGCCGGTGTCCACCAGGACAACCACTTCGGCCCTCAGACCGGCGCCGGCGAGCGTGGCCAGCGTGAGCGGCAGCTGCCGCAGGCCGTCCTCGAGCGTCCGCGGCGTCCGGTACCGTGAGGCGACCACTACCCGCGCCACGGTGAAGCCCTCGGCCACCATCAGATCCACCCAGCGCCGGTCGCCGGCCTCGAGGCGGACGCCCAGGTCGAAGGACGTCAGCCCGATCCACGGCTGTGGGATCGGCGCGCGCGCAACCGGGGGGCCGCGGCTGGCGAGATGGTCGACCGGCTCGACAGGAATGAAGTGCTGGTCGTTGACGTGGTAGTGGTGCGGGTCGGTGCTGAGGATCGGCTGGCCGGTGGCCGCGCCGATGAGCATGTCCCAGACGTGCAGGTCGTCTCCGACCTTGCGCGCGATCGACTCCTTCGACGGCGGCGCGTTTGGCGACGTGGCCTTGTGGCCCCACTCCGGCCCGTGGGTGTAGCGGATCTGCTCGGTGAGCTGGCGCGTCCACGCGCGCAATGACTGGAGGTAGGCGTCCGACCCATCCCCGCGCGGGAACGGGAACGCCGCGATGAACTGGCGGATCGTCACCCAGACGGCTGGCGGGATCTGCTCGACCGGTGTGGTGATGACCGGTGGCGCCTCCGGCGGCGCCGGCGTCTGCAGCGCCCGGTACTCCGCGCTCTGCATGACGTGCGCCCGCATGGCCGCTTCGTCCATCTCGCCCGATCGCAGGCGCGCGCCGTAGTAGTCGATCCCGTACGGGTCCGGCTGCCGCTTGAGCAGGTCCGCATAGACCCGCACGATGATCGGCATCGGGTCAGCCGGGACCACCACATCAATCGGCACCGGGATCGGCGGCGGCGTCGGTGTGGCCGGCGGCACCGTCAGGCCGCAGCCGGCGGCAAGGATGAGCAGCGAGACAAGCAGGGAACGCTTCATGGATTACCCCTCAAACAGCACTTCGATGTCGTTGTAGCCACAGCGGCAGTCGATCGCCCGCTGACGGCTGTCGTGTTGCCGGCCGCAGTGCCGGCAGTGGTGAACCACGCGGCGATGCGGCCGCAGCCGCCAGCCGTGTTTCCGGGACCAGACGTACCCGTGCCGGCGCTTGTCGGCGGCCGGCGCGCAGTACCACCACGACAGCGAGCCAGGCACTGGTGTGTCGTGCGGCATCGTCAGTCCCCATTCCTTCGTGCGGCCAGATCGGCCGCGTCCCGCCACGGCGCGGCGGCCGCTTCTGGGGTGCCGGCCGGTGTGATGGCCGGCGGCTGGTAGGGCGGCACTGGGGGGACGGTAGGCGGCTCTACGGGCGCCGGCAGGACGCGCACGATGCGCACCGCGCCGGTCTCCGCGACCCGATCGCCACAGCGCACCGTGGCCCCGAGGCGGTACTCGCCCGGCTCGTGGAGTTCGACCTCAAGGCGGCCGGCCGTGGCATTGCTGCCTGACACTCGAGCCCCGTCGAGTGTCAGTGCCACGGACACCGGTTGGTCACCGTGCCCAGTCACGCGATACAGGGCGTACAGCGCCATCGGCACCTGGCCCTGCTCGCGGTACTCGGTGATGGTGATGGCGAGCGGAGCCGTCGGCGGGACGGGCCTGGCCTGTGGCGCCTGAATCGTGGCGCCGAGCGCCCGCCAGTCGGGCTGCACCGACGGGTGATCCTGGAAGCCGGTGGCCCGGCCACTGCCTGAGAACACCAGGATGGCCTCGACGTTGGCGCAGTCTCGCGCCACGCGCGCGATGACCGGCGGAATCGACCGCAGATCCGTCGTCAGGGTGGTGTTCGATGTGTAGCACTGCGCGATGAGCACCGAGCGCGGACACCGCGCGACCAGAGCCCGGATCGACCGCTCGAAGTCCTCCACCGATTCATCAGCGCGCCGGTAGCACTCGACGCCGATGATGGCGTCCGGCAGCCGGATGGCGGCCGCCCGCCGCGGGACGTACGCCAGCACGTCCACGCCGGCGCCCGCGGCCCGGGCGACCGCGCGATCGATGGCGTCCGGGTCACCATCGGGGTCGCCGGAGACGTAGCGGTATCGGACGCCGCCCGTCTGCAGGTCGCGCACCTCGAGCCAGGGGGCGCCCTGCGTCACGGGGACTCGGCAGTTGGCCGTGTCGCAGGCCACCGGGCCCGCGAACTCGAAGAACCCGAACCACAGTTCGCGGTTGATCGGGACGATCGGCGCCGTGGTCTCGACGCCGGTCAGCGACACCATCCCCTGCCCCAACACTGGGGTCAGGTGCCACCGGATGTCCTCCTGGAGCTGTCCCTCGCGCGCCGCCCAGACAATGACGGCCTCGCCATCATCAGTGACGAGCACATCCGGATCAAAGATCCCCTCGGTGCCGGGCCTGATGGGCGAGGGGCCAAACCGATAGCCCTGTGAGGCGTCGTCGATCGGATGTAGGAGGCCGCCAGTGGCATCGGTCTGATAGAGCACCCAGCGGCGCCGCTGGGCGCGGAAGGCCACGGCCTTCGAGGCTCCTGGCCCTGCCTGCCGCACGTCGAGCAGGCCCTCTCCGTCGGCGTCATAGACACACACGCGGCCGCGCCAGGTCCACGCCAGCAAGCCGTGCATGAATCGGGTGTCCCCCTCGACACCGGCACGCCGAATGGTGCGGTGCTCTGGGCCGTCGTGGTCGTAGATGACGAGCTGGTCCTCGGACAGGGTGACCGCGCGACCGTCTCGGTCAATATCGCCCACCCGGCCATCGGCGGCGGGATGCCAGGCTTCCGAGCCGGTCAGCTGCGGCACCGGTCCATCAAGCCGACGCATCCACCGGCCGCCGCCGGCGGCCAGCACGTTGCACCCGCCAATGCCACGTGTGAACGGCACGCCGTACCCCTCGCGCCCGCGGGGCCGCGCGGCCATGACATACGGCGCGCGGGGGTCCCCCTCGGTGCCAGGGGTGACAGCCTGCTGCCCGATCGCCTCGTCATCGGTGCGCCAACGCCACAGAGCCCGGCCCTGCGGGTCGGTCGCCACCTGCGCGTACCGGTTCAGCCGCGGCACCGGGTCAGTCCTTCCGGCTCAGGTCGTCGGCCTGCTGCCACGGCAGTCCTGCCGCGGCCACGCGCGCGTCGAACGCCGCGAGCGACTCCGGGGACTCGCGCGCGAGGATCTCCCGAATGGTGCCGAGCGTCTTCTTCCCCTGGGCGATGACCCTGAGCAGGTCGTCGACAAAGTCCATCCACTGGAGCGGGTTGCCAGGCAGCGGCGTCATCGCAGCACCTCCAGCGCGCCAGCCGCCGCATCGAGCGCGACGGCCACGCCGGCCAGCCGGTCGTGTCCGGTCGACCGCAGGGCCTCCGCCACTCGCCTGGCCACGGCGGCCACGCCACGTGCCAGCGACTCGACGGTGGCCACCCGGGTGGCGTTTCCGATCTGCGTGATCAGCGACTGGACCTCCGGGTTTGCCGCCTGCACGGCCGTGCGCAGCGGGTCCATGACGGCGGGCGGCAGTTGCAGGTCAATGGCGAGCCGCATCCCGTCGCGGACAATCACGCCGGCGATCTCGATGCCGCCGAGCGCCTTCGCCGCCGCGGCTCGCACCTGCGCCTGGTCCGCCGGGGTGATGACCGGCCCGTTGGCCGGCACGCCAGCGCAGCCGGCCGCGCCGACCGCGAGGCCCCCAACCAGCAGGAGCGGCAGGAACCAGATCCCCATCCGCCGCTTGATCTCCGCTTCGAAGCTGGCTTCCTTCGCAGCCTTGCTCGCAGCCAACGGCTTGTCGACCGTGGCGAACCACTCACGGATGCCGGAGGCCAACGCCCCGTTGATCATCCCGTCGATCACCAGCACGCCCGTTTTGCCCTGCAGCGTGCCAAGGACCTCGACGGCCACATAGGTCAGCACGCCGGCGATGGTCGACGTGTAGAGCCAGACAGGCAGCCGTGAGGCCACCGGCACGTCAGCCAGGGCCCGTTTCGCGACGTACGTCAGAAAGATGCTCGCTGTGACGATGCTCGCCAGCGACGTGAGCTGCAGAATCGATACCCCGTCCATTGGTCACTCTCCCTTGGCGCTGCCGCCGTACATCGCGCACCGGCCGGCAGCGCTGCCCCGGTGCGATTTCCGGATTTCGGTGTGGGCCTGCCAGTCGAGCAACAGGCCGGCCGACTCGACCTGCACGACTTCGCGCACGTCCCCGCCGGGGCCGTCCTGCACGAAATCGCCTGGCTGCAGCCCGCGGGCGGTGGCCCGGCGCTCTGCGTGCTGCCACGTCATGAGCGCGTGGTCCGCGGCGAAGTCGAGCGGGTGCCGGCGTCTCATGCGCGCTTCACAGGCGGCTTCGGTTCGACGTACTCGAAGTGCCCCATGTCCTTCTGTTTCCAGCGGCCGCCCCAGCGCAGGCCCAGGGACTCGCCGATCTCCCCGATGCGCTTCCACACTGGATGACCAGCGTTCCAGTTGAGCTTGTCGGGGCCGTCGACGTCGTAGATGGCGTACGGACAGATGTCGATCGCGTCTCCGTCGAGGTGTTTCGAGTGCGTCGTCCAGCTCACACCCTTGGCCAGATTGGCCGCGTGCTCCTCTGGCGTGCGGAGCGTGTCGATCACCAGCACGGCGATGCCGGCCTCCGTCAGGCGCGCCAGCAATTCAATCGCGAGCGGCTTGAATCGTGGCGACAGGTCATTCAGCGCGCGGCTCATCGGCGGCGCTCCTCAAGGCGAATGAGCTGCCCCTCGATACGCGTGAGGGCGCGCTGGATCTCCTCGAAATGCTGCTGCTCGACGGCCGCCCGAGATTCGACGCGGGATTCGATCGCGGCGAAGCGGCGCTCGGTCGCAATCTGGCCGGTGAAATAGGCCACCACGGCCGCCATGACCATCCCAAAGGCCCAGCGCAAGACCTCGCCGGTCTTGCCGTTCATCCCCATCAATCCAGCGCCACCACTCATCAGCCCATCCCCCGAAACGTGTTGCCCTGATGCCCCGAAAGACAACAGGCCGGCCGCATGCCCAGCCTCCGGGAGTCCCGTCTCGGAGATGAGCGATGCGGACCGGCCTGCGTCCGCGGGCTGCTGTTGTCGGTCGAGTGGTCCCCACCTTGCGGGCAGGGTCCCCGGGCGGCAGCCAACCGCGCGGGGTCTCAGGCTTGCGGCCTGCTCGACCTCGCAGGTCCTACTTCTTGCGTGCGGGCTTCGCCTCGCCCGCCTTCTCCTCGCCCTTGAGGCTGTCGAACCAGTCCACGAGTTCCACGATGCGACGCGCACCGCGCGTGGACGTCACCGACACCATCGCGCTGAGGTGCTTCTTCACCATCTGGTATTCGGGATGATCGAGGGTGACGGTATGGTCGCCCGGGTGAAGCGTCCGGGTGGGCGCCTCCTGATCGTCGGGCACGCCGGCCGGGCGCTCGGAAATCGCCGACAGCTTGTCGAGTACCGACAGCTCGCGGCGCAAGGTCTCGATGTCCTTGCGTCCCTCGATGTGCGTCCCGCCGACCACGAACGCCTCGTAGAGCAACCGAAACCGCTCCGCATCACTTGCGCCGAACTTCACCACATACGTCATCTGCCATCTCCTCTTGTTCCACCGAGCGGCCCACCCCATGTGCCCTTGCTCCGCCTCTCTTGCTACCGGCCCAATCATCACCCTCCGGTCAAGACGACCCAGCCGGGCGTCACTTCTGCGCCACCACCCAACGGGAGAACGTCGCGTCATAGCGAATCAGCACCGATGCGTACTGGTTCAGCACCAGGTCCACGCTGCCAGGCAGATAGAACCTGTTCGCTGCGGTACTGGTCTGGTCGTGCTTCAGCGTGATGGCGTTGGCACTCACGTTGATCAGCCACAACTCCGCGCCATCTGGCTGCGCGCTGATGCCCGTGAGGTTGTAGGCCCCAGAGGCGTCGACACGGACATTCCGCGCACTGGACAATCCCGTCGGGCTCCAATTGTCGGTGTTGGCCGACAGCGCGGTTGGCGAAATCGTGGCGTCGTAGCGAATCGCTCCCAGGAACGACGTCTTCGGCGCATCCACGGTCATGTTGTCGGCCGACATCCACAAGTAGGAGGTGCTAGGGAGACCGGTGCTGCCGTCCGGGAGCGTGTTCGTGCTCAACGCATTTGAGTCATAGACGTTGAAGTGGATAAAGGCATCGTTCGCCACCGAATTTCCGGCGCGAATGTTCACGAGCATGTCGTTATTGCCGGTCGACTCATTCACGATGTTCAGGTAGCGCCAATTGAGGCCCAGCCCCGGCTCGAACCCGTACATGCCATAGGAGTCCCCAGCCACCCCGGAGGGATTTGGCGCGAAGCGAAACGCCGCGGCCGCGGACGTACCTGACAGCGCCGTCGCCACTCTGATCCCGTCATCGTCAACAGTCAACTGGTTCGACACAATCGTCAGCTCTGACCCATCCCACGACAGGCGGTTGCCCGAGGGATTACCCAGGCGCACCCTCGGCGTGCCGCCGTTGTAGTCGAGGTAGTAGCCAGTTCCGGTCGTGTAGTTCGTCGCACCGGAACGCAGCACGCCAGACGTGCCGATTGTGAAGTCCCCAGTGATGCTGCCTGACGTCGCGGTAATCGCGCCGGTCACGGTCGCCGACGTCATCGTCACCGCCCCGGCCTTAGTCACGCGGAACGGCGCGGACCCTGCGGTCGCGTGCCCCACCCACAGCCGATAGGTCGCGTCATCAGCAGACACGCGCGCGATGTCGTTGCTCGTGCCAGCCGCCAGGTTTCCGGTATTCGTCAGGACCAAGCTGCCGCCAGTAAGGGTTGTGGCGGCCAAGGTCCAGCCGCCCACGGTCCCACCGGTGGCGGTCAGGTTCGAAGTCGTCACTGTGCCGGTCACGGTGGCGTTCGTCGCCGTCACTTCGCCGGTCTTCGTCACCCTGAACGGCGCACTCGCGGCCGTGGCATGCCCGATCCACGCGCGGTAGGTGGCGTCATCGGCCGATAGCCGCACGACATCATTTGAGGTCCCCGCGGTCAGGTTGCCGGTGCTCGTCAACACCATGTTGCCGCCGGTCAGCGTGGTGCTGGCCACCGCCCACCCGGCGATCGTGGCGTTGGCGGTGACGGTCAAGGCGCCGGCTGCGTCCCAGGAAATGTTGCTGTTGGCGAGGTACCCGCTGCCGTCATTGGCCAGGTGGATGCGCACGGCCGTGTTGTTGCGAATCGAGACCGCGCCGCCACTGATAAGCACGTTGCCCTGGGACTCCGCCTCTTGCCCCACACGGATGACGCCGCCGGCAATCTCGGTCAGCACGGTGCTGCCGTCCTTGATTTGAACGGCCGTGCTCGTGATGTTCACGTGTTCAGTGCTCGTGAGGCCAAGGGTCCACGTGGTCCCCGTCAACTGTCCGAGCACGGTTGTCGACGAGCGGAAGCGCACGCCGTTGGTCGCATCGACGGTCAGGTTGATCCCGGCTGACGCCCCGAACCCGGCGCCCCAGACGTCGGTCGCGTACCCGTAGTACGTGTTGAGATTCCCCAACACCGCGTGGTCGGTTTGGGTGTTGTAGGCCCCGCCCTGCTGCGTGAACACGATGCGCGGCTTGCCGTCCACCGCCACGAGGTCGATGCGCCCGTCACCCGACTGCCCCAACACGAGGTAGGGCGTGCCGGCGGCCCACGCCGGGTCGGTGCCATGGGCCGCGGCCAGATCCCTGGTGACGTTGTATGTCGTGCCGGAGACCAGCGACCCCACCAGCAAGTACTCGGTCTTGATGGCGCCGCTGGTGTCATGGGCCCGGATGACCACCCAATCACCAGGCGTCATGGTGTCGCCAAAGTCGATCGTCGTCGCGCCGGCGCTGACATCGGCATTCACCGACCCGGCATCATGGCCGATGGTGGAATAGCCGCCAAAGAGCGTCTGCGTGGTCTCGGCAAACACGATCGCGTTCAGCGTCGACAGGTAGCCTGATCGCCACAGTCGCGTCGCACTGCCGAGGTCGTAGGTGTCCGTCGCCGCGGCCACCAGATGTGAGGCCACACTGCTCACGGAGAGCGAGCCGAGCGTGGTGGCCCCGGTGACATTCAATGTCCCGGCGATCGCGGTGTTGCCGGTCGTATCCGCGACGGTGAACGCCGTCGAATCGACGGAGATCCCCCCGTTGGCCGCGAGCGCGCCAGTCAGCGTGGTGGCGCCAGTGACGGCCAGCGTTGACGCTGCGGTCACTGGATCGCTAAAGGTGAACCCGGCACTCGCGCCCACCGCGTTGAACGTGACCGCGCCCGCCGATGACACTGTGGTCGAGTAGTAGTTCGAGGCGTCGTACCGCACCCGCAACTGCTCCGTGGTGCGCGTGAGCGTCACAAGGTTGGTGAAGTCCCATGCGCCCGAAATGGTGTCGGCTGCGGTGGCGATGGCGATGTCGGATGACGAATTGATCGTTTGTCCGCCGCCGTGGGCGAATGAACCAGCCACGACCATCGCGCTCGCCGATACTCGCAGGGCGGTTGTCACCCCAGTCGCGCCGCGCTCTGCAGCGTCGACCTGAAAGGTCGCGCTCGACGGCTTGACGTTCAGGACCCATTCTTGCGATCCAAAGTTGTAAGGATTGCCAGCAAACCAAGTGATTTGCGAGCCGGAGTTATAGGTGTACACCCCGGTACCTCGAACGGACACGCTCGAGCGCAGCAGAATATCAGCGTGCGTCCATCCACTTCCGGTCCCGCTCACCTCGACACGACCGAATGTGCTGCCACCGACGACCGCAAAGACGTTCCCGTCATATGTGAGGTTGGCGGAACTGCCATATGTGTTTGTTGCGATGCCGTACACAACACGGTTCGCTGTGATGCTGTTCGGCAGGATCAACGTGGACCAGCCCGGCACCCCGCCAGACGTCCGCCGCAGGAACATGCCCTCCGTCGCCCCGATGGTCAGCATCGACACCGTGTTCGCCGCCGAGCCGTACAGCAGGTCGCCCGCGGACGCCGCATTCGGCAGCACCAGCGTCGAGATGCCTACGCCAGCACCGGTATCCCGCAGGAACCGCCCGGCCGAGTTGAAGGTGAGGCCCGCGATCGCGGCCAGGTCGGCGTCATACGCCTGGATGTGCGTCCCAATGACCAATCCCAGGTTGGTCCGCGCACCGGAGGCATCCGACGCCCCAGTCCCCCCATCCGCCACCGCCACGTCCGTGCCGCCGACGCGATACACGGAGGCGCCCGCAATCGTCATCCCGGCGGCCTCGATCGTCCCCGCCACCGTGAGCGCGGAGCCGGCCTCCGTCACGATCGAATCGCCCAGCACACCCGCGCCGATCCACTTGGACAACTTCCCAGTGGTGCCTGTGCCCGACAGGCCTCCGGCTCCGGCCACCACGACACCGGCGACAGACGCAGCGCCTCCGTCACCGACGTTGAACGTCTCTCGCCACAGGTCTAGCGCAGCTCCTTGGAACACCTCAGTCTCGGATGCGCTGAAGTCGTACACCCACCACTGGTCATGCTCCAGCGTCACCGTGACGGTGTTGAGCACGAATGAGGTATTGATCGGTGGACTACTGATATTGACCGTGAGGGATTGCCCAGGCAGCCACCCCACGTCGAGCGACTGGACGTCGATCTGCGTCGGGTCCTGATTGACCTGAGCCAGGTCCGCCGCGGCCTGCTCCACCGCCCGCGCATAGGTGACGATGGAGGGGTACGATCGTGGCTGGGCGGTCAGTTCCGGCGTGGCGCCCGAACTGGCCACCACGCGGAATGGGAATTGCTGGGTGTACGTCAGCGCAATGGGTTCGGTCCCGGCCACCAGCGACGCCGCTGTGCCGAGGAACGACAACGTGCCGTCGTTGGTCTCGTAGTCCCACTCGATGCCGTTGCCGCCAGGCGCTTCCCCTGGCAGGTGCATCGGGTAGCTCACCCCGTCCACCACCACCACGCCCGGCCACACCGAGGCCGCCGGCACATTCTCTCCGGCCAACGAAAACACGGTCGTGACGCCATCGGCGGTCCAGGTGTGTGTGGCCGTCGCCTGACCGCTCGGACCACACAGGAGTTCGACACGGGTGGCAGGTTCCCGATCGGAATCACGCTGACTCAGTGCGCGACAGTGCGGCGCGGCATTAGTGATGGAGAAGGGCGCTGCGTCCGTGCCAGGCTCGAAGATCTTGATCGCCTTGCCGGGTGATACCTGGCGCATCCAGTTGTCCGCCCGTGCTGCCAGATCGGCGATGGCTTCGGTGGCCGTTCCCTGGAAGCTGTAGGCGGCGATGGTTGGCCCGGTGAGCTGGCTGGCATCCACGGTGAAGCCCAGACTGGCGTCCAGCTGGCTGACGATCTCGATCAGCGCATCATCAATCGTCACCGACGCGCCGAAGTCGAGGGTCACGTAGCTCTTGTCAAGGTAGTAGTGGTAGTCGACGCAGCTGACGTGCACCCGATAGTTGCCGGTCCCAACGCGCTCATATCGGCGGCTGTAGACAACGCCACCAAATAAGGGAGTGGTGCCGTCCTGCGCGTACACCAGCACCGGCGCCAATCGATCGGGCGCATAGTTGTGCTGCCAGAGCGTGGTGAACTCGAAGGTTGACCGCTCATTCGGCACCAGTCGAATCACCGGCGGATAGGCGGCGTCGACCTTCGCCTTCTGCGACACGCCGGCAATCAGCAGGTCGTACGCCATCAGGCGAGTCCTCTCTGGCGCAGCCGTCGGATCATCTCGTCGGCGATCCGATCGATGTCCTGGCGCTCACGGACGACCGGGTGGTTGATTTGGATCGTCACGCCGCCGCTGGTCTCAGGCGCGCCCAATGGCGTCACCTTCTCCCTCACCTTCGTGCCGGCGCCGAAGTACTCGTAGCCGCGGGTGCCGGCGGCATACCCAGGGAGACCGTCCTCTTCGCCGCTGCCGTCGCCACCGGAGCGCCGCACGTGGGTCCGGACACTGACATCGATGTCGGTCGGGATCCCGCGCATGGCGCGCTCGGCCTCTTCGGCCCCGCGCCGCGCCGCATCGGCCAGGTTGCGGGCAAAGACCGTCTCGAACATGGTGGCGATGCGCTCCAGGGCCGCCAGCATGCGGTCCTCAGTGGACCTGAACCTGTCGCCCACCTGGCCGGCGGCTTCCGCTTCCTCCAGCAACGCCCGGGTCTTGTCGTCGACGGCATACCTGCCGTCCTGGACCAGCTCCCAAATGCGCTGCAGGTCCGCCTGCATCGCGGCGTTGACGTCGGCCGCCGTCGCGCCGCTGGCCAGCAGCGCGTCGCGCTGGGCCATGATTTCGTCGACCATGCCCGCGAACGTCTCCTGCGTCAGGAAGCCGCTGTTGTGCATGGCCGTCAGGGCGGCCGTGCCGTGGTTGATCGCCTCCAGCATCGGGCCAGTGACCGCGCTCGACGCCAGGCCGGCCATCCGGCCCAACTGCTCGAACGCGGCACTGCCGGTCACGCCGCTGTTGTGCATGGCCGCCTGCAGCTGCTGGAGCGCAGGCGCCATCTGGCGCAGGCCTTCTGAGGTGCCATCCCAGGAGGCCAGTAGGATGGAGGCCATCGAGGAGGCCCCCGTCGCGGTCACCCGGACCAGACCTTGCACGTCGTCGGACTGGCGCTCCAGCTCCTCGAGCTGGCGTTCCAGCGCGTCCCGGAGATCGTCGTCACCCTCCCGCACCGCGGACGCGATTCCGGCCTTCAGCTCGTCAATCTGACGCGTCAGGGCGGCCTTCGCGGCCGCCGTCGAGGCCCGCTGCATCGCGTCGAGCATCGCGCCCACCGAGGTGCCAGCCGCACGCACCTGGCCCAGCACGAACGCCTGTACGTCCGCGTCCTCCGGCATCGCATCGCGGAACCGCTGCAGGTCGGCCGACAGCAGGCCGCCGTTGGCCGTGATGTCCGCCATCTCCTGCTTCACGGCCTCGAGCTTGGCCTTCAACTGTTCAGCGGATTTCGTCCACGCCTCGAAGCCGGCCTTGCCCTGGTGCCACCAGCCGGCGGCGACGTCGGTGCCCAGCGCCTTGTCGAGCGCGGCGATGTTCTGGTAGCTGCCGTACGTCTGCAGCAGCTCGCCGCGCATGTCCTTGATTTTTTGGTTGAACTCTTCCAGCTCGCGGCGGCCGGCGGACTTGCCAAACAGGCCGCCAATCAGTCCACCGAGCGCCCCTCCGGCCACAGCGCCCAGCGGCCCAAGGAAGCTCAGGGCCCCCTTGAGGAGCTTGCTCGTGCTCTCTCCGAGAATGCTCTTGGCCAGATCTTCGCCGATCCCCTTCCCAACACTGGCCCCCACTGACCGTCCGACATCGCCGCCGCCCTGAAGGGCACCGATCACGATGTCGCCCAGGCCATCGAGCGCACGACTGAACGCACTGGTGTACGCCTTCCCTGCGGTGGCGCCAGCAGTCGTCCCGGCTTGGCCGCTCATACGGTCAGCAATCCGTTCAAGCTCCACAATGGGGCTGAGGGCCGCATCCATCGCCCCCACGTGAGAGAACGACCACCCCGCGATGGTGTCGTCCCAGGGCGCAGGACCGAGCTTGATCCCCTTCATGTTTGCGAAGACCGATCGGACCGACTCCAACGTCGACACGAGTGGGAGGGCCTTGATGTGGGCGCGATCGAACTCGTCGGCGATCGCTTTGAGCACCGGTGGAAGCGGAACCCCGTCCTGCCGCAGCTTGGACATCCGCTGTCCGAGTGCGTCAAACTGCCACGCCGCCAGCCCGCCTTCTTGACCAGCCGCCTGCACCTGGCGGGCCAGCTGCGCCAGTTCACGGTTCAGCGCCTTGCCGGTCAGGACATCGACCTGGGCCTGGAACGCCGCCGCCAGTCTCCGGCCTTCTTCTGCGGCCGCCTTCTGTTTTCGCTCGGCTTCCTCCCACGCGCGCTGCGCTGCCTCCGCCGCCGCCATCGACTGGCTGCTGCCTGGCGCACCAGGACCAGACAGGGCCGCCGGCTTCGGCAACCCGGTCAACCCTTTGAGCATCTCTGGCACCTGACGCTCGATCTCGCGCATGACCTCCTGGAGCTTCTGGGCCTCCGTGCGCGTATCGCCCATCGCGACTTTCGCGTTGACGAACCCGTCGCGAATCTGATTGCCGGCGGTCTCGCCGTGACGTCCCGCGGTGAGCGCGGCGCCGCCGACCTCATTGAGCGTCTTGACGGCCGACGAAATCGTGTCGCCGATGCGGGTCCAGGCCCGAGAGGCGATATCCGCCAGGGTGTCATGCTGCGGCCCGAGTTCGGCGACACGCTCTCCGGCCTTCCGCATCGCCTCTTCGTAGAACGCGGTCTTTTTGTCCGCCTCTGTCAACTGGCTGGCCGTCAACCCGAGCTTCTCTGCGTAGCGGTCGTACGCCTCCGAGAGCTTGACCGTCAGCCCCAGGTTGTCCAGGATCATGGGTGACGACCGACCCAGGGCCGTGATCAAGTCGTCGAGCGACTTTGTCGGGCCAAGCCCCATCGCGCGGCCCAACGTGGTGGCCGTCTGCGCCAACTGGCCCATGCTGTCCGTGGTGACCGGCAGGCCGAGGAGCATGGCCTTGTTCGCGGCGGTCATCAGGTCGTACTCGGCCACCATGCCGCGAGAGCCACTCTTCAACGCCGCCAACATCTCTTCGCTGTTTTGCTTTGCGGCGGTCGCGAGGCGTTCGTACGAGGCTTCAACCGCGCCAAGCTGGAGACCACGCTGGGCGAACACCTGCATCTCGCCGCCCAACTTGTTGACGGCCGACCACGCGACGTTGCCCAGGAAGGCTCCTGCCGCCGTGCCAAGTGCGACCGCCTTGGCCTCGGCACGCTCCAGCAAGGTCGGCTGCTTCGTGACTTCGTCGTTCACCTTACGAGTCGCGTCGTAGACCGCCTGCAACGCGGAAGGCGCCTGCTGTCCAATCGCCTGGTATTTCTCGATCGCCTGGCTGATGGTCCGGTTGAGCCGCTCCTTCTGGGCGGCCGTCAGTTGACTGACGCCGGCCAGCAGTTGCTCCGACGTGGCCAGCCCGTTGGTGGCCCCACCAAGCTTCGCCACCGCGGCCGTCCACTCATTCGCCGACTTGAAGATGCGGTCGCCGCTCAGCACGTTGGTGTGCTTCTCGACGGTTTTCGCCGCGCCGACCACCTGGTCCTGATACTTCCGGATCTCCTGGATCGCGCCGACCGCCGACGTCACGAGCTTGATCGTGTGGGTGATGTTCATGACCCCACCGCCCGGGACAAGAGCCGCTCGACAGCCCGGTTGAACCGTTCACGCGCCGCGACCAGCGCCGGCAGCAAGTGCGGACGCGGCTCCCGCATGAACCGCGTCCCGTGTTCGAGCCAGATCGGAAGGTTCTGAAACTTGTACGGCCGGACAAACACCGTGCCAGCAAACCCACCATCGTCGTTGGTGAAGACCTTCCGACCGATCCGCTGGCTGTAGTCGCGACTGCGAATCCGGAACCGCGCGCGATCGACCGCGTCGGCGTGCATGATCCGGGTGTGCTCCTCGACCAAGGCGCGCAGGTCCTCGCCGCTGATCGCGCGGGCAAGCGTGTCGAGGCTGGCCACAGCGTCGTCCACGCCGTCCAACCCTTCCACGTCCAGTCCTGCCCGGCTCCCCGTCATGGCTCCGTCTCTGCCTCCAACTCTGCCAGCCGCTGCGCGATGGCCTGTTCAGTCGCCGCGCGCGTGACCTCTGCTTCAATTTCCAGCGCCATGTCCGCCATCGGACCGGTCGGCATCAGGTCATCTTTCTCTGCAGCAATCGCCCGATCGATCTCAGCTCTCGTGCGCAGAAAATCCCGGACCAACATCACGCGCAGCGCGAGTTGGTCCGGGTCGTGTTCCAGTTCCCACAGGGCCCGTGTCGGGAGGCAGCCGAACTCTCGGCAGACATCCGACACGTGCAGCTCAATGGGACTGGGTCCCTTCCCCTGCACCGCCAGCCACACGCGGGTCAGCAGGGCTTTTGTCCGCCTCCGGGGCGGGGCGCATCATCGCGACGGTCTCCTCGAACGCCCACTGGGCGGTCTGCTCGTCGAGTTCCGCGATGGTCTCCGGCGTCACCGGAATGGGCTGCCCCTCGGCATCCGTGTAGGACCGGATGCCGAGGGGCAGCCCATTCCGGT
>CAYYFE010000007.1:98298-123047 GCA_964471115.1 uncultured Solibacteraceae bacterium
GTGTAGGACCAGTCGACGATCGCGCTGCGCAGCAGCGTTTCGCGATCGAAGTTGTCCGTGTCGTACTCGCTGGCCTTCTGCAGCTTGCGCACCTTGGACACCGCGGCGTCTTCATCGCGGTCGGCCATGAAGGCCTTCACGACCTCGGCGCCAAAGTCGCGGACCCCGCGACGGCCTTCGGCTTCGACGGCCTTGCGGGACTCCTGCACGGCGCGGCCTGACGGCTTGCGCAAGCGGATGTAGTGCTCGGGTTCGTGCGGGATGGTGCGGCGCACCGGCGGGAGAAACGACACCAACATGATCGGACCTGCTTTCGTGAGGGTGTCGCGCGTGGGAAGCCCCCATGGCTCCCGAAGCGCGACACCGTGACGGACGAACGGCTTACGCCTCGGTCACCGCCCCCGTGGGCGTGATCGTGGCCTTGTAGCGCGTGATGTTGTTCTTGGTCACCATGCGCGAGAACTTCGTGCAGAACGCCTGGAAGGTGCTGGTCTTCGACCCGCCCCAGGTGATGATCACCTCCGACGACGAGCTGCTCGGCCCCGTGGGCCGCGCCGCGCGGAAGACCGCATCGGGCCCGCCGGCCGCGTCGTCGTAGAGGCCCTCCACCTCAACAGGCGAGGACACCTGCTGCGCGCCCGTGGCCAGGACCTCAGCCCACGCGTCGCCCAGCGACTTGGAGTCCTCCATGATCGACTCGACATCGAACGAGTTGATCGACTGAATGTGGGCGGTCATGTTCGTCCCGCCGAACGAGAACGCGAATGAGTTCGAACCGTGCTTGGCCATAGCCCTCTCCCTGTGTCGTGCCTGTTACAGGGCGGCGCAGCGCGCGTGGTCACAGAGGTGACGAAGCGCAACCGGCGGGCCTGGCCCCCAATCGGTGCGGGGCGACCGTGCGACGAATCCTTACGACTGTCCGACTGGCGTCGTCGCGCGCGTCGGCAGATGCCGCAGTAACTCTCCCAGCCCCTTGGCGTGTCGGCGCACCGCCTGGGCGAACTCGGTTTCTTCCTTCGACCCGGCGTCGAACTGGGCCTTCAGCGCCCATCGCTCCAGGTGCACCAGATTGGCCGCCGTCTCCGCAAACAGGTTGGCGTTGAACGTCATCGGCATGGTCAGTCTCTCGACACCCCAAAGAAGAACGTCGCCGTCGGCCCCGATCCGGCACCGGTGAAGTCCCAGGCGCAGGCCAGGTACCGATAGACATCGCCGGCCAACGGCTTGCGCTCAGCACGCGTGCCTGCGTCAAACGCAGCCTGTGTCAGCGCGGTCATCGTGACCAAGTCCACGAAGCTGACGTCGTCCACGCTGTGCCGCCCTTTGACGGTCAGATTGGTGTGTCCACCCAGCGACAGCGCGGTCACGTGCAGATGCGCCGCGCCCCCGTTGGCAGTCGCGGCACCGTGGTCGACCGAATCGGCCTCGGTGTTGCCATCCGCCGTTTCCGCCGACAGCTCATGCAGGATGACGCCTTCGTCGGCCTGACCGCTGATCGTGTAATCCGCGTTCGCGCGGTGCAGTTCGTTCTTGGTGACGACGCGCCGGTACTTCGCCCCGAAGGCGCCAGCGAACGCCGAGTACGCGCGCCCGATCACATTGCCATTGAAGGCGTACGCCAGATTGCGCGAGGTGCCCTGCTGTCCACTGAGGACAGAATGCGTGGCATTCGTGGCGTCGTCGTACCAGCCGTTCTGCTTGAACGCGGCCTGTTGGGCGCCGGTCGCCACAGGCGTCGGCCACGCCGCATCGAGGCCGCCGGCGTCCTGCATCAGCGATTCGACCTCGTCGGACAACTCCGTCGAGTACCCCAGCAGGTTGCGCCCGTCCACCAGGAAGAACGCCACGTCGAGACTGGATCGTTTGGCCATGGGTTACTCGCTCCCTGCCTCAGCACTCGCGGCGGAAGGGGCATCGCCTGAGCCCGGGTCATCAGCCGTCGGCACCTCGCGGCGCTTCCGACGTGTCGGCGCCGCCGCGGGCTCCACCGTGCCAGGCACGATGTGGCCCTTCTCGAGGAGCCACGGCAGACTCTGGGGGGCCACGTCGCGACAGTCCTTGCCAGCCTCGGCGACCGCCGCGCCGGCCTTGTTGTAGATCGTGACCACCGCGATGTAGTCCTGCCCGTTCATCGCGTCGCCTCCTTCGGATACTCGTACGCGCACACGCTGCAGATGCGCTGGCGGTGCGCCGATGCCCCCAACGGGGAGGCCTCGATCGCCTTCTTCTTGCTGGCGCCACATTGCGGACAGCCTGACGCCTTGGCCGCGTGGTCCTCCGGCCGCTCGTCGACGTCTTCGGACGGCTTCGGGCGCCGTGTGAAGAGGCCCATCACGCGGCACGCTCCACCTGCGCATGGACGTAGACGGTCAGCTGCTTGACGAGCGCATTGCCCGCCTGTTCGTCCGGCACCTCGGCCACGCCCATCACGCTTTGAAACACCACCGTCCACCCCACCACGGTCATCACGGCCGCCGGGGGATCGAACGCCCCCACCAGGTCGTTGGCAATCGCCTTGGCCTCGGTCCACCCGAGCTGCGTGGAGAACACGTCCAGCTCGATGTCGACCTCCCAGATCCGGTTGTCCGCCACGGCGCCCATCGGCTTGCCGCGGACGGTCTGCCGAATGCAGGGATACTCGGGCGTGGGCGGCACGTGGTCGGCCATGCGATTGGCCACCCTGGCCGCAGCCGGCGAGGCCAGCACCGTCGTGTGCACGCCCGCAGCGATGGCGGCCGTCGGCTCGTACGTCATGCCGCCCGCTCCACCAGGTCCACCACCATCCACTGCCGGCTTTCCATCGTCGGCGGTCCCGCCATCTCAAACACCCGGCGCGCGGCGCCCTCGGGCCAGCTGGGCGTCCACAGCACGCGCATGTTGGCGTCTAGGCCAAACACGGCCTGCAGGCGGAACCGCGCGCGCCGCTCGCTCTGCATCGCATCGACCTGCAGACGCTCCGAGGCCGCCTGGGGCAGCGGTTCCGCCGCGGCCGTCAAGACGGTGCGGTACGTCGCCACGCGGCTGCCCTGCGCAGTCGTGGTGTACGACGGCGACTGAAACAGCAGCTGCTCACGGAGGGCTCCGACGCGCGCCATCAGCCGTGACTCCGAAACGACCGGTAGATCGACGCCGGGCCAGCGGGCAACTCCGCGACAATCGTTCCGGTCACCACCGATTCGCGCTGGGAGTACATCGTCGCCAGATCCATCAACATGGCGGCGCGCAGACGCGCCGGCACGTCGGCCGCCGTGGCTCCATAGCCGCAGACGAACCGGATCGACACGTCCCCGGGACGACCATCGGTCGACGGCCAAGCCACCCCTGCGGCGCGCACAATCCGACCGCGCGATGCCGTTGGACCAGAGGGCGCCTCCACGGTGTAGTTGCTCGCCGGCCAGGTCTGCCACACCCCAGCCGTGTCGCGGTACTTGATCCACGTCACCGACTGGAGCGGCGGCTTCGGCAGCGACAAGACGTCGCCGGCCGGGAAGCCATCGCGGACCTGATCCCAGGTCTGGGTGATGAACGCCCGCCGCGTCGCCAGCTCCGCGCGCTCACGCGCGTCCTGGATCCGTAGGATCAACTCCGGACTCGCCGTCGTATTGGCGGATGGGGCCTGTGCCCCCAAGCTGGCCGCGGCGGCGTTGAGCGCGTACGTCTCCGTCTCGTTGTCAGCAATCGTCGCAAACAGCTTCGCCACGGTCTGCCCGGGCGCAATCGCATACCCCTTCCGAGCCGTCACTGACGCCCCGCCCAGGGGGATCCCCGAGATCGCGATCTGGCCATTCACGGTCTTGTCGGCCACCGTCACCGTCTCGAGGTCGCCGAGCGTGGTCTCGCCGTCGGCGGTGACGAACGTGAAGCCGATCTGCCACACGCCGTTGTCGCAGTTGCCGGCCGCGGCCGGGGACGCCAGCGCCAGGGTCGGCTTCGGCGGGGCCGGCTCCCCAGACGCACTGTTCATGAGCAGCTGTCGGCGGGCCTCCGCGACGGTGACCGGCTCGAGCGCCGGCGCGGTCACAAGCGAAAGCGCCGCCATGACGCTACACACCCACCGCATACACGATCTCCACCACGACCTCGGCCGAGTTGACGACGTTGTTGGAGATCGCCACAGTCAGCGTGTCCGTCTCATCGACCACCGGATGGAGACTGGTCCCTGTGTACACGACGGGAGCGACCTCCGTGTTCGCCGTGTCGCGATTGGCGCCAACCCCTTGGAGCACGTCATGCCCGTGCTGGTTGGTCACGACCACGTCGTAGTTGTCCGTCGGGGCTGTCGCGCCCGGATTGGTCACCAGCTGCAGCACACGGCCTTCGAACGCCGGCAGCACCGTCGACGGGAAGCTGCCGTCCGCGGCGTCGGCCACGCAGGTGGCCACGATCTTGCGGACGTGGCCCACCTGGAGGTGCTCAATTGAGACCGACCCTGCCATGTGCTACTCCGGGTCGATGCAGTACGACACCAACACGTCGATGTGGGTGGCCGTCGCCAATGAGCTGCCGGTCTTGCCGATGGTAATGGCCGTGTTTTCATCACACGCCGTGAACGAAACACCGCCTGCCAAAATGGCCGCGTTCGAGGCACCGGCACGCAAGAGCGTGTTCTGCGTCAACCCAGCAACTGCCGCCGCCACGAGCTGGACGCCGCTGGCGGCCTGCGTCCCAAGGATATCCACTGACGTGGCGGTCGCTGCATTGCCGCCGATCGCAATAAGCGCGGCGTCAACCAGCCGATACTTGAACCCGTCGAGCGCCGCGAGAATCGTTGCTCCGGCATTGACCTCTGCCGCGGTAAACCGCTTGCGGACCTGATACACCAGGTTCGGCAGCAAGAGCCTGGCATCCCCCTCCTCGGTGAACTGGAGACTCCCATTGACCCAGGCAGACTTGACTCTTGTGACAGGCATCTGGATTCCTTTCCATGCCGGGCTCCCTGATTAGGAGCCCGGCTTCGGGGTGAACACTCCGGCCGGTGGTTCCGGCCGAGAACACGAGTGACTACGCGATGTAGTCGGCGGTCAGTCCGTCCTTTGCCACGCGACCATGCGCTTCGGCGTAGACGACACACTCGTCAGTGCCCGTGGCCAGCGTCAGGCGCACACCGATGTAGGCGTTGGTGGCGGCCATCTCGGCCTTGATCTGCTCGCCAGCGACCTCGAGCCACGATGTGTCGCCCACAGCGTCGGCATCAGCCACCGTGTCGGCCTTGCTGGCAATCACACTCACGTTGCCGGTGCCGTCCGCCGCGTCAGCCGTGATGATCTCAAGC
This sequence comes from uncultured Solibacteraceae bacterium, assembly GCA_964471115.1. Taxonomy (GTDB): domain Bacteria; phylum Acidobacteriota; class Vicinamibacteria; order Vicinamibacterales; family SCN-69-37; genus SYFT01. The sequence goes on from CAYYFE010000007.1 coordinate 103,571, forward strand.
AGGTCGATGTCGCCGGCCCCCACGGACTTGAAGGCGCCGACAAGAAAGCACATGGCCGCGTCTCCGATGGGCAGGCACTTGGCACTGTTACCAGGGTCAAGCGTGGCCACAACGGCCGTGGTGGCGTCAGGGTCAAAGTCGACCAGACGGCGCTTGGCCAGGGTGCGGAGCTTGTTTGCGGTGTAGCTCATGATGTCCCTCTCTTCTTGAAATGCCGACCGCGTTACGACCGCGTGGCCAGCGTCACCACCGGCGAGAGCGTGTCGCCGTTGACCGGCGTGAGCGCGGTCGTCCACCACCACTGCGCGTCGTTGCGGCGATAGAAGCGGAACGCCCGCTCGTTTGCCTCGAACCGTACGTGCATCGACTCGGCAAACTGTTCGCTCTGATACGTCCCCCAGAGGTACTCAGAAGGCACCATCAGGATGAGGTCGCCCTCCGTGCCCAGGGTCTTGGCGAACTCGGTGAAGAGCAGCGGCCGTCCGTCCAACATGCCGTCAAAGCCTGCAGGCGCGCCCTCAGTCAGGAAGTAAGGGACGACCGATCCACCCGTGCCAACAGCCTGAACGATTGACTTGAGCTGCGGCCGCGTGTTGTGGTTCGCCAGCCAGATCGCCCGGCCATATCGCCAGCAGCGAGCGGCCATCTTATCGATGTTCTCCTTCAGAATCGTGGATGCCTTCTGGCCCGTCTCCTTCGAGACAGTGACCTTGCAGCCAGCGGTGAGCGCACCCTGGCGTTCGCCCACACCGCTTCCGCTGATGCTCTCGCGCATTTCCGAGGCGACGTACTCGTCGCGGAATCCCGCCTGGATGATGGACACGAACGAGATCGGCGAGTCCGTCAGGACTTCATCAGTAGCAATCGCGAGGCCAACCTCTTTGTTCGCCCGCAGAGTGACCTGCTCGAACTTGGTGCGCTTCGCATCGGCCGACACCGCCTCGGGCGTGCGGGTCACCGTGAACCCGCCGCTCACGGATGTGGCATGGTTCTTGTCCACTCGCGAGTTGAAAGACACGATGGGGTTGGTCATCGGCACCGACGTGTACAGGGACACCAGCGGGTTGTCCCCCTGCCCCACGGACAAGATCCCGGGTGAGACGCCATGGGGCACGAGGAAGCCACCATAGGCGTTGTCGTAGGTGCCCTGCTCGTCGCTTCCCTGCGCAGCGCGCAGCGGGAGCAGTCGTGCATCGACCCGACGACCAGAACCGGCATCCATCACAGCCCGGAGAAACTCACGGTGGTCCTGGAATCCGCGCTTCGGATCCGACTCTGCATGATTTGCGCCCATCTGGATGCTCGGCACACTGGCGCGCCCCTGCGCGGCCGCGTGCGCATCCGGATCCGGCCGGAGCAGCTGCAGGTTCCGCTCGGCTTCGTTGGCCTCTTCGGCCGCACGCAGCTGGGTGCCGTTCGCGTCGATCTTGGCTTCGATCGCGTTGATCTCGGTGGTCAGCGCCTCGAACCGCGCCGTCTCGTCGGCCGTCAGATCTCGCCCGTCCTTCAGCGCCGCGACGCCGATCTCCGACCGTTCCTTGGTCTTCGCCACCAGCTGCGTGCGCAGCTCGGCATCCCGCTGGCGGAACAGCTTCAGACTGCCGCCGATCAGGCCGACCGACAGGAGGGAGTCTGACGACAAGTCGGAGGACACCGCCATGAGCAGCACGGCGCCGGCCGCGGCCGCCACCTGGACGCCCCCGAAGGACGTCACGGACGACACGAGGCGCTGCAGCAGCGACAGGCCGGCTCGCACGAACGACGACGAACGTTCGCGCCAGGGTTCGACCTCGAGGGTCCCGACCCCCTGCCGACAGATCTGGAAGATGTTGGTGGGCATGCTGGCGATACCAATGGCCATCGCCAGGAGAATGGGCACAACCGTGAAGCGGTGCGTGAGCATGAGCGTTGACTCCCCTGAAAAGCAAAAGCGCACGGCTTGATCGCGCTCGCTCGGATGGTCTCCCCCGGGCAACAGCTCAGCTGTGCCAGCCAGACACCCACATCCCGAACGAACCGAATCAAGACCGCGCGCTTCTCAGAAGCCGCCTGCCCTGGTCACTGCCACGGTCACCACTCATCGGAGGGTGAGAGCGTGATCAGCCGTGCCTTACACAATCGTGAGCCTACGCCCACGATCGCGCGTTGTCTATTTTTCAATACAAAAAATCACGGTCGCGAGGACGACAGCGTGCGAATGAGGACCTGCCTGGCTACGTCCGCGACCGTCTCCCCGCGCCGATGAGCCTGCCGGCACAGGGTGTCGTGCACCTCACGAGGCACCCGTGTCGAGACAGGGACCAGCTGGTCCTCGTCCGGCTTGCGCGGCCGCCCGCGCCGGGTCCGCGACGCCTGGTCAGTGTCCAAGGATCCGCTCGGCCAGCTGTGTCCGTACACCACGCGCCGCGACAACCGGCGGCACCGCCGCCGCGGGCTCCGGCTGGTCCGGATCCTGAGGCGCCGGCGTGGCCGCGGCCACGGCGAGTGGCTCGTCGCCGACCGGCTCCTCCACCGCCAACGCCGGCGCATCCAGATCTGAGGCCTCAGCTCTGGCGCCACCGCCGACCTGTGACCGGCCACGACGATTCATCGCCCGCCCGATGACGTCATCCATCGTGGCGAGGCGGTCGATCATGCCGATCGACTTCGCCTCTTTCGAGGGGAACGCCAGCCCCTGCCCGAACGTGTCCCGCACCTGCGCGACGGACACATTGCGGCCACGAGCCACGGCCTTCAGAAAGGCCTGGTAGATCGAGTCGCACCGCTCCTGCAGACGGGCAACTTCGTCCTCAGACAACGGCTCGAACGGATTTCGCGAAAACTTCTTGGTGCCAGACCGGACGATCGTGACCTTGATGCCCTCCTTCGCCAGGTGCTCGCTCAGGTCGGCGTGCACGGTGTACACCCCGATCGACCCGATGTTGTCCGACAGGAGACTCGGAACGGCAGCGATTTCGTCTGCCTGACTGGCGATCCAGTACGCCGCGGACGCCATCATGCCGTTGGCCACCGCGATGATGGGCTTGCGGCCACGCGCCTCGAACACGGTGTCCGCGGCCTCCAGGACGCCATCGACCGTACCCCCAGGACTGTCGCAGTCGATCACGACGGTGCCGACGCTGTCATCGGCCATGGCCTGGCTGAACATGCGCGCGAACCTCTCCGCGGAGATCCCGCCGCTCGATTCGTCCATGCTGCCGATCCGGTGGCAGATTGTGCCTCGCAACGGCACGATCGCGACGCCGCGGCCGGAGGGTGCCGATGCCGGCGCCGTGGTGCTGGCCAACGTTGCCGCGATCTCCTCGTGGGTGAACTCCCCGCCGGCCGCCCGAAACGCCAGGACCGAGAGAATCGCCTGCATCTTGGATTCCGCAATCGCCCAGGGCGTGCGCGCCACGTAGTTCAGGATGTGCCCATATTTCATGCTGCTACCCGATCTCCTTCCACCACGAGCGCGGCCAACTCGCCCGCCTCGAATTGTTCCCACGCCTGACCAGCCTCCCCGTCGATCGGCACGACGCCCTGAGCCACAAAGACCGTCCCGTGTTGGGCGGCATACGCGCGCGCCGTCTCAATCGGGAGCCGCATGGTCTCCGCAATGAACTGGGCGTGATCCGCGTAGAACTCGCGCAGCGACGCCTGCCAGGCCTCGGGGTTGTCGGCGTGTTTGCGCGCCAGCTTCTCCACGGCCACGCGCTCCCGGCGCACACACCGCACCGCCTGGTCATGGATGGCCAGCATGCCGCGCAGCAACGCACGGTCACCGCCGCGGCGCCGCCCCTCACGCCGGTCCACGTCGCGTCGCTCGTCCTCCCCAGCGGTGCGCGAGGATTCGCCAGGCCGAAAGTCCATGGCCGACAGCCGATCCAACTCCGGGTCGGGATTCATATTCAGAATTACGCGGGCCTCCGACGGCCGCATCACCCGCATCCGAATCATCTTTTCGAGGAACGCCGACTGGGCATCCGGGTCCCCGCGCAGCAGCGCCTCGAGCAAGAACTCAGAGAAATACTGGTCCTTCGCCAGAATCAGATCGCGCTGCACCGCCTGCTCGTACATCACCGCGGGCGGCCGCAACGTGCCGATGACATAGTCGAGCGCTGCCTGAACCTGGGACCCATACGCCACGGCGTCCTTGATGCCCAACTTGTACCCGGGCAGTCGCAGGAACCGTGCCGCCTCGCGCACGCCCCACTCCTGGGCCAGCATCATCTGCGCCTTTTCCGGCTCGATCGACAGGTTCTCGATCGTCACGTCGTCCGGGATGACCAGCAGGCCAAAGGCGTTCTCGACGCCGGCGGCGTACCGCGTGATACTGGCGTGGAGCGCCTTCTCGTCTTCCTCGTCCTTCTCGCCCTTGTAGGTGGCCACCGCGGACGCGGTCATCCCCGATCGGAAGAACCGCCCGGCGGTGCGCTGCGTGGCGACGGCGGCCCCGATGGACTCGGTGCCGTACTGGACCGCACTGGCAACCGACACGCCCCCGTCGAAGGACAGGCCACGCACCACGAACATGTCGTCCTGCGTCAGTGGCCGCACCCGACCATCGAGCTCGGTCAGCCGATACCGAATCCGTCCACTGGGCAGACGCTCAGGCTGGACCCGGTCCGGGTGGCGCGGCAACAACTGGTCCATGAACCCAGTGGGCCCCTTGACGATTTCTGCGTAGCACACCTCACGCAGAATGAGCGACGCGAACTGGCCGATCAGAAACTCACTGGCCGTCTGGTAGTCGTTGGGCGCCCAGCGGAGGCGGTAGGCCAGTGCCCCGATGCCGGCCTGGCTGGACACCCCACCGGTGACCTTGTCCTTGCCGCCGTCATCGCGGCGGCGGTAGAGCTGCAGCGGCAACGTGGCCAGGTCGTAGGCAATGATCTTCGTACCGGCGTAGAAGGCCGACAAGGTCAGCGCCAGATCGGGCGTGACATGAACCCCGGCGCTCGACAACGACGAGACCCAAGTCGACGGCAGGTACGTCCCGTACATGTGCCGCTGCGCAAACGGATCCCCCTGCGCGGACCACCGCGCCGGCGCGGCCACCGTGGACAGTCGTGCCAGCAGTCCCATCTCAGGCCTCGTCCTTTCGCGATGACAGCCTGGCCTTGTCCATGGGGACGCCCATGGCGCGCCGCTCGACGAAGGCCCGACGTGTCGGCAAGGTCATCCAGATCAAGAGTACGCCCGGAGTCAAGAAGGCGCCGGGCCGCCACACGTCCCACAGCCCGATCGCGACCAGCACAAGCCCCGTGAGCAGTGCCACCTCATCGAGGCCAATGACGGTCGTCACCGCGCGCCAGGCCGCGCGCCCCCACGCCCCGACATGCCTACCGATACTGCGCCAGTTCTGCATCACTCACGACCTCCCGAAATCCATCAGGCGTCCAGACCTTCGGCCGCCGGGACACCCGCTTCTTGCGCGCCGGCAGCAGCACCAGTTGGCTCAGCATGATCACAGCCGCGATCACGCCGTCGATCCGCTTGGTCGCCGACCGCTTCTCGAGCCAGACGTTTTCGTAGCGGTCCTTCTTGGGGTCCGCATTGTTGAGGCACCAGCTCATCACCGGATTGCCGTTATGCCGAATCCGACCGAGCAGGACCAACGCTTCGAACAGCTTGAACGACTCTGACAGGGCGCGTCCCTGCTGGACCTCGACGACGGTGTACCTCGCCTTGTCGCGCAGCTGGAGCGCGAATTGGCTGGCGTTGTGCTTGTCGTAGCCGACCCGATCGGGCGCGAACGCGGGACCGATGTCCAGGCGAAACTGGTCATAGATGAGGTCGTAGTCGATGACTGGCCCTTCAGTGACCCGGAGCCACCCATCCCGCTCCCATTGATCGAACGGAACATTTTCCTTCTTCACGCGCTGGATCAACATGTCGCGCGGCAACCAGAAGAACGTGTGCAGGTCCAAACAGAAGTTGATATTGAGGGTCTTTCGCACCTCGACGCCATTGTCGTTGTCGACGATTTCGACCGTATCGGCCTTGGCGTCATCCTCGTCATCGACGCGCACACCGACCGCACACGCGGTCAGGTCGAGCTTCTCGGACATGTCGAACCCCACCGCACTGGCCCGCCCGTCGGCGCGCATGGGCAAGGAGGGCACCCGGCACCGCTCCCATTTGTCTGAGGGGATCCAAATCGACGCGCCCTGGGTCCACATGCAGAAGGTCAACCGCTTCACCCGCGGCAGCGTCGACGGCTGGTTCACGGCCTGCTTCACGATGCCGCGCATGTAGGGCACCATCTGTGGCAGGTCGTAAATGGCCGGGTTCACCTTGGGCCAGACGGCCTCATCCGTGAACCGGTCACACCGCGTGCAGGCATCGTCCGGCTGTGTGGCCCCTTTGGCCCGGCATTCATCGCAGGGGTCGAGCTGACAGATGTACGCGAAGTACTCCTCGTCGGTCACCACGCCCTCGAGGACCTGCATGCCATAGTCATGCTTCACCCAGCAGACCGAGGTCTTGTCGAAGCCGGAGTTGGTCAGCATGATGACCTGGCCATCAGTCTGGCTCTTGATGCCCAGGCGCATCTTCTCGGGAATCGTGTGGCTCGGGTACTCGTGCACCTCGTCCAAGATGGCCGTGAACACGCGCTTGTTGTCGAGGCTGCGTCCCTCAGACGTCAGCGGCCGGAAGAATGAGTTGCGCTCGACCCACGCCGTGTTGTACTCCCCGATGTCGAGCAGATCCCGCAGGTCCTCAGACCGCTCGCACATCCGCTTGGCAAACCCGTACAGGTAGTTGGCCTGGTCGCCGTTCACCCCCAGCGAGTAGTTCTCCACGGAACTGCGATTCGTGCCCACCAGCCGATACAGGCCATAGCCGGCGAAGGCCGGCGTCTTGGTGCTGCCCTTGCCGGTCTCGATGTACGCCTCGACGAACCGCAGATGGCCGGTCTCTCTATGCTTCCACCCGACCAGTGACCCCTGCACGAACTGCACCCAGCGCGTCAGCCGAAACGGCAGATTCAGCCCGGTCGCTGGATCCGTGTCATCGAGCGTCAGGAACTGCTCGAAGAACTCGAGCAACGCCCGCACCGGCTCAGGATCCCAGACATACGGAAACGCCGCGGTCCGCTGGCGCCCCAGGTCACGCAGATGTCGCGCACACGCCAGGCGCACCGGCCGACCGGCGACAATCTCGCCGGCGTCGACGGCCTTCGCGTACGCGGTGACCGGGTCGTCAGCGCGCGGCTTTGGTCGCGGTGCGCGCGAGGAACGCGCCGAGCCGGCCCGTTTCCTTCCCGCGGTCCCCGACTTTCGCGCGCGCCCGCGTCCCTTGGCTAAGGCAGAGGTCATTCAAGAACTTCCGGTATGTGTCCCACTGGATCCGCTCTCCCGTCTTGAAGCGGCGCCACTCGTCATGCGGCAGGCCGCGCTGCTTGGCCTTCTGCTGAAACTCCAGCGCTGTGGCGTACGCCGTCGCGGCGCCCAGCAGGTGCGGCCCGTCGGCCAAGCTCAACCGGAGTTCGCCGTCGAGCAGATCCGCCAACCGCTCCCACTCGGCGTCAGCGACCTTGCTCAGGCCGGCCGGCTTCCATGGCCGCCCAGACACCGGCGCCGGCTCGTCAGTCGGCAAGGGGCGCTTCCCGGGGTTGCCACTCACCAGCTTCAACGCCAGCGGCTTCGGCCGACGCCCCGCCATCAGCGCGACGCTCCACGCCCGGAGGCCAAAAGATCCATTTCGCGTCCGGACGCGGAAACCCCCGTCGCGGTCTCCCGTCCGCAGGCCTGGCTTGAGGCCGAGGGGGTATACCCCCGTCGAGATCGCGACCGCATCGGGTAGATCCGCCGCATCGCGGCCCGTCGAGACCGTTTGCCGAGACACGACGCGCGCACCATCGCCGCGGCAAAGAGCCGGGTCGCTCGGCTCGTGGCGGCCATGTGTTCACTCATCGCCTCAGCGAACGCGCCGACCTCAGCCCATGCCTCTGGAGACAGGCGGGCATGACGGCGGAAGGAATCAGCCGTCACCGGGCCACCCCAAACCGCCGTTCCCCAGGTTTCGCTCCGTGACACGTGGCGCACAAGGACTGATGGTTGGCGCGATCCCAGAAGGCGCCGCCGGCCGCCACGGGGACGATGTGGTCGGTGACCGTCGCCTGGCCGACCCGTCCGGCCTGTACACACCGGCTGTGCTCCGCGTGGAGTTCGCCATCCATCCGCTCCCCACACCGTGGGTGGCGCTCCAGCCAGGACTGCGAGTAGGCCCGCCACCGGCGGTCATACCCACGGCTGTGGGCACTACCCCGGCGCTGCTCCTGTGCACGGCGGTGCGCCGGACACGGCCCGGACTCGACCAGTTCGGGGCAGCGGCCGCCATCGCCGGGGCAAGGCCGTAGGAGGGCGGACGGCATGGCTATGCCGCCTCCCGTGGCGGCACGGCAACGTCGGTGACCCGGCTGAGCGCCTGAACACAGGCCTCATAGGGCGCGGTGCCAGCCATGTCTTCGCGCCGCTCTCGGGACCACTGATTGACCGACTTGAGCAGCCATCGCATCGCGGCCGCCAGTTCATCGCGCTGCGCGCGAATCTCGTCCGGTGTCGCCGCCGCCTCCACACCATCCGGACGAACACGGACCGTGAAGATCTGCTCGCCGGTCGGCACCTGGTCACGCAAGACTGACTCCACCTCACAGGTGACCGTACTGTCCTCTGGCGCCGCGATGAGCAGTCGGCCCAGCTCGGACAGGAACGGTCGCACCGCTTCCCGCTCGGGCGCCTGAATGAAGGGGCCTGACATCGTGATCGCGGTGGAGGGACCGACGCTGGCGGTCACCAGTTCCAGCTGCGTCAGCTCACCGGCCTTGGCCTTGACGACCAAGCCCCGGAGCGACCGGGTGATATCAAGGCCATCGGCCTTCACGGTCGTGTCGTGCGCAGACGGGCCGATGTGAATCTCAAAATTGGTCACTGGGTATCCCTTCCCCTCGTCTGGTCAGTACGGCTATTCTCGCCCCGCGAGAAAACGAGCGCGACACTGCCGGTAGCGTGTTTTTCGTTGGGCCGGCCGGTTGTGGCGGTACATCGGAGGTCCATCAGCCCACCTCGACGACTTCACGCGTCCTGAACCGTCGACCACACACCCGACACCGCCGGCGCCGGCGACTGCCGCGCTTCTCGATCACGTTCGATCGGACCGACCCGCACTCGGGGCACCGAGGCGGGGCGTTCTTCGCTTCCCGGGCTACCGGCAGGCGTGGACTCATCGCGCTGCCCTCGGGTTGGGCCGGCCACTCCGGGCGGCGTCGTCGCGATGGCGGTCCTTGCAGGCAGGGCAGTAAATGCAGTCTTCGCAAGGCACGCGGTAGGGTTCGGGCGCCACAGCGATCCCGTGCATGTCGATCACCGTCCGCCCGTCTTCCTCGTGGAAGGCGTGCTGGTACCCCGCGGCGTCCAGCTTCGACGAGATCTCGCGGAAGGCAGACGGGCTGATGTCCAAGACGGCGTAGGTGTGGGTGGTGCTCATGCCGCGCTCCCCAACGGGTGTACACTGCCCGACCGATGTTGTCCGAGGAGGAGGTCGTCCAATGGTTCTCCGAAGCGCGTGCCGCCTCGACCGGGCGAAGACTCACCGACATTGAGAAGTCGGAGCGACCTGACTTCTTGGCATCCTGTTCGAAGCTCGGGCACGTCGGAATTGAGATCACCAACGCCCAACCCAAGCAAGCTGTTGGGGACATGCTGTTCGAACTTGAGTTCGTTCGTCGCGGTGGCGACCCGCTCGATGCGCATGACGCCGTAGACATGATTTGGCATAGCATCGATCACAAGAACACGAAACGTCTTACGGCTGGCTGGACGCGGCCTGCGAGCACGATCCTCGTCGTCCAGGTGCTCGCAGACCTCCGTGAAGTGAAACGTTGCTTTCAGCGATTCAAGAGATCTGAGAGTGTGCCGCCGCACGGTTTTCTGGAAATTTGGCTGCAGGACTACGAATTGTGCTTCGACAAAGATGGCGAGCCGCGCGCGGCCGCTGTCCTCTGCCTGCACCCGGCGTACTGGTGGATGCGAACAATGTGCGGAGATGGCTACCGCACCGGTCCATTCAGCACGAGAGGTTAATCCTGTGAACGGCCTCATGATTGCCCCACCAAGAACAGCCCCCTCACTGTGTCGGCCCAATCCGATAGTGCGCGACCTGATCGGCGCGCAGCCACCCACCCGCAATCAGGAACGCGATGAACGAGTCGACGCCGCCGCAGACGTGCGAGACGCCTGCGGCCACACACCAATCGCGAAACTCTGCCTGGTCTTTCGACAGCCGGCCACCCTGCGCCTTGCACTCCACAAACAGCAAGGTGGGTGTTGCGATCGACGGGTTGTAACGCGGCGGCGGCAGAAACCCGTGGAGGTCAGCAATCCCGGGTGTCTGCATCGTGCCTTGGTAGTCGCCGCGGCGTCGGCGCGTGCCGGCGATATACACCCGCCCGCCCAACGAGCGCCAGAGCCGCACGATGCCGGCCTGCTCGACCTTCTCAGGGACACGTGTAGCCGCTCTCCCAGCCATGGGGTTACGCAGCCCTCCGTTTCCGTTCGCGTGCGGCGACCTTGAGGCGGCAATCAAGGCAGCGCGCGAATCGAGCCACAAAGAGCCCGGCGCCGCACTCGATGCACCGACCTTCACGCCGGTATCTGGCGCGGCGGCGCTTGTGGCTGCTATTCGACTTCTCGCGACAGGCCTGACACTTCCACGTGTTGCCCGTCTTGGGCCCACCGCACCCTGCGCAGCGGCCTTGGCTGAGCTGCTTGTGCTGCCACCGCCTGACGTCATTAAGCAGGCGCATGGCGCGCATCTCGCGCCACTTTGACCGACAGGGCGTCGGGCAGACCTGACGGAACCCGCCGGCGTTGTTTCCGCACACGCGGCACTTCATGACGCGATCTCCTGCGCCACACCCTGAATACTCCGCTCAACCGCTCGGTGACAGTTCGCGCACAAACGAATGAACCACCTCGGCTTGTCGTACCCCCAATGGTGGTGGTTCTGCGCGTCTGGCTCGCCACAGCCTTCGCACGGTCCCTTGGGCAGCGCACCGCGCAACTGAAGGGCTTTGGTGTGAGCCCGACAGTTCGCCTTGTTCCGAACTGCAGGCGGAAGGTCTCGATGCTTGGTCCGGTTTTCACGGGTGTACGCGTTGCGGCAGGTCCGACAGTGCGCTGAGTAGCCCAAGTCCCTTGGCCGGCCGCACCGCCTTGCACATGGCTTCTGTCCTGGTTCCATGTGGAAAGTCACTGAACTGGTGGAACGTGAGGCCTTAAGCCGGTCATACGGCTTGATTGACCTGATGAGGTCATCCACATGAGACCTGAGCGCCCTGGACTTGCAACGAGAGCGCACGCGCTCTCGGTAATCACGCATTACCGCAGCGTGACAGGCTCGGCAGTATCGCTGCTTGGGCGACCGTGGCGGATTCGGGCAGCGGGAACAGGTCTTCACGCTGCCGACCTTCCAGACCGTTCGAGATGCCGCTCGAGGAACTCGCCGCAGAGCCCGGCAATCGCAACGACCTTCACAAGTCGGTCCCGCGCCTGGATGTCAGGCGCATCGACCTCGTCAGGGCTCGCGCCCTCCAGGTCTCGCAGCGCATTCAGTTGATGCTCGAGCAGGTCGCACCACTCGCCAGCCGTCAACTGATCGAACCGGTGCTCGGCCTGTTGCCGCTGGCGCTCGAGGGCGACAAGAGCCGCCAGGCGCGCGGCGGCTGATGAAGACTTCGGCATAGTCAGCGCCCCTTTTTCGCCGGCAGGCGGTGCCGGCGCTTGATGGTCTGGCCGACCCCCACCAGGTGGCACGGCGGCTTCGTCACGCGACACGCTCCCCTCTCCGCTTCACGGTGCCGTGGCCGTGGGCCTCAAGGATGGCGCCGGCCAGGGCGCGGCCCATCGCCACGTCCCAAGCGTTCCCAATCTGGCGGACTGTGTCGCCCTTCGTGCCGGTGAAGGCGTAGCCACCTGGGAAGCTCATGGCCGCGGCGAGTTCATGCGGCTGGAGCATCCGGAAGCGGATGTCGAGCGCCAGGCCGTCGATCACTGGCTGCACGAGCCCATAGCGGTCCTTGGTCGTGATGGTATCGATCGGGTTCTCCACCGAGTAGGCCGATCCGGTCGAGGTGTACTTCGTGATGAACGGTTCGGCCAAGGCGAAGCGGTTTGAACCCGGGATTGTGCCGATCGGGCCATCAAGGGAATGCACTCGCCATCGGTCGCCCCGCCCACCACCGGACCCATGCCCGGGCTGCACAAGAAATGCCTCAGTCACCCCGATGTGACCGCCACCGGCCGTCAGGACCGGCACTGGGTCATCAATTGATCTGCCGGACTGGTGATTCCGCAGCACCGTCTGCACCAACGCGATGGCGCCATCGGACGAGACGGTGGGCACAGGCCGGCTCACCGGCCGGGCCACGGCACCCGACTGCTGGCCGAGGACGAACGGCTCCGCGATGCCGATCTCGCCGCGCTTCGCGGTCGTCAGAGTCCGGAACGGCTCATCCACCGAGTGCAGCCGACCCCCGTGGGTCAGTTGCACCAGAAACGGCTGCACCGCCGGCCCGCCGAACCGCCGCAGGCCCTCCAGAATCCGCCGAACCGTCGCCGGCTTGAGCGGCCGCTTCCGCGTGAAGATCGACTCGCTCGGCAGGCTCCAGTCGATAACCTCTCGCGCTGCGCGCCACTTCTTGAGGCCCCCGAACAGGTCCCGACCGCCCGTCTTCGAGTGTGTCTGTTTCGGCCAAAGGATCGGCTTGCGCCCCCGTCTGGCCTGGAGGAACAGCCGGCGCCGCGTGGTGACCCCGCCGTAGTCGGCCGCATTGAGGACGCGGTATTCGACCCGGTAGTTCAGCGACTCCAGGGCGGCAATGAACGCTCGGAACGTCTCGCCCTTGCGCGACTTCAAGGGCCGGCCATGCGCCCCCAACGGCCCCCAGGTCTGGAACTCAGGGACGTTCTCGATCAGGACGTGCTCAACGCGCAGCACCTCGAGCCAGCGCAGCAGGTGCCACGCGCTGGCGCGCGACTGGTCGGACATCGGTCGACCACCCCGCGCCGTCGAGAAATGAACGCACTCCGGCGCCGCGATGAGCAGGTCGAGCTTGCGGCCCGGCACGGCCAGTTCAGGGTCCAACGTCTCGACCGACTGACAGAAGTGCCGCGCGTGAGGATGGTTCACGGTGTGCGTCTGGACCGCCACCGGCCAGTGGTTGACGGCCGTCAGGTCCACCGCCACGCCGCGCGCGTCTGCGGCCTGGAGCAGTCCTGTGCTGGCGCCACCAGCCCCGCAGAAGAGGTCAGCCACACGGATCATGCGCCCTCCGTAGTCCGCTTGACCGCGGGATGCCTCGGCATTGGTGAGGTCGCGCAATTCGCTGACCGCGAGAATGCTCTCGGCCTCCTCGGCCTCGGCCGCCTCGAGGGCTTCCGCGATGTCTGGAAACTGCTGCTGCACATCCTGGGCGGACACGTCGACGACCGTGGAGCGCCCGATCCACGCGCGGAGTTTCGCAGGCGGATTGAGCGTGGGCGCGACCAGGTCCCAGCGCTCGGCCTGGATCGCGTCACCCAGCGACCAGATCTTCAAGCGGTCCTCTTCGGCCTGATCGAGGCCTGCGTACAACAGCCGATTGAACACCTCGACTTCAAGCGCGTCCTCCTGCTGGTCCTGCGACAGCTTCGCCAGCAGGTCGGCGTGTTCCGCGGTGATCGCATCAGCGCGGTACGCGGACTGCACCAGCGGCGACAGCTGCAGGAGCTTCAGGCGGCCATAGACCCAGGTGGCGGACATCCCCAGCCGCTTGGCGACGGCCGCGACGGTGTACGCCGGGTCGAGCGCCTGCAGCTGCTGGATGGCCTCGGCTTCCTCGAGGGGGTGGACGTCGGCCCGCTGGCGGTTTTCGGCCAGGGCGTGCTCGAGCACCTGGGCGTCGGTCATCTCCCGCACCAGACAAGGCACGACCGAGAGCCCAGCCTGCTTGGCGGCCCGATAGCGGCGCTCGCCGGCGATGATTTCGTACATCCCCTGGTTCGCGCGAACGATGAGCGGCTCGATCACACCGAGTTCGGCGACCGAGGCGGCCAGCTCGTCCAGACGGTCCGTGTTGAACGTCTTGCGCGGGTTCAGTGGTGACGGGAAGAGCTCCGCCAGGGGGATTGCCAGAGCGGCCGGAAGGGCCACCGGTGTGTCGGATCGAAGGGCAGCGGCAGTGGTGTGCATGAGTGGGGACTCCTGAAGGGTTACGGGGCAGACGATGCGCCGCGGGCCTCACGCCGGCGGGCAATGACGGGGTTGATCTCGACGCACGAGCACCGCTCGGCGAAGCTGTGGGCGCCGTGGCTCAGACTGCGGCCGCAGAACCCGCGCGGCAGGTCGGCGTCGCGGCCACTGTCGGCCGCGCCGGCGTTGCCAGGGCAGCGCAGGGGTTTCCAGCCGCCGTCACGGCACCCGACGCAGAAGACCCATGTGGCCGGGTCGGCGTCGGCCGGCGTGGGGGCCAGTTGCGCGCGGCGGGCGTCGGCCCGATCGGCCGCCTCGATGTCGAGAGCGGTGTCGCGAATCATGCCGACGGTCGGCATCGCGGGTTCGAACGGCTGGCGCTGCAGGCGGCTGAGCCGTTCACAGGCACGCTGCACGGACATCGCGGCCAGATCGGCGACCCCGTGCAGGTAGACCTGCATCTCGGGCTCATCGAAATCGACGCGCCGCGCGACGGCAAGCGCGGCGATGGCCTGGCGCACGCGCGCGTCCGGCGTGGCCGTGGCCGGCGCCGACGCCACTGCGGGCGGGGCCAGGCTGGCGAGCGGCGCGAAGCTCATGACGGCCTCCCGGCGGCCACCAGCGCGACCACAGGCGCGGCGGGGGCACTGCCGACGCGGTCGGCGTCCGTGGCACGCGCAGCGTGCTGGTGGAGCTCTCGCTCGGCCGCCTTCGTCCCGAACGGGTCGAGCTCGGCGCCGGCTTCCAGGGCCTGGCCGACGGCGTGAGCGGCCGCCAGCGCGCGATGCCCCCGCGTGAGCGTGGCCGGCGCCGGCGGAATCCACCGGCGGAACGCGGCGCGCCAGTGCGCCCAGGTGTCGCTGACCGGCCGACCCGACGCCTCAATCACCGCGGTCTCGTCGCGGTAGAACTCCGCGAGCGAGCGGCCGTCCGGCCCGCGGCCCTCGCTGACGCTCAGTGCCGCGGTGAACTCCTGGTGCAGCTGCGGCAGGACACAGGCGCCGACCAGGCAGGGCCCAGGGAACGCGGCATGGGACCCGTGCTGGCGCTGCCAACGCCCGTCGATGAGCCGGTCAGGGCCGCCCATCGCGCTGCTGGCCGGCGCCAGGGGGACCACCACCGGCGACGACGACGGCCCGAGGGGCTCCACTCGGCCGGGTGGCAACGGCGGCGCGGGCGCGGCCGGCGCGTCAGCGGCCGGTTCCCCGTTCCCCGTCCCCGTTCTCCGTTCCCCATTACCTGTTCTCCTTTCCCCATATAGGTCCGAGTCGCTCGCGAAATGGTGGTGCTCGGCTCGCGAAATGGTGGTGCTCGGCTCGGACTTTGGAGCGAATCCATCCGATTGCTCAGTGTTTTCGCGAGTTCGCTCCATTTTCCGAGCGGCGTGATCCATTGGCGGAAGTCGGGACTCGGCTTCGTTGGCGTGCGGCTTCTGGTTCGCCGTCCATTTCGTGACCTGGATCACGCGGACGCCGTCGACCTCATACCGGACCAAGAACGGGTCGTCCCCGCGCGCCAGATCCGTCAACATCGCGTCGACCCGCTCGCCGGTGACCTCGTCGTCATACGCGAACAGCTCGGCCTTGATCCGCTTCGGCCGGTCTTCCAGCCGACCCGCCCGATCCGCGATCGTCCACAGGCCGGCGAACAACAGCCGATGCCATGGGCTGTGCTCGACCAGCAGCTCGTTGGTGAAGAACCCGGGCTTGAGATACCGCATCCGCGCCATTTACGCCGCCACCGTTCTGCTTGCCGGCGGCCGGCCGTCACGCACCGGTTCGCCGAGTTGTGGGATTCGCCAGGTCAATACCGGCCGCGTCGAGCCTTTGGCCAGGCGCGAGCGGCACGGCCGCTTCGGGCCCGTCACCACGCGCGCGGGGTCGTCCTGGTTCATGCACGTCAGGCGAGGCCTGACGCTGTTGATGTCCTTGATCAGCCGATACCGCGGGTGGTTCGGCCGCCGGTGGCGCAGGGCCTCGAGGAACTCAAACAACTCCATCCCCGTCGGCCAGTCCTGATAGCGGTTCCAGTAGGCCAGCAGGCCCCAGAACACCGCCTTCTCCTGCTCAGGCAGGATGTCTCGCACGGCGGACCACGCCGCCTTCGACGTCTCGCGCGCCAGCCGCCACGGCCGGCGCACAGGCACACCCGTCGCCAGCGCCTCGAGCTGCTCCGCGCGTTCGGCCACGGCTAGGAGCGGCAGGGCCACCATCAGGCCTGCGCCTCCACCGGCACCGCAACGGCCTCAGTCGTCCGAACGCTCCACGTGTCGGTCAGGGCCTCCGGGTGGTCCTGCAGCCAGCGCAGGAACGCGGCCGCGAGGTAGCGCTCGAGCGCGGCCAGTGAGCCGCCACGCGCCACCACCAGGTCGCCCTCAAGCCACGGGCACAACTCCTCGCTGGCCAACTCGTTGACACGCTCCAGCAGCCAATCAGCATCGAGGGCGCGCTGCAGCAGGTGGGCATCCGGCGACACCCGATCGGCGGGCGCCACGAACAAGTGGCCTTCTCGGGCCGCGATTGCGAGCGCCTCCGCCTTCGTGGTCGCGCCCTTGCACCGGAACCACTCCTCGGCGCCCTGATCGCTCGCCATGAACCACGGCGGCGCGGTCGGAGCCTGACGAAACAGGTGGCGCCAGGTCATGACTTTCCCTCGCCGGCATCAGTCCGCTCAGCCCAGCGTGCGGCTTCCTGCTGGCGCCACGGGTGATCAGCCTGTTGCGGCCGGCCGTGCTGCCTGATCTTCGGGTTGGGGCGTCGGCGTGACGTTGCGCCGGCGGCATGACGAGCCGCCCGGGCTGCGGGCGAAAACGCGTGGGACCGAAGATCGAACACGCCATTCGGCATGTCGAGGCCCAAGTGATCGGCGAGCGACCACAGGGCCACGCGCACGAGATTCGCGTCGGAGTCGATGCCGCCTGCGACCTTCATGGCGGCCACCACCGCTGCCTCAGCCTCAGTGCAGGCGCAGCAGAGCATCGTGCAGTCGTCCGCGCGGCGCGGCATTACTTCGCCCTCCGTCGCATCGGCGTCACGCCGGCCGGCAACGAGGCGCCGCGTTTGGCGTCCTCCATGTCGGCCTTCTGTTTCTTGATGCGCGCCTGCAGCTTGGTGAGCCGCTTGTGCTCCTGCGGGCTCCTGGCCATTGCCGGCCAGGACCGCTCGCAGTCGTCACACACGAAGTGCAGGCGGCCGGCCTTGTCCCGCTCGCGGCGGTAGTGCGGGTGGCTGCAGGCGCCCAGCAGGCGCAGCACCAGGCGGGTCAGACTCATCGGCGGAACCCTCCTGACCGCTCGAGGCCGCGCAGGAGGGCGTAGAGCGCACCATAGTCGCGCTCGCTCTGCGGGTACGGCAGGACGCTGACGGCGCGGTGGCGGTGAAACACGTTCTCGGCGTCACCAAGCAGGACGATGGGCATGCCCCGCTCGAGGGCGATGCCGGTCTCCACGTGGTGGCCGCCGGTCGTCAGCCGGTGAGAAGCGGCCGGCTTCAGCACGATCAGCGCGTGCGCCAACCGCACGTCGTCGATGTCCTGCTGGGCCTCGTCATGCGACTCATTGGTGAGCGGCTGATCAATCCACCGGGCGGTGCAGCCGATGCCGGCGAGACTCAGCCGCGCGCGGATCTCGGCCGCGAGCGCCTGATCTTCGCCACGGGCGGCAATGTAGACGCGCAGCATCTACACGCCCTCCGGGACGGGCAGGGACACCGCTGGCCGGCTGAGCGCCTGCCGGGCCTCATCCAGGGACGTCAGCCGCGGCTGGACGTGCAGCCGCACGAGCACGCCTTCGGGCGCGGTCATGTACTCGACCGGGAACTGCCCGGCGAAGGCGCCGCGCGCCAGTTCGCTCAACCGGCCATGCTCGACCGTCGCGACTTCGCCGTTGGAGAACGTCACCTCGTCGTGCCAGGGCGCGATCTCGACGATGTCGTCGATGTAGACCAGGCCCTCGGGCGCGGGCGGCGAGCACGTCGTCTGCATGTCCAGGGGCATGGCGCTCACCACCCCTTCACCGGCGCCGGCCGGGCGACCGCGCCACGAGCCTCGAGGGCCGCGATGATGAAGCCGACCGTACCGGGACGGTGCCCGGCCGCCGTCACCGTCGCCACGAAGTCCGCCCGGTCGGTGGTGGCCTCACCCTCGATCCAGCTCTGGAACTCGTCATCCGCGATCTCGATGCCGAACCGCTCTTCGAGCGCCATCAGCAGCTCGACCAGGTCGAGCGAGTCGAGCGACAGGTCCTCCACCAGGTGGGCGTCATCCGGCAGGCCGAACGTCTCGCGCGCGTGGTCCCGCAGGATGTCGCGGACGGTGGCCGCAATCGTCAGCCCCGTCATCGCAGCACCTCGGCGAACCAGTCCACCCACGTCTCCGGCACCCGATCGGCGGCGGCCGTGGCCACCAAGCACACGGCGACCATCACCGTGACCGTGATCAGCAGTTCGAACATCAGCGGGACTCCTTAGAGAGGCGAACACCCGAATCGACGCGCGTTCGGAGCCGACGCGCCCTATCTGCCGCCGGCCTCTCGGCGGTGGACCGTCTACCAGGGCGGGAGGTTGAGGCCCCGGGTCTTTCTGCCCACCGGATGAAGGCCACCAGGCCCACCGTGAGCGTCACCGTGATGAAACCGAGCGCCACCGACCCGCGCAGGAATCCGGCGGCCGCATCCGGATGGCCGGTCGACGCAGCGACCAGGGCGCCCACGACACACACCACCGTGCACACCAGGCCGATCAATCCCATCAGCGCCGCCGGCGCGTACAGGCCCGTCATGCCGACCTCCGCGACGAATGCACGGGCGTGAGGGCCGCGTCGAGGTCATCCCGATGCACCAGCACCGAGGACCCGCGCCGGACCTGCCGCACGTGCGGGTGCTTCGCGAGCCAGGCCCGGGCCCCCTTGAGGTCGAGCGAGCCGTCCTGGCGAACGAACCGCAGGTACTCGGCCACTTCCGCCGTGTTCATGTACGGGGACCTCATCGGTCACCCCCAGATGAGGGCAACTCCGTCTCTGTCGCGGCCAGACGCAGCAGGTCATCGGCCGAGGTCTCCGGGGTGACCTGCAGCATCAGGTCAATGCGATGGACCGCAGTCTCCCAGACGCGCTCACGGATGGGCCGCAGGCGCGCGATCGCCGCCGCCAGCAACTCGCGATAGCGCCGCCGCCAGGCGGCGTCGGCGGCGGCGTAGGCGGCGTCGGCGGCGGCGTAGGCGGCGTCGGCGGCGGCGGCGTAGGCGGCGTCGGCGGCGGCGTAGGC
>CAYYFE010000008.1:0-29798 GCA_964471115.1 uncultured Solibacteraceae bacterium
TCGACAGCTCCATCGGGCAGCGCACGCCCTTCGGGATGTAGACGAACGAGCCGTCGCTGAACACCGCCGAGTTGAGCGTGGCGTAGAAGTTGTCGGTGTACGGCACGACCGAGCCGAGGTACTGCTTGATCAGTTCGGGATGTTCGCGCACCGCCTCCGAGAACGAGCAGAAGATGATGCCCAGTTCCGCCAGCTTCGCGCGGAAGGTCGTGGCCACCGAGACCGAGTCGAACACGGCGTCCACCGCCACGTTGGCCAGCAGCTTCTGCTCTTCGAGCGGAATCCCCAGCTTCTCGAACGTGCGCAGCACCTCGGGGTCCACTTCATCGAGGCTCGACAGCTGCTTCTTCGGCTTGGGCGCCGAGTAATAACTCAGGGCCTGGTAGTCCACCGGCGCGATCGTCAGGTTGTGCCACGTGGGCTCGGTCATCTGCTGCCACGCGCGGTACGACTTCAGGCGGAACTCGAGCAGCCACTCGGGTTCCTCCTTCTTCGCCGACAACGCGCGGACGACGTCCTCGTTGAGGCCCGGAGGAAAGGTGTCGGTCTCGAGAATGGTCTCGAAGCCGTACTTGTACTCGCGCGTCGCGAGTTGCTCGATGGTCTCTTCTGAAGTTGACATGTCACTCACACGGAAAACGAACTGCCGCACCCGCACGACTGTTTCGCGTGCGGGTTCTGGAACACGAAGCCCCGGCTCACCAGACTGGTGTCGTAGTCGAGCGTCGTGCCGTCGAGCAGCCGGTGGCTGCGGGGATCGACCCACACCTTCACGCCCTCGGGTCCCTCGAACACCAGGTCGGTCTCTGTTGGCGCGGGCTCCCACTCGAACACGTACTCGAACCCCGAACAGCCGCCGGCCTTGACGCCGACGCGCAGACCGGTGACACCGTCCCGTTTGGCCAGCAGCTTCTGCATCTGGGCCGCGGCCGTGGTCGTCACGGCAATCATGAGCGCCTCACAATCGGCAGCGGCTGCGCCGCACCCGCAGGCGGCGGCACCGGCTGCGCCATTTCCATCGCCATCTCCGCGACCGACGTCGCCGCCAGCGTCGCAACGATGCGGTCCTTGATGCGCCAGAGCGGATCGCGGATGTTGCACTTGGCGTACTGCTCGCAGGTGTGGTCGTCCTCCGAGCAGGCCGTCACCATCAACGGGCCGTCGACGGCCTGAATCACGTCGGCCACCGACATCGCCGCCGCCGGGCGCGCCAGGGCGTACCCGCCGCGAATGCCCTGATGCGACTCGAGCAGCTTGCCGCGCACCAGCTTCTGCAGCACCTTGGCCAGCAGCTCGGCGGGAATGTCGTACGTCTCGGCCAGTTCGCGGGCGGACACCGCGCCGCGGTCGGCATTGGCGGCCAGATGGCGCATGGCCAGCAGGGCGTAATCAGTCTTCTTGGACAGCCGCAGCATCGGTTTCTGAGCCTCGTGATTCCGGCAACGGTCGGGTCTGGCCGGGCGGGGTGCCCTGGCCGTGTTCGATGTCCGACCGAACAAGTCCATCTTACAGGGCCAGCCACAGGCTGGCAACCCGTACGTTTGCGCTAAGTGCTTGATGAGAATGGTCTTATTAACTAGCGTTTGAGCGCTGATTTCAGCTGCTCGGCCAGCGACCCGCCGAACGACCCGCCTTGCGCCGACCGCTCCCGCTCGCTGTACTCGCGCACTTCCGCCGCCTCGCGGGCCGCGTCGACGGCGGTCCGGCTGACGCGCATGCGGCGCGCGGCGGGATCCACCTCCAGCACGATCAGCTCCACCTCGGTGCCCGCCGGCAGCGCCTTCTTCAGATCGACGCTGCGATCGAGCCCCGTCTCGGAAGCCGGCAGGAACGCCACGATCCCGGCCTCGATCTCGACGAAGGCGCCCCCGCTGGTGACCCGCTCGATACGCCCGCGGCAGGGCTGCCCCGCCGGATACTTCGTCGCGACCGCGGTCCACGGATCCGCCAGGAGCGGCTTGAGGCTGAGCGCGATCTGCCCCTTCTCATCGTCGATACGAATGACCTTGACGGTCACCTCGTCGCCCACGCGGACGACGTCGGCCGCGTTGACGCGCGACCAGCTCATTTCCGACACGTGCAGCAGCCCCTGCACGCCCGCGCCCAGATCGACGAACGCGCCGAAGTCGCGCACCGACACCACACGGCCGGTCAGCACGGCATCCACGCCAATCGTCTTGCGGACTTCCGCGGCCTTCGCCGCCTGCTGCGCCTCGAGCAACACCCGGCGCGAGACGATCAGGTTGCGGCCGCCCTCCTTGAACTCGGCGATGCGGAACGCATACACACGGCCGACATGCGCGCTTTCATCGGTCGCGCGCACCGTGTCGATCTGCGAGAACGGGCAGAACGCGCGCTGCCGCGCGATGCTGACTTCGTACCCGCCTTTGACGACGCCCACCACCTTGCCTTCGACCGGCAGGCCGGCCCAGTAGGCCTCCTCAAGCTGGCCGAGCGACGCGGCCCCCAGCGCCATCTTCCGCGACAGCACCAGTCCGTTCGTCGTCGACACCACGACGGCCTGGATCCGATCGCCGACGTTCACTTCGACATCGCCGTCTTCGTCCTTGAGCTCCTCGATGTCAATCGTCGCCTCGCCCTTGCCGCCGACGTCAATGAAGCCGACCTCCGGACCCAGCGCGACGATGCGGCCTTCGATCGTCTGACCGCGGGTGAACTTCGGCGTCTTGAGGGAGGCCTCGAACAGCGCCGCGAAATCCTCGTCCTGCCTGCTGTCCATGTCAGTAACCCGCCCGCTTCCAGGCGATGATGCCGCCCGTCAGATTCGCGGCGTCAAAGCCTTTGGCGCGCAGGGCGGCCGTGACCCGCGCGCTGCGCTGGCCCGACTGGCACTGCACGACGATCGGCCGATCCTTCGGCAGCTGGTCGAGGTGATCGAGCACCTGCCCCATGGGCATCAGCACGGCCCCCTCGATGCGGGCCGATGCGTGTTCAAACGGCTCGCGCACATCCAGCAGGACGTGCGGTGTCCCGTCGTCGCGCCAGGCCTTCAGTTCGTCAACCGTCATCTCGTCCTTCATCGGTCTCACACCTTCCCGGTCCACCCCGTCGTCGACGGCACAGACCTGATCGTATGCCACCAGCTCGCGGATCGTCGGGGCGTCACCACACGCCGGGCACGCGGGATCACGAAGCAAGGTGATGTCGCGCATCTTCATCCGCAAGGCGTCGTAGAGCAGCAGCCGGCCCGCCAGCGGCTCGCCGATGCCGGTGATCACCTTGATGGCCTCGGTGGCCTGCAGCGTGCCGATCACGCCCGGCAGCACCCCCAGGACCCCGGCCTCCGCGCAGTTGGGAATCAGGCCGGGCGGCGGCGGCTCCGGATGCAGGCAGCGGTAACAGGGCCCGCCCGCCATCGCAAAGACGGCGACCTGCCCCTCGAACCGGAAGATGCTGCCGTAGACGTTCGGCGTGCCGGTCATCACGCAGGCATCGTTGACCAGGTAGCGGGTCGGAAAATTGTCGGTGCCGTCGACGACCAGGTCGTACGCCTCGATCAGCCGCCGCGCGTTGGTGGCATCCAGCGCCTCGTCGTGACGCTCGATGCGCACATCCGGGTTGATGGCCGCAATCCGTTCGGCCGCCGACGCGAGCTTCGACCGGCCGACATCGGGCGTGCCATGAATCACCTGCCGATGCAGGTTGGTGGCATCCACGACGTCGTAGTCGACCAGGCCCAGCGTCCCGACACCCGCCGCGGCCAGGTACAGGGCCGCGGGCGACCCCAGGCCTCCCAGGCCCACCAGCAGCACGCGGGCCTGCGTCAGTTTCCGCTGGCCGGCCTCCCCGAACTCAGGCAGCCGCACCTGGCGGGCGTATCGAAGCTCTGGCGGGACGGTCATCCCGCCAGTGTATAGAAAACCCTTTCGGGTAGGGTTTTCGCCCCTGTGCGACCGAAAACCCTACCCGAAAGGGTTTTCTACTTCACCCCCGCCTTGCGCAGCATCGTCATCATCGGGCACCAGCCGGTGAACGACGACTGGAACAGGTTCGCCCCGACAAACAGCGTGAACCACAGGAACCGCGCGTCGACGTACATGCCAAGCAGCACGCTCAGCATGACGAAGAATCCGGCAATGAGACGCAACATCGCTTCAAGAGTCATGATTGCTCCGGGACGAACAGCACCGGCCCCCTGCCGGCGCGAATCAAGGGCTCACCCACCGTCGTCCGCCACAGGCGATCGTGCGGTTCCGGTTCGGCAACGACGACCATCGAGACGTCGTCGAACAGATGTGCGGCATCAACCGCAGTGGCGCGCCGGTCGTGAACCTGGGCGTTGACGGCCTGCCCGATGCGCATGGCCAGGGCCAGCGCGTTCTGGCCGGACAGGCCCGGCGCGGCGTAGACGGCCATCGACGTGATGTCCGGTGTTGGAGCGTCGCCGGCGTGCGCGACGAGCACGGGCGTCGACAGTTCGCGCAGCATGCGCTCGGCAACCGAACCCAGCCACCATCGCTTCGGTCCTGTGCGTCCGTGCGTGCCCAGGACGACCAGATCGGCCTCAGCGGCCGCGTGCGCGATCGCCTCGGCCGGCGGCCTCATCACGATGACCGCCTTGAAGGGCGACGTCGTGTGTTTCCGGCCGAACTGCTCCAGGTACCGCTGCGCCTGCTCCTGCCGCTGGCGCCGTTCGGCCGCCAGGCCCGACACCTGATCGCTCGTGAAATACACGGGCGCCTCGAAGGCTTCCGCGTGCAGCAACGTGAGCGTCGCGCCGCAGCCGGCGGCCAGGCGGCCGGCCAGCGTCACGGCCGCCGCCGAGGCGTCTCCGAAGTCAACGGGCACGAGAATGTGCGTAATCATCATCTCCACGACCCTTCGGCGCTCCGCAGAACGGAGCGCCCTACGTACACGCGCTGAGCGCGCTACGTGACAACCTCCGCGCGACCGCGCGCGGACATGAAGTAGACGACCGGCACCGTCATGCGCGACAGCAGCAGTGACGCCACCTCGCCGGCCATCAATGAAATCGCCAGACCTTGGAAAATCGGATCCGCAAGAATCACGGCGGAGCCCACGATGACGGCCGCGGCCGTGAGCGCCATGGGCCGGAAGCGCACGGCGCCCGCGTCGATCACCGCTTCGGCCAGCGGCATGCCGTCCTTGACGCGCAACTCGATGAAGTCGACCAGGATGATCGAATTGCGCACCACGATGCCGGCGCCGGCAATGAAGCCGATCATCGACGTGGCCGTGAAGAAGGCGCCACCTGCCGCATGGGCCGGCAGGATGCCGACCAGCGAGAAGGGAATCGCCATCATGATCGTCAGCGGCGTCGAGAAGGACTGGAACCATCCGACCACGAGGATGTAGATGAGCACGAGCACCGCCGCGAATGCGATGCCGAGGTCGCGGAACACCTCGATGGTGATGTGCCATTCGCCGTCCCACTTCATCGCGTACTCGCCGCTGTCGAAGGGCTGCACGGCGTTGTAGATGGGCAGCGGCGCGCCGGCGGGCGTCGTCACCGCCGCGAGCGACTGGTTCATGTCGAGGATCGCGTAGACCGGACTTTCAACCGCGCCGGCCACGTCGGCCGTCACGTACGTCACCGGCAGCAGGTTCTTGTGGTAGATGCTGGGTTCCTCCAGCGCGGTCCGCGCCACCGTCAGCTCGCCCACCGACACCGGCTGGCGTCCCTGCAGCCGGACGGCCTCGAACCCGGAGACGTCACCGCGTGCCGGCCGCGGCAGACGCACCACCACGGGCACCGCTTCGCGCGCGCGGGGATCGCGCAGCAGCCCCGCCGGCGCGCCGGCGCCCGCCATCTGCACCACCGACGACACCTGCGCGGCCGTCAGACCGGCCGCGGCCACCTTGTCCAGATCGACATCCAGCCGAACCTTGGGCCGGTCGGATTCGACGTACCAGTCCGTGTCCACCACGCCAGGGGTCGACTCGAACACGCCCCTGACCTCACGCGCCAGCGTCTGCCTCGCCGCCGCGTCAGGTCCGTACACCTCGGCCACCAGCGTCTGGAGCACGGGCGGCCCCGGAGGCACTTCCACCACCTGAATCTCGGCGCCGATCGCCGTCGCCACCGGCAACAACCGTTCGCGCAAGCGCGTGGCGATGGCATGGCTCTGTTCCGATCGATCTTCCTTCGGCAGCAGTTGCACCTGCACGTCCGCCAGGTTCGGGGTCTGCCGCAGGAAGTAGTGGCGGACCAGGCCGTTGAACGTGTACGGCGACGACGTGCCCACGTAACTCTGCGCGCCGACGACGGCCGGGTCCTGCAGACTGGCCTCAGCGATGGCTTCGGCCGCGCGGGCCGTCGTCTCGAGGGGCGCGGCGTCGGGCATCCGCACCATCACCTGCAGTTCGCTCTTGTTGTCGAACGGCAACATCTTGACCTTCACCCAGCCGAGCGGAATGAACGCCACCGACACGAGCAGCAGCGCCGCCACGCCGCCCAGGAAGGCCCAACGCGCCCGCCCATCCTCGATGAGCCGTCGCATGACGCGCCGATACAGCTGCGTCATGCGATCCTCGGTCTCGTCGTGGTGCCCGCCGCCGCGGCCCAGCAGCCGCACTGCGGCCCACGGCGTCACCAGGAACGCCACCACCAGCGAGAACATCATCGCCGCCGTCGCGCCGATGGGAATCGGACGCATGTACGGTCCCATCAGGCCGCCCACGAACGCCATCGGCAGAATGGCGCCCACCACGGTCAGCGTGGCCAGGATCGTCGGGTTGCCGACTTCATCGACCGCTCGGACCACGACGCGGTCGAACAGTTCGCCGGCCGCCTGCGTCACCCGCGACAGGCGCGCATGCCGGACGATGTTCTCGACCACGACAATCGCATCGTCCACCAGGATGCCGATGGAGAAGATGAGCGCGAACAACGTGATGCGATTGAGCGTGTATCCGTAGAGGTAAAAGACGAAGAGCGTCAGCGCCAGCGTGACGGGGATGGCCGTGAGCACCACCACCGACTCGCGGCGGCCGAGGGCCCACCACATCAGGGCGGACACCGACAGCACCGCCAGCAGCATGTGCCACAGCAGTTCATTGGACTTGTGCGCGGCGGTTTCACCGTAGTCGCGCGTCACCGTGACGTTCAGGTCCGACGGCAGGATCTGCCCGCGCAACGTCTCGATCTTGTGTTCCAGCCGTTGCGTCAGGTCGATGGCGTTGGTGCCCTTGCGCTTGGCGATCGACAGGGTGACCGCCGGGTGCGAGGTCGTGGGGTCCGCGTGGAACGCGACGTACTGATCGGGCTCCGCGCCGCCGTCGGTGACGCGCGCGACGTCGGCCAGACGGATCGGCACACCCGCCGGCGCGCCGACCACGAGATTCCGGAGCGCCTCGATGGTGCCCGGCCAGTTGCCGGCTTCCACGATGGTGACCTGGTTGCCTGCGGTCGCCGCCGCGATGGTGCGAACGTTCGCGGCCTGCAGCGCCTGCTGAACTGCCAGCGGGTCGAGACCACGCGCCTCCAGCGCCGGCGGATCGAGTTCCACACTGACCTGCCGGGCCTGACCGCCGATGAGCGTGACCTCCGACGTGTCGGTCACTTCCTTGAGGCTGTCACGCAACTGCGCGCCGATGAGCCGCAACTGAGCGGCGTCGTAGCCCGGCCCCCACAACGTGAATGCCATCACCGGCACGTCGTCAATCGAGCGGGCCTGCACGAGGGGTGTCGAGGCCCCGGGCGGCAGCAGGTGCGCGGAGCCGTCCAGCTTCTGGCGGAGGCGCACGAGCGCGCGCTCCTCGTCCTCACCGACGAGGAACCGCGCGATGATCATCGACCGTCCAGGGCTCGACGTCGAATAGAGGTACTCGAGTCCGGGAATCTCCCAGAGCCGCTGTTCCAGCGGACGCGTGACGCGCTGCTCGACCTCGGTGGGTGAGGCGCCCGGCAGATCGACGAAGACGTCGATCATCGGGACGATG
Source organism: uncultured Solibacteraceae bacterium (assembly GCA_964471115.1). Taxonomy (GTDB): domain Bacteria; phylum Acidobacteriota; class Vicinamibacteria; order Vicinamibacterales; family SCN-69-37; genus SYFT01. The sequence continues at coordinate 7,924 of CAYYFE010000008.1, forward strand.
ATCTGCGGTTCCTCCTCGCGCGGCAGCGCGATGACCGCATACACGCCGAGCAGCAGCGACGCGACGATGACCAACGGGGTGAGCTTCGAGCGCACGAAGGCGCCGGCCATCCGCCCCGCGAGACCAACCGGGTGACTCATGACCGCACCTTTGCGCCATCGGCCAGCGTGGCGGGAGGCTGGACGACCACGCGGTCACCGTCGGCCAGGCCGGACAACACCTCGGTTCGGCCGCCGTGTTCGCGGCCGAGCGACACCACGCGCAGGCGGGCGATACCGTCAGCGTTCACCTGATACACGAACGTCAGCTGCCCGCGGGTCACCACCGCGGCGGCCGGTACCGTGAGGCGCGGTGATGCCGGACCCGAGAACCGCGCACGGCCGAAGTAGCCCGAGCGCCAGGACGCGTCGGCGGGCGGCTCGAGCGTGACGATGAAACTGTGCGACGTGGGATCGACGCGCGCGATCTCGACGACCCGCGCGTCCACCCAGTCCGATGCGCCGACGGTTTCCACCCGGAGCTGAGCCGCCTGGCCCAGCGTCAGCCCGGCCGCGCGCGACGCATCGAGCCGCACGTCCATCTGCAGCGCCGTGGGTGCCTCGATCGTGAGCAGCGGCTGGCCGGGCGCGGCCGTGGATCCCGGATCCACGTGCCGGGCCGAGACGATGCCGTCCATGGGCGAGACCAGCGTCGTCCAGCTGCGCGTGATTGTGGTGAGCTGCGCGCCGGCATCGGCGGCGTCCACCGCGCGCGCGGCCGCGTCGATGTGCGCGGCGGCGGCGGTGACACGCGCTTCGGCCTGTCGCAGCGCGGCCGCGGCCTGGTCGAGTTCCTGCGTGGTGGCGGAGCGTTCCGCGTGCAGGCGCGTCATGCGGTCGTGCGTCGACTTCGCCACCGCCAGTGCGGCCTCCGCGGCCGTCCGTTCGGCCGCAGCCGCTCGGGCTGACGCCTGGGCGGAGGCCAATGTGGCGCCGGCGCCCGCGGCTCGCGCCAGCGCCTCGTCGCCATCCAGTTCGATGAGAACCTGGCCGCGGCGCACGCGATCGCCCGGTTGCACGGCGACCTTCACGACGGGCGCCATGATGCGTGCGGCGACGTGGGCCGTCTGTCGCGAGACCAGCACGCCGCCGGCTTCAAACGTGTCGGGGATCGACGTCACGCTGACGGCGTCGATCGTGACCGCCACTGGCGCGGCGTCATCAGCGCGCGCCGGCTCACGGGACGACCCTCCCCCGCACGCCGCCGCGGTGACCAACGCGACCCCTACCAACGCCGTCTTCCATCGATCCATCAGTCCATCCATCCATCTGCCCATTGGTCTGCTCACTTCCACACCTGCCGGCCGAGCGCCCGTTGCAGTTCGGCGCCGGCAATCATCACGTCCACCTGCGCGGCCACGTGCCGCGCCTCGGCATCCAGCGACGCGCCGGCTGCCGCCAGCACATCGGTCATCGACGCCAGGCCGGCGTCGTAGCGGTTGCGCACCACGCGGGCGCGTTCGCCGGCTTCAGCCATGGCCTCCGCACCAACGGTCACGCGGGCTCGGGCGGCTTCAAGACGACGCACGACGGTGAGCACATCCACCTGCACCGCGGCTCGCACGTCGTCTCGCGCGAGGGTCGCGGCGGTGCGCGCGGCACGCGCGGCTGCGATTCGCGCGCGGTCGGCGCTCGAGAGAGACAACGACCAGCGCAATTCGCCGCCGACGACCCAGGCACGGGCGCGGTCGCCGAACGTCACGCCGTTCCACTCCACGCCGGCCTGCGCGGCGACGGTCGGCCACCAGACCGACCGTGCTTGGCGGCCGGCGGCGTCGGCCAGTCGCACGTGGGCGTCGGCTCGACGCAGGTCCGGCCGGGCCGCTTCGGCCTCGGCAAACAGGGACGCGAGGTTGCCGAGATCCGCGGACGTCACCGGTGCGAGACCGGCGGGTTCGACTGGCGCGTCGATCGCGTTGCCCATCAGGCGATTGAGCTGGGCGGCCGCCGCCGCGCGGTCGGCGTCCAGTTGCAGGCGCCGCTGTCGGAGATCGGAGAGATGCACCGACACGGCCAGTACGTCCGCGTCGGTGACGGTGCCGGCGTCCCGGCGCCGTTCGGCCCGGCGAAGGTCTTCCGCCGCGGCGTCGATGGCGGCGTCCACGGCGCGAGCCGAGGCTTGCAGCGAAATCAGACCGCCGTAGGTGCGCGAGACGTTCAACAGAATTTCGAGGGCCGCCGCGTCGGCGTCGGCCTGGGCCAGATCGCGCCTGGCGACGGCTTCTGCCTGCGCACCGGGCGTGCGGCCGCCGTCAAACACCAGTTGGGAGACCGTAGCGCGCGTGGTGAAGAGATTGGTCGCGCCCGGCTGATTGAGCCGGGTCACGGCAAAGTCGGCCGCGGTGAACTGGCGCGCGGCAAGCAGGGCGCCAAAGGCAAACACCGGCTGGTCGCCGCGCTGCACGCCTTCACTCAGGGTCAGCCGGGGAAACCAGTGCCCGCGCGCCGCATCGACCTCAGCCGAGGCGCGGTCCACCTGCGCCCGGGCCGCGGCCACGGCCGGGTTGCGGGCCAGCGCCGCCTGCAGGGCGGCATCCAGCGTCAGCGGTGCCTGCGCCGCCGCCGCAGCGGGCAGAACCAGAACCATGCACGTCAACAGGCCAGCCAGTCGAGCCATCAGCCTCAGAGATGCAGGGCGGGGGAAAAGGTGACAGGGGGCCCGGGGATTCGTGGGCTCGTGGGTTCGTGGGCTCGTGGGCTCGTGGGCTCGTGGGCTCGTGGGCGTCAACTATGCTGGTGACGGTATGGCTGTCACGCCTGACGAGAACCTGCATCCATCAGGGCGGAGCTCGAACGAACCGGACCCGTACGCGCCGCTGGTCCGAGCCGCGGCGGCCGGGGATGGGCAGGCCATGGAGGACCTCCTGATGCGGGCGCAGCAGGTGGCGTACCGGTTTTCGTTGCTGGTATGCGGCCATCCGGAGGATGCCGAAGACGTGATGCAGGATGCGTTGATTCGAACGTACAAACACGCCGGATCGATCAAGGACCCGTCGGCGTTCCGCACGTGGCTGTTCCGCACCGTCCGGAACGCCTGCCTGATGAAACGCAGGAAACGCGTGGACGAGCCGACACGCATGGAGGCGCTCGACGAGGGTACGCCGCAGGAAGTGGCCACACACGACCGCGGCCCGGACCAGGTCGCGATGAACCACTGGCTGGGCCGCCGGCTGCGCGAAGCACTGGCCAAGCTGCCGCCGGCGTACCGAATGATCGTGTTGCTGCGCGAAATGGAGGGGCTGTCGACCCGCGAGGTCGCGGTCGTCACAGGCATGACGGAAGACAACGTGAAGACGCGACTGCACCGCGCGCGTGTGATGTTGCGTGAGTCGCTGGCGGAGGCGCGATGACCTGCGACACGCTGCTGACGCAGATCTCCGCGTATCTGGATGGCGACCTCGGCGCGGCCACCTGCGAGTCGATCGAACGCCACGCGGCCAGCTGCGCGAACTGTGCGGCAATCATCGAGGAGTTCCGCACGGCAACGGGCTTGTGCCGCACGGCCGCCGAAGCGCCGCTGCCCGACGCCGTCCGGCAGCGCGCCCAGGAACGGGTGCGCGCGCTCCTGCGACGCTCGTAGCGCAGCCGGACACTGGCAGCGTGGCCGGACGCCCGTAGCGCGGCCGGTTCTGCCGGCCGCGATCACGGCGCCCCGCAGATCGGGGCGCCCTACGTGTGCACGCAGCCCCTGCCCGGCGCTCGTAGCGCGGACCGCTCAGAACATGCGCCAGAGCGACGAGGCGGGCTTGGCGTTCTTGAACTGCGCGTAGCGGCGGCAGGCCGGATAGAGCGCGACGACCACGCCGATCCACACCGCATACATGACCGGAAACGACGTGCCGGCCGGAAAGAACCAGCTGAGCGCGCCCAGGACATACAGGTGCGCGAGGTAGAAGAAAAACGGCGCGCGGCCGAAGACCTCGAGCGGCTGCTGCCACCGCGCCGGCCATCGCAGCAGGGCCGCAAGAAGGAGGAGATCGATGCCAAGGGTGATCGCGAAGAACGCATGGCTCGGCGGATACTTCGTCACCGTCAGCCACCCGATCACGCCGGGGCCTCGGGAATGAAAGTCCCCGAAGCCGCCAACCTGCATGACGACGAACAGCACCAGCAGGAACGCACCGGCCTTCCACGCCCTTGACTGCAGCCCGGCCGCGTCCCGGTTGACGACACGCCCCGCGGCCAGTCCCCCCAGCATCGGGAACAGCCAGATGACCCAGGGATACATGACTTGCACGGCGCCGGTTGCGCCCGGCACGAACAACAGCTGTTTCCAGAAGGGCTGCGCGTCCATCCCGGCAGACACGGGCAATGCGAACGCGTCCGCAAGCCCGACGACGGCCACGGTGGCGACGAGCAGCACGAGGAACGGCGCCCGCCACATCAGGCTGCCGACAATCATCGCGAATCCCAATGCGCTGAGCACGGCAAATGCCAGCATGACCTCGCCGCCGGGCCCCGGCACGCCGCCAATGCCCGCCTCGGCGCCCGGCGCCGCCGACAGAATTCCAAGCAGCCACGCCGGGTTTTCCACGACGTGCTGGACGACCAGCAGCAGGGCTCCGCGCATGGCCAGAAAACGTGTAATGCGCCAGGGCGCCCACCCCGCGGCCGTCCGGTTCTCGGCGAACAACGTGATGCCAATGCCCATGAGCAGGAAGAACCCGGGGGCGCACAGGTGGGTCAGCCAACGCGTGAGAAAGGCGGCAACGTCGGCGTAGTACGGCGGCGGGCTGGCCCAGGTCTCGGCCGGATGGACGCGCGCGATGAAATAGCTCGCATGGTCGAGCGCCATCAGGACGATAATCAGTCCACGCAGGCGATCGAACGCGCTGACCCGGGGCGTGACCGCGACTGTCACGCCGAGAGCTTAGAACATCTTTGATGGCCGACTCGCTTCTTTTCCTCACGCTGGGCGCCGCGTTGGGCGCCACGGCGGCCTCCGCGTGGCTGCTGTCGCGCCGCCAGGCGCTCGTCGCCGACCTCGCCCGGGTCACCGCTGAACTGGACGCCGCGCGCCGTCTGGCCGCCGACCAGCGCCAGGCGTTTGACGATGCGCAACTGCGTTTGCGCGAATCCTTCGCAGCGTTGTCGCAGGAGGCGCTGCGCGAGAATCGATCGGACTTCGTCCAGCGCGCCGAAGCGCTGCTCAAGCCGATGCGCGAGACCCTCGATCGCGTCCAGACACACGTGGCTGCCGCCGACAAGGATCGCGAAGGTTCGTTCCGCGCGGTTGCCTCACAACTGAGCGGCCTGGCGCAGACGCAGGAACAGCTGCGCAAGACCACTGAAGGCCTGTCACAGGCGCTGCGATCGCCCAACGCGCGCGGTAAATGGGGCGAAGTCCAGCTCCGGCGCATCGTCGAGATGGCCGGCATGCTGGAGCATTGCGATTTCCAGGAACAGGTGGCCGCCACGACCGACGATGGCGGACGGCAGACGCCCGACATGGTGGTGCGACTGCCGGGCGGCGCGTCGATCGTGATCGACTCGAAGGTGCCCATCGACGCGTACATGAAAGCCGTCAACGCCCGTGATGACGCCGAGCGCCATGGACACCTCGACGGACATGCGCGGCAGGTGCGCGACCACATCCGTACGCTGGGCAGCAAGGCGTACTGGACGCAGTTCCAGCCCTCACCGGAATTCGTCGTAATGTTCCTGCCGCTCGAGCCGCTGCTGGCGGCCGCCTTTGAGCGCGACGAAGGCCTGCTGGAACAGGCATCCTCGCTGCGGGTGGTGCCGGCCACGCCGATGACACTCATCGCCATCCTTCGGGCGGTGGCCTACGGTTGGAAGCAACAGCAACTTGCGGTCAACGCCGAGCAGATTCAACAGCTTGGACGCGACCTGTACGATCGCCTGTCCACGATGGTTGAGCACCTGAACGGTGTGGGCAACAACATCAAACAGGCCGCCAACAGCTACGACCGGCTGGTGGGTTCACTCGAACAGAAGGTGTTGCCTGGCGCGCGGCGCTTCAAGGAACTGGGTGTCTCGTCGAGCAAGGAACTGGACACGGCTGAACCGCTGCACCTCAGCGTGCGGCAGGTGCAGCGGGATGAGCTGACGCCGCTGTTCGATGAGGCGGACGATGACACGATCGCGGCGCCCCACCGATCGGGGCGCCCGACGTAGCGCCGTAGCGCGGCCGGATCTGGCGGCCGCGAATCGATTCAGCGAATGCCGACGGAGACCGTGACGGCCGCCCGGATTTCGATGTCTGACGGCGTGATGGGCGTCGCGACCGCGGCGTCTCCGCTGCGGACCGCCATGGCGGGCATCGGCATCATCTCGTACATCTGCTTGGCGGCGCCCTCCTGATCGATGCGGACAAGAGCGCCCAGCGTGGCGCCGGCGCCGGCGGCCATCGCCTTCGCGTTGGCCATCGCGTCTTCCACGGCCCCTTGAAGCGCCTGGCGCTCGAGCGTGGCGCGCTGCTTCAGATCGAATCGCAGATTCGCGACCGTCATCAGTGACGATGCCGGCAGCGTGAGGCCACCGGCCGCATCGAGCACGTCGGCCAGCTTCGCCAGGTCATCCACGCGCACCTGCACCTGGTTGGACACCACGAACCCGCGCATCCGCTGGCGGCCGTTGACGAACTCGTAGTCGGGATTGAGCGCATACCCGACCGTCTTGATCGCATCGTCTGCCAGGCCGGTCGCCCTGAGCGCCGCCAGGACCGACGTCATGGCGGTGGCGGCCAGCCGGCGCGCTTCCGGCGCGCGGCTGTCACGGGTCTCGAGCGCGACGGTGACCCAGGCCTGATCGGGAGCCACCTTCAGTACGTGTTCCCCACGGGCCACGATCACCGGCGTCTGCGGGGCAGCCGGTTGCGCGGCGGCCGAGGCGGCGAAGGTCGTGGTGGCGGCAAAGCTGAGGACGGTCGCGGCAAGAAGTCGGGTCACCATACAATTCCTACTCTACGGCATGCGGGTCGCACTGTTGCTCATCGGATTCGGGAACGTCGGGCGGCGATTCGTGCAGCTGCTCGATGAGCAGCGGCCGTTCCTGCAGGCCTCCGGCATCGAACCGGTCATCACCGGCATCTGCACGAAACGCCACGGGTACCGGTTCGCGTCGCCGGACGAAACAGGCGCGGGCCTCGACGCCGTCCATCTCGCGCGTGAGGTGGCCGCGGGGAACGCCATTGGCCCGGCATCGACCCCGGAGACGGCCAGTCAACTCATCGCGCGGTTCGTGCCGCCGCATAGCCCAGATGCGGAGGCGTCTGCCGCCGAGGCCCACGTACTGGTTGAGACGACGACGCTGGAGATCGGGTCTGGGGAGCCGGCGGTGTCCCACGTGCGCGCGGCCCTGCGGGCCGGCGCGCACGTGATCAGCGCGAACAAGGGGCCGGTGGCGCACGCGTATCACGCGCTCGCCGATGAAGCGGCGGCCGCGGGCCGCCGCTTCCTCTTCGAGGGCGCCGTCATGGACGGCATCCCCATCTTCAACCTCGTGCGCGAGACGATGCCGGGTGTCCGGGTGCTGGGCTTCCGCGGGGTGGTCAATTCGACGACCAACCACATCCTGACGGCGATGGAGGAGGGCGAGCCGTTTGCCTCCGCGCTGGCGCGGATGCAAGCGGCGGGGGTGGCCGAGGCCGACGCGTCGCTGGATGTGGACGGGTGGGACGCGGCGGCGAAGGTGGCGGCGCTGGCGAATGTGTGGATGGACGCGCGCATCACGCCGCAGGACGTGGTGCGCGCGGGCATCGACGCGGGGACGGGGGCGCAGGCGGTGGCCGCGCGGCAGCGCGGCCGGCGCCTGAAGCTGGTCGCGTCGGGAAAAAATGAGCTCGGAGGTCATTTCCGCGGAAATGACCTCCGAGCTCATTTCCGCGTCGGCCTCGAGGAACTCCCCGCCGACGACCCGTTGGCCATCCTCGACGGCCAGGCCAACGCCCTGGAAATCGACACAGACTGGCTGGGACGGGTCGTGATCACGCAGCGGGACGGTGGCTTGGAAAAGACGGCGTACGCCCTGTTCACGGATTTGATGACAGTTGTGAAATCAGCTCGGAGGTCATTTTCGTGAAAATGACCTCCGAGCTCATTTCGCAGGGGCCCCTGGCAGGACTCACCGTCCTCGACCTCACCCGCGTCCTCTCGGGCCCCTACTGCACCATGCTCGCGGCCGACATGGGCGCGCGCGTCATCAAGATCGAACACCCGACGCGCGGCGACGACACGCGCGCGTGGGGACCGCCGTTCCTCGAGGGCGAAAGCGCGTACTACCTGAGCATCAACCGCAACAAGGAAAGCGTGGCGCTCGACTTCACCACGCCCGACGGACGCGAGGCCCTCGACGCGCTCATTGCGAAGGCCGACATCCTCGTCGAGAACTTCCGGCCGGGCACACTCGAGGCGCGCGGACTCGGCTACGCCGCGCTCGCCGCGAAACACCCCGGCTTGATCTACGTCTCCATCTCCGGCTTCGGCCACACCGGCCCGCGCAAGGACGAAGCCGGCTACGACGCGATGATCCAGGCCGAAGGCGGCCTGATGAGCATCACGGGCACACCCGACGGTCCGCCCGTCCGGCTCGGCGTGGCCGTGGCCGACATCGCGGCCGGCATGTTCGCGTTCCAGGGATTGCTGCTGGCGCTCATCGCCCGCGGACGCACGGGCCGCGGCCAACACGTCGACGTCGCGCTGCTCGACGCCGTGACTTCCCTGCTCACCTACCAGGCGGGCCGCTACTTCGCCACCGGCGACTCGCCGGAACGGCTCGGCAACCGCCACGCGACGATCGTCCCCTACAACACGTTCGACACGGCGGACGGCGTGCTGGTGCTCGCCGTCGGCAACGACGATCAATTCCAGCGTTTCTGCCGCGTGGCCGATCTCGCCGCGGCCGCCGCCGATCCGCGGTTCATCACCAACGCCGCGCGCGTCCAGCATCACGACGCGCTGCAGGCGATCATCGCGCCCGTGTTGCAGACACGTCCGGCCGAGGCCTGGGTGGCCGCCCTGCGCGAGGCCGGGGTTCCGTGCGGCGCCGTCCGCTCGATTCACCAGGCCCTGACCGACCCGCAAAGCCTGGCGCGGCAGATGGTCGAGGTCGTGTCACACCCCTCGATTGGCCCGCTCCACGTCCTCGGGCTGCCCGTGAAACTCTCGGCCACGCCGGGCCAGGTCCACTCCGCCCCTCCGCGTCTGGGCGAACACACCGCCGCCGTCCTGGGCGCGGACCTCGGCTACGACGCGGCACGGCTGCAGCGGATGGCGGCCGCCGGGGCGATCCGGCTGCCCGAGTACACGTAGTACGATCACCAGACCATGGAAGTCGCCGAACTGCGCCGTCAACTCGTCAGGGAAATCGAACGCGCCCGCGCCGAAGCGGCGTCGCTGCGCGAGGGTTCTGACGCCGCCCACGCCGCGTTCGCCGCCTTCATCGTCGAGGTCGCCGGCCCGCTGGTGCGGCAGACGGTCAGCATCCTGCGCGCCGAAGGGCTGCCCTTCCAGGCGCAGACGCCGGCCGGCGCCGCGCGCATCGCGTCGGAGAAATCGGCCGATGACTTCATCGAGTTCCTGCTCGATACGTCGGTGCGGCCACCGCGCGTGCTCGGCCGCGTCAGTTATGCCGTGAGCCGGCACAACGTGCGCGTGGAAGAGGCGCCCATCGCCGAAGCCACGGCGATTTCCAAGCTCCGGGATACGGACCTGCTGCCGTTCCTCACCGCGGCCGTCGGGAAACTCGCCGCGCGGTAACGCGTCATGCTTCCGTCGCAGACGGTCGAGAACTACCTCAAGACGATTCACCTCACCGAGGCCGCCAACCGCGCCCATGCGCAGGCGCGTGATGGCGAACGCGCGCTGGTCCCCATGGGCCAGCTGGCCTCCGCGCTCGGGGTCGTGCCCGGGACGGCCACGACCATGGTGAAGGCGCTGGCCGAGTCGGGCCTGGTGCACTACGAACCGTACATGGGCGTGCGCCTGACGGACGCGGGCGAGAAACTCGCCTCGCTCGTCCTGCGCCGGCACCGGCTGATCGAACTGTTCCTCGTCAGGGTGCTCGAAATGAGCTGGGCCGAGGTGCACGACGAAGCCGAACGCCTCGAACACGCGGTATCCGAACGCCTGATCGATCGGATCGACGAGATGCTGGGCCGGCCCGAGGTCGATCCCCACGGCGATCCCATCCCGACCGCCGAAGGCACCATCCACGAACCCGAGTACCTCGATCTGCTGACCGCGCCGCTCGACACACCGCTGACGATTGTCCGCGTCGTGGATCAGGGCGCCGACTTCCTGCGGTTCGTCGAGGAGCGGCACCTGAAACCCGGCAACACCGTCACCATCCAGACCCGGGACGACATGGCGGACGCCATCCTGATCCGGACCGACGATGGGGCCGTGACGACGATCGGCACGCGGGCGGCGACGAAGGTCCTGGCGCGCCCAGTTGATTTTGATTAGTCAAAATTGATATCTTGGGTCTTCGAAATGGGTCGAGGACTCCTTTGGTTTCTCCTAATCGGCGCCGCGGTGGCCTCCGCCATCTGGCTGGTGGTGCGCTGGCAGGAGCTTCGCCACGGGCGCCGCACGCGTCGCCACCTCGAAGACGCGCTGAAACACCTGTTCGATCTCGAATACCGCGGCCGGCGAGGTTCGTTGGCCACCCTGACCGGAGCGCTGCACCTGCCGGACCGGGTCGTCCTCGACCTGGTCGCACGGATGCAGACCCAAGGGTTGGTCACCGCGAGCGGGCGGGAATTCGATCTGACCCCTGAAGGTGAACGCCTGGCGCTGCAAGTGATTCGCGCGCATCGATTGCTCGAGCGCTACTTCGCCGACGAGGCGCGGCTGCCGCTCAAGGACGTGCACGCGGCCGCCGAACGCGGCGAGCACCACCTGACGCCGAAAGACGTCGACCGGCTGTCGGCCTCACTGGGCCACCCGTCGGTGGACCCGCACGGCGATCCCATTCCGACCCGCGAAGGGTTCGTACCGCCGGCCGCCGGCACACCCATCACCGCGTGGCCCCTCGACCAGCTCGCACGCATCGTGCACCTGGAAGACGAGCCGCCGATCTCGTTCGCGCAGCTGGTGGCCGAAGGCATTCGAGTGGGCCAGATCGTCCGTCTGATCGAATCCACGCCCAAACGCCTGCTGCTGACCGACGGCGAAAACGAGTACCGGCTCGCACCGGCCGTGGCGGCCAACGTGTTCGTCACCGCCGCGGCCGCCGATCTCGACCACGCCGGTCTGGTGCGCCTGGCCGACCTGCGCACGGGTGATGCGGCGGAGGTCGTCGCGCTCGACGAGGCGTGTCAGGGGTACAGCCGGCGCCGCCTGATGGACCTGGGGTTCACGCAGGGCGCGCGCATCCGCGCGTCGCTGTCGACGTTCGCCGGCGATCCCCGCGCGTATGAAGTGCGCGGCACGCTGGTGGCGCTGCGGCGCGATCAGTCCAGTCAGATTCTCGTGAGGCGCGTGGCATGAGCGATCACAACTGCGACAGCTGCGCCGTGCACAGCGAACTGGCCCGCATGGGCGTCTCACTCGACCGGGTCGACCGTGTCGTGGCGCTGGCGGGCAATCCCAACACCGGCAAGTCGACGCTGTTCAACGCGCTCACCGGTCTCAAGCAGCACACGGGCAACTGGCCCGGCAAGACCGTCACGCGCGCGGAAGGCGGCTTCGAGTTCGCCAAGGTGCGCTACAAACTCGTCGACCTGCCTGGGACGTATTCACTCCTGTCGGCGTCACACGACGAACAGATTGCGCGGGACTTCCTGCTGTTCGGCCGCCCCGACGCCACGATCGTTGTCGTCGACGCCACGGCCATCGAACGCAATCTGAACCTCGTGTTGCAGGTGCTCGAGATCACCGACCGGGTCGTCGTGGCCGTAAACCTGATGGACGAAGCGAAGCGCAAGGGCATCGACGTGGACGTGCGGACGCTCTCGCGCGATCTGGGCGTGCCGGCCGTGGCCATCACCGCGCGCACGGGTGAGGGCCTGCATGCGCTGCTGGAAGCCGTGGCGGGCGTCTCGTCCGGCGGGGTCGCCACCCAGCCGCTGCGTGTCACCGGCACGCCGGAGTTTCAACGCGCCATCGCGGAGCTGGTGCCGATGATTGAAGCCGCCGCGCCTGGCGTCCCCAACGCGCGGTGGATTGCCATCCGTCTGCTTGACGGCGACGCCGAGGTGGAAGACGCGCTGACGTCCGGCCGGCTGCTCGACCTGGCGCGGGCGCAACAGCAGACGGCGGAACGGTTCAGCCGCAAGATGGCCGTGCAGGGGTCGCAGTAATGTCCACCGCGCCGTCCCCCGCCGACATCCTGCAGCGCGCCGCCTCGTTGCGGTCGACGCTGCAGTCGCAGTTCCGCGACGAAACCGTGCGCTCGCTGTATGGCGAAGCCGAGCGCCTTGCCCGGCGCGCCGCGCAGGACGCCGGCAGCCGCCGGTACGACTTCGATCAGAAGATCGACCGCATCGTCACGTCTCCGGTCTTCGGCCTGCCGATCATGGCGCTGCTGCTGGCCGCCATCTTCTGGCTGACGATTGCGGGCGCCAACGTGCCGTCGGCGATGCTGGCCACCGGCCTGTTCTGGCTGGGCGATCAGGGCATCGCCGCGTTCAACGCGTTGGGCGCGCCGTGGTGGGTGACGGGTTTCATCTGGGAGGGCGTGTACCGGGGACTGGCCTGGGTCATCAGCGTCATGTTGCCGCCGATGGCGATCTTCTTCCCGCTGTTCACGATGCTCGAGGACCTCGGTTATCTGCCGCGTGTCGCGTTCAACCTCGACTTCCTGTTCCGGCGCGCGGGCGCCCACGGCAAACAGGCGCTGACCATGGCGATGGGATTCGGCTGCAACGCGGCCGGCGTGATTGCCACGCGCGTCATCGACTCGCCGCGCGAACGGCTGATTGCCATCCTCACCAACAACTTCGTGCCCTGCAACGGGCGGTATCCCACGCTCATCATGATCGCCACGATCTTCGTGGGCGGACTCGTCCCTCCGGCGGTGGCGTCGCTGGCGGCCGCGGCCTCCGTCATGGGCGTCGTCCTGCTGGGTGTGGCGTTCACGCTGGCGGTGTCGTGGGGCCTGTCGCGCACGGTGCTCAAGGGCGAGGCCTCGGCGTTCACACTCGAACTGCCACCCTACCGGCGGCCGGGTGTGATGCGCATCCTGTACACGTCGCTCATCGATCGCACGATCTTCGTCCTGTGGCGCGCCATCCTCACGGCGGCGCCCGCCGGCGCGGTCATCTGGATCCTCGCCAACGTCTACGTGGGGGATACCAGCCTCGCGCGTCACGTGGCCAACGCGCTCGATCCCGTCGGCCACGCCATCGGGCTCGATGGCGTGGTCCTGCTCGCGTACATCATCGCGATTCCGGCCAACGAGATCGTCGTGCCGACCCTGATGATGGTGTATCTCGGCGCCGGGATGATGACGGAGGTCGAATCACTCGACACGATCCAGCGGCTGCTGGTCGACCAGCACGGCTGGACGCTGCTGACCGCCATCAACCTGATGTTGTTCTCGCTGCTGCACAACCCGTGCGCGACGACGATCCTGACGATCTACCGCGAAACGCTGAGCCTGCGCTGGACGGCCATCGGCACGTTCCTGCCGCTGACCCTGGCGTTCCTGGTCACGTTCCTGGTGGCCACGGTGTGGCGGGCGATGCTTCCCTAGCGCGGCCGGCGGCGCTCCTACGCTCGATACACCGCACAGGACGTCGGCGTTTCCCAGAACCGCACTTCGACCACGTTGAACCCCAACTCCCGGGCCTTGTCGAAGATCAGCCGGGCGAGCCGTTCGGCCGTGGGGTTGTGATCGAGCAGCACGAGCGGTTCACCCTGGGCGGTCAACACGGCCACCAGCGGATCGTCGCGGCGAAGAATCAGTTTGTGGTCCAGCTCCCGGTCGATCCACGCTTTGACCAGCCGTTTGACGTCTGAAAAATCAACCACCATGTCGAGGCGATCGAGCGCTTCCGCGGCGATGTCGACCTCGACCATGGCGTTGTGGCCGTGCAGATGCCGGCAGACGCCGTCGTAGTCGAGTAGCCGGTGACCGTAACAGAAATCGATGCGTTTGGTGACGAGGTACGCCATGCTTCCGTGCACTCCATTATGCGGGTCGGCGTCCTCAGTTCGGGAGGGGTGGACAGCACGGTGCTGCTGGCGGACCTGGCGGCGTCCGGCGCGCGGCCGGTGCCGCTGTTCGTCCGCGCGGGACTCCGCTGGGAGGAGGCCGAGGCCCGCACCCTGGCGCGGCTCCTCGACCGGCCGCCGTTGTCCGGGTCAACCGCGCCTCTGGTCACGCTGACCGTTGACGCCCGTGACCTCTACCCTGGGGACCACTGGGCGTTCACCGGACCCGCGCCGGCCTGGGGCGCGCCCGACAGGGACGTCTTCCTGCCCGGGCGCAACCTGCTGACGCTGTCGAAGGCCGCCGTGTGGTGCGCGTCACACGGCATCACGCGCCTGGCCATCGCCTCGCTGTCGGGCAATCCGTTCCCGGACGCGACCGCCTCGTTTTTCGCCGCGCTCAGCCACGCCGCGTCAACAGGGCTCGGGCATTCGCTGTCGATCGACGCGCCTTACCTCGACGCGTCAAAGGTCGACGTCGTCTGGCGCGGGCGCGAACTGGGCCTGCCGCTCGTCGACACGTTGTCCTGTCTGAATCCCACGCCGGACGATGGGCACTGCGCGGCGTGCAGCAAATGCCGCGAGCGGTTCGACGCCTTCGCGATCTGCGGCCTGCCAACGCCGGACTGGTAGGAACCGTCGGCGCCCCGCAGATCGGGGCGCCCTACGTACTGCCAGCTCACGGCCGTACGTAGCGCGGCCCGCTCTTGGGGCCGCGGATCAATAACTCGTCAGGCGAATCGACCCGTCGCCCGTGCGCAGCACGAGGCGTTTGCCGCCGGCGCCGAGGCGTCCGCGCAGCGTCCGCACCTCGCGCGTGCCGCCGACCTGATCGATCAGCGTGAGATCCGTGCGGGCGCGGCTGTCGGATCCCGGATCGGCCTCGATGAGCGCGCTGAAGTCCTCGGGCAGTTCGGCCACGATCGATCCGTCGGTCGTGCTGATCATCCAGTCGTCGGTCATGACCGCGCCGGTGCGAATCCGCAGGACGATGGAGCCGTCGCCCGATCGCAGGCGCAGCGCCGAGGGTGTGCCGGACACGCGCATCGTCCCGTCATCGGTGCGCGCCTCGATGCGGCCGGACACGTCCTCGAGCTGGATGGAGCCATCCCCGGACTCGAGCAGCAAATCGCCTTCCGTTTCAATCGCGCGAATCGATCCGTCGGTCGTCTTGAGTTCGCCCTTGCCGGTCATGCGGTCGATCAGAATCGATCCGTCGCCCGAGCGGGCGATGACATTCGCGGTTTTCGGCGCGCTCACGATGAGTTTGGCGCTGGGAGAGGTGAAGGTGCCGATCCCGATGTAGGTCGAGCCGCCCGAGTGCCGCACATCCACCGTGATCGTGTTGCCCTTCTGTTCGGCGATCACCGTGAACTTCCCGACGACGTCCTTGTCCTGCCCGCGTTTTTCGATGTCCACGACCACGTCGTTGCGATCCCAGCCGCGCACCTCGATGGCGCCGTCAAACGTCGTCAGGTTGAGGTCGGCGACACCCGACACGGTGAAGCGCTTTTCTTCGCGTTCGATGTAGCCCTGATTGTCGACGTTGATGGAGCAGGCCGACAGGAGCGGCACGGCGGCAGCCATGGCAAGCGACAGGACGGGGCGCGGCATATGGGTACCCTTACGAGTGTTCACGGCCGGGCGTTCAGGGGTGCGGGGACACCCCCGAGAAAGGTCGATTCCACCTGCAGGCTCGGGGACAACACCGTGAGATCGGCCAGATACCCTGGGACGAGAGCCCCCTGGTGGACCAGGCCCAGCTCGCGGGCCGGCGTCGTCGCGCACAGGGTGGCCGCGTCGATCAGGGACTGGCCCGCGCGTGACACCAGCGTGGCGAACACGCGGTCCATCGTGGCGACGCTGCCGGCCAGGGTCCCGTCATCCAGCACGGCGGTGTCGCCAACGGTGATGCGGTGTCCGCCCAGGCGCGCGCACGAGCCCTTCGGCAAGCCGGAGCCGGCCGTGCCGTCGGTGATGGCCATGACGCGGGACCGGCCCTTGGCGGCGATGGCGATGCGCACGGCCGCGGGATGGACGTGCACGCCGTCGCCGATGATCTCGGCGGCGATCTCGTCGCGCTCGAGCACGGCGCCCACCAGGCCCGGCTCGCGGTGGGTCATCGGCGACATGCGGTTGAACAGGTGTGTGGCGTGCCGCGCGCCGGCCTCGATGGCCTCGACGGCCTGGTCGTACGTGGCGCCCGAGTGGCCCAGCGACACGCGAATGCCCGCGTCGATGGCCGCGCGCAGCAGCGCCATGCCGCCCGGAATCTCCGGCGCCATCGTGAGGATGCCGACGTCAGGGCGGAAAAGGGTTTCGGGTAGGGTTTCCCAACAAGGCCCGGCGGAAACCCTACCCGAAACCCATTCCGCCGGTTGCGCGCCGCGGTAGTCGGGATTGATGAAACCGCTTTCGATGTGCGCGGGCAGGACGCGCGCGGCACCGACCTCCGGCGTCACGCGCGCGGCGCCGACGGCGCCGAGAAACATGGACAACGTCTCAGGCGAACACGCGACGGAAGTCGGGCAAAACGCCGTCACGCCAAACCTCGGCAGCGCGCGCGCGACACGCCGGACGGCGTCGGCATCGTCCATCACGTCGGCGCCCAACACACCGTGGACATGCACATCGATGAAACCCGGGACGACCACGCGGCCGCTGAGATCGTGCAGGGCTTCGCCGGGCCCGGGGGCGAACGGACCGGTCACCAGGTCGGCGATGCGATCGCCTTCGATGACCAGCGTCTGATTGGAAACAATACGATCGGGGAGGACGAGGTCGGCGCCTGTGAGGAACCGTCGCACCTACACGCCCATCGCGTGGAACCCGCCGTCGACCAGCAGCACTTCGGCGGTGATGCCGCGGCCGCCCGGTCCCAGCAGGAACACAGCGGTGTCGGCCACCTCGCTGGTATCCACGGTGCGTCGCAGCGGCGCGCGATCGCGATACGTCTGCAGGATGCCGGAAAACCCGGAGATCCCCGACGCCGCCAGCGTCTTGATCGGCCCGGCCGAGATGGCGTTGACCCGGATGCCCTGCGGCCCCAGATCGCTGGCCAGGTACCGCACCGACGCCTCGAGCGCGGCCTTCGCCACGCCCATGACGTTGTAGTTGGTGAACACCCGCTCGGAGCCCAGATAGGTCAGCGTCACGATGGAGCCGCCCCCGCGCGCCGCCATCAGCGGCGCGGCGCGACGCGACAACGCGACCAGCGAATACGCGCTCACGTCGAGCGCGATGCGGAAGCCTTCACGCGAGGTCTGCACGAACGGCGCGGCCAGGTCTTCGCGCAGCGCATACGCGGCGCCGTGCACCATGAAGTCGAGCCCGCCGTGTTGCTGCGCGATCGAGGCGAACAACGCATCCATCTGCGCGTCGTCGGTCACGTCACAGGGCAACACGGTGGCGTTGGGCAGCGTGGCCGCCAGTTCACGCACGTTTTCTTCGAGCCGTTCGCCGGCGTACGTCAGGATGAGCGCGGCGCCTTCGGCAGCGGCCGCCTGCGCGATTGCCCAGGAGATGGACCGCTTGTTGGCCACGCCAACGATGAGGCCAACCTTGTCGGTGAATTGAGCCATGTGGTGATCGGAAATCAGTTGGTGGGACGGGGCTTCTTGTGGCGACGCCGACGGCGACCGCCGCCGGGGCGCTGGCCGTTGGGCGCGCCGGGCTGAGCTTCTCCTCGGACACCGCCTCGGCCATTGGGCCGGTCGTGACCGTTGGCGCCATTGCCGGGCTCGTGCACCCCGCCGTTGCGGAAGAAGTGCGACCCGCGCACGTTCCGCTGATGCATGGTGAATTCGGGGATGGGCCTGGGAGCCGGGGCCTCGGTGCGAGGCAGGGTGGCGCGAATCAGTGTGCGGTGGAGGGTCCAGCTTTCGTCGACGGGCGGAGGCGCCTGAGGCGGCGGCGCCGCGGCGGCTGGTGGTTCGTCGGCGACGGCCACCGCCACGGCCACGGCGGCGGCAACGACCGGAGCCGGCGGGGCCACCGCGGGTCTGGCCGCCGGTTCGCCCCCGGTCACGTTGGCCAGCACCTGCTCATAGAGTTGGGCCGTCATGTCCTTCTTCTTTCGAACCGGCACTTTGCCGCCCTTGAAGACATGTTCGGCATCACACGTCGTGCAACGTGTCTGCCGTATCTCCTGGTCGACGATGGCCACGATGGCGTGGTTGGTAAGGCGTCGTTCCCGTGGGCAGTAATCGTCCACAAGATCGCCCAAGCGCAATGGGCGCTGTTCCATTCGTTCTGTGACTCCCGTTTGAGCGTCCGCCTGAAACCAAGGTCTGACTAGACCTCAAAGCGACATACATCAGGCGTTCGAGCAGGTCGCTGGAGGATAACCCCTAGCCCGCCTGCCGGTCAAGCCAGCGCAGGGCTGCCTCCAGATCGGGGTCCCTTCCCTGCCGCAGGGCAACCGGATCCAGGGCGACCGGCTCGTCGGGCACCACACCGACACCCTCGAGCCGGCGTCCGTCGGCGGTCAGGAAATCACCCACCACATACATGAGCAGGTCGCCGCCGGTCAGCCGCCTGGTGGACGCCGGCAGCACCTGTCCCGCCGTCGCGCGGCCGAACACCCGGGCTCGTCGAACGCTTTGCAGACCCCCGGCGAAACACTCGGACGCCGAGGCGGTGAGTTCGTCGACCAGAATCGCCACGGGGCCGCTGAAGGGCACGACCGGACGGCCATCGGCCATGACGATGCGCGGGTTGACCGGAAAGACGAGCTCGGAATCCCGCGTCACCATGCGGCCCAGGTTGACGGGTTCGCTGAACAGGTGTCCGGCCACGCCACGAATCATCGCCGCCAGGCCGCCCGGATTGCCGCGGAGGTCGAGCACCAGGCCGGAGGCCCGCCGGTGGCGATCCACGGCGTCGGCAATCGCGCCATTGGCGGACGCCATCCACACGTTGAATCCGATCACGCCGACGGCACGCCCCTTCGGCGTCTCGATCGGGCGTTCGCTCACGCGCACATGAAACGGCGGCAGGTCGCCCAGCACGATCCGTTCGCCGGACGGCCGCACGCGCCGGACACGCACCTCGCGTTCCGCGCGGTCGTCTCGCACTCGCAACCGCACCTCGGAGCCGTCGGCACCCTGCAGGGCCCGCGACACCCGGCGCCACACCTCCCAGACGCGCCGGCGCGCGTCGAGGTCAGCGGTGCCGGCCACCCAGCGATCCACGCCGCGGCCGTCGATCGACAGCAGCACCAGCCCCGGCGTCAGTCCTTCGCCGCGCGCCGCGTCCTCGACCGAGGTAATCACGACCGCGTCGCCGCTGAGCCGCGTGTCGATCGGCACCACCGCATCACCCGCCGGCACCGGCTCCCCATCGTCACTCGACGCCGACAGCAGCGCGAAGTGCGACTGTCCCAGCGTGGCGAGCATCTCGCGAATCACCGCGCGCGCCGCGGCGGGATCCACGGCGGACTCCACCTTCGGCCGCAGGGCGCTGCGCACGGTCGCCCAGTCGCGGCCGCCGAACGCCGGATCGTAGTAGGTGTCGCGAATCGTCGACCACGCCTCGTCAAACGCCGCGAGCGCGTCGACACGCCAGGGCTCATCCGTCTTCGGCGTCTTGATGAGGGCGCGAATGACGGCGGGCGGATCAAATGCCGAGGCCGCGACGGCGTCGAAGGTCATCGATTCCACGATGAAGTGCTGCTCGATGCCCATGGACGCCTGCACCAGACGGCCCGGCTGACGGACGGCGCCGAACTGGCGGTAGTCACGCAGCATGATGCGGCTGGGCACCTTGCCAATGGGCGTGTCGCTTTCGCCTTCCGATCCGAGAAGCAGGCCCGTCTCGACGTCGTAGAACTCGTCGCGCGGCGCGCCCGAGACAAATCGCACCGCGACCTTGTAGGCCGGGCGTCCGTCAAAGGTCACGCGTTCAACGGTGCGCGCCTCAGCCACCAGCGACGGCGGGTGCAGCAGCGCATCGAACTGGGCGTCGCGCTTCATTTCGTCGAGCGGGCCGCCGGTGACCAGCGACGGTCCCACCATCGGATCGATCAGCCAGCCAATCTGGCCGTTGTAGCCGCTTTCAGCTTTGCCGAGGCCCGCCAGATCCATGCGGATCAGCAGACGATCCGGCCTGGCCGCAAGGATTTCGAACGTGCCGCGCATGCCCTGCGCGGGCAGTTCGGTCGTCCCGGTGGCGCGCATCGAGGTCAACGCGCGCCAGGCCGGCTCGCCGCCAATGGCCGCCACGTGTTTCGCCACCAGATCGGCGGCGCTGGGCAGCGCGGTCTGTTCGCGAGCGGTCACCGCCCACGATGAGATGGCGACCAGCGTCACCGTCAGGATCCCGGCGGCGCGCCGCCGTGTTCGTGTCAACATGGAATCTCCACGATGATCATAGACGGGAGACGCATCTGATGACGCGCATCTGGTTGCCGATGGCGGCGTTGGCGCTGGCGCTGGCCGGGCCGCTGCCGGTTCACACCCAGGCGACGGTGCCGCCCGGCGACTGGCCGCAGTGGCGGGGACCGAACCGTGACGGCGTCTCCGCCGAGACCGGCCTTCTGCAGTCGTGGCCTGACGGCGGACCCCGCAAGATCTTTCAAGCGTCCGGCATGGGCAGCGGGTTCTCCAGTCTGGCGGTCACCGGGGGGCGCATTTACACGCTGGGCGATCGCCGCGATGGGCAATACGCGCTCGCGTTTGCCGCCGGCGACGGCAGCCCGGTGTGGGCCACCCGGGTCGGTGGGCCACACATCGATCAGTACGGTGGCCCGCGATCGACACCCACCGTGGACGGCGACCGTGTGTACGTGACGAGCACCGACGGCGACCTGGTGGCGCTCGACGCGGCAACCGGCGCCGTACGGTGGCGCAAGCACCTGCCCCGCGACTTCGGCGCGCCCACACCCGGCTGGCAGTTTTCCGAGTCGCCGCTGGTGGACGGCGATCGCGTGGTCATTACGCCGGGTTCGCGACGCGCCGCCATGGTCGCCATGAACAAGATGACCGGCGAGGAAATCTGGCGCGCGGCGATGCCCTCGCTCGGCAGCAACGGGCTTGACGGCCCCGACTACTCGTCGGTCGTCATTTCGAACGGTGGCGGCGTGAAACAGTACGTGCGGCTGATGGGGCGCGGCGTGCTCAGCGTCCGGGCCAGCGATGGCTGGGTGCTGTGGGGCTACAACGACGTGGCGAACAACGTCGCGAACATCTCGACGCCTGTCATCAAGGACAACCTGGTGTTTGCCTCCACGGGGTATCAGACCGGCGCCGCGCTGCTGGAACTGTCGGCGGCGCCCGAAAATCGTGTCACCGCGCGCGAGCGGTATTTCCTGCAGAGCCGTGTCTTCCAGAACCACCACGGCGGCATGGTGCTGATCGGCGATCACGTCTACGCCGGGCACGGCCACAACCGCGGCACCCCCATCTGCCTCGAACTGGCGACCGGCCGCGTCGCCTGGGGCGGCGACATCCGCAACGCCGGTGAAGGCTCCGCCGCGGTGACGGCCGCCGACGGCCACGTGTACTTCCGCTACCAGAACGGCGTGATGATGCTGATTGAAGCGACGCCGACCGCCTACCGGGAGAAGGGCCAGTTCCAGATCCCCAACGTGCGCAACCCCAGCTGGTCACACCCGGTCGTGGCCGGCGGCCGGCTGTACCTGCGTGAGCAGGATGTGCTGCATGTGTACGATGTCAGACGATAGGGCGGAGTGCGAAGTGCGGAGTGCGAAGTGCGGAGTGCG
>CAYYFE010000008.1:29898-121491 GCA_964471115.1 uncultured Solibacteraceae bacterium
CGATGTCAGACGATAGGGCGGAGTGCGAAGTGCGGAGTGCGAAGTGCGGAGTGCGGAGCTTGCCCGCCGGAGCCTTGGCGCAGGCGGGTGCGAAGTGCGGAGTGCGGAGTGCGTGCGTAGCGCGGCACGGGGTGTGGGCCGCGAAGGGGTGCTGACGTGCTGAAGGGGACGCGAACGGCCATCGTGCACCGGATTCAGCCCATCTCCATTCACGGGCAGGTCTCACTCGACGTGTTCTGGATCGATCCCGAGGATCCGGAGGGCGAAATCCGGCACGCGCGGGTGGGCGATGAATCCGCGCCGCGCAACATGCAGCCGGGCGATCGTGTGACGCTGCACTACCTGATGGGCATGGTCACCGAGATCACGCCGCTCGGCCACTGACGATGCAATAGACCGTTATTCACAACGAGGCATGGAGGACTGGGAGGGCGCGGCCGTCCGGCGCGCCAACCCTGAGCCAGCCCGGCTCCTCCCAGTCCTCCAGTCCTCGCTGTGAACCTCTAGCTCTTCTTTGTCTCGGGGATCGCGATCCAGAACACTGCCGCCAGCAGGTACGCCACTGCGGTGATTGACAGGGCCGACGGGTAGCCGCTGGACTGGACGAGGTCGCCCACCAGCCACGGCGCTGACGCGCTGGCGATGCGGCCGAAGTTGTAGGTGATCCCCTGCGCGGTCGCGCGCACAGCCGTGGGATACAGTTCAGCCGTCACGGCGCCGAAGCCGCTGAAGTAGCCGGTGCCGAAAAACGCCACCACGGGTCCCAGCGCCAGCAGCATCCACGGTGTGGGCGTATAGGCGTACGCGAGCACCAGCACCGACGCCGACACCAGGTACCCGACATACGCGCGCCGCCGGCCCACCGCGTCCGCGATGTACCCGAACGTCACGTACCCGAACCACATGCCGACCTGCATGACGATGATGAACCAGTTCATCGCGGCATTCGACAGGCCGATGCCGCCGGTATCGGGCGACGCGCGCAGGTAGGACGGAATCCACGAGTTGAGCCCCCACCACGCGAACATCGTGCACGCGTTCATCAGCGTCACGGCGACCGTGATGCGCAGCATGCGGCCGCCCATCGCGTCCCACGTGGAGATCCGCGCCGGCTTGGCGCGTTCTTCCACCCACACGGCCGGCTCCTCGACGCTGCGGCGGACCCAGAACGCATACAGCGCCGGCAGGACGCCCACAAAAAACACCGCGCGCCAGTCGAGACCGGCCAGATCCTGGACGATCCAGTTGACGATGGCCGCCAGCGCGTAGCCGATCGCCCACGAACTCTGCATGAAGCCCATCGCCTTGCCGCGATGTTCGGGCTTCCACGTTTCAGACACGAGCGCGGCGCCGCTGGCCCACTCGCCGCCCATGCCCAGGCCGAGGAAGATGCGGAAGACCGCCAGTTGCGCCACGGTCTGGGCGAAACCACAGGCGGCGGTGAAGATCGAATACAGCAGGACGCTGAGCATCAGCGCGCGCGTGCGGCCCCAGCGGTCCGCCAGCACGCCGAACAGCAGACCGCCGGCCGCCGATGCGACGAGCGTCAGCGACTGCAGCTGGCCCGCCGTGCCCGCATCCATCCCGAGGTCGGCGCGCACCGACACCAGCACGAGCGCGTACAACATCACGTCGAATGAATCGAGCATCCATCCGAGCGACGCCGCCACCAGCGCCTTCTTCGCCGTCTTGTCCGCGCTCGTCCACCAGCTAAACATCAGTCACTTTCGCCACCTCGCCACCTCGCCACCAGCTAATCGCCCTTGCCGTACCCTCCCCCGCCCGGCGTCTCCACGCGCAGCCGGTCGCCGGCGCGCAGTGACATCTGGGTCTTGCCCGGAAGCGCCTCTTCGCGGCCGTCCCGAATCAGCGTGTTCCGGCCCTTGCCGCCGGATCGGCCGCCCAGCACGCCGTACGGCGCGCCCACGCGGCGATCGGTCAGCAGCGTCACACTCATCTCCGTCAGCGCTTCGTACTCACGCACGAGCCCCTCACCACCCGGCGCCGCGCCCTTGCCGCCACTGCCCTGGCGCAGCGCGTATTGCCGGATACGCACGGGCAGGTAATGTTCAATCGCCTCAACCGGGGTATTGCGCGTGTTGCTCATGTGCGTGTGCACCCCGCTCAATCCGGCCATCCCCTTCCGCCCGCCCATGCCGCCGCCCATCGTCTCGTAGTAGGCGAACCGGCGGCCGGTGCCCGGGTGCGCGCCGCCGAGCGTGACGTTGTTCATCGTGCCCTGACTGGCTGCCGGCCATCGATCGGGCTGCGCGCGTCCCAGCGCGCCCAGCACGACATCCGTGATGCGCTGCGACGTTTCGACATTGCCGCCGGCCACGGCTGCCGGCTTCAACGCATTGACGATCGTGCCCTCCGGGGCAATCACCGTGATTGGACGCCCCACGCCGGCGTTGTACAACACATCGTCCTGCACCAGACACCGGAAGGCGTACAGGCACGCCGACCAGGTGATCGCGAAGTTGGCATTCACCGAGCCGGTGACCTGCGGGGCCGATCCGGTGAAGTCCACCGTCGCGCGATCGCGCGCAATCGTCAGCGTGGCGCGGATGGGCACGGGTCCGCTGCCGAACCCGTCATCATCAAGCGCATCGTCAAACCTGTACACGCCGTCGGGGATGCCCCTGATGGCGTGTCGCACGACCCGTTCGGTGTAGTCCTGCAGGGCGCCGGCGTAGTGCACCGCGGTGCGGCGGCCGTACCGGCGGACCATGTCGCGCAGTCGATCCTCGGCAACGCGATTGGCGGCAATCTGCGCCGCGATGTCGCCTTCGCGCTCATCCGGAGTGCGCACGTTGGCCAACAGCAGCGCGAGCACGTCGTTCACCATCGCGCCGCGCCGCACGAGTTTAATGGGCGGAATGATGAGGCCTTCCTGGAAGATCTCGCGCGCCACGGGCATCGAGCCGGGGCTCATGCCCCCCACGTCGGAGTGGTGGGCCCGGTTGGCGACGTAAAACAGCGGCGCCTTCTCCTTTGGCAGGAACACCGGCGACACCAGCGTGATGTCGGGCAGGTGCGTGCCGCCCTGGAACGGATCGTTGAGCACCACGATGTCGCCGGGGTCCATGGGGACGGCGTCAATGGCGGCCTTCACCGAGAGCGGCATCGCGCCGAGATGCACGGGCATGTGATCGCCCTGCGCGATGGTGTGGCCGTGCGCGTCGTACACCGCGCAGGAGTAGTCAAGCCGCTCCTTGATGTTGGGAGAGAATCCCGTGCGGCACAACGTGACGCCCATCTCCTCGGCAATCGAGAGGTAGAGGTTCTTGAAGACTTCGAACTCGATGGGATTCGACTTCATCGCGCCTGCCTCGCGATCACGTTCCCGAACCGATCGAGCGTGAATCGCCAGCGTGGAGGAATCACCACCGTCGCTTCGGCGCCGGCGATCACGGCGGGGCCCGCGCCGGCGGCCCCGTACGAGAGATCGGGCCAGCGGTAATGCGCCACCTTCACGGCACGCCCCGCAAACCGGCCGGGCCGCACCTCGGCCTTGACCGGCCGGCCCGCGCGACGCGTGGTCACCGGCAGCTTCGGTTTGGCGGTGACGCCCGTGGCCGTGACGCGAACGTTGACGACTTCGGTGGGCCGCGCCGGATTCGAGTAGCCGTACGTGCGTCCGTGTTCGCGGTCGAAGGCAGCGCGGTATCCGGCCGTCAGCGGCAGCGTAATTTCAAACGACTGGCCGATGTACCGCACGTCCAGGCTGGTCGTGATGACCTGTTTTGAGGGACCGAATCCTTCGGCGCGCAACGCCGCGCGGGCCTGTTCCACCAGCGGGGCGGCCAGCCGCACCAGGTCCGCCTGCGTCAGCGTCGCGCTTGGCCGCAGTACGCTGGCGGAAAAATCCTTCGTGACGTCGGCCATCAACATGCCCAGCGCCGACAATACGCCGGCATGCCGGGGCACGATCACGGTCGACATCTCGAGCTGCTCGGCGATTTCGCATGCGTGCATGCCGCCGGCGCCGCCAAAAGCCAGCAGCGCGAACTGACGGGGATCGTGGCCGCGTTCGACCGACACCACGCGAATCGCGCGCTCCATGTTCGCGTTGGCCACGCGGACGATGCCTTCGGCCAGTTGGGGCACCGTCAAGCCGGCCTTCCTGGCGAGACCCGCGGCGACGCGCTCGGTGCGGGGCCGGTCGATGGTCATGCGTCCGCCGAGGAAGAATTCCGGATCGAGCCGGCCGAGCAGAAGGTTGGCGTCGGTGACCGTCAGCTCCTCGCCGACGCCGTAACAGACCGGGCCGGGCTGCGCCCCGGCGCTGCGAGGGCCCACGCGAAGGGCGCCGCCTGTATCGAGATAGGCGATGGAACCGCCGCCGGCGCCAACCGTGTGAATGTCGATCACCGGCAGCCGCACCGGGAAGTCGCCGACACGCGAGTCGGTCGTGCGGCCAATGGCGCGGTCGATGAGGCTGACATCGGTCGACGTGCCCCCCATGTCGAACGAAATCACGCGCGTGAACCCCGCGGCCTCGCCAACGGCCTTTGCGCCCACGACTCCGCCGGCCGGTCCCGACAGGACCGTGCGCACCGCCTGTTCGCGCGCCGCGCGTGCCGAGATGCCGCCACCGTTCGACTGCATGATGGTCAAGCAGTGCGAAGTGCGGAGTGCGGAGTGCGAAGTGCGCGGCGCGGAGTGCGAAGTGCGGAGTGCGGAGTGCGAGGTGCCCAGAGCCGTCTCGAGGTTGAGCAGATAGCGGCTCATCAGCGGCGTGACGTAGGCGTTGACGACGGTGGTGCTCCAGCGCTCGTATTCGCGGTACTCGGGCAGGACCTCGTGCGAGGCGCACACGGTGAGTCCGGACTGCCGGAGCAGCGTGGCCACGTGCCGTTCGTGCGCGGGATTGACGTAGGCGTGCAGCAGGCAGACCGCCACCACCTCCACCCGCCGGTCGTGCAGCACGCGGGCCAGTCGATCCACCTCATCCTCGTTGACCGGCTCCAGCACGGCACCGGTGGCGTCAAGCCGTTCGTGCAGACCGAAGGTCAACGCGGCGTCTACCAGCGGGGGCCGGGGCGCAACGAACACGTTGTACAACTCGGGCCGGGTCTGGCGGCCAATCTTGAGCACGTCTTCGAACCCGTGCGTCGCAACCAGCGCGACCCGCGCCCCCTTTCGTTCGAGCACGGCATTGGTCGCCACCGTTGACCCGTGCACGACGTCCGGATCCTGACGTCCCCCGGCGCCGGAGGCCCGCAAGTCCCCGAGGCCGTCAAGGATGGCCCGGGATGGGTCGTCAGGGGTGGACCGCTGCTTGTGCACCACGAGGCCCGTTGGGGTGAGCTGGACGAAGTCGGTGAAGGTGCCACCCGTGTCTATGCCGACGCGCATCGGGACAGATTCTAGTGCCAGGGTCCACAAGGTCCACAGGGTCCACAGGGGCCACAAGGACAAATGCGTAAGGCCAGCGACAGAATCCGCGGCGGTGGAAGGGTGCGGATGTCGCGCCGAGTCGGCCCAAGGACATCAGAAGGTCTCTGAAGCGGGACGGCACGAAGCTTGCTACTTAGGAGCGCGAATCACTTGATTCCGCGGCAAGCGCCGCGGAGAGCTGGGGAGCCTGGTGGTTCACAAGGCCCGCGCAAGCGGGCCTTTTTTTTCGTCCCAACCCGCAACATCCCAGGCGGTTCTTCCGTCGGACGGCTCATGCCACATCTGCTGCGCGGGCTCCGTTCGGGCGTCGTCCTGTTTCGCACATCCCCGCTGGCCACTGCCGCGGCCGTCGTCGCCCTGGCGCTGGGCCTGGGCTTCAGCACCACGATCTACAGCATCGTGCACGGCGCGACACGAAGCCTGCCCGTTCACGAGCCTGAACAGGTCGTGGCGGTGCAGCTGCGGCCCACCGGATCACCGGCCGGCAATCCGGGTGCGCGCGGGCTGGAACTGGCGCAGTGGCGCGAGGCCGCCGGCGGCCGCGCGGCGCTCGAGGCTTTCGAGACTCTGTCGGTGAACGTGAGCGATGCGGGCGACCACAGCCCCATCCCGGAGCGCGTGGCGGCGGCTCGGATCACGTGGTCGACGTTTGAAGTGCTCGGCGTGCCACCACAAGCAGGCCGAGGCTTCGCGGCCACGGACGGCGACCCGGGCGCGCCACGGGCTGTGGTCATCTCCTCCGCGCTCTGGGATCGCCGCTACGGGCGGGATGACGTCATCGGCAAAGTCATCAGGCTCGACGGTGTGCCCCACACGGTCGCCGGCATCATGCCGGAGCGCTTCGGCTTTCCAATTCGCACGGACGTCTGGGTGCCCATGGCCGAGCGCACCGCCAATCCGGCGATCGTACAGGTGTGGGGCCGGTTGGACGCCGGCACGAGCCGCGAGGCGCTGGCGTCGCTGCTGCAGGGATCGACCGATCGGACTCTGGCAGTGGACGTGATCCCGTTCACCAACCTCGAGACCCCCCGAGAAGTCGTGGCGGCGCTGTACGTGCTGCTGCTGGCCGTCAGCGGCGTGTTGCTCATCGCGTGCGTCAACGTCGCCAATCTCTTTCTCGCCAGGGCAGCGGCCCGGGCGCGCGATACGGCCGTGCGCCTGGCACTTGGCGCCTCACGCCGTGTCCTGCTGCTCGAACAGACGGGCGAAGCGCTGCTCCTGACCCTGCTCGCCCTGGGCGCCGGGGTCTGGCTCGCCGTGGCGGGAACGCAGCTGTTTGCCGGCGGCACGTCGCACATCATCGAAGCCTACTGGGTGGAGTTTCGCGTCGATGGGGTCGTGCTGGCCTGGGCGTCGGCGCTGGCGCTGCTGGCGGCGGTGCTGGCCGCCGTCTTGCCGGCGGTCAGGGCGGCGCGGACCGATGTCATTCACACCCTGCGCGACGGCGCGGGCGCGACGCGCCGATCGGCAGGCCGCACCAGCCGTGTGCTCATGTCCGCGCAGGTGGCCCTGGCGTGCGCGTTGCTGGCCCTGACGCTGCTGCTCGGCCGCACCGCGCTTGCGGTGCAGGACACGGCGTGGCCGTTTGACGCCGACGCGGTCTGGTCCACCAACCTCTCGATTCCCCAGACCACGCTCGAGAACCCGGAGTCGCGCACACGGCTGCTGGATCGTCTGGACGATGAACTCCGATCGATGCCGGGCGCCCGAGGGGCGCTGGCGTCCGCGCTGCCGGGGCGCGGTTCGGGCCAGTGGACCTTCGGGCTCGACACCCCGCCGGACAGCAAGGAAACGACCGGCCTGACCTCACTCACGCTGGTGTCGCCCGACTACTTCGCCGTGTTGGGCGCCCGCGCCCTGCGCGGCCGGCTGCTGGACCACAGTGACCGCGCCGGCAGTCCGCTGGTGGTGGTCGTGAATGAGAGCTTCGTCCGCAGGCACTCGCCGAACCAGGACCCCATCGGCCGGCGCGTGGTGCTGGGTCAGCGCAGCCTCACGATCGTGGGTGTCGTGCCCGACCTGGTGCCCAACGACCTGCAGGACCTTCATCAGGACGGCATCTACGGCGCCATCAGTCAGGGACGGCCGTTCGCGGTGCGAGTGGTGGCCGCGGGTGCGGTCTCTCCCCGTTCGCTGCAGGACCTGGTCACGCGCGTCGATCCCGACATTCCCCTGTACGAGACCTTCACGGTGCGCGAGGCGGCGCTGCGCGACAAGCAGATCCTGACGGTGTTGTCAGGTCTGTTCGCCCTGTTCGGCACCGGCGCCCTCACGATGACGGCCATTGGGCTGTACAGCGTGATGACGCTGCTGGTGGCCTTGCGGCGCCGTGAGTTTGGTGTGCGGCTGGCGCTGGGCGCGACGCGGCGCGACCTGCTGCTGATGGTCGCCCGTCAGGGCGGGCGTCAGGTGGCTGCCGGCCTCACGCTCGGGGTGCTGCTCGGTCTGGGAATGGCTACGGTCTTCTCGAGCGTCGTCGAGGCGGTGGCGGTGGACGCCACCGGGCTGGTCGCGGGCATCATCGCCGCGATGGCCATGACGTCAGCCATTGCGCTCGCGGTTCCCACCTGGACCGCCAGCCGGGTGGATCCAATCACGGCGCTTCGCGCCGACTGATCGGACCCTGCTACCCGATCGCCCCTTCGGGGTACTGCAGGGCGAGGCGCAGTTCCTTGGCGAGCTGGTCGACGGTCGAGCCTGACCGCTTCCAGGCGCCGTCGGTTTCAAAGCGCAGGTCGCCGATGCGGCGGCCCCACGGCGCAATGATGCGGCCGATGGCGCGGAAGTCGGCGCGGTCGGCGCGCTGCTGGTCGAGGTGTTTGACGATGTCCGGGGCCACGCGAATGAAGGCGCGCAGGGCCGGCGCGGTGCGGATCGAGTACTTGCGGCCGTTCCAGGCCGCGGTGAACACCACGGCGACCTGCTTGAAGTAGTTGACGAAGAACCGCGTGGCTTCGTCGCGGAAGTCTTCGGCCTTGCGGCCCGTGCCGAACGCCTCGGACGCAAACAGCTTCTTCAGCTCCTGGGCCAGCGGCGCCTGGGCCACGCGGCCGTGTCCGACGCCCAGCAGTTTGATGTCGCCGTGCAGCGGCGAGTCTTCGCGCTCGCTGAGCGCGCGCACCACGTCGTGCGCCACGGCCAGATTTTCGTCGCGGTAGAGCTGGCGGCCCGAGAGCGACACCAGGTGCGACGCGTTCAACCGCGTGTGTTTGGCGTTGATCGTGACGAACATCTGGACGACGTGATCTTCGGGCAGGCGGTCGAAGATGACCGCGGGCACGGTGAACGGCTCGTCGCCGAACTGGTCGATGCCGGCGTGCAGCGCCAGCAGGCGGTGCTGGCCGTCGATGGCGCGCAGGATGCCTTCGCGTTCAGGCACCTTGAGGATGCCGAGCGACGGTTCGCCCGCCATGGCCTCGAACTTGAGCGGCTCGTCGCAGGAAATGATGACCGCACCGGCAATCGACGGCAGGTCGCGCGCCTGGCGGCACTGCTCGTAATACCCGACCAGTTCATCGATCTTCTTGCGGATGATCTGACGCTGGTAGGCCTTGTCAGTGGCCGCGATGCGCCGTTCGAGCAGGTCCCACCGGACTTTGCTCTGACGGGCGGCGCCGCGGACGCCGGTCTGGGGTCCGTGGTTCTCGTAGTCCAGAACCTCGAAACGGACGAGTTTGTCGATGTCCTTGGCGGTCAGGCTGGCCTGGTAGAACGTCACGCCAAACTGCTGCATCCGGAGGGCGGCAACACTGATCATGGAACCCGGATTGTATCGTGGTAGTCTTTCGGCGCAAACCGCTGTTTTTCCGCCAGTTTTCAAGGAGTCGAGAGCAATGAGCGTCGCTGGAACGTCCCGCTGGACCCGCAGGGTCCTGGGAGCCTGCGTCCTTGGCCTGGCCGTCGCCATCCTGACGGTCGAGCCGCTGCCCGCCCAGCAATGGGTCACAGATACCCGGGACCCGAAGCAGGCCCAGGACGAAGAATTCGCGAAACTCTACCGCGAGTGGACCGGCGACCCCATGTACGGGTCCCCCCTCGTGGACCACCTGCCCAAGGTGCCGGGCATCCCGACGCCCAAGGACGTGCTGGGGTACCACATCGGCGCCCCGGAGAAGCTGACCTACTACGCCGACATCCTGAAGTACTACCGGGCGCTGGCCGCGGCCACGCCGCGGGTCCGGGTGGAGACCATTGGCAAGTCGGACGAGGGGCGCGAGCTGGTGGTGGTGTGGGTGTCGTCGGACGCCAACATGAAAAACCTCCAGCAGAACCGCGACAACCTGAAGCGGATTGCCGACCCGCGCGGGCTGTCCGACGCCGATGTGCGGCGCCTGATTGCCACGACCAAGCCGCATTACCACCTGATGGGCGGCCTGCACTCGGGCGAGCTGGGCCCACCTGAGATGTTGATGGAACTGGTCTACCGCCTGGCGGTGGAGACCTCTCCGCTCATCACGCAGATTCGCAACAACGTGATCGTGTCGGTGACGCCGGTGGCTGATGCGGACGGCCGCGATCGCAACCTCGACTGGACGTTCCAGACGCGAGACCTGCAGGCGGCGGCCGCCGGGCCGGGCGCGGCGGGCGCCGGGGCGGGTGCGGGCCGTGGCGGCGGCGCGCCGATTCCTTACTGGGGCAAGTACGTCTATCACGACAACAACCGCGACATTAACCTCTCGCAGATGCAGATGCGCGCGCTGGGTGACTGGTACTTCACCGCGTACCCACCCATCATGCACGACCTGCACGAGTCACTGACGCTGCTCTACACCTACAGCGGCGGCCCGCCCCAGAACCCGAACCTCGATCCGATCCTGTTCGCGGACCTGCGGCTCTGGGCCGACTTTGAACTGTCGCAGATGACGAAATACGGCATGCCGGGCGTGTATACCCACGCGTTCATGGATGGCTGGTCGCCGGGCTACCTCGGCTCGATCGCCTACAACCACAACGGCATGATGAAGATGTACGAAACGCAGTCGGGTAACGACTCGAGGGCGTTGCGAGTGGCGGCAAGTGGCGGCGGAGTGGCGGCAAGTGGCGGCACCGCAAGTGGCGGCGGAGTGGCGGCAAGTGGCGGCCAGGCGGCAAGTGGCGGCCAGGCGGCGGGGGCCGGCCCGGGCCGTGGCGGCCGGGGCGCTGGCGCGCCCGCCGGTGGCGGACGAGGTGAAGGCGCGGGCCAGGCCGCGGGCCGGGGGGCCCAGCCGCCCGCCGCAGCCGGCCGCCAGGGCGGCGGTCGCGCGGGAGGCATTCCCACCGGCGCCGGCGGCGGACAGCCGCGTGAATGGTATCGGGGCTTGCCGGTACCGCCCGACGCGGTGGCGAACTTCTCCCGCCGCAACAACACGAACTACATGCAGACGGGCGTGCTCTCGGCGCTGCAGTTCACCTCGATGGTGCCCAACATGGTCATCGAGAACTTCTACGTGAAGACCCGCAACTCGATGCAGCGCGGCCTCAATGAAGCGCCGCACGCCTACGTGATTCCGGTGCAGCGCGACATGACGCGTGTGGCCGAGATGCTGCGGATCTTCGCCATCCAGGGAATCGAAGTCAGCCAGGCCAAGGCGGCCTTCAAGGTCGGCGACGAATCCTTCCCGGCCGGCTCGTACCTGGTCAAGGCCGGCCAGCCGTACTGGAGCCTTGCCAAGAACCTGCTCGAAAAGCAGGACTACCCGGATGAACGGCTGTCGACCTACGACGACTCGGGCTGGACGATGGGGCCGGCCATGGGTGTGGACGTGCGCGAGATTCGCGACAAGCAGGTGCTGGAGGTGCCCGCGACCATCGTGAAGCAGTCGACGCACGGCGCCAGCATCGGCGGCACCGGCACGGCCGCGCTCGCCGTGGCGCACTTCGGCTCGAACAACATGATCTCGTTCCGCTTCGCGATGAAGGACACGCCGATGAAGGTGGCGCGCAAGGCCTTCACGGCCGGCGGCATCGAGTTCCCCGCCGGCTCGTTCATCGTGACGTCGAACATCCCGGCCGCGCGCGCGGCGGTCGAGAAGTTCGGCCTCACCGCGGCCGCGCTGGCCTCGGCGCCCACCGTCGAGACCCACGAGGCCGACGTGCCGCGTGTGGCGATCTACTCGCAGTGGAGCGGCACGCAGGAACTCGGCTGGTACCGTCATGCCTTCGACCAGTTCGGCATCCCCTTCGACCTCATCTACAAGGAGCGGGTGGTCAAGGGCAACCTGAAGGCCGACTACGACGTGATCGTCATGGCCTACCAGGGCATCAACCGGCAGTCGGTGATGCAGCAGCCGGCCGCGCGGCCGGTGCCGTACAAGAAGACGGACAAGTTCCAGTTCCTCGGGATGTACGGCGAAACCGATGACGTCACCGGCGGGTTCGGGCAGGCCGGCGTCGACGCGTTCGCCGCGTTCCTCGAGGCGGGCGGCACGCTCATCGCCGCGCACAACGCCACGCGGTTCCCGATCGAGTTCGGGTTCACGCGCACGGTCGACACCGAGCAGGTGTCAGGCGTCACCGCGCAGCGGCCGCTCGTGCAGGCCGAGATCTCGAAGCCGGAGCATCCGGTGTTCTACGGCTACGGCAAACCCGAGTTCGCGGTGAAATACGTGAACGGCCCCTTCCTGCGCACGGGCATGGCCGAACAGGGCAACGTCCTGGCGCGGTACAAGGGCGGAGACGACGCGATCATTTCCGGCCTGATGGTGGGCGCCGACACGCTCGCGGGCCGGCCGATCGCGATTGACGTGCCCAACGCCTACAACGGCAAGGGACGCGTGATCCTGTTCGCCAACAACCCGATCTATCGCTGGCAGAACCACGGCGAGTTCAACATGGTGTTCAACTCGATCGTGAACTGGAACGATAAATAGGCCACAGGCTGCAGGGATCAGGGCTCAGGGATCAGGGCCCTGATCTCCTTGATCTCGAAGCGGAATGTGCCATCGGCGCTGGCGCCCCAACGCCAGTGCCGAAGGCCGCCGGGCGAGGTGGTGAGCGGGCCGAAGGTGGTGCCCGTCTCGTTGTCCCACGTGCCGAACAGGATCGGTTCGCCCAGCGAGTTGAGGACGAGCCAGTTGAGCCGCCGCCCGTCGGCGCGGTAGATATCGATCCGGTTGGCGCCTGAGGCGCGGACCGTCAGGTCGGGATCGCGCCGAGCCAGGCGATGCAGCGTGCGGTACACGTTGGATTCCCACCACGCGTATTCCGAAGCCACCTGTTCGGGCGTCAGCGGGTTTGTCTCGCCGCCAACCCTCCTCGAGCCCGCGGCGCCGTCAAGTTCGCGTTCACGCGTCTGGCCGCCGATGTGCGCCTCGATCCGCACCTTCGGCGCGGTGAAGTCGTTCCAGATCTGATTGCGGAACGGCGCGCCGATGGTCGCGTCCCAATGGGTCGCATCCACGTGCACGGCGGACGTGCGCGCCCACAGGGCGCGACCGCCCATGGCCTCGAGCAGCGCGTCAACCCGCGCCTCGGCTGAGGCCGGCTGAGCGGTCCACGCGGTGGTCGTCACCATCATCGCCACGGCAGCCATCCACATCGTCCTTCGCAGGGTGTGCATCCGGCTACGTTAGCGGTCCGGGTTCGCCGGATCGGCGAGGTTGTGACGACCGCCGCTCAACCGGGTGTGGAATCAGCGCAGCGATACGCGGCCGGGCGCCTCGAGCCGAAGGACGCGCCCGTCGGCCAGGGTCAGCGGGTAGGCGCCCTGCGGGAGCAGCAGCGTGTGCTCGGTGGTCGCGCCGCGACGGGCCAGCGTGACCGGCAGATGTTCGTACGGCACGGCGCAGTCACTGCCGGGAACCCCTTCCAGCAGCGCACCCGCCAGAAGGGGCGACGGCACGATCTGGCGCCGCTGCGGCAGACCCGTCGTCGGCACCGTCGGCGTGACAATGACCGACTCGTCGGTGGCGTCCGGCACGACGACGGTCTGCGCCTCAGCGGGCGTGACGGTGCCGCGTCGGCGCCTACGCAACGACGGCCAATCGATACACACTGCGCGGTAGGTTGTTCACTTCAACAGGAAGGGTGAAATCATGAACGGATTCTTCGCGAATGCCCCCGCGCACGTCGTAGTAGATCGTGCCCAGCACCGCCGACACGCTGGGGCCTTGAGTAACGCGTGGCGACTCACACGGCTCGCACGTCCTTGACGAAAGTCATGATCGATACGGGGAAGCTGAAACCGATGTCCTTCCCGCCCAAGCGCTGTAACGCTGAATGAACTGAAGCGAGGTCGATTTCGTCTTCCTCCGCGCCCGCAAAGCGGCCGAAGGGTGTCGGCTGATTGCCGTTCCAGAGGTGGTATCTGGTGAAGTCTTCCAGGAGGCGCCACCGCTCATCAGGCGTCCACCGATCTTTCACAACGGCAGGGTCAGCCGGGAGCCCTGACTCAGCCTGGCCTTCCACGTACTCCAGTGCTCTCTTCAGGCCAAGCTCATTAAACAGCATCGGGAAGAGTCGGTAGGCATACTCTCGTCGGTCTCCTACCAGTCTCAGATTCGTTCCTTCATCATGGCAGAGCCAAGCCTCAAGTTCATGCGCACTTGAGAAGTACCTGTGCTCCAGTTCGTGGCGATTATCGTTGACCCAGTCCTTGAGCATCACCCACAGATTACAGAAGAATCCATGATCAGGCGCCTGAGCCTGGAAGCTCATGTCCTCAAGTAGTCGTCGGCGCAGGCCAGTCAGCACGGCCTCCCGTTCCTGGAGCGTTCCCCGGTCGAGTACGACACTGGCCTCGACCAATCGGCCACGGACCGCCTCCAGGCTCAGACGTTGCGCTTCCGTCATCTCCGGCGGCGCATCGGCATAGAGAATGAACTGACCATTCTGCGGTAGTGTCAATCGGCATTGTTCCAAGAGCTGTCGTTGCTCGTTTCTGCTGAGTTCGTGCAGCGCCTTCTTGGCAACAATGAGACGGACAGGAGCCGGTAAGGAGTCCGAGTAAACAGAGTTGAGTGCGCCAACCAGTTCGAAGTCACCGGTAACCTCTCGCTGGAGCGCCATAAAGCGGCGTCCCTCACCCAGTCGTTCAAAGTCCTGCTTCACGGTGAGCAGCTGCGACGTATTGCGATCGACGGCCAGGACATGAAGACCCGCAGGGCTATGCTTCATGACTACTTCACGCGTCTCAGGATTGCCGCCACCTGCCATCAAATCCACAAGCGCCTGCGGACCGGGCTCCCGGGCACTCTCGTCTAGCGCCCGGGCGATCCTTGCGCAATAGTCCGTGACAGCTGCCGCAGCCCCTGGTCCAGTGAGTACCGCCTGCCGTTCGCTGAAGAGCGTGGCATACGCGCCACGATAGCGCGTTGTATAACGAACGGCGCCGAGGCGCACGAGTTCGTCGACCGTCACATTGCCGCATTGTCGCAACTCGGTGCCTTCCAGCAGCAGATTCCTGAACCTCACACCGACTTCAAGGCAGGCGTCGATTGAAAACTTGCAGCCACTGAAGTGCGCTCCAGTCGCGTCGGCCCCGGACAGTAGCGCGCCTGAGAGGTCGCACTGCTCCAACCTCGCGTTTCTCAAGTTCGCTCTGACCAAATCGGCTCCGACGAGGCTGCACCCCCGAATTGTCACTCCAGCGAGATCGGCACCCGACAGCTTCAACCCATCAAGTTGACTCCACCCTTGGTTCCCATCAATCAGGAGGGGCAGCCCGCGAGCACGCATTGATAAGACTGCCAACTGAAGAAGGTTGGTGCCATGAAAGACCTCCGGGTTGTCCAGGAACATCAGCCCATCTGAAGGACTTCCCATACGCCTACAGCTGGACAACCTGGTCGCGATCTCGCCAATCGACAGCCCCTCAAGCAATACCGAGACGTGCTGTACCAAGTTCCAGCTCCACTTGAACGCAAGGCTCTCAGGCAGCCGACCGCCTGCCTGAACCGCGTCTGCGATCGGCTGAGCCAGAAAGAAGTCAAGCATGTGTGCAGACCCAATCGATCCGGCATTGCCGCCCCGGTCGACGACGAGCTCGTCCGCGAGTCGAACGGCCGACCACACTGGCTGATCGGCAACCGGGACGTGGAACACGCCGCACCTGGCGGACTGTACCGCCATGCGTTCCAAGAACTTACGTACTGCGGCCGGCGCCACCTTTTCACGGTCAAGGGCCCGGCTGAGACGGCCCACTGCCAGGTTCGCAAGATGCTCGAGGAGTTGGAGTTCGCCGAGGCCCGGAGTCTCCAGAATCTTTGCAATCTCCTCCGGTTCAGTCACAGCCAGAACTGCGACTTTTCCCAGGCAGCGAGGGCTTCTCAACCAGGACTCATTGCGATGCTCGTGCAGAAATCGCTCGAACGCTTCTCGACCAGCTCCGCCATCGGGTACCCGGTCGCGAACATATCGAACAGCCTCGGCCGTCGTCCAGAACGGCGGGAGGCGCACGGCCGACCAGCGAGCGAAGTGTGCGTCTTCCGCGACCTCCGGCCTTGATGCAATGATCCCGCGGACAGGATAGTCTGCGGCTAACCGCTCCAGCTCCACAGCCAACCGCACCGTGGTGCGAAGACGCTCGAGCTCGTCATAAGCGTCAACCAGCAGGACCACACCACCTGATCGAAATAGCGCCAGCAACTTCTCGACCGCGCGTTCGCCGCCACCGAGCCCACGATTGTTCAGCCATATTGCCAGCAAGGTCTCAAGCAGCTCCGCTCCGCTGGCCGCCCGCCGGATTGACGCCGAATCGCGTACGCTCTCAAGGTGTCGAGGCTCGAGCAAGAGAGGGATCGGCCTATTCGGATCAGCTCGACGGGCTTCTATCAGCTGGAAGTAGAGCCGATGCATCAGGGTCGTCTTCCCCGCCCCAGCTGGACCGACGATCCATTGCATCACACCGGCCGTCCCCTCTTGACTGATTCTCTGCTCCACAGCGACCCTGGCGGATTGGGCGTCTCCATCTACGTGGATATCAACGAATGAACCGAGGGCCTCCCAGTGGGCCTTCGAGAACCCTCCGCCAACTTCGTCAGCAGAGTGAATCTCTGAATCAGCAATGAACTCGAATCGCCGAACCAGGGGATCTCGCCTGAGCGGTCCGACATTGGCGGCGTACTCACGAGCGCGAGTGAGGTTGTATCGATCGATCCGAATCACAAGGTCGGGCTCTGTTCTCGGAGTCCTCCTTCGATCGCGATGGAGAAAGAACACCGCACCACAGGTCAGGACCACGAGCGTCAATGACACTCCAAGCCAGGTGGTCACACTTTCGTAGAGGCCTCCCAGCAGTGCCCAGCCTGAACCGGTCAGAATCGCGAATGAGGCCGTGCTCGGGTAGCGCTGCCGGAGAGTTCGCAGCCAGCCATCGAGCGTGGGACCGGACTCCTCATCCGTCTGGCGCTTCTCTTTGTGGGGTTGCAACGCGGCGTCTCCTTTCCGACATCTACCTTACCGCCTGCCCCACACTCCGTCTTCCCGACGAGTGGACGGCTTGCTTGCTGACTCTTGGTCACCGTTCCTTGGGGTGGACCATCAGAGTCATATCTTCATCAAACCCCGTTGCCTCCTGCCCAGAATACCCGCGCTGATTGCAGAGGACGAGGGTTTCACCCAGTGTATAGCGGCAGTTCCAATGTGTATGGCCATGAATCCAGTAGGGGGACCCAGACCCCGCAACCAGGGCGTCCAGGTGGGAGGCGTACGCCGCTGAAAGTGGATCGGACACGAGAGTGGGCTCCAGAGACCGGTCGCTCGGTGCATGATGAGTAACGATCACCGTCGGCAGCGGTGAAGGCTCTGCCAGCGCTGTTTGAAGCCAGCGCACCGCCTCACGGTGCCATGTCATCACTTGCGTCGGTACCAACTTCCTGTAGGTGGGCCGCACACGAATCTTTCGGAAGTCCGTCATGCCTTCATGGACGGCCGCGATCGCTTCTGGATCGCCGCCGTGCAATTGCAGATCTGACCACAGCGTCGCTCCAAGGAATCGTACGCCGCACACCGTCCGCGCCTCGTTGTGCAGCACGTGCACTCCCAATGCCGCCCCCCGTTCACGGGCCACCTGAATGAAGTCTGGCATCACTCGCCCGTAACACTCGTGGTTGCCAAGAACGTACACGACCGGAACGTCAGGAAACGTCCGCGCGGCCCATTCGATCCCTCGTGT
This sequence comes from uncultured Solibacteraceae bacterium, assembly GCA_964471115.1. Taxonomy (GTDB): domain Bacteria; phylum Acidobacteriota; class Vicinamibacteria; order Vicinamibacterales; family SCN-69-37; genus SYFT01. The sequence goes on from CAYYFE010000008.1 coordinate 47,393, forward strand.
CCCCAAGTGGATGTCACCGGCCAGCACAACACAGTCCGCCCCACCTCCGTGCAACGTGACGTCTCCGAATTCCAGGTGGAGATCACTGAGTACGCGGACCCGAACGGGTGCCGAACCGCGTTCGTCGAGATCCTGACCCATGCCACCATCATCACACGGGCGGGGCCACTGAGCGTCGCTCCGGAAAGCGAATTAAGGATCCGGAAGCACAATCTGGCCGGGCGCCTCGAGCCGAAGGACGCGCCCGTCGGCCAGGGTCAGCGTGTAGGCGCCCTGCGGGAGCAGCAGCGTGTGCTCGGTGGTCGCGCCGCGACGGGCCAGCGTGACCGGCAGATGTTCGTACGGCACGGCGCAGTCACTGCCGGGAATCCCCTCCAGCAGCGCGCCCGCCAGAAGGGGCGACGGCACGATCTGGCGTCGCTGCGGCAAACCCGCCGTCGGCACCGTCGGCGTGACAATGACCGATTCGTCGGTGGCGTCCGGCACGACGACGGTCTGGGCGTCGGCTGGCGTGACGGTGTGACAGGTCACGCCCCAGTGCAGCGTGCGCACGGTGAGCCAGGTGCCCGCGGCGATGGTCGCCAGACTGATGCGCCCCTGCTCGTCGGTGGCGCTGTTGACGGCCGCGGGCCGCGTGTAGAACTGCGCGCCGGCCGCCGCGTGGCCTGCGGCGTCCACCACTCTGACAAACCCGCGCCGCTCGACGAGATTCGCACGGAGCGATGTCGTCTCGCCGGCCGTCACGCGCGCATCGAGCACCCGTTCGGCCACCAGCGCCCGGGTCGGTGCCTGCGCGACGACGGCAAATCGATACACGCCGGGCGGCAGGCTGGTCACTTCAACAGGCCGGCTGAAATCGTGGACGGACTGTTCGCGAATGCCGCCGCGTACGTCGTAGTAGATCGTGCCCAGCACCGCCGTCGTGCCGAGGCGGCCGTCCTCCGAAAACGCGATCGCGACCGTGCCCGTGGCGGTCTGCGCCTTCGGACTACCCCAGACGCAGGCGAGGGCCAGCGCGAGCACGGTGGCGACGCGGCCCGTCACCGAATCTCCAGCCGGCCCGGCGACGTCACCGCCAGCACCCGCCCATCGCGGAGCACAAGCTGATACTGCCCCGGCGGCAGGTCGATCGACAACTCGAGCCCTTTGGGCAAGCGCGTCTCGGCGACCGAGAAACCCTCAAACGGCACGTCGCAGGTCGCGGTGCTCACGCCACGCACGACCGCGCCGCCCAGGATTCGCTTGAGATCCGCCGCCGCGAGGGTGCCGAGATTTGGTTTGTCGCCATCATGCGGGTACAAGATCGACACCCGCGCGGTGTGATTCACCACCGTGGCCACCTGTATCGCGTCGGTGGTCACGACATGACAGGTGATGCCCCAGTTCCTGGTGCGCACGACCACGCGACTGCCCGGCGCGATTGTTGAGAGCGAGACCTCGCCGCGATCATCGGTCGACAGACGCGACCCCAGCGGCTGTCCGTAGACACTCGCACCCTCGATGGGTTGCCCGATGTGATCGACCACGCGCAGCATCGCTGACGTTGGCACCAGATCGATGAGCACGTCGGTGGCCGCGTCCGGGCGCACGGCGACATCCTGCATGCGCGACGCCACGAGCGCCAGCGGCGGCCCATCGTCACGTGGCAGCGTCGCGGATGCGGTGACCGTGTACGTGCCAGGCGAGAACACGCGCTGTTCGTAACCCGCGACAGGATCAGTCAGGCGCTGAACCGTCGGTGGGTGAGGCAGCAGCTGCGTGGTGACATTGACCAGCATGATGTCGGGTACGATGCCACCTCGGTACGACACGAGTACGCGAATCCTCGCGTCGGCCAGCTGCACATCGTGACGGTTGCTGCCCGGTTGAATCACCACGTCTGCGGAGGCCGGAGGCAGGCTGTGGACGCCCGTGGCGGTGTACTCCGGCACGTACGTGCCTGGCGCCGGCAGCACGGTGACATAGGCCCCGTCACGGCCGGAAGGCACGTTCGAGAACACGATTGGCGACTCCGGAGTCAGAGCCAGCCCCGGCGTGGACGCCACCGACAAGCCGGTCATCCTCGATCGGAACGATACGCGAACACCGGAGACCGGCTCCCCACCCGCCGTGACCTGTCCGCGCACGACGACGGGCGGGTGCGGCAGGCGAACGGACGTCCATTCACCGGCGCGCACCTGGAACTGCAGCATGTACGGCGGAAGGACCGACGACGGCGGCGTGACCTGGAGTTGGTACCGCCCCGCCTGCAGGCCGCCGACCTCGCGCACGCAGGTCCCAATCGATGGCATCGTCCAGCCGGCAGGTTCTTTGTCGGTGCCATGCTGCGCAATGACAAGTACGGTGCTGCGAAACGTCCATTGATCGCCTGGCTCACACATGCCCGGATCGGCGTTGAACCGCACGCCGCCACGTCGCGACGTGCCCAGCACCACTTCCGCCACACCCGCACGCGTGATCGTGATGTTCTGCGAGAAGTCAGCGACTGAGCCTGCAAACACGGACCGGACGCGGTACCCGCCCGGTGTCAACTGCGTCAGCGCCATCCGGAGCGATTCGCCCAGCGGCCACTCTCCGCTGGTCGGACCTTCCAGCCGCACGGCCACCGGCCGCACCGCGCTGTCTTCGATGTGGACCACGAGCGAGCCCGTGGACAACCAGCCGGCGGCAATCAGCGTGAAGATGGCCGTGCTCATCACCGGATCTCGAGCGTGCCCGGCGCGGTGGCGCGGTACGTCTGCGACCCGTACTCGTACGTCACGGACACGCCCAGCGGCAGATTGGCGATCGCGAATCCGCCGTCGACCCGACGCCAGTCGAATTCCTCGAGGGGCACTGTGCACCGATCGACGTCAGCGAGCCGGATCCGGCCGGGGGGCACACGCAGCCCGGCCGCGCCCGGCAGAAAGACGGTCAGCGGCGCGAGTGACGATGACAGCGTCACCGTGTTGGGGGCATCGGCCGCAAGCACGACGCAGGCCGGCACGCGGCCGGGCGCGCGAACGATGACCTCGGCGCCTGGCGCGAGCCGCCTGACATCAAAGGCGCCATCGGCCAACGCGCGCAGAATGGTGCCGCCCGAGCGCGCCCGCGCACCGGGCGCGTCCACCACCGCCAGCGTGGCCCGCTGCGGGCGCAGGTTCAGCGTGACCGCGCGAACGCCCGGATTGGCGTCGATCTGGACGGTGGCCGCCGAGGAGACCAGGTCCGGGTCGGCATGGCCGTACACGACGTACGTGCCGAGCGGCAGCGCCCGCAGCACGATCGGCCGCAGCGGATCGTCGACGATCCCGGAGTAACGAACGGGGCCGTCGATCTCGAACCGCACCGGATCCTCGGGCAACGCGCCTTCGACCAGGAACGACAACCGCACATCGGCGCCCGCCAAGTCGAGGTCGATGATCGTCTCGCCGACGTCGACGGGACGATCGACTTCGGCGACCCCCAGGTCGTCGCCGGTGGCCAGCCGCACCACATACACGTCCGGCGCGGGCACGGTGAGGCTGTAGCGGCCGCGATCGTCGGTCGTCACCGTCCACACGCGGTCGGTGCGCGTGGCCAGCACCTCCAGCGGTTCACGCGTCATCGGCTCGCCGTTAAGCGTCACGAGGCCGCTGATGCGGAGCTCTCCGGCCTCCACGGGCAGGCGCGGGGAAAACTCCGTGGTGGCCTCGTGCACCACACTCACCGGGATCGGGCGGCCGATGGGCGTATCGGGCGGTCCGAACCGCAGTTCGTAGTCGCCGGCCGGCAAACCCGGCACGGACACGAACGCGGCGCCGTTGATGCCGACGATCCGTTCCTGCGGGCCGCGCAGCGTGAGCACTGCCTCAGCGCGTTCAGCCGGCCCGAACGCCAGCAGCAGCTCGCCGCCCGGCAGCGCAGGGGGCACGCGCATGGTCAGGTCCTGGGCCGATTCTGGCGTCACGGCCGGCACGATCAAGGTGACCGGAGACGCCCCGGCGCGATGGACGCGCATCAGGCGCGCCCCGGCGGCGAGCGGCCACGGGTCCAGCATCGCGGCAGTGACCGTGCGAGCGGCCAGCACGTGCGACACCGAGTCGCCCCACGCACGCCACTCCACGGTGGCGGGCGTGCGCAGCGTCCAGGTCGGCACGAGGAACCGCACGGCCGGCTGCATCGCGGCTGACGCGCCACGGCACGCCGACGCGATGTCGATGTCGAGCGGCTCGGCGCCGGGAACCGAACACTGCACGATCCCGGTTGAGACACACAGCGCCTCGGCAAACGCAGCACCGCCGCTCCCCGGACGCAGCAACGCCGCGCCGGTCGGGGTACGGCACGCGTCGAACGCCGAGACGCCGGCGCCCGGCAACATTTCGACCTGGACCGGCCGCCAGCCCCCTTGCGTCGTGACGACGGCCGTGGCCATCAACACGCCGAGCATCCCCCGCATGGTCATGACGATGTGCGCTGGGCGATGAGGTGATCGGGAATCCACGGCGTCACCGTGCGCCGTTTCCACCAAGCGGCGAGCCACAACATGAACAGCGTGAACAGGGCGTAGGCGATCAGGGACTCGGGAATCGTCAGTGATCGTTTGAGGAACGCGCTCAGCAGTCCGTAGGCCAGTTCCACGTGCACCCAGTAGACGAAGAGCGAGGTCTGGCCGAAGAGCACCAGCGGGCTCCAGCGGGACGCGGTGGATCGCTGGTACCAAAGCCACGCTCCGGCCACCATCAGGATCATCCAGCCGGTGCGCGCGGACAGAAACGACCAGGCCGTCACGCCGGCGGTGGGCAGCGCCGCGGGCAGCAGGGCGCCGATCCAACCGGCGGCGACGGCGGCCGCGCCCACAGCCGCCAGACGCAAGTGGAACGCGCGTTCCTGTTCGGCGGCACGCCCGCGCGCGATCCACAGTCCCACCAGCGCACCGGCCACCATGAACACGAGCCAGGGGAACAACGGGAACTGCCCGAAGCCGCCGTTGGGCCGGATGTAGGCCTCGAGCCTGGGATGCAACTGCGTCGGCCACTCCCACAGCCGCGAGTACGGCGTCACGACGAGAACGACCAGCAGCGCGGCGGAGAGGACACCCACACGGGCGCGCAGGTCGCGACCGCGTCCCCAGAGCCACGCCACCAGCACCATGCCCAGCCCGAGGATGTTGAGGATGTCGGGTTTGAAGATCGAGTGCCAGACGCCGTACGGATTGAGCAGGTACGACTGCACCCGGAAGACGTGCGCGAAGAAGAAGATCTGCCAGCCGCGGCGCTGCAGCGCGCGCGACGCGTCCGCGTCGCTGCGGCCCTTGCGCACCTGCGCGTCGGCGGCCATCGGGATGGCAAGCCCGGCCAGGAACAGGAAGAGCGGCGCGGCCCACCCGCCCAGAATGGCCAACCACAGAAACTCGCGGCTGCCGCGTTCGGTGTCGGCCGTCCAGGCATCCACCGCGTGCCACTCGATCATGATGAGCACGGCCACGCCGCGCAGCCAGTCGATGTACGTGCGGCGCACGCGTCAGATTCTAGCCGGGATTATTCACGTGGAGCACTGAAGGGCTGGGCGCCGATCAGGGATTGATCGTGTAACTGGTCGTGAAGTCGATGTCGGGCCGCAGTGAGTTGGAGACCGAGCAGTACGTCTTGTGCGACAGCTCGATGGCCCGCGCCACGGCCTCCTCGGGCACGTTCCCCTTCACGTCAAACCGCACGGCAATGCGGACGTACCGCTTCGGGTGCGTCTCGGCGCGGTCGCCCTCGAAGTGCACGGTCAGCCCCTGGAGATCGTGCCGTCCCTTGATGAGGATCAGCGCCACGTCCATCGCCATGCAGCCCATCAAGCCGTAGGCCAGCGCCTGCATCGGCGACGGCACGTCAGGATTGCTGCTGTCGAGCTGAATCGGAGGAAAACCGGCAGGACTGGAGAACTTGAAGTCACCATGCCACTCGAGCGCGAGAGGAGGAACGGGCATAGGACCATCATAACGGGTCCAACGGGTCCAACGGGTCCAACGGGTCCAACGGGTCCAACGGATTTATTGATCGCGGAGGGCGATGGTGGGATCGACCGCTGACGCGCGGCGGGCGGGGATCCAGGTGGCGAGGATGGCCAGGGTCAACATGGCGGCCGGCGCCAGGGCGGCCCACATCAGGCCGCCGTCCTCGAGGCGCAACATGGATTGGCCCAACGGACTGACGAGCACCGGCGTGACGAGCAGACTGCCGATCACGAGTCCCCACGCCACCGGGCGCAGTCCGTCACGCAGCACCATCCGTCTGACCGTCGATCGCTCGGCGCCCAGCGCCATCCGGACGCCAATCTCCCGGCGCCGGCGCGCGACGACGAACGACAACACGCCGTAGAGACCCACCAGCGCCAGCAGCAACGCAAACCCACCCAGCACCCCGGCGGTGCCGCCCACGACACGCAGCAGCATGGTCACACCGTCAAGCACCGAGGCGCCGGTGGCGACCTGGCTCAACGCCAGGTGCTGGTCCACTTCAGACACGACAGTCCGAAGACGCGCGGCTGTGGCGTCGGGAGTGGCCGTCCGCGCGATGAGCGTCAGCCGCCGGTTCGGCGTATCCGGCCCCAACGCCAGCACCGCAATGCCCTCATCCGTGCCCCGTCGTCCTGGATCGCTCACGTCTGCCGCGACACCCACGACCGTGGACGTCGCGTCGATGGGCTCCGGCTCGCCGACAGACGCCTGCCGGCGGTACGTCAGGGTGCGGCCGACCACGTCGGTGGCGCCGAACACGCGCTGCGCCGCCCTCGCGCTGATCACGATGGCGGCACCACCCCGGTCCTCCGCCGTGATGTCGCGGCCGTGCAGAAGCGGCCAGCCGGTCGCGCTGAGATACCCGGCGCCCGCTTCGACCGCGCGCACCCAGGTGCCCCGATCCGGTTGATCGGGTGGTCGCACCGCCAGGTTTGCGGATCCGGTCCCGATGGGCAGCGCCGTCGCCAGCGTCACGGCTGAAACGCCGGGCACCTGGCGCGCGCGCTCTGCCGCGCGGTCGAGCCGCGCCAGCGTGTCGGCGGTTGACGCCTTCGACGCGCTGGGGTCCACGGCCACCAGGGCGAGTTCGTCGAACGCAATCCCGGTGGCTGCCTGCGACAGCCGCCAGGCATTGCCGGCACTCACGGCGGTCAGCGCGAGCAATGCCACCGACACCGCCACTTGCGCACCAATCAGGAGACGCCGGCCTCTCCAGCGGGGAATCGTTCCTCCGCCATCCACAGCCAGCGCCGCTCTGACGTCACCGCCGCTGGCGTGCCACGCCGGCACCAGTCCGAACACCGCCATCGCCAGCGCCGTGGCCCCCGAGGCCACCAGCAACGCCCCGGCGTTCAACTCGGGACGAACGCTGATGACGATGGCGCTGTCGCCCACGCTGAAATCCGTCGACAGCGCAATGAGCAGCCAGCGGGCCACGAGTATGCCGGCGCCACCACCGGCCACCGCCAGCAGCGCGCACTCCACCAGTTGTTCGCGAATCACCCGGGCCCGAGAGGCGCCCAGCGCGCGCCGCACTGACAGCTCATGCCGGCGCGTCGCCCCGCGCGCCAGCAGCAGGTTGGCCAGGTTCGTGCACGCCACCAGCAGCACCAGGCCGACTGCGGTGAACACCGTCGTGATCACGGGCGTCGCCACGCGGTCCATGCTCTCGTGAATGCGCACGTCCGTCAGCGGGCGGGCCAACCAGGCGCGGCTGTTGCGATTTCCAAGCGGCACCGCCGTATCGAGGGCCGCGCCGATTTCACGGAGCTCCGTTCCGGCGCGGTCCAGCGCCTGGCCGTCGCGCAGCCGCGCAATCACGCGTACCCACCGGTGGTTGCGGTCGTGTTCGCTGTCGAAAGCGAGGTAGCCGGGCCGGGCCACGCGCATCCGCTGGCGGATCGGAATCCAGGCCGCCGCCGGCATCATCGTGGGCATGTCGACCCCGCGGACATCAGGACGGGCCACGCCCGCCACGACAAACGGCTCGCCGCCAATCAACACCGTGGAGCCGACCACGGCCGGGTCGCTGCCGAACGCTGACGTCCAGAACTCCGCGCCCAGCACCACGACCGGCGGCGCCGCCGGGTCATCGTCTGCCGGCTGCAGCAGGCGACCGTGCAGCGGGGTGGCGCGCAGGGTGGCGAAGTAGTCCCCATCCACCATTTCGCCAACGACCGGTCTTGAGCCCAGGGGGGTGGCCATGGCGCTCGTGAAGCGCGACCACGCGGCGAGGTGGCTGAACGACTGTTGGCGCGCTTTCAGATCGAGGAAATCGGGCCACGAGAAACCGGAGACCGATGCCGATCCACCAGGCGCGTGGTACAGCTTGACGACCTGCTCGACCTGGTCGACGGCGGGGGCCTTGAAGGCGATCGCGTGGACGGTCGAGTAGACGGCGGTCGTCGCGCCGATGCTCAGCGCCAGCGTGATGACGGCGAACAGGGTGAAGAGTGGTGCGGCCGTGAGGCGCCGGGCGGCATACGCCACGTCGCGTCCGAGGTCCCGAAACGGCCGCATCCCTTCAGGCCAGAGCGCCAGCAGGGCTCGCAGGAGCGCCAAGGCCCCGCCCGCCAGCACCGCGCACCGGCCCAGCGCACCGGCCGCGCGCCACTCGTGCACGAGATCGGCCCAGATCTCACGCCAGACGCTCATCGCCACCTCGCCACCTCGTCATCTCGCCATCTCGCCACCTCGGCCACCTCGCCATCTCGCCATCTCGCCATCTCGCCACCTCGCCACCTCGTCATTTGAGGTGAGCGCCCATAGGCAGGTCGCCATAGATGATTCGCGAGGCCACGAGCGCCCTCAGGCCTGCGGCCGTGGGTTCGTAGAGCCGGCGCGGCGGTCCTTCGCCAGGCCGTTCGTCCAGATAGGACACGACGTAGCCCTTCTGCTCCATGCGTTGCAGGGTCACGTACACACTGCCGCGTTTGAGACGTCCCTCCGAGGCCGCCACCAGGTCGAGGCCGTAGGTCGGGGCTTTCGCGGACAACAGATCAAGCACGAGGGCTTCAAGGTCGGAAATCATAGGCAGTCTTACATTACGTCACACTAAACCGAAAGTTCAAACAGTGCGGAGTGCGGGGTGCACAGTGCGGAGTGCGCAGTGCGCAGTGCGGAGTGCGCAGTGCGCAGTGCGGAGTGCGCCGGGCAGGCCCCGCCCGGCACTTTGTTCGCGGCCCACAGAGCGTGCCGCGCTACATACGGTCTGCACCCACCCTCCGCACCCCGCACCCCGCACTCCGCACCTCGCACTCCGCACTGCTTTGTTCGGAACTCTGGCGCCAGCGCCCTCGTATTTTGCCTACAATGACGGCTATGTCGAAGTCCGTGCCCCCGATCGGCGAATTCGAACACCTGCTCCTGCTCGCCATCCTGCAGCTGCGCCAGGAGGAAGTGGACCCGTATACGGTGCCGATCCGCCAGTTGCTCGAGCGCCGGACCGGCCGCACCGTGGCCCGGGGCGCGGTGCACACCTCGCTCGACCGCCTGGAAGCCAAAGGCCTGCTGACCTCCACCATGGGCGAGCCGCTGGCCATCCGCGGCGGCCGCGCGCGCCGGTATTACGAAGTCACACCGCTTGGGCTCAAGGCCGTGCGCCAGGCCCAGTCCGCCGTACTCACGATGGCCGCCGGCCTCGACCCTCTGCTGACGCCTCGGAGGTCCTGAAATGCACCTCAGCACTTCCGCACTGCGCACTCCGTACTCCGCACTCCGCACTGCGCACTCCGCACTCCGCACAGCGCACTGCGCACTTCGCACTGATCCATGCCCCCCCGCCTTGCCACCGCGCTGATTCGCCTGGCCCTCCGCCGCGAGCCGTGGGCTGACACCACGCTGGGCGATCTGCGGGAGGAATTCGCCGATCTCACCCGCCGACGCGGGCGATGGCCGGCCGCGCGCTGGTACTGGCGCGAAGCGCTCCGCCTCTGTCTGCCCACGGGTTCGTCGCTGCCCGGCGAACCGCCTCGCCCAAAGGACTCGATCATGCGCACCCTGCTTCACGAAACCCGGCTGGCCGCGCGCGCCCTCGTGCGCCAGCCCACGGTCAGTCTCGCCATCGTCTTCACCCTGGCGATTGGCCTCGGCCTCAACGCCGCGACGTTCGGCATGGCCGACGCCCTGCTCCTGCGCCCGTTCACCATTCCCACGGTGGATCGCCTCGTCGTGTTGTCGGAACTGTCGGCAAACGATCCGTACCTGCAGGAATCGGTCGCGCCCGGCAACTACCTCGACCTGCGGCAACACCTTGGCGGCGCCATCACGCGCATGGGCACCGTGGGCTGGGGCGACGTCAACATGTCGGGCGGCGATCAGCCGGAGCGCGTGGCGGGCTCCTTCGTGGGGACCGACTACTTCACCATGCTCGGGCAGGTGCCGGCCGATGGGCGCTTCTTCCTGTCCGGTGAGGACGCCGAGGCCGCGCCGCGCACGGTGGTCATCAGCGACGCGTTATGGCATCGGCGCTTCGGCGCCGCGCCCGACATCATCGGCCGGACGATGCTGCTGGATGGCCAGCCGCACACGATTATCGGCCGCACGTCGCCGGGTTTCGACTACCCGAACGGATCGGATCTCTGGATGCCCCAGGTGCTGGAGGCCGAAGACCGGGAGGCGCGCGCCGCGAAGTACCTCACCGTCATCGGTGAGCTCGCGCCCGGAGCCACGGTGGCTCAGGCACAGGCGGAAATGACGGCCGCGTACGAACGCCTCAAGCGCGAGTTTCCGGAGGCCAATCAGCGGTACACGTTGACCGTCAACCCGTTCGCGAAGGCCATGATCGACTTCGGATTGCCCACGGTCCTCGGGCTGTGGCAAGTGGCGGCGTTGTTGCTGATGCTCATCGCCGGCACAAACGTCGCCAATCTGTTCCTGGCCCGAGGCGCCGAACGTGAACGTGAAATCGCCGTCCGTCTGGCGATTGGCGCATCCCGCTGGCGGCTGATTCGCCAGCTGTTGGTCGAGAGCCTGCTGCTCGCGCTCGTGGCGGTGCCGCTGGCGCTCCTCGTCTCGGCCGCCGCGATCGCCATCATCCGCAATCTGATGCCGGCCGAGCTGCTGCGCTTCATCCCTGGGTGGACGGCGATGGGCGTCAACCTGCGCGTGGCTGTCGCCACCGGCCTGTTTGCGACGGTCTGCGCGATTCTGTTCGGGCTGCTGCCGGCGCTTCGCGCGTCGAGACCCAACCTGACGGTGTCGCTCAAGGATGGCGGACGCTCCGGCGCGGGCGCCGTCGGTCGCAGCCGGCTGCGCCGGGGACTGGTGGTGGCGGAGATCACCCTCGCGCTGCCGCTGCTGATCTGTGCCGGACTGGCCGCCATCGGCGCGCAGCGCCTGGCATCCGGCCCGCAGGGGTATGACCCGGAGGGTCTGTCCCGCGTCCGCATGAGCCTGCCGGTCGCCGCCTACGACGATGCTGCCGACCGGCGGACGGTGACGCAGCGGCTCCTCGACCGGGCGGCCGGCCTGCCGGCCATCACCGAAGTCGCCACGACCTCAGCCGCCCCCGCCACGCCGGGTGGTCAGCGACGTCAGGTCGTCGTGGATGGCCGCGCGCCGGATCCCGATGGCGTGGCCTGGATCAACTACCGCGCGGTCTCGGATCGCTTCCATCATGTCCTCCGGATTCCCCTGCGCGAAGGTCGCGCGTTCTCCCCGCAGGATCGTGACGGCACCGAACCGGTGGCCATCGTCAGCGAGTCGCTGGCGCGCTTGTACTGGCCGGACGGATCAGCCGTCGGCCGCCGCGTCAAGCTCAGCCCGACGGCGACGGAGTGGATCACGGTCGTCGGGGTGTCAGGCAACACCATTGACGATTGGTTCAGCGCGCGCAATGCGCCCACCATCTACGTCCCCGTCGACCAGTGGCCGAGCACCGAGATTCACCTGTTTGCGCGCGGCCGCGCGACCGACGCCGCGCACGTGGACGCCCTGCGCGCGGCCGTGCGGGACGTCGACCCGACATTGCCGGTCTTTGATGTAGGCACGATGCTCGAGGCGATTCACACCCGCACCACCGGGCTGCGCTTCATCGCGCAGTTCATGGCGGCCTTCGGGATGATCTCGCTCGTGCTGGCCAGCGCCGGCATCTACAGCGTCATGGCGCATTACGTCGCACAACGGCGCCACGAAATCGGCCTGCGCCTGGCGCTGGGCGCCACCGCTCAGGGCGTCCTTCGCCTCACGCTCGGACAAGGCCTGCGCATGGCCGCGCTGGGCATCGCGCTGGGCACGGCGGCGGGCCTCGCCCTGGCGCGCCTGATGGAAAGCGCGCTGTTTGGCGCCGTGGCCTTCGAGCCCATGCTGTTCGTCGCGGGCCCGGTCGTGTTGGCGCTCGTGGCCGCGCTGGCCACGCTGCTGCCGGCACAGGCGGCGATGCGGGTCGATCCGGCGCGGGTCCTGCGGGAGTGATGTAACCGCGTCGCCCCCACACCGGTCTTACGGTGCGGGGGTCCACATGAAGCGCCTGTTCAGCCGCCTCGTGGCACTCGTGTCGCTGACACTGGCCGTCGCGTGCAGCGAAGGCCCGACGTCGCCGGGCACCAGCCACACCGCAACCGGCTCATCCAGTCCGGTGTACGTCGTGCTCTTCACGCATATCGAGGACAACACCCCGGTGGGCAGCCTTGGGTCGTCCGAATCGCGTGTGTCCTATCTGAACTGGCGGAGCGACATCATCGCGATGGCGGAGCTCGCCCGGCAGCAGGGTGTGCCGTGGAGCTTCCAGCCCGACTGGAAGTTCCTCGAGGCGGCGCGCCTGTTCGAGGACAGCGCCACGATGGCCTCCACCGGCGGCGTCAACGTCCTGCGGTACCTGCGCGACACGCTGGGGGTGACGATCGATCCCCACTCCCACGAGATGTCCGGCTACAACTACACCGACGTGGCGTACCTGCTGGATCGGCTCGGCGTGGGCGGCAGCACGGTGATCGGCGGCCACGTGTGGGATCCGTCCCTCCCCGAGTTTGCCGAGTGGGACCGCTATCGCACCTCCGTGCGCGGCGAGCGGTACCCGCAGGCCCTGTGGCGCGGGGACATCCTCATGGGCGCCGGCACGCCCGGTCACCGCAACGATCCGGTCGTGTCGGGGGTGTGGCGTCCGCGGGACCGCCACAACTACTTCACCGACGATCCGACGGGCAACATGTACGCGATTGGCGGCTGGAGCCAGGCCGTGAGCGCCGCGGACAGCCTCTACGAGCTGGGCCGGACGGGCGCCGTGCCGTCAGGCTGCATGCTGACACTCACCCACCACATCAGACCGGCCGACATCGCCACCGCGTCGGCGCTGGCGGCGGTCGACAGGGACGTACTGACACCGGCCCTGTCGCTGCGTGCGCAGGGCAAGGTGGTGCTGACGGACTTCACGTCGCTGGTCAACACCTGGCGCAGCGAGTACGGATCGAAGGGGTGCGCCCACCGGCAGTAGCTCAGCGGCAGCGCGAACCCACCGTGCAGGTCAGCGTGCGGCGGTCGTTGCCCGTGCCCACCACGATCGTCAGGCGATCGCCGTTGCGCGTCACCGCCGAGACCCGGCCGTCTGCGACGGCCAGCACCTCGATCGCCCGCGTGACCACGATCGAGTCGATGCGTTTGTCGGGATACACGGTCTCCACGGCGAGGTAGTCGCCCACCGGACGCAGGGCCTCGAGCCGGCCGAGGCCGGCGGCCTCAATCCAGCCCCACTGCCAGGAGATGTCGCCCGGCATGCGCCAGCCGGCGAGGATGTCGCCGTCCGGATCGTTGGCAAATCGCACCGAGACACCGACCCCTTCGCGATCGCCGATGTGCAAGGCGTACGTCGTGATGCGTTCGCCCAGCAGGTCGTCGGGCATGCCTTCGGGGTTGGTGCCCACCGCGTCGACCATGTCGCCCAGCGACAGCGGCCGGTACCAGCGCTCCTGCTGCGCCGTCAGCGGTACCGCCACGGCCAACGCGAGCGCGATCACCAAGCCGCGGCCCACAGAACGGGCCGCGCTACGAGGCAGCACCCCAGCACCCCAGCACCTCAGCACCCCAGCACTATACTTGTGCCATGCGCTCCACGTGGTTGATTTGTGCGGCATTGACTGTGGCAACCGTGGCGGCTCAACCTCCGGATCCCATGGTCGAACGCGCGAGACGGCTTCTACGAGAGGTGCCCGTATTTGACGGGCACAACGATTACCCCTGGCAGATTCGCGAACTCGCCAAGGGCGATCTGATGCAGTTTCCACTGACCGAGCCGCAGCCGAAGCTGCACACCGACTTTGCGCGGCTGGCGCGCGGCGGCGTCGGCGCGCAGTTCTGGTCGGTCTACGTGCCGTCCACGATGCAAGGGCAGACCGCGGTCACCGCCACGCTCGAACAAATCGACGTCGTGCACCGGATGATCGCCGCCTGGCCGCAGCGGCTCGAGCTGGCGCTGACGGCCGACGATGTGGTGCGGATTCAGAAGGCGGGCAAGATCGCGTCGCTCATCGGCATCGAGGGCGGGCATTCCATCGACCTGTCACTCGGCACGCTGCGCATGATGTACCGCCTCGGCGCGCGCTACATGACGCTGACGCACAGTCTCAATACGCCGTGGGCCGACTCGGCGACGGACCAGCCGGAGCACGGCGGGCTGTCGGGGTTCGGCGAAGCGGTGGTTCGCGAAATGAACCGGCTCGGCATGCTCGTGGACCTGAGCCACGTCTCGCCAGAGACGATGGCGGACGCGTTGCGGGTGTCGACGGCGCCGGTCATCTTTTCGCACTCGTCGGCGAAGGCCATTGCGAACGTGCCCCGCAACGTCCCCGATGACATCCTCGCGCAGATGAAGACCAATGGCGGGGTCGTCATGGTCACGTTCGTGCCGGGGTTCATCTCGCAGGACGTGGCCGACTTCAACGCGCTGCCGGCCGAGCAGCGCGCCGGCAAGGAGCCGCCGCGCGCCACGCTGATTCAGGTGGCCGATCACATCGACCACATCCGGCAGGTGGCGGGCATCGATCACATCGGCCTGGGCGGCGACTTCGACGGCATCACCCAGGTGGTGATGGGCCTCGAAGACGTGTCGACCTATCCCGACCTGATTGCCGAACTGCTGCGGCGCGGCTACTCGGACGACGACATCCGGAAGATCGCCGGCCGCAACATCCTGCGGGTGCTGCGCGCGGCGGAGGGCATCGCGCGCAAGTAGTTCAGCTCACCATGAAGCACATGAAGGGCCATGGAGGGTGCAGGTCTGTGGGTTGGGCGCCCGGCAACGCCGGGCGTCGCGGGTGAAGAACACACCGGAAGCAAGAGACCCTGTGGCGCCAGTGCCGTCTCTTGCTCCCGGTGTGTTCTTCGCCCGCGCGTGCCGCCTTCAGCGGCACCCAACCCTCAGGCATTCCTCCATGGAACTCCATGCCCTCCATGGTGGTCAGCTCTTGATCAGAAGAACTTGACGCTGTAGGTCACCTTCACGCCGCGGCCCATCTCGGTCGCCAGGTCCTTGATGAACGACGTGTGCAGCCGCCAGGTCTCGTTCGTCAGGTTGTAGGCCTTGAGCGCCACGGTGTGCGTCGCGTGGCCGCGCGCGATCAGGTACGACGCGTTGAGGTTCACCACCGTCGATCCGCTGGTCGTCGTCTCGTCACGGAACACGCGGTTCTGCGCGGCGTTGAAGACCAGTTCGGGACCGAACTTGAAGTGCCCCACCGGCACGTCGAACTCCAGGCGGGCGGAGAACGGCGGAATGCGCGGCAGCGCCTCGTCGGTGTCGGTCAACGACGCCCGCACGTAGCTGGCGCCGGCATGCAGGTGCAGGCGCGGGTGCAGGTCGAAGCTGCCTGACGCCTCGACGCCGATGAAGCGCGCATCGCCCTGGACGAACTCCGCCTCGCGCAGCCCGTCGATTTCCTCGTCGTGCAGGTCGAGGAACACGAAGTTGCTGATGTTGTAGGCGAACAGGTTCACCTCGCCCTGCGCCTTCGCGGCGCGGCTGCGCAGGCTGACGTCGAGGCCGAGCGTGCGCTCGACCTTCAGATCGGGATTGCCAATCTCGAACGCCAGATTGCCGACGTGGGGCCCGAAGTTGTAGAGCTCTTCGAGCGCCGGCGCGCGCGAGGCGCCGCTCAGATTGACCACGAAGGCGCCATTGGCGCCGATGTTGGTGTGCAGGCCAAACGAGCCTGAGAGCGCCGTGAAGGACCGGTCGCGAACGGCGGGCGCCTCATGGTCGTCCTCGCCCTCGCCGTGGTCCTCATCCTCCGCTTCCGGACGCGCCGACACGTCGTACCGCGTGTGTTCGACCCGTCCGCCGAACTGCAGGCGGAACTTGTCGAACCCCATCTCCTCATAGACGAAACCCGCCAGCGTGTGCTGCAGCGTCGGCGGCGCCAGCGCCTCGCCGCCCACGGCTTCGAAATCGCGGCGGAACCACTCGGCGCCCATGCGGCCCGTCAGCCGGCCGCGGCGCTTCTGCTCGAGTTCGGCGCGCAGGGTGGCGGTCTTGTTGGAGAACTGTGTGCCGATCGACTCGATGCCTTCCTCGATCTCGAGTTCGTCGTGCGCGTAGTCGGTGTACGCAAACGTCAGCTTCGCGGTGTCAAGGAACGCCGACGACAGGTTCCGCAGGCCGATGTCCGCCCGGAAGTCCTTCCGCACCGATGTGATGTCGACCTGCGCCTCATGCTCTTCTTCACCCTCTTCGTCCTCCTCGTCACCATGACCGTGATGGAAGAGTCCGGCGAACGGAATCCCGAAACGGCCGTCTTCGATGGTGCCGCCGGCGCTGAAGAACACGCGGCTGCCCACATAGCCGAATCCCGCGCGGCCGTTCTGCAGCCGGCTGGCCGAGTTCTCGATGGTCGTGTCCGGCGTCTTGTAGTCGCCGCTGCGCCGCGCGCCGCCGCCGGCCCAGATCGTCCAGCCGCCGCTGCCGTACTGGATGCTGCCGTTGGCGCCCACCGACTCGTCCGCGCTGCCGGCATCAAACGTCAGGCCGCCAAGTGACCCGACAAACGGCGACACGCGGAACGCGTCCTGCGGGCTGATGGCATTCACCACGCCGCCGATGGCGTTGCTGCCGTACAGCAGCGTCGCGGGCCCCTTGACGACCTCGAGCCGATCGAGGCTGGCGGCATCCACCGACACGCCATGGTCGCCCGACTGGCTGGACAGATCGCCCGTCCGGATGCCGTCCTTCATGACCAGCACACGGTCGCCGTCAAAACCGCGGATGATCGGCCGGCCGCTGCCGGGCCCGAACGACCGCTTCGAGACGCCGGGCGCCGTGGCGAGCGCGTCGGCCAGCGACGTGCCGAGGTTCTTCGCAATCTCGACGCCATCAAGACTGGTGATGGCGTTAAACGACTCGAACGTGGTGGTGGTGCCCGACGCGTTGGCCGTGACGGTCAGATTCTCGTGCACCGTCTCGAGCGACAACACGAAGTCGATCGTGGCGGTCTGACCGGCCGCCACGGTCACGGACTTGCGCGCGGCGGAAAAGTGTTCGCGCTGAGCGACCACTTCATAGGTCCCCGGCGGGACGTTCAAGAGTTCAAACGCACCGGTCTCGCCCGTCGTCGTCGTGCGGCGGGCGCCAATCACGATGACCGTCGCGCCGTGCACGGGCGCGCCGGTCGCTTCAAAGGTCACCTTGCC
Organism: uncultured Solibacteraceae bacterium; assembly: GCA_964471115.1. Classification (GTDB taxonomy): domain Bacteria; phylum Acidobacteriota; class Vicinamibacteria; order Vicinamibacterales; family SCN-69-37; genus SYFT01. Next base: position 64,974 of record CAYYFE010000008.1, read on the forward strand.
GGCAATCGTGCCCCCGGCAGTCTGGGCAAATGCCGCGCTGGTCCAGACAGCCAGCACGGCCGCCGCCAACGCAGCGAAACGAACATACATACGCATTGATCAACTCCAAAGGCGGGGCACGCGCCCGCGCCGAAACAAGACCTGCCGCCGGGGACCGAGGTCCCGGCGCTCCACACCGTACGTCGCGCGGCCGGAACGGCCCGGCCGCGACCGCGATCAGGGAATCAGAGGGACGAGGGAGGCGCGCGGGCGGCGCCGGGTCGCTGCGTGGCGACGGCGAGTGAGGCGGAGACGTCGACGAGCTGGACGACCGGCGGCGCGTCCGGGCCGCTGATCGCCGTGACGACGCGGTCGGCCGACCGCATGGTGCGAAGCCAGTGACAGACCTCGCAGTGCGTCTCGTCGCCGGCGTCACCGTCGCTCACCACCGGCAACGTGCAGTCGTCAGCGCGAAGCGCAATGGCCCAGTGGGGGTCGTCGTTGAACTGGTGCGCATCACCCAGCCACGGCAGGGCCAGACTGCCGACCAGGGCAGCCAGGACGGCCAGCGCGGTGATGCGGCGAACCAGCATGGTGTCGATTGTAATACGCCGCCGCAACGCCTACCGCTGCTGCGCGCGCGCCAGCAGCTCGACGGCGGCCGGGTCGCCGCCGGTCAGCTGAACCGCGGCTCGGGCGTGTTCGATGGCGGCTGCGGGCTGCCCCGTGTCAATCAACGCGCGCGCCAGGTTCATGCGATACCCGGCATGACTGGGCGCCACGGCGACCGCCTGCCGGAAGGCATTCACCCCGTCCGCGCCCCGGCCCATCGACATGAGCGCAATGCCCAATCCCGTCCACCCCGCACCATCGTCGCGCTGCACACGCAGGTAGGCTTCGAAGTGAGGCACGGCTTCGCCGAACCGGCCCTGCGCGGCGTAGGCTTCGGCCATCAGCGCGTGCGCCGCATGGTCGGCAGGGGTCACGGTCAACACCTGCCGGGCCATCGAGAGCGAATCCTCGAGACGCCCCGCCTCCGCATACCCGCGCGCCAGCAGCAACCGGGCGTCGCGTGCCGTGATCAGGTTCGGCTCGGCGCGCAGGAACGCCTCGAGTTCCGCCATCCCCTCGGCGCGCTGGCCGCTCGTGAACAACGCGGACCCCAGGTTGAACCGCGCCGGCGGAATCGCCGCCGCAGCCTGTCGCAGGTGGGGAATCGCCTCCACCGCCCGGCCGGCCGTCACCAGTTCGGTGCCCACCATGTAATGCGCCGACGGCGTGGGCCAGCGCTCCAGCACCGTCTGCGCCATGCCCAGCGGGGTGGCGTACTCCTTCGTGCGCTGCACCGTCACCCACCCGAGTACGGCGATGACCACCGCCGCCGCCACCGCGCCGCCGGCGATGCGACGACGCTCCAGCAGGCGCGCCAGGCCGACCACCGCCAGCGGCACCAGACCCGCCATCGGCAGATACATCCGGCGTTCGGCGCCCACCTCCGACCCGATCGGCACCAGACTGCTCGTCGGCGCCAGTGTCAGGAACACCCACAGCGCGAGGAACCCTGCCTTGGGCCACTTGATCAGCGCCACGACGGTGGTGCCGAGCAGCCCCCCCACCACCAGCGCGTACGGCCACACGCTTGCCAGCGTGGCCGGCGTGGCCCAGCCGTAATACAGCACCAACGCGTCGGGCCACACGGCCAGGCGCAGGTACCGCACGATCATCTCGGTCTGGTTCAACAGGTACGTCCACGTCGAGACATGCGTCGTGGCGAACCCGGCCGACGATGTGCGCGGCACGGTGACCATGAGCAGGAGCAACACGCCCCACGTCGCCACCAGGCCGAGGTAGAGCTGGCGTCGCTGCGCCCAGGCGCCGGCGAACGATCCGTATCGGAAGACGCGGTCCAGCAGCACCACCGCCACCGGCGCGGTGACCATCGACTCCTTGCACGCCATGCCGGCCGCGCACGCCATGACGGCCGTCACGGTCCACGCGGTGCGTCCCGGGGCGTCCCACGCGCGCACCGAGGCGTACAGCGTCAGCAGGTAACACGCGGCCATCATCAATTCCGTGCGCTGCGTCAGGTAATTGACCGCTTCGGAGTTGAGCGGATGAACGGCCCAGATGCCTGCCACGACGGCCGCCAACCCGGTGGCGGAGGGTCCCGTCAGGATCCGGCGGGTCAGGCCAAACAGCAGCAGCGCGTTGAACGCATGCAGCAGGACGTTGCCGGCGCGGTATCCCCACGGGTCGAGGCCGCCCAGCGCGTAGTTGATCGCAAACGACAGGTTGACCAGGGGGCGTCCGCCCACCGGCGTCTCCGGCGGCGGCACCAGCGCCACGTCGGGCGCCAGCGAGCGGATCTGCGGGTTGAACGCCACCGCGCCCACGTCATCGAACATGAACGGGTGGCGCAACCCGCCCGCATACACCGCCGCGACCGCGACGACGATCGCCAGCGCCCAGGTCCGGACCATCTAGCCTTCGGCGTCCGCCGACGACCCGTAGATCGACGGCACCTTCGACCCGAGCGCGCGGAGGTACGCCGCCAACTGGCCGCGATGATGCACGCTGTGGGTGAGCGTCAGCATCAGGTACTGCACTGCGGGCATCTTCATCTGGCCGAAGAAGTCGACTTCACGCGTCAGCACGTCGGGCGGCGCGGCGGCGGCCTGGTCGAGCACCGCGCCGAACTGCCGATTGTAGAAGTCCACGACGCTCTGGACGCTGGTGAACTGCGCCGCCGCCTTCTTGTTGGCTTCCTCGTCCCACACAAACGTGCCGTTGAGCGCGCTGGTCACGAACCAGACATCGCCCGTGGCGATGTGCGTCGCCAGGTCCCACGCGGTCCGCGACTTCGCGTCGGGCCGGTAGTCCCGGCCGGCTTCCGTCACGGCGCCGATTACCTTCGCCGTCGTGCCCATTTCCCTGCGCAGCGCGCCGATCAGCTGCCCCGCCAAGAACGTCGCCTGGTCACCGGTCATCGTGGCTTCCTCCCAAAAAACGTCATGGTACCTCAGGCGCTGGTAGACTCGCGCGCATGCGATCCGCACTGTCGGCGCTGCGGGCCCGGCCGGGACTGACCGCCACGGTCACGCTCTCGCTGGCCATCGGTCTCGCGGCCAACGCCATCCTCTTTGCCGTCGTCGACGGCGCCATCCTGCGGCCGTTTGCATTCCCCGAACCCGACCGGCTCGTCGGCATCGGCGCGGCCTATCCAAAGATCAATCGCCCGCTGAGTTTCTTCGAGTCACTCTCAGGGCCGGAATACCTCGACCTCCAGACGGCCGAGTCGCTCGACGACGTGGTGGCCTTCGACCTGGGCAACGAACCGGTGCTGATCGGCGACCAGCCCGAGCGTGTCTTCACCGCCTTCGTCTGGGCCGATCCCCTCCGCACCCTTCGACTCCCCGCCTTCGCCGGCCGCGGCTTTACTGACGAAGAACTGCGCGCCGCGATGCCGGTGGCGATGGTCAGCCACGCCTTCTGGACCACTCAACTCGGAAGCGACCAGACGGCCGTCGGTCGCACGATTCGCGTGGCCGGCCGGGCACACGTCATCGTCGGCATCATGCCCGAACGCACACGGCTGTGGGACACCGACCTGTGGGTGCCGATGCCGGACCCGGCGGGCAGCATCCCGCGCAGCCGCCGGCAGTTCAACGTGCTCGCGCGCCTCGCGCCGGATGTGACGCTGGAACAGGCCGGTCAGGATCTGGCCCGCCTCGCATCGTCGCTCGATACGCAGCATCGCGCGTCGACGCCCGAGTACGAGGGATTCACGCTGGCGGCGCGGCCCTGGACGCAGATTCAGGTGTGGGGATTCAGCAACGTCACGCGCATCGTATTCGGTGCCGCGGCCTTGCTCCTGCTGCTGGTGGCCACCAACCTGGCCAGCCTGCTCGCCGCGCGAGCCGCGACCAGACGCGGCGAGATGGCGATTCGCACCGCCCTGGGCGCCGGCCGACGCACACTCGTCGCGCAGCTGAGCCTGGAGACCGCACTGCAGACGACGGCGGGGCTGGTGCTGGGCGTGTTTCTGGGCTGGCTGGGTATCGAAGCGCTGCCGTCGCTGCTGCCGCCCGGGCTGTTGCCGGCCGACGCGGACATTCGTCTGAGCGCCCGGCTCCTCGGCTACATGACCGTGCTGGCCGTCCTCGCCGGCGTCATCGTCAGCCTCGCGCCCACCGTGCAGCTGACGCGCACTGCGCCAGCTGACGTGCTGACCGCGGAAGGCGGCCGCGGCGGCGCGAGCCGGTCCACGCGGCGGCTGCACCAGGCCGTCGTGGCCTTCCAAGTGGCCACGGCGGTCATCGTCGCCGGCAGCGCCACGATGTTGACCGTCAAGACGCTGCGCCTGCTTCAGGTGGAGCGCGGGTTCGACGATGCGAACCTGCTGACGGCACGGTTCACGCTGCCGCTCACCAAATACGATGGGACCACCGCGCTGCAATTCTTCGACACGCTGCTGGAGCGCACCCGCGCGCTGCCGGCCGTCTCAGGCGCCACGTTGTCCAATCAGCCGCCGCCCGGTGTGTTCTCGCGCAGCCAGTTCGAGATTGTCGGCTCGGCGCAGGCGGCCGACGGCCGCACGCCGTCGATGTTCTACTCCACGGTCGGCTCTGACTATCCGGCGACGATGGATGTGCGCCTGTTGGCGGGCCGCTGGCTCAACGACGCGGCCGAGGCATCGGCGCCGCGGGAGGTCGTGATCAACCAGACGCTCGCGCAGCGGTACTTCCCCGGGGAGGATCCGGTCGGCCGGCGCATCCGTGTGCTGGGCGCGGCCAACGACGGCATGCCGGCGGACATCGTCGGCGTGGTGGCTGACGTGCGGAACGCGGGACTGGTGGGACAGGTGCAGCCCGAGATGTTTGCGAGTGTCCGGCAGATTCCCGATCGGCGCCGGACGCAGGTCTACCTCGTGGTGCGCACGCGGGGGGAGGCCACGGCCATCCTGCCCGACGTTCGGGCCATCGTCCGGTCGATCGACCCGGGTCAGCCGATGTATGCGATCGGCACCGTGGCCGAGCAGTACGCGGCCGGCGTCGGCACACGCCGCGCGGCGGCCGGTGTGCTGATGGTGTTCAGCGCGCTCGCGCTTGGTCTGGCCGCGCTGGGAATCTTCGGCGTGTTGTCGCACGCGGTGAACGCACGGACGCGCGAGATTGGTCTGCGCGTGGCGCTGGGCGCGGATCGCGCGTCAGTCACGCGGCTCATGCTCGGTCAGGCGTTGCGGCCGGTGGCGGCTGGACTGATCGCCGGAGTGGCGGTGGTGTTCGGCGCGCAGCAGGCGCTGGCCGCCTGGCTCTACGGCACCACGCCGGAAGCACTGCCGCTGGCCGGTGTCGCCGGCGTGGTGCTGGCCGTCAGCCTGGCGGCCAGCGCATGGCCGATCCGCCGCGCGGCGCGGCTCAGTCCGCTGGTGGCGCTCACGCGTACGTAGCGCGCGCAGTCGCGGCCCGCCGATCGGGCCGCGCTACGACGCGCTCAATCGCCGGTTGACCTCGGTCCAGTTGACCACGTTCCAGAACGCGCTGACGTAGTCGCCGCGACGGTTCTGGTACTTCAGGTAGTACGCGTGTTCCCAGACATCGAGGCCGAAGATCGGTTTGCGGCCCTCGGCCAGCGGTGTGTCCTGGTTGGCCGTGCTGTGGATGATGAGCTTGCCGCCCTCGTCACTGAGCCACGCCCACCCGCTGCCAAACCGTGACGCGGCCGTCTGGCCGAACAGGTCGCGGAATTTCTCGAAGCTGCCGAACGTGCCGGTAATGGCCGCCGCGATCGCGCCGGTGGGCGGTCCCCCGGCACTGGGCGCCATCAGGGTCCAGAACTGCACGTGGTTGTAGTGACCACCACCGTGGTTCTGGATGGCCGTGCGAATGTCGGCCGGCACGGAGTTCAGATTCCGCAGCAGGTCTTCCAGCGGCCGCTTCGCCTGGTCCGGGTGTTTCGCCAGCGCGGTGTTGGCGCCGGTGACGTAGGCCTGATGGTGGCGCTGATGATGAATCGTCATCGTCTGCGCGTCGATGTGGGGCTCGAGCGCGGCCACCGCGTACGGCAGCGCCGGCAACGTGAAGGGACCACTTGGCGGCTGGGCCGCCTGCAGGGTCGGGGTATCGGCCAGGGCCGGACGAGGCGTCGCAACCGCCGCCAGGGCTGCGCCTCCGGCCAGACTGAAGAGTTCTCGGCGTGTCAGCATGCCCTAATGTAGCACCGCAGCCGCCGGGCCGGCTCGCGCTACACTGGTCGCACCTCGACACCGATGGCCGACACCCACTTTCGTAAAGCGTTCCTGCTGTTCATGGTGGGCGCGCTCACCATCGGGCTGCTGATCGTGCTGCGCGGCTTCCTGATGACCATTGTCGTCGCCGCGGTCATGGCGGGCCTGCTGCACCCGGTGCACGCGCGGCTGCGCCAGTGGCTCGGCGGGCGGCAGGCGCCGGCGGCGGGCCTGACCCTGTTCATCACCTTTCTGCTGATCGTGGGTCCGCTGCTGGGCATCGTCAGCCTCGTCGTGCAGCAGGCGGCCGTGATTAACGAAAACGTCCGCCCCGTCGTGGAACGCGTCGTGGAGGAGCCGACCTACCTCGACCGGCTGCTGCGCGGGCTGCCCGGGTACGAACTCATCGCGCCGTATCGAAGTCAGATTCTCACCACTGCCGGCGACGTCGTGAAGTCGATCGGCGGTTTCCTGATGACGTCGCTGCAGAACACCACGCGCGGCACGGTGTCGTTCGTGTTTCATTTCTTCATCGCGCTGTACACGATGTTCTTCCTGCTCATCGACGGCGCGGGCATGTTGCGCGCCGTGCTGGATCACCTCCCGCTGCACGCCGATGAAAAGGACCTGCTGACCCAACGGTTCATGTCGGTCACGCGCGCGACCATCAAGGGCACCATCGTCATCGGCGTCATTCAGGGATCGCTGGCCGGCCTGGCGTTCTGGGCCGTCGGCATCCCCAATGCCGCGTTCTGGACGGTCGTGATGGTGGTGATGTCGATTCTGCCGGTGATCGGCGGCGCCATCGTCTGGGTGCCGGCCGTCATCATCCTGTTCGCCACGGGCGCCGTCGGCAAGGCCATCGGCCTGGCGATCTTCTGCGGCCTGGTCGTGGGTTCGATCGACAACCTGCTGCGGCCCCGGCTGGTCGGCCGCGACACCAAGATGCACGACCTGGTGATCCTCTTCTCGACGCTGGGCGGCCTGGCCGTGTTCGGACCACTCGGCTTCATCATCGGCCCCGTGCTCGCGGGCCTGTTCGTCACCGGCTGGCAGATCTTCGCGCTGGCCTACCGCGACGAACTCATCGACGGCACCCCGCGCATCCTCACCGCCGACGGCAAGGATGCGGAAGGGATGATCGAGGAGGAGTAGGGTCCGAGGTCCGAGGGTCCAGGGTCCAGGGTCCGAGGGTCCAGGGTCCAGGGTTCGGACATACCTACCCGATGTGGCAGAAACTGCCATGCGTGCCTGGCTGGACGGTGCATGGTGTCGGCACGGCCCTTGGATCATCTGGGCCGCATGGGAATCGGCAGACTCGAGGACCTGCAGGCATTCCAGCTCGCCGTACAGCTGAAGCTGGAAATCTACCGGTTGGTGCGCACACACTCGGAGGCAGGCCAGGATTGGCGATATCGCGACCAGCTGTTTGATGCCGCGCTTGGAGGCGAATCGAACATCGCAGAAGGGTGGAGACGACACAAGGCCGGCGAGATGTGCCAGTTTCTGCGTTTCGCGTTGGCGTCACTCGAGGAAACCGGCCGCCGACTGCGTGACGGGGTCGATCGCGGCTACTGGTCGAGCGAAAGCACGCAGGTCGCGCTCACACTGTGCGACCGCTCAATCGGCGCCACGACCAACCTGTGGAAAAGCCTGCAGCCGTTCATTCGGAGAAACAAAAGGGGCCGGCGAAGCGAAGGCTCCACCGACCCCTCATGAACACTGGACCCTGGACCCTCGGACCCTGGACCCTGGACCCTCGGACCCTGGACCCTGGACCCTCGGGACCCCGGACCCCTACTTCGTCAGCGCAAACCCCGTGATCTTGACGTCGAGGTTGTGGCCGATGCGCAGACCGACGATGCCGTCGGTGGTCTTGAGTTTGCCTTCGCCGATGGCTTCGGCCACGGGATAGGTGGCCACGACCTGGCCGTTGACGGCGCACTCGATGTTGCCGGCCTTGACGCTGAGCGCCACGTCCTGCGTGACGGTGCCGTCAGCGCCCGCCTTGCGAATGGCGGCGTGTGACCCGGCGCGGCGCGACGTGCCGAGCGTAAACAGGCCGTTGGGCGAACTCGGCGAGAAGCCGCGGACGATGAAGTTGCCGTTGCCGTAGACCGAGCAGTAGACCAGACCGGGCTTGGGCGTGTTCAGATCCACGCCGCCGATGAACAGGCCGTACGGGTGCGGGTGATTGCTGTGCTTGAGATGGTTGGACTCGGCAAAGGTCGCCTTCACGGTGAAGTCGCCCGTGCCGACGTGCGCGGGATTCCAGTAGATGTTGTTCGGGCCGGCGTTGATCTCGATCGTGTCGCCCGAGGCGACGAACTTCGAGTCGTTGATGCTGCGGCCCTGCTTGAGGGAGTTGGCATCGATCACGTTGCCCTGCCAGCCCGCGCCGGTGATGCCTCCGCCGGGCACCACACGATCGAGATCCTGCTGGGCGACCACACTCGAGGCCAACACGGTGACGGCAACGGCAAACGTAGCGGCGTACACAACTCGCATGAGAGGCTCCTGCTCTGAAAGAAAGGGAAAATCCGGAGGTTCAGGATACCGCTACTTGACCGCGACCTGATAGACCCTGGGCCATTTCTTGCCGGTCACGAAAATCCGCTTGCCGGCCGGGTCGTACGCGATGCCGTTGAAGACGTCGGCCGAGGGCGTCCGCCGGTAGGGCGGCCACAGGGTGGAGAAATCCACCCAGGCGTTGACGACCCCGGTCGACGGATTGATGCGCGCGACGCGATCGGTCATCCAGACATTGGCCCAGATCTCGCCCTCGATCCACTCCAGTTCGTTCAGCTGCGACACCGGCTGTCCGGCATCAGTCACCCGCAGGCTGCGCAGCACCTTCCTGGTCTTCGGGTCGAGCCAGAAGAGCGTGTCGCTGCCGTCGCTCATGACCAGGCCGCCCTTGGCGTCATAGGCGATGCCCCAGCCTTCGGTGGCGTAGGAAAACGTGCCCTTCGGGGTGAAGGTCTTGCGGTCGTACACGAAGCCGACGTTGTGCTGCCAGGTCAGCTGCAGCAGCTCGTCGCCCACCAGCGCGAGGCCTTCGCCGAAGTACTTCGCGTCGATGGCGCGCCGCTGCAGCACCCTGCCGGTGGCGATCTCCACGCGGCGGATCGTCGACTCGCCGTGCAGCCCGGTGCTTTCGTAGAACTCGCCATCCACGTAGACGAGGCCCTGCGTGAACGCCTCGGGATCGTGCGGAAAGGACTGCACGACCGTGAAACTCTGGACCGGCGCGCCGCGCCGCTGCGCGGCCGTCTGTGGCGCAGCGACCAGGCACACGACGAGGGCGAGCAGGACCAGTGTCAGTCGTGTCATGGTGTCCCCAGCCTACCGTACGCGACGGCCGTTCCCGAAGCGGCGCTACCGCGCCTGCCAGCTGCCGTACATCGGATTGGGCAGCACGAAGTACTTCGCGCCGAACGCCGCGAACGCGGCGTCGGGCTGCTGCCGCAGCGCCTGCGACAACGCCGGGAAATCCAGGATGTTGTCGCCCAGCACGGCCACCACCTCCACCGGCGCGGACGCGCCAAACGCGCGGCCGGCCGCGACGCTGGCAAACCGCGGATTCTTGTCGGAGGGCTGGCCGTCGGGCCGGCACAACATCACATCAAACGGCAGGCCGTGCGCGCGGAACACCTCGCGGGTGTCCTCACACTCCGACTCGAGGCGATTGGTCACGATCGCGATGCGCCCGCCCAGCGCGGCCACCTGGCGAAGAAACGCCGCGCTGCCTGGGATGGGCACGGCCTCGCGGCGCCGCACCCACGCGTTCCACGACTCCGGCGTGAAGACGAGGCCCTGTCGTTCGCGCTCGACCTGATACAGCGAGTTGTCGAGCACGGTCTCGTCCGCGTCCAGGATGACCGCCCACGTGCCGGTCTGCCGGTCCCGCACGGCTGCGGCCACGTGGGTCAGCGCCTGCTGGTAGATCTGCCGCGTCAACGCGGCGTATTCCGCGGACTGACGCACCCACGTCGTTCCGTTGGTGACCGCATGCGCCGACGGAGCGGCGCCCGGCGCGGTCGCGGCAGGCGGCGTCCGCGCGGCGCACGCGGCGAGGACCGGCACGGCCAGCACACTGACGAACAGTCGTCGAACCATGGCGTCAGCCTACCCTGTTGCCGGTCAGCGGTCCACGAGCAGCCCGTCGGCCGACGGCGACTGTGTCACTTCCCAGCGATTGCCGTCCGGATCGGTCAGCAGGAAGCTGCGCTCGCCCCACGGATGGTCCTTCGGCGGCCCGCTCAGTTCGAACGAATACCGGTCCCGCATCGCGAGCAGACGCGCGTGCGCCGCATCGACGTCGGCGACGGTCAGGCCTGTCGATACGCCACGCCGAGAGGCGGCCGCATCGAATGTCGCGGCTGACGCGCCGACCGGCACGAAGAAGGCAATGCGGAACTTCGACGGCAGGACGAACTCCGCGAACATGTCGTTCTCGAACGCCGGCGATTGTTCGAACGCCTCCGCGAAGAACCGTGTGATGGACGTGACGTCGGCCGTCGCGATGACCAGGTGTGAGACCGCCCGCAACATCCGCGCAGTATACTGGCGGCATGTCGCGCGCCGCGTCGGCACTCGGGTGGCTGCTCGCGCTGATGCCGGCGATGCTGCTTGCCGCGCAGGACGTCGTGGTGCCGGCCGACCAGATCAACGCGCTCAAGCGCGAGTACACCTTCATCCGGTTTTCGCAGTTGACCCACCTTGACGCGCCGCTGCCCCCGCGCCACGACCTGGGCAGCGCCTCGCGTCCGGCGCCGTCGGCGTCGCTCATTCCCTCAGGGGCGCGCGCGTTCCATCAGCGCAAGGTTTCGATTCGCGGCTACGTCGTGCCGGTGGACGTGGACCGCCGCGGGATCCGCGAGTTCATCCTGTCGTCGAACATCGACTCGTGCCACTTCGGCGTCATCGGCGGCCCCGACGAATGGATCTACGTCACCATGGCCGGCGACCGCCGGATTCCCGCGCCAGGCACACAACCCGTCACCGTGTTCGGCGTCATCGACGTCGGCGAACAGGTCAGCGACGGGGTCGTCGACAGCCTGTATCGCATGCGCGGCGAGCGCGTGGCCCTGCACTGACGCTTGTCACGGTTCAACCATGGAGTACATGAAGATCCATGGAGAAATACGTGTCCGGGGTTGGGCGCCGCCGGAGGCGGCGGCAGCGAGGCGTGGGGGACGGCTTTCTCGTGTGACGTCCCCCTCGCCTCGCACGGCCCGGCACAGCCGGGCCCCCAACCCCGGTCCGCATTTTCTTCATGGCCCTTCGTGGCCTCCATGGTGAGCTGGTTTATCGCCAGCGGCCACGAGACGGCCCGAAGTCGACGTACTCCGACAACATCGCCATGATGTCTTCCGGCTGCAGGCCGTAGGGCACGCGGTCGCGGAAGCGCAGGTTGAAACGTGACCCGCCATGCAGGCGCCGGAACGCGACCCGATCTTCCTTCAGCATCGACAGCTGCGCCCGCTCGATGGCGATGCGGTGGTTCTCACGCTCACGCCACGCCCGCAGGCCGTCCAGTTCGCGCTCCAGACGACGACGCCGCTCGCGGTTGGGCTCGTTGCGAATCTCGCGTTCGAGTGACCGCTCGCGGTCGGACTTCTCGATGAACGGGATGTGCGCGGACGTGTCGGTGTCGTCGAAGAAGGTGCCGTAGCCGCCGCCGTCGAGCTGGACTTCAATGAGGTCCTTCTTCACCTTGACGAGGGTCACGACCGCGGTCTCTCCCGCGGGAATCGCGACGCCAAACTGCCGTAGGTGACGCCGATAGTCGTCGGCGTCGAGCGACCGGCGCGAGTCGGGATGCAGGTTCACCCCTTCGTGGGTGCCGGGCATGTCAATACGCACCGTGACCCGCCGCCCTTCGAGCCAATCCTTCAACCGCGCCTCGCTGGTCGCCCCAAGCGGAACGACGGCCACCCCCACGAACGCGATCACCACTGCTGCTGAATACCGAAGTCGTGCCATACAAAACGTTCTCCGCCCGCCTGCATTGCAACGGCAATGCCAACAGGGCGTCAGAGGGGAAGGTCCGAGCGACCGGCTGACGTTGTCCTCTGGTGAGGGCAAGAGCCATCAACCATGGAGCACATGAAGATCCATGGAGGAATACGTACCCGGGGTTGGGCGCCGCCGGAGGCGGCGGCAGCGGGGCGAGGCGCGAGCCAAACGAAAGAAGCTTGGGAGCCGTCAAGGATGGCTTCTTTCGTATTGGCTCGTGCCTCGCCCCGGCTCGGCCCGGCACAGCCGGGCCCCCAACCCCGGTACGCATTTCTTCATGGCCCTTCATGGCCTCCATGGTGAAAGAGCTCTGGCACCGCGATTGCTACAACGAACGCATGTCAGACGTCCGCCGAAGCCCCGTCTCGGCCGCCATCATCGGCGCCGCCATCGAAGTTCACCGGGAGCTCGGCCCCGGCCTCCTCGAAAGCGCCTACAAGACCTGCCTGGTTCATGAACTGCGATCCAGAGGCGTGCTCGTTGAGCGCGAGGTGCCGATTCCGGTGGTGTTCAAGGGTCAACACATGGACTGCGGTTTTCGGGCAGATCTGCTCGTGGCGAACGAGGTCCTGTGCGAGGTCAAGAGCGTCGACCGCCTGCTTCCGGTTCACACCGCGCAAGTGTTGACCTACCTGCGGCTGAGTCAGGCCTCGCAGGCGCTTCTGATCAACTTCAACAGCGCAACGCTGCTGGCGGGCCTGAAGAGCTACCTCAGACCCGGGACGATGTGACCCGTCCACCATGGAGATGGGAAATCGATGACCCATCAACCATGGAGCACCTGACGATCCATGGAGGAATACGTATCCGGGGTTGGGCGCCGCCGGAGGCGGCGGCAGCGGGGCGAGGCACGGGCCGGGCGAAAGAAGCTGCCGAGCGATCAAGATAGCTTCTTTCGTCCGGCCCGTGCCTCACCCCGCTCGGCCCGGCATAGCCGGGCCCCCAACCCCGGTCCGCATTTCTTCATGGCCCTTCATGGCCTCCATGGTGAAAAAGGTCCTATACTCCGCCGCATGCGTAAAGCCGCCATCCTCACCGCCATGGTTGCGGCGTGTCTGACGCCCTCCATCGCTTCTGCCACCTGGTCCATCGTCGCCGTCGACCTGGCCACCAAGCGGGTCGTGATCGCGTCGGCCACCTGCGTCAACCGGGACGACCAGTTCCTGATGGGGGTGCAGGCCGTCATCGTCCCCGGTGTGGGCGTGGCCGCGTGTCAGGCGTCGGTCGACGGCACCAAGCAGAACCAGATGCTGGTGTTCCGTGAACTGCAGAAGGGCACCGACCCGAAGGCGATCATCGAACTGCTCAGCGCCGACCCCGCGTTCCAGTCGCGCCAGTTCGGCATCGTGGACCTGCAGGGCCGGTTCGCCGGCCACTCGGGCCTGACCAACGGTTATGTGTCACAGGACGTGCAGGGCCGCGTGCCGGGCACGGACATCTACTACTCGATTCAGGGCAACATCCTCCGGCCGGGTCTGGTGGTGCCCAATGCGGAGGCCGCGTTCCTCAAGAGCGGCGGCGCGTTGACCGATCGCGTGATGGCGGCGATGGAGGCCGCCGATGGATCCGGCGGCGACGGCCGCTGTTCGTGTCCGCCGTGGCCGACCGACGGCAGCCGCCCGGCCATTGCATGCGACGGCAAGACGGCCGACGTGGCGTACATCCTCATGGCAGAGGCCACCGACACCAACGGCGACTCGCACAACAACGGCAAGTACGCGATGTATCTGACGGTGTCGCAACCCGGAGAGAACCGCGGCGCAGGCGCGATCAAGCCCGGCGAAAACCTCAATCCCGTGAAGACGCTGCGCATGCGTTACGACGCGTGGCGCAAGACGCAGCCGGCCTCCTTCCGCTGAGGTGACCACCATGCGCGCACTCGCCCCCCTCCTCTTCGTCGGCGTCGTGATCGCGGGATCGGGCACCACGTCATCGCTGGCGGCGCTGCCCGCGTCTGTCGCCAATGCCCAGGCCACCGCGCAGCAGCCTCAGCGCGGCGCCCCGCCACCGCAGGCGCCGCAGGGTCGAGGCCGCGGGCGCGGCGGCATCCAGATCATGACGCTCACCGCGCCGTGGGCGCCGGGCGCGGAGATTCCTGTGAAGTACACGCAGGCGGGCGGCGAGGTGTCACCGGCGCTGTCGTGGTCCGATCCGCCGGAAGGCACCGGCAGCTTCGTGCTGGTCGTGCACGACGTCTCGGCCCCCGTCGCGCCAGGGACGGACGATGTGCTGCATTGGCTGGTGTGGAACATCCCGGCCGAAGCGCGGTCGCTCGCCGAAGGCGTGCCCCAGGGGCCGCAGTTGGCGGACGGCACCCGTCAGATCAGTGTGACAGGCCCGCAGTACCGGGGACCCGGCGCCGCGGCCGATGGACCGGCGCACGTCTACCTGTTCGAGTTGTACGCCGTCGAGGGCACCGTGAACGTGCCGGCCCTTGGACCGGCCGGCGCCTCGGTGCCGCAGATTCGCGCCGCGGTCCTGTCGGCCATCGCCGGCCGCGTGCGCGGCAAGGCGGTGACGACCGGCGTGTTCAAGCGCCGGTAGCCCTCGACAATCGGGCGCTCTCGTCCCACAGCCGCTGTGCCAACGCCCGGTCCCGCGCTAGCGGCGAGGGATCACGCGGATCGAACCGATCGAAATACTGTCCACTGACGGCCGCGAGGTCGGACCGGGTGGCCAAAGCGACGAGCGGCGCCGCGCCGTCTTCAATGGAGATGAAGGTCCGGCTGAGCCAGAACCGGATGATCGGCTTCGCCCACGAGGGCGCGCCCGACCAGATGTTGGTGGCCACGCGGCCCGGGTGGACGCTGTTCGACGTCACGCCGCTGCCGTCGAGCCGCCGCGCCAGCTCGGACGCAAACAACACGTTGGCCAGCTTCGAACGCGCGTACGCGCGCAGAATCTGATACCCGCGCTCGAACCCCAGGTCGTCGAAGTCAAGCGTGCCCTTGAAATGCCGGCCGGACGCCACCGTGATGACCCTCGCGGGGGCGCTGGCCGTCAACAACGGTCGCAGCTGCTCGGTGAGCAGGAAGTGCGACAGGTGATTGACGGCCAGTGTCGCCTCATGACCGTCCACGGTGAGGGTGCGCTTCGCGTACACGGCGCCGGCGTTGTTGATGAGCACATGGAGCGCCGGCAGATCGCGTGTGAGCCGATCGGCCAACGCCGCCACGGACGCGAGCGACGCGAAGTCGGCGATGTACGTCGCTGCTGTGTGTCCGGTGCGCTGCTCGACCCTTCGGGCGGCCTCGGCCAGTCGCGCCTCGTGGCGGCCGACCAGGACGACACGGGCGCCCTGACCGGCCAGCACGGCGGCCGCCTCAAGCCCGATGCCGCTTGTGGCCCCGGTCACCACGACGGTCCTGCCGGTCATCGTCCACATGCGCCCCTCATGCTACGGCAGCCGAGCGTGGGTTGGTCTATCCTCTTCCGGTGACCAGATCGCTGTCGCTCCTCCTGATTCTTGCCCTTTCCGCGTGCGCCGCCGAACCGGGCAATCCGAAAGTACCGGCCGGCGCCAAGAGTTCAGGCGGCCTGCACGGCGTGATTGAGACGGAGCTCGGAGAAATCGTGATCGAGTTCCTGCCCGGCGACGCGCCGACGGCCGTCGAGAACTTCCGGCTCCTGGCAGAGCATGGTTATTACGACGGCCTCACCTTCCACCGCATCGTCAAGGGCTTCATGATCCAGGGCGGCGACCCGGAAGGGAACGGCACCGGGGGCCAGAGCGCGTGGGGCCCGCCGTTCAAGGACGAGATCAACCCGAACTCGCCGCTGTATCAGGGCGGGTATCAGCGCGGATTGGTGGCGATGGCCAACTCGGGGCCGAACACCAACGGCAGCCAGTTCTTCATCATGCATGCCGACTACCCGCTGCGGCCCGACTACGTGATCTTCGCGCGCGTCACGGCGGGCATGGCCACGGTGGACGCGCTCGCCAACCTGCCGGTGGTCCCGGCGCCTGGTGGCGAACCCAGCCAGCCGGCGTCTCCCCCGGTCATCCGCAAAGTCACCATCAGACCCTGACCGCTTCATCGAGGACGAAGATGCGCAGACACATCGCCACGATTGCCGCCGTTACGACGCTGTTCACGTTGATCGTCGCGCTGCCGCGCGCGCAGGCGCCGGCCGGCGCCCCGCCGGCACCGGCGCAGACTGCCGGGGAGGAGTGGTCGACGACGCAGCACACGATGAAGCTGGGGAACCAGACGATTCCCTACACGGCCATGGCGGGCACCACGGCCATCAAGAACGACGCGGGTGACGTGCTGGGCCTGATGTACTCGGCGTCGTACGTGCGCAGCGACGTGACCGACAAGAGCACGCGGCCGGTAACGTTCCTCTTCAACGGCGGTCCGGGGTCGGCGTCGATGTGGCTGCACATGGGGTCGGTCGGGCCCAAGCGGGTGGTGACCCCCAGCGACAACCGATTCGCCCCGCCCGCGCCGTACGCGATCGTCGACAACCAGGAGACCCTGCTCCACCGCAGCGACCTGGTGTTCATCGATGCGATGGGCACGGGGTTCAGCCGCATCACCGGGCGCGGCACCGAACGCGATTTCTACGGCGTCGATGAAGACGCCAACGCCTTTGCCCAGTTCATCACCACGTGGCTCAGCCGCAACGGGCGCTGGAACTCGCCGAAGTACATCATCGGCGAGAGTTACGGCACGTTCCGCGGCGCGGTGGTCGCCAACCTCCTGCACCAGCGCGGCGTCCATCTCAATGGACTCAACCTGTTGTCGATGGTGCTCGACCTGTCGACGATCACGTTCGCGCCGGGTGACGACCGTCCCTACATCTACTACCTGCCCAGTTACGCCGCGGTGGCGTGGTATCACGGCGTGCTGCAGAACAAGCCGGCGTCGCTCACGCAGTTGCTGGAGGACGCCCGGCGATATGCGGTCTCGGATTACGCCGCGGCGCTGATGAAGGGATCGGCGCTGACCGAGGCCGAGATGAACACTGTGGCAGCGCGGCTGTCGTCGTTCACCGGCCTGTCGGCCGACTATCTCAAGCGCGCCAACCTGCGGCCGACGCTCGCTCAGTTCAACGCGGAACTCATGCGCTCCCGCCGGCAGACGGCCGGCCGGATCGATGCCAGGTTCGCGGGCGAGATGTTTAATCAGCTGACGGAGAATTCCGAGAACGATCCGTTCAACTTCGCGGTGAGCGGCGCGTACACGGCCGCCGTGAATCACTACTCGCGCGAGGTTCTGAAGTTCGGCGCTGACCGGCCGTATCTCAACACCAACGGCGCCGGCGGCCGCTGGAACTGGGTGCGGCAGACGGGCGGACGGGGGTTCTTCCCGTCCGCGCCCAACGTGCAGAACGACCTCGTGCAGGCGATGGTCGCCAATCCCCACATGGTCGTGCAGGTGGAAAACGGCTACTACGACATGGCCACGCCGTTTTTTCCGGCGGAGTTCACCATGTCCCACCTGGGAATCTCCGAGCGCCTGCGCCGCAACATCACGCTGAAGTACTACGAGTCGGGCCACATGATGTACCTGCGCGACGAGGACCGCGTGGCTCTGCGCAACAGCCTCGCGGAGTTCATCGACAACGGGATGAAGAGCCGGTAATGGACCGCACCGTCCAGACCATCGAGTCCGTCACGCGCGATGCGCAGGCGGCCTTCGGCGGACTGTCAGCCGACGCGCTCAACTGGGCCCCGGCGCCCGGCAAGTGGTCGATCGCGCAGTGCCTGGATCACCTGATCACGATCAATCGCCTGTACTTCCCCACCTTCACGGCGATGGCCGACGGGCGGTACGAGCCCTCGTGGTGGGCCCGCGTGTCTCCGCTCAGCGGCTTCTTTGGCCGGTTCCTGGTGAACGCGCTCCGGCCGGACAACCCGAAACCCGTGAAGACGACATCGCGGGCGCAGCCGTCTTCGTCGCGCATCTCCGCTGACATCGTCGATCGGTTCGCCGCGCACCAGGGGGAACTGGTCCGGCACCTCCGGGCCCTCCCGGCGTCACTGGATCCCGCGAAGACGCGGATGGCGTCACCCCTGCTGGGGTTCGTGACGTACTCGTTGGCCGACTGCCTGACGATGCTGGCGGTGCACGAAGAGCGGCACCTCAATCAGGCGAAGCGGGTGCTGGCCGCGCGGTGAGGGGTCGGGAAGCCCGCGCTCGTCTCGCGGCGCGGCGACGGAGGCGCGCCCCATGACCATGCGAGCGGCGGTGGTGGACCGATACGGTCCACCCGAGGTCGTGCGCATCGCCGAGGTGCCAAGACCTGTCCCGCGTGCACAGGAGGTACTGGTGCAGGTCACGGCCGCCGCCGTGACCTCGGGCGACGCACGCATTCGAGCCGGGCGGTTCCCGCCGGGATTCGGCCTTCTCGCGCGAATCGCGTTCGGGCTGACGGGGCCACGACGTCCGGTGCTCGGCAGCGCCTTTGCGGGCGTCGTCGCGGCTGTCGGCGCTCGTGCCGGGGCCCTGGCGCCCGGGGACCGCGTGTGCGGCATGATGGGCATGGCCCTGGGCGCCCATGCGGAGTTTCTGACGATTGACGCCGCCAGGGTCGCTGGCATTCCGCCCGGCGTCAGCGACGACGCCGCCGCGGGAGTGCTCTTCGGCGGCACGGCGGCGCTGCACTTCCTGCACGACAAGGCGCACGTCGGCCTGGGCGCGACGGTGCTGATCAACGGCGCCTCTGGTGCGGTCGGCACGAACGCGGTCCAGCTCGCGAAGCACTTCGGCGCGACGGTCACGGCGGTCACCAGCGCCAGACACTCGTGGCTCGTCACGCAGCTGGGGGCCGATCGGGTCGTCGACTACACGACGACCCCTGTCGACACGCTGGCGGAGCGTTTCAACGTCGTGCTCGACGCCGTGGGTAACCTGACACCCGAGTCGGGAAAGCGGCTGCTGACCGATCAGGGCGTACTGGTGCTCGCCGTGGCGAGTCTCGGAAACACCGTTCTCGCACGGCGACAGGTCGTCGCCGGATCGGCACCCGAACGCGTCGCCGACTACAACACCCTGCTCCGACTGATCGCTGACGGCGCGCTCACCGTCGTCATCGACCGGACCGTCGACCTCGACCACATCGTTGACGCCTACCGCCTCGTCGATGGCGGGCACAAGCGAGGGAACGTCCTTGTGCGCCCTTCGGCCGGTGCCGCGCGGTGACGTATGCTATCGCGTTATGCGCACCATCACGCTGCTTGTCACGGCGGCCCTGCTTGCCGGCTGCGCGCCGGCCGGTCCGCCTCCCCCACCTGACAGTCCGGCCGCGCCGGCAGACGGCCTGACGCCCGCGGCCGAGCGCGCCCGCACCGAACGCGAGTGGACGCTCAAGGCCGACAAGATGCGCCGGCATCTGATTCCCACGATGCGCAAACACGGCGTCGACCTCTGGGTGGTGATGAGCCGCGAGAACGCGCCCGACCCGGTGGTGGAGCTGTTCGGCGGCAGCGGCATCACGGGGTGGTACGGGCATCGCAACGCGTACCTGTTCTTCGATCGCGGCGGTGACGCCGCCACCGCGCTCGAGACGACGGTCTACGGCACCCACCTGTCCGGCCACCTCTCGCGGTTCTACAACACGGTGCAGAGCTACGGCGAGCCCGGCTTGAAGCCGCTGCTGCAGAAGTACGTCGCCGACCGCGATCCAAAACGCATTGCCATCAACCAGTCGCGCACGATCAGCATGGCCGACGGTCTGACGGCCGAACTGAAGGACTACCTGGTCGACGCCATTGGTCCGGCCTACGCGGCACGGACGACGTCCTCGGAGCCGTTGCTGGTCGACTACGTCTCGGTGCACACCCCCGAGGAAGACGCGGTACAGATCGAAGCCGCCAAGGCCACCTACGACATCCTTCGCCGCGCGTTCTCGAACGAAGTCATTACACCCGGCAGGACGACGCTGATGGACGTGCACTACTGGATCACCGCCGAGCGCAAGCGGCAGGGATTCGAGTTCAACTTCAACGCCAGCCTCGACCTGCAGCGCTTCCGCGACGGCAAGGTCGTGTCGATCGATGATTCCGAAGACCCGGTCATCGAGCGCGGCGATGTGCTGCACGTCGACTTCGGTGTCCGGCTGTCGGGCCTGGTGACCGACCAGCAGAAGATGGCCTACGTGCTGCGGGACGGCGAAAGCGCGCCGCCGGCCGGCATCCTGAAGGCGTTTGCCGATTCGCAGCGGGCGGCCGACCTGCACGCCGCCGAACTGGTGCCCGGGCGCACCGGCATCGACATCAAGACCCGGTCCGAGGCCGCCGCCAGGGCTGAGGGGATCGATCTCCTCGTCTACTCCCACGTGCAGGGCTACTGGGTTCACGACGCGGGGACGTGGACGGTGTTCGACTGGCCCGAACGCTACGGCGCGCATCCCCGCACGCCCCTACATCCCGGCGTCTGGTTCTCGCTGGAGTTCCGCACGCGCACGGCCGTGCCCGAATGGGGCGGCCAGCTCGTGTCGATGCAACGCGAGGAAGACATGATCGTTCCCGCGTCCGGCCCCGCCCGCTACACGGCGGGTCCGCAGACCGAGTTGTGGGTCATTCGGTAAAGACACGACAGTTCTTCGAGGTAGCCGATGCGTATTCTCACCACCCTGTGCGTTCTCCTCATCGTCACGCTCGTCGACATCAGCGGCGCTCCGCAGTCGACCTCGCAGACTGCCCCGGTGCCGATCGGCCTGACGTGGCGCAACGTGGGGCCCGGCGGGACGGGCACCCGGATCGTGGACTTCGCCGTCGTCGAGACGCGTCCGCACATCGTGTACGCCGCGACGGCATCCAGCGGCGTGTGGAAGACGATGAACGGCGGCACCACGTGGACGCCGCTGTTCCAGCACGAAGCGTCCATCTCGATCGGCGGGATTGCCGTGGCGGCGACCAACCCCGACATCGTCTGGGTGGCGACCGGTGAACCCAACATGCGCAATCTGCGCAGCACCTCGTGGGGATCGGGCATCTACAAGAGCGTGGACGGCGGCCGCACCTGGCGGCAGATGGGGCTCGCGGATTCGCGGCACATGGGACGCGTGGTGATTCACCCGTCCAATCCGGACGTCGTGTTCGCCACGGTGATGGGTTCGATGTGGCAGAACGATCCGCAGAAGAGCGCCGTGCGCGGGCTCTACAAGACCACGGACGGCGGGGCGACCTGGCGCAAGACGCTGTCGGCCGGAGCGAACGCGGGCGTCGTCGACGTGGCGATGGATCCCACCAATCCCGATGTGCTGTACGCGGCTGCCTGGCATCGCGAGCGGCGTGACTGGAGCTACATCAACGCAGGCGACCAGAGCGGGCTGTTCAAGTCCACCGATGGCGGCGAAACCTGGACGCGGCTGACCACCGGGATGCCGACGACGCCCACCGGACGGCCGGGCGTGACCGTGTGCCGGTCGCGCCCGGCAACGCTGTACGCCGTCGTTGAAGGGACCGACGGTGGCATGTATCGATCGACGGACGGCGGAGCCACGTGGACGCGCCGCAACACGATGTCGGCGTCGTCGATGTACTACGGGCAGGTGCGCTGCGATCCGAACGATCCGGAACGCGTGTACGTGCTGCAGACCCAGATGGCCATCTCGACCGACGGCGGCGCGACGTTCACACAGGACATTCCCGGCCGCAGCGTGCATGTGGATCATCACGCGCTGTGGATCAATCCCGCGGACTCGGACCATCAATGGCTCGGCAATGACGGCGGCATCTATCAGACCCACGACCGCGGCGCCACATGGCGCTTCCACGGGCAGCTGGCGGCCACGCAGTTTTACGCCGTGGCGGTCGACATGCGTGAGCCGTTTTATTACGTCTGCGGCGGCACCCAGGACAACAACTCGCTGTGTGGACCGTCCGCGACGCGGAACGCCGACGGCATCGTCAACACCGATTGGTATGTGACGACCGGCGGCGACGGATTCGCGCTCCAGATCGACCCCACCGACCCGTCCATCGTGTACACCGAAGCGCAGTACGGCGCGCTGGTGCGGTTCAATCCATTCACCGGCGAACGGCGGCGCATCCAGCCGCAGGCGCCGCAGGGCCAGCGCTACCGCTGGAACTGGAACGCCCCGATGCGGATCTCGCCGCACGATCCGAAGACCTTCTATTACGGTGCGCAGTTCCTGTTCCGCACGCGTGACGGCGGCGCCACCTGGGACACGGTGAGTCCCGATCTCACACGGCAGGTGCCAATCGACGAGCGGTACCGCATTTCCGACTACGGCACGTTGTTGTGGATCGACGAATCGCCGCGGCGCGCGGGCTGGCTCGCCGTGGGCACGGACGACGGCCTGATTCAGCTCAGTGAGGATGGTGGCACGACGTGGCGGCAGGCCGCGCCGATTCCCGGGGTTCCCGAGCGCGCGCAGATCCGGCGCGTGTTCCACTCCTCGCACGACGAACGGACGCTCTACGCGGCGGCCTCCGCGCATGAAGACGATGACTACCGGCCGTTCCTCGCGCGCAGCACCGACCACGGCCGGACCTGGACACGCATTGACGGATCGCTGCCGCCGGGTGCGCCCGTGATGTCGCTGGTCGAGGACCCCGTCAATCCTCGGCTGCTCTTCACCGGCACGATCTACGGCATCCACGCCACCATTGATGGCGGGGACCGTTGGTTCTCGCTCGCGTTGAATCTGCCGACGACGGCGGTGCACGACCTGGTGATTCATCCGCGCGAGGGCGACCTGGTCCTTGGCACCCACGGGCGTGGCATCTGGATTCTCGATTCGCTGGCCGGCCTGCGGGGCCTGACGGCAGAGGCGCTGGCCCGTCCGGGCGCGCTCGTTGGCACACGGCCCGGCATGCTCCTGACCCGCTTCGACCGTGGCCGCACCTGGTACGGCGACGACTTCTTCACCGCTCCCAACCCGGTCGACGGCGTGTATCTCGATGTGTACCTGAATTCGTCATCCAGCGCCTCGGCCACGCTGGAAATCGCGGATGGTGCCGGTCAGGTCATCCGTCGGCTCGACGCTCCCGCCGGACGCGGCCTGCAGCGGGTCGTGTGGGACATGCGGCGTGACGCACCGGGCGGCGCGGCCGCGGCCCCAGGCGCCGCGGGGCAAGGCGGCCGTGGACGCGGCGGCGCACAGCGGCCGCTGGTCGAGCCGGGCACGTACGAGGCGCGGCTGACCGTGGACGGGGTCACGACCCGGATGCCGGTCGTGGTGCGGCCGGATCCGGGGCGCTAGCGGCGAGACACGGGATCACAGCGGCAGCTCGAGCAAATCGGACACGCCTCGCTGCCCAAGGTAGTTGCCGGCGACGTGCAACCACGGCGGCAGCCGCGCACGGACATAGGCCAGGCGGGCGACCGCCTCGTCGTAAATCGGAAAGGCCTCAGGCCACCAGGCGATGTGATGACCGACGGGCGCCACTGTCCGCCCAGTCAGAACGCGGCGGTCGACAGCGACGTGATCGAGCAGCGCCTCCTGGGGCGGCAACGCTGACCCGTCAGGCCCCCCGTAGATCCACGTCTCGGAGCGCCTGGATCCGCGGCCGGGGAAAACATCGGTGTTGAACAACACTCCCAGGGCGGTCACGCCTGAATCGCGCGGGAACAACACGCCGAAGCCTCGAAGGTCTGTGGGCTCCGGATCGTAAAACGTCGTCACGCTCGCCAGCGCGGCGAGCTGGACAGCACCGATGGCCGCACCGGCGTCGGGCGCGTGCGGCGTGATGAGCCGTGCGGCGACCGGCGCACTGGTGCACACCCAGGTGGGCGCCTGGTCGTCGAGTGCGGTGATCGGCCGGCTGAAATGAAACGTCACGCCGCGCCGATCGAGCGCGGCGTGCAGCCTGCGGACAAACTCCCCCATGCCGCCTGCCGGTGCGGCCATCACGACCCGGCGTGAGCGCCGATGACCGAAGACCGCGGTGGCCGACAGCGCCTCCGGCGGCGCGGCGTAGATGCCCTGCAGCGCCGGCCCCAGCAGGTGCGTGGTCGCGGCTCGCCCCAGCACGCGGTGGCTCCACGCCGCCACGGTTTCGCCGGATCGGGGTTGGGTCCGCCCTCGCAGCTTTGCCGACGCGAACCGAACGATGGTGCCGAACGTTTCGGTGGGCGTGAGCGGCCAACGCCGCGGACGCCCGTTCCGGTAGACGTACCGGCGTCGACTGGTGTCGAGCGCGACGACGGGCTCGATCGACAATCGCGCAAACCAGTCGCGCACGCGATCGTTCAACACGAAGGCGTTCGCCGCGTGTTCGGCCGGCCCCCATGGCGTCTGCGTCGTGCCAATCAGTCCGCCAGGTGCGGTCCCGGCTTCGAACACCTCAACGCGGTCGCCGCGTTCCGCCAGCCGCCACGCGATCGCCAACCCGGTCAGGCCGGCGCCAATGACTCGCGCCGTTCTCATGCCGACGTCGAGTATCTCGGCGTCCCGGAGGTGTCGAGCCCACGGTCGAACACCGAGGCGACGTTACGCAGGAAGGGGCGACCGCGATCGGTGATGACCAGTCGGTCGTCCTGCCAGTGCACGAGACCATCGGCCTCGAGTTCCCGCAGCGCCGCAGGCGCCGCGATGTCAGTTCGCGTGTCGGGCACCACCGCGAACCCCTCGTTGAGCAGATGCATGATGAGCGTCCGCGTGTGCTGCTCTTCCGCAGTGAGATGATGACCGCGCAGCGTCGGCAGTTCACCGGCCCCAAGCCGCCGTTCGTAGACCGTCAGCACCTTCTCGTTCTGGTGGTAACAGTCCGGCGTCTCGGAAATCGCGCTGACACCCAATCCGATCAGCACATCGGTCTTCACCTCGGTGTACCCCATGAAGTTGCGGTGCATCCGGCCCTCACGCGCCGCGACGGCCAGCGGATCGCCGG
The DNA here is from genome assembly GCA_964471115.1 of uncultured Solibacteraceae bacterium. Lineage (GTDB taxonomy): Bacteria > Acidobacteriota > Vicinamibacteria > Vicinamibacterales > SCN-69-37 > SYFT01. The sequence goes on from CAYYFE010000008.1 coordinate 90,008, forward strand.
GCCGGGCGAAGTGGTCCAGCCCCAGTTCGACATACCCCGCAGCGAGCAAGGGCCCCCGCACGACTTCATACAGCCGGCGTTTGTCCGCACCGGCCGGAATCTGCTCGTCAGTGAACTTGCGCTGCGCCGGTTTGATCCACGGAACCCGCGCGAAGCTGTAGACCGCAAGGCGATCAGGGCCCACCTTCACGATCGCATCGGCCAGTCGTTGCGCGGACTCGGGAGTCTGGCCCGGCAGCCCGTACACCAGGTCCACATTCACCGACTCAAAGCCCATCGTCCTCGCGCCGTCCACCAGCGCAGTCGTGATCGCCAGAGGCTGATGCCGATTGATGAGGCGCTGGACTTCCTCATCGATGTCCTGGACCCCGAGCGACACGCGGGTGACGCCGCGGTCGCGCATGGTCTCGAAGTGCGCCAGCGTGGTCACGCGCGGGTCCACTTCGACCGAACCTTCGAACCGGTCGTCGAGTGACAGCCGGTCTGCGATGCCGTCCAGCAGCAGGCCCAGTTCGTCCGGCGAGAGAAACGTCGGCGTGCCGCCGCCCAGGTGAAGTTGCCGCACCGGGTGCGACGCCAGGCCCGGCACGTGCCTGACATACCAGTCGAGTTCGGTGAACAGCCGATCGATGTACTCACGACCCTTGTCGTGATTGCGGGTGATCACCGTGTTGCACCCGCAGTAGGTGCACAGCGACTCGCAGAACGGGATATGGACGTACAGCGCGATCGACGCTTCGGGCCGGGCGATGCCACGTGTGAGCGAGGCCACCCAGCTGTCCGCTGTCGGCTGACGGCACCACGCCGGCACGGTCGGATAACTCGTGTATCGGGGCACCGGCACGTCGTACTTGGCAAACAGTTCCGAGGAGGTCATGCCAGCGTCTTCCTGATGAATCGCACGAACGTCCTGACGCTTTCTTCCGGAGTGCCCGGCAGGACGCCGTGCCCCAATCCACAGATCCATCCGCGCCGCTGCCTCGGCGACAACGCGCGGACGGGTTCAACGAACCGATCGAGCGCACGCCGCAGTTCTCTGCCCGTCAGGTGCAACAACGCCGGATCGAAGTTCCCCTGCACGAACCCCGGCCACGCGCGGCGGCGCAGGGTGGACGCCAGGTCCCAGCGACCATCAATCCCCACGCCGGCCCACGGAGCCTCCACGAACGTTGGCGACGACAACTGCGCGGGATGTGATCCCTTGGCGTAGTAGCCCAGCCGTCCCGGGAACCGCCGCGCCAGCCTGGCCAGGTCCGGCGCGACACACGTGTCGAATTCGCTGCTGGCCACATCACCGGCCGCCGTGTCGAGCACCATGACGACATCCGCGCCCGCGTCGAGCTGCATGCGGATGTTGCGGATGAGCAGCGGCACCATGTGGCGCGCGAACGCCCGATACAGCTGCGGCGAGGACTTCGCGCCCACCAGCGCCCCCTGATGGGATCCCTCGACGGCATACACGAACAGCGTCCACGGCCCGCCGACAAATCCCAGCAGCGCCTTGTCGCGCGGCAGCAACGCTCGGGTCGCGGCGACGGCCTCGCCCTGGAATCCGAGACGCTCCAACGCCTTGTCCGTCTCACGGAATTGCGCCACCCGCGCAGCCGTCAGAGGGCCATCCAGCCGAGGCGGTCCGTCGGCATACGACAGACCGAGACCAAGCGCCTCGAGCGGAAACAACAAATCGCTGAACACGATGGCCGCGTCGAAATCGAAATCGCGAATCGGCCCCAGCGCCGCTTCGGCCGCGACCTCGGGCCGCCGGCAGATGTCCTCGAAGGAGTACCTCTTCCGCAGGTGCTGATAGTGCCGGTGATACCGGCCCGCTTGACGCATCAGCCAGATCGGCGGCACGGCCTGCGGCACCCCCCGCACCGCGCGCTCGAAGCGCATCACTCCTGTGTCCACTGGTATCCCGTCCCTCTGATCGATCGAATCCGCGCGCCGGCGCGCTCGCCCAGCGCGGCCCTGAGTCTGACGATGGCGTTGTCGACGGCGCGGGGAGTCGGAAACCGATCCTCGCCCCACGCCCGGTCGAGCAATTCCGATCGACTGACGACATTCGGCGCCCGCTCGACCAGCAGACGAAGCACGCGCGCGTCTCTCACCTGCAGATGCAGGGTCCGGCCCGCCGCACTGACCGTCAGCGCGTCGAAGTCGATCACGGTGCCGTCGCAGGCCACCTGCCTGGGCGCCGCCTGCCGGCTTGCCAGCACATGCCGCACACGCAACGTGAATTCCTTGAGGTGAAACGGTTTCGGCAGGTACTCTTCGGCGCCGATCTCGAAGCCTTCCAGCCGGCTCTCCGCCGTATTGAGCGCCGTCATGAACATGATGGGCACGTCCAGACGCTTGCGCATTTCGCGCGCGAGCCCAAACCCCGAACCGTCGCCCAGCTTCACGTCGACAATCACCAGGTCCCATGCCTGTCGGTCGAGCTGCACGCGCGCCTCACCGATTGATGCCGCCCAGGCCACGTCATGTCCCTCCCGGGCCAATCGCTCCTGCAGAGTGCGGCCAAGGGACCGATCGTCCTCGACGATGAGGACCCGCGCGGTCATGCGGCCTCCGGCAGACTCAGCACGACGCGAACGCCCCCGGCGTCACCGTGGGACACCTGCAGCGAGCCCTGCATCCGCGCCACCAGGCGCCGGCTGATGAGCAGACCCAGACCGGTCCCACTGGTGGCGGCTGGACGCCAGTCGGAGGCGGCCAGGGCCCGCAGCACTTTCGCGCTGGCGCCAAGCCCGTTGTCGTCGAAGCTGATCGTGACCGCCGGACCGAGCCGCCCGACGACAACCTCCACGCGCGACGCGCCTCCATGCACCGACGCGTTCTGCAACACGTTGCGGACGATGCCCTCAACGGCACGGCGGTCGGCCATGACCTGGGCGTCGCCCTGCACCGCGACGGCCAGATCCGGCCAGTCCACCGCGAGTCGGGTCACCAGGCCGCGCACGTCCACGGGCTCCACGAACAACACCGCGTCGGGCTGAGCGTAGTACAGCGAATTCTCGAGCTGCAGCCGGAGCCGGAGCGCGTCACGCATCAACCGGCGCAACGACTCGCCACCGGCGTCGGGGCCGAGGTCTTCCTGAAGACTCTCGGCCTGCAGCTGAAGGCTGGCGAGCGCCGTCTTCAGATCGTGTGTGAACAACGAAAAGAAGTCCTGAAGCTGCTGTCGCCGGCGCGCCTCGCGGCGAATCGCCACCATCAGCGCCACGCCGCCTCCCAGCAGCAGCGCCAGCAACACCGTGCCTTCCCACACGAGCATGCGCTGGACCTGCCCCAGACGGTGTCCCGCCTCGCCGCCCAGTTCCTGAATGCGTTCGGCCTGCGAGAGACCGAAAAACAGCCACCAGCCGGCCAGCGAAACGGTGGTCGCCAGCCAGAGCAACGCCAGCATGTAGGACACGGTCCACCGCGGTTCCCGTGTCATGAGGGGTCAGCCTCCCGCGCCGCCGCGCGCAGCACGGCCACGGCCTGGTCGAGCACGTCGTCTGTGTGGGCCAGCGACAGAAACAGGACCTCGTAGGGCGAGGGCGGCAGGTACACGCCGCGCGCAAGCGCCGCGTGGAAGAAGCGGCTGAACCACTCGGCATTGCCAGGTGGAATGCCGGCCGGTGTACGGATCGGATTCCCGTCGTCGAGATGGATCCACAACAGGCCGGGCTCATCGACGACACGAAGCGGCCGTCGCAAACCGGTAAAAGCGTCGCGCAGGCGGGCCGCCAAGGCCGTCGTCTGGCGGCCCAGCCGGTTCCATCCGTCGCGGGATTCCATCGCGCGCACCGTGGCCAGACCGGCCCGCATCCCCACCGGGTTGGCGGACAAGGTGCCGGCCTGATACACCGGCCCCTCCGGAGCGACCAGCGAAAGCAGGTCGGCGCGGCCGCCGTACGCGCCGACGGGGAACCCGCCGCCAATCACCTTGCCGTAGCAGACCAGGTCGGGCGTCACGCCCAGGCGTTCGGCCATGCCGCCTCGGCCGACACGGAACCCGCTGATGACCTCATCAAACAGCAGCAGCGTGCCGCTGCGCGCGCAGTGGGTCACGAGGCGGTCAATCCACTCGCGCCGTTGCGGCAGCAGGCCGTAGTTGGCGGGCAATGGCTCGAGCGTGACGGCGGCCAGCGTGTCGCCATGAGCCGCAAACACGGCATCAAGGGCCTCCGTGTCATCAAGCGGCGCGACCAGGGTGGACGCCGCGGCGGCACCGACACCGGCACTGGACGCGGCACTGGCGCCGGCCAGACCGCTGCCGGCCTGCACGAGCAGCGCGTCGGCGTGGCCGTGATAACACCCCTCGAACTTGAGGATGTGCGGGCGCCCGGTGGCGGCGCGCGCCACGCGCAGGGCCGACATCGTGGCCTCGGTGCCCGACGAGACGAAGCGCAGCCTGGACACGTGCGGCACACGAGACACGATCCACTCGGCCAATTCCAGGGAGTAGGGCTCCGCCGCGCCGTACGTCCAGCCATCGTCGATGGCCGCGCGTGCGGCGCCGGCCACGCCCGGGTCCCGGTGTCCAAGCACCAGGGGACCAAAACTCATGCAGAAGTCGATATACGCGTGTCCATCCACGTCGGTCAGGCGTGCCCCGTCCGCCCTGGCCATGAACCGCGGAGTGCCGCCGACGTGTGAGAACGCGCGCACGGGGCTGTGGACGCCGCCGGGCGCCACGGCCCGCGCACGTTCGAACAGGGCGCGCGAACTCATGCGGGGATCCCCAGCGCCCGGGCCCGGCGCGCTCCATACGTGATGATGAATCCCGCGCCGGCCCGGCGAAACACGCGCCACGTCTCGAGCAACATCTCGTCGAATCGTCCCAGACCTCGGTCTTCAAGCGCGACAAGACTGGCGTACTCGCCGCTGACCTGGTAGGCGCCCACCAGTTTGCCTGTCTCACGGGCAATCGGCGCGATGAGGTCGAGCGAGGTCAGGCCGGGTTTGACCATCAGCAGGTCCGCGCCTTCGGCGGCGCACCGCACACTCGACGCCAGGGCATCGGCGCGCGCGCGGACGTCGATCTGATAGTGCCTGCGGTCGCCCTCACCAGGGGCCGAACCGGCGGCGTCACGGAACGGACCGTAGAAGGCGCTGGCGAATTTCGTCGAATAACTCATGATGGGCACTCGATCGTGGCGCGCCTCGTCGAGCGCGCTCCGGATCGCCGCGACTCGATGGTCCATCATGTCACTGGGCGCCACGCCATCGGCGCCCGCGTCGGAGACGGCCACGGCCATCCGGCCCAGGGCATCGATGGTCGCCGGCACGTCCAGACGGCGCCCCTCGTCGAGCACGGCGCAGTGGCCATGCGACGTCCACGCGCACAAACAAAGGTCGATCCAGAGGTGCAGTCGTGTCCCGTGTGCCTGCTTGATGGCGCGCACGGCGTCCGCCAGGAAACCAAAGTCATCAGGATACGAGGCCTTCGCGCCCGGCACCGGGAACAGCAGGAAATGTCTCACGCCGGCATCGAGATCGCGCCCGACCTGATCAACCGCCTCGTCCACGTTCAACCGGGCGTTGTCACCCAGGCCGTCCACCGGCCGGCGCGCCTCGGCCTGTTCGCCGACGAAGATCGGCTGAACGAGATGCGCCGTCGTAAACCCGACTTCGTCGGTCAGGTCGCGCAGGTGCGCGGTCTGCCGAAGCCGAAGCCGGGACCAGGGAGCACTCATAGAGACACCTCGGACAGCCAGTGGTCGTAGTCGAGCCACACGCCGGCGCGGTCACTCTCGCCCAGCACGGCCTTGATCGCGCGAGCGGTCGCGCCGGGACCGCTGCCATGCCAGCGGTCCGCCAGCCACGCTTTGGTCTGGAGGGCCCGGGTGAACTCGACTCCGCTGGTCCAGAAGAAGTGTGTACAGGACTCCAGATTCTGCGGCAGCCGGCGACGGACCAGATATGTCGCCAGCGTCTCGGCCGACGGCGCCGCGTCGGTGTGCGTCAGGCGCAGCCATCGGACCGGTCGGCCGGCCAGCAGGTCCACCTCCGCCCGTTCCTCGTCGCCCAGGCCCTCGGCACTGCCGTTGACCCACACGCCCCGCCCCGCCAGACGACGCCAGGTGCGCGCGCCTGCCACCCACACCAGCGTCTCCGGTCCGGCGACCCAGTCAGCCGGCCAGGCGTCCGCGCGCGACACCCAGTACCCGTCGGCCTGCGGCTGCGGTGGCCGCAACGTCAGCCGCGAGGCGGACCAGGGCTGATGAGGCGGCGGCCACAGCCGGTCGGCAGGCGCACGCGGGACCGCGGGCCTGTCGCGGTCCAGCTTCCACGTCTGAACATCACGATCCCCCTCGCTGCCCCTGGTGCTCAGCACCGTTCCATACGACCGGATGCGCGCCGTCGCGCCGAACGCGTCGTGGCAGCCGCCACCCCGCTCGGCCAGCAACGCGCGCTCGCGCACGACCTCGATCCATGTGTCCGCGTCCTGAACGGCCGTCAACCGGTCACGCAACGCGTGATTGGCGCGCGCGACCTCGATGGCCAGCGCCCCCTGGGCCGGCGCCGTCGGAAACTCCCGCAACGGCAGCACCATCCACCGCGTCTGCTTCAGCAGCGTCCGAATCTCGACGGTGCTGTCCGGATCGAGCGCATCAGGCGCCAGCAGGCGATCGAGCGCGGCCTTGGCCACAACGAGCGCATCCGCGTCGCCATGGACGAGCTTGCGCAGGCGCGTCGTGATGTTGCCCCGGACGTCACGCGTCACGACGGCATCCACCGTCCACGGAAGCAACGGCGGCAGCGACCGGGTGAGCGTCCAGGCCCGGCGAGGCGACGACGTGAGCACGGAGAGGATCGCGGGGGACCGCCGCAGCACTTCTGGGCGCACCAGCAGCACGTCGCGGGGATCCGCGCGCCGCAGCGTCGCTCCGACCACGGTGTCGATGCCGCTTTCGATCGGCAGATCTTTCCACGAGTGCACGACCAGGTCGGCCTCGCCGGTGAGGAGTTGCCGCGAGAGATCGGACGTGAAGGCGCCCTTGTCGGCGAACCGGGCGAGCGGCGTCACCGTGTCGCGGTCCCCGGCCGCGCTGCGGGCCTGCAGCGTGATGTCCAGGTCCGGATGGGCCTCCGCCAGCGCCGCCGCCACCTGACGGGCCTGGCGCTGAGCGAGCGCGCTCGCGCGACTGAGGATGCTTACGCGCACAGGTCTTCCCAGCCGAACGGGTGCAGCTCTTCGCGGGCGTCGAACCTCCGCCCGCACCGGGCTGCCGCGGCGCGCGCCTCACACAGACGCGCATCGGTCCCGTCGGCCTGATGGGCGGAGAACAGATCAGCGAGCGCCAGCACCGGCACATCGGCGATCGGCGTCCGTTCATCATCCGCTCGCAGGTCGAGCACGCGCCTGACGTCGGGATACGCCGACCGCACGCGAGCGATCGCGTCGGCGCCGATCGGGGCGGCGATGACCACGGCGGTGCCCGCGCCGGCCGCGGTCCGCGCCGCCGGCCGGGCGGGGTGGTCGAGCGTGGCGCGGGTCCACACATCGACGACGTGGGCCGCGTCGATGTAGTCGTGGATCTCCCGCGCCAACACTCCGGCGCCAATGAGCGCCACACGGGTGAGGTCGCGGACATGGCGCCGGACCGCGCTGCCGTATGTGCGCGATCCCAGATCGCGCAGGTGCGCCTCGCGAATCACCCGCGCATCGGCGAGCACCTGTTGTCCCAGGCGCTTCAGCCAGGCGTGGGTACGCCCGTCCAGCCCGTCCAGGAACGCCTTGAACTGTCCTTGAATCTGCGTCTCACCCGCCATCGGCGACTGCAGACCGCACACGACCTCGACCAGATGCGCATACGCCGCGCCGTCCTCCAGGTCCGCCCGGCGCGCGCCGTCGTCGATGAAGGTGATCGCGCGCAGGCAGGTGCGGAAGGTGGCGAGGCCGTCGGTGTGGCCCTCGCTCCCGCGTCTCCTGTCCGTCAGCCGCAGTCGCACGGGTTCAGTCTAGTGAGAGCGCGATCGCGAAGTGTCACGGAATTGTCCCGACGCGGGCACTGGAGCGAGTGACAGGGCTATCGTGCTCACGTGGCATCGATCGGAGTGTTGCTGCTCCAGCTGGGCACGCCTGAGGCACCGACGCGGCCGGCGCTGCGCCGCTATCTGGCGGAGTTTCTTTCAGACCATCGCGTCATCGACCTTCCGCGCTGGCAGTGGCTGCCGATTCTTCACGGCATCGTCCTCAATACCCGACCGCAGAAGTCCGCCATGGAGTACGCGAAGGTCTGGACACCAGAGGGGTCTCCGCTGCTGGTGACCTCACGTCGGCAGGCCGCCCTGCTGGAGGCCGCGCTCAGGTCCAGAGGCATCGACGCGGTTGTGCGTGTGGCAATGCGGTACGGGCGGCCCTCGACGGAGGATGCGGTGGCCGAGCTCGAGGCTGCTGGGGTCTCGCGCATCGTGGCGCTGCCGATGTACCCGCAGTACGCCAGCGCGACGACCGGATCAAGCGTCGAGGAGCTCTATCGCGTCGCGTCCCGCCGGCGAATCATTCCTCCGATTGCGGTGGTGCCTCCGTACTTCGAGCATCCCGGTTACATTCGAGCGCTCGCTGAAGTCGCACGGGCCGCGCTGGCCGGTTGGCGTCCCGATCATCTGGTGCTGAGCTTCCACGGCATCCCGGAGCGGTATGTCCGCGAAGGCGACCCGTACGCCGGTCACTGCGGTCTCACGACTTCGGCGCTCCAGGAGGCCATGGGATGGCCAACCGGGCGCTTGACCCTGTCGTTCCAGTCGCGCTTCGGCCGCGAAGTGTGGCTGCAGCCGTACACCGATGACACGCTGCACCGCCTCGGGGCACAACGGACGGAGCGCGTGGCCGTGATGTGTCCGGGATTCACCGCCGACTGTCTCGAAACACTGGAAGAGATTGGCGCGCGTGAGCGTCGCAACTTCGTTGACGCCGGCGGCGGCGATCTCCGTCTGGTGCCCTGCCTCAACACGTCGCCGCTCTGGATCGAGACGATGGCGGATCTGGTCGCCGGCGCCTGACCCGGCGCGGACCACGTTTGTAGAACTTTTGTCTGCCCGCTTGACCGACCAAATCGGTCCGATTCAAGCTTCCTGAGACTTGTCTCATTTGCGACGTGTGGTCGCAAACCTTGCTCTCGGGGGGCCCGTGTCTGTTTCAATTTTCCGTCTCGTCCTCTGTGTCGTCGTGGTGTGGGCGCCATGCCTGGGCATGCCATCACCCGGTCTGGCGCAGACGTCCGGTTCCGTGGTTGCGGGAACCGTTCGTGATTCCGCCGACCGGCCGGTGGCGGGTGCGGTGGTCACCCTTCGCGTGGCCGGCGCACTGCCGGCGACGACGCACACGGATGCGGGCGGGCGATTCTCCCTCACGGGTGTGCCGCCGGGGCGCCATGAGATCAGCGTCAGCGGCCTGGGATTGTCACCGGCCGTACTGGATGTGACCGTTGCGGCCGCCGGCGCCGCAGCCCCGCTGACCGTGGTGCTGGCCGAAATCGTGCGTCAACGCGTCAACGTCGTCGGCGACGTGGCCGCGCTCACGCGTGCGCCCGGGTCGACACATCTCATCGATCGCGCGGAATTGCAGCGGCTGCAGACGGCCACCGAGGACATCCATCGCATGCTGCGCCAGGTGCCCGGCCTCAACATTCAGGAAGAGGACGGCTACGGCCTGCGTCCGAACATCGGCATGCGCGGCACCGGCACGGATCGCAGCGCCAAGATCACGATGATGGAGGACGGCATTCTGATCGCGCCCGCGCCGTATTCGGCACCGGCGGCGTACTACGCGCCGACGCCGGGACGCATGGAGGCGATCGAGGTGCGCAAAGGCTCGAGCCAGATCAAGTCCGGTCCGATCACCACCGGCGGCGTGCTCAACTACATTTCGACGTCGATTCCGACGGACTTCCGGGTGCGTGCGACGATGACCGGCGGCGTGGACAACACGCGCCGGATCGTCGCCAGCCTCGGCGACACATATGCCAATGCCGGGTGGCTGGTCGAGACCTTCCAGTTCAGAACGGATGGCTTCAAGCGTCTCGACGGCGGCGGCTCCACGGGCGTGGATGTCGCGGACTACCTCGCAAAGTTCAAGGTCAACACGACGCCGTCGGCCACGCTGTTCCAGGAACTGGAGGTCAAGCTCGGCCGGACGACGCAGACCGGGCAGGAGACCTACCTCGGTCTCACGGATGCGGACTTTGCTTCGTCGCCGTGGCGACGCTACGCCGGGTCGCAGGCGGACGAGTTCACGTCCACACACGAGCAATACCAGATCCGGCACTTCCTCGCGCGTCCGACCTGGGATGTGACCACGGTCGCGTACCGGAACAACTTTTCCCGGGCCTGGTACAAGTTGGAAAACGTGATGGGCGCCAGCTTGTCCTCCGTGCTGGCAAACCCGTCGGCGTTCCCGCTGCAGATGGACGCCCTGACAGGCGTCGGCAGTGCGCCGAACGCCCTGGTGGTGCGCAACAACAACCGCGGGTACTTCGGCACCGGTATCCAGTCGACTGTCGGCGCGCGGTTCGAAACGGGTCGCGTGCGACACGCCGTCGAGATGGGCCTGCGGTATCACGAGGACGAAGAGGACCGCTTCCAGCAGGACGACGCGTATCAAATGGTGGGCGGCCGCATGGTGCGTACGCGTGCCGGCGCCCCAGGCAGCCAGACGAATCAGGTGGTGGGCGCGAAGGCGCTCGCGGGATTCGTGACACACACACTGGCCGCCGGGCGCTGGACGATCACACCTGGGCTCCGCGTCGAGCTGATCGATCTTCGGCGAACCGACTATGCCCGCACCGACCCGGCCCGCTCGGCGCCGACCGGTATCGTGGATACCCCTGTGAATGTGCTCATTCCCGGCGCAGGTGTGGCCTATCGCCTTCGGCCATCGGTCACGGTGTTTGGTGGCGTGTACAAGGGCTTTGCCCCGCCTGGGCCCGGCGCGGCGGGCCAGACCAAGGCCGAGGAAAGCGTGAACTACGAGGCCGGTCTGCGCGTCCAGCGGAGCGCACTGCAGGCAGAGGTGGTGACGTTCTTCAGCGATTACTCCAATCTGCTCGGCAGGGACATGTTGTCGACCGGCGGCACCGGCACCGGTGAGCTCTATAACGGCGGCGACGCGCGTGTGCTTGGTATTGAAGCGTCGGCGCGATGGCGCCCGTTCCACATCGCCTACACCTTCACCGACGCGCAGTTCCAGAACACCTTCCAGAGTCAGTACGGGCCCTGGGGCAACGTCGCCAAGGGCGACGAACTGCCGTACGCGCCGACACATCAACTGTATGCGGCCATGGACGTTGAGGGCCGCCTCTGGCGCGCCCGCATCGATGCGACTGCGATCAGCCGGATGCGCACCGTGGCCGGGGCCGGTCCGCTCGTGGACCTCCGGTCCACGGACGCCACCTTCACGGTCGGAGCCTCAGCCGACTACACCCTCACGCCCAGCGCGCGGCTGTTTGCCAGCGTGCAGAACCTGACCAACCGGGTGTATGTCGTCTCACGCCATCCCGCAGGCGTGCGTCCAGGCGCGCCGCGGCTGTTGATGCTGGGGTTGAGCGTCGAACTGGGTCGCTGACGGCGACACTGTTGACGCCCCCGACACTCGGATGAACGTCGACCGGCTATCGGCGAATGATGTCGCGATACATCGGCGCCAGGAGCGCCAGCATGCGATTCTGCGCCGAAAATGGGATCCGCCTGGCGTCCATCGACTTCTGCAGCACCTCGACGAGGGCGTTGAAGTCGCTCTTCTGGACGTGCATGCCGGCGTGCGCGGTCTTCATGTCCATCCCGGTGTACTTGCACGGACCACCGGCCAGTTCACACAGCTGGTCGACGAGCTTCGTCTTGAGATTGGCCAGGTCCGCGCGCTCGAAGGACGGACGCGTCCGCGGATCCTCGACCAGGCGCTTGACGAAGTCCTCCATCAGCGCTTCCAGGCCGGCCTTCTCGCCAAACGCCTTGTAAAGGTCATCGGCCTGCCTGGCGGCGGCGGTCGACGACGCCGTCAGCACCAGCACCAACGCGAACACGATACGGTTGAACGTCATGGTCATGATCTCCTGTGCAATCGGGGAACGGTCAGAATGCGATCTGGCCGGAGAGGTAGAACCCGCTCTGGCGCGAGGTGGCGATCGCGGGAACGATGCGGCCCAGCCCCGCATACGCCAGCGTCAGTGACAGCCGCTTGGCGGGCGCCCACGCCACGAACACGTCGTACCAGTCGTCTTCCTTGAGCCCCTCGCCGAGAATCGACGGATTGAGGTTGTCGGGTTTCATGCGGTACTCGGCACCGACCGCCAAGTCCTTGCGAAGCAGGTAGGCCACCGACCCTTCGACCATCGGTTGATACTCGCCCTGAGCCGTGCCGCCAAACCCGAGCAGGCCGTTCTGGTTGGCCTTCGTCAAGCGCATCGTGGCGTTGAGCAACAGGCTCTGAGCCAGGTACAGCTTCGTGGCGCTGACATACACATCGACGCCTTCGGTCTCCGCGCCCAGTGCGGTCAGCGTGGGCTCAAGCCCGGCCGCGTCGAGATCCTTGTAGATGGCGCCCACCGCGACCTGCGGCAGCCAGCGATCCTGATCGAGGATCGCCTCGCCGAACAACTTGACCTTCACGCCGAAGTGGTTCTGCTTGAGGCGGAGGCCCGGCAGGCCCAGCGCGGTGCCGGTCTCCATCGTGTCGAAGTCCTGCCGGCCGAAGGACAACTCGACGCGGTCCCGGAGGCCCACGGCCGCGCCGACGATCCGCAGTTCATAGTCGCCTGACTTGACCCACGTGCCGAACGCCGATCCGCCAATCTCGTCCTCAGTCGCCTGTGTCCCGATGACGGCCCACGGCGTGAGCCCGCCGCCGGCCACGCCGTCGATTGACGAGACGCCGCCGGTCAAACGCAGCTTCCCCGTCGTCTGGGCCGAGACCGGCGTCGCCGACGCCGCGAGGACCAGCAGACACAGCGCCGTGATGCCCGCCGTGAAAGGTTGTGTACGCACGAATGTCCTCCTGATGACCACCCGGCGCACCGATGCGGCGGGTCCTGAGGGTCTTACGGCCCGGCTGGCGATCTGGATTGCGCCGCTGGGCCCAATCCAGCCGACGGTGGTGCGCGTAACCCCATCAAGCGCCCGCGGCATCCGGCCCGGGCTCGAATCGGAGGGGAGCACAGACATGAAGAACCGAATGATCACCACCCTGGCACTGGCGGTGGCCGTGGTGGCCGGTGTGACGGCCGCGGCTCAGGAGCGCACGGTCATGGTGGGCGGCGCGGCGATGTTTCCGTCGAAGGACATCATCGACAACGCCGTCAACTCACAGGACCACACCACACTGGTGGCCGCGGTGAAAGCCGCGGGACTGGTGGACACGCTGAAGGGCCCGGGCCCGTTCACGGTGTTCGCTCCGACCAATGCCGCGTTCGCAGCTCTGCCGGCCGGCACCGTCGAGACACTGCTCAAGCCGGAGAACAAGGCGATGCTGACGAACGTGCTGACCTACCACGTGGTGGCCGGCAGGCTCGACGCGCGAAGCCTGATGGATCAGGCGAAGGCCAACCGCGGCACACTGACGCTCAAGACCGTCAGTGGCGGCACGTTGTGGGTCATGGTCAGCAACGGCGCCGTGACCCTCAAGGACGAGAAGGGCGGCATGGCCACGGTGACGATTGCTGACGTGTTCCAGTCGAACGGCGTCATTCACGTGATCAACGCGGTGGTGCTGCCCAAGTAGGGCGTGGGGGCCACGGCCTGCTGATATCCTTCAACGTCAGGTGACCGATCACGATCTGCAGGCCGTGGCCCGCATGGCGCGCGGCGATGGGACGGCGCTGGCCGAGTTGTACGACCGGCACGGCCGCGCCGTGTACTCGCTGGCCTGCCGTATCCTGGGCGATCGGGCCGAAGCCGAGGACCTGACTCAGGATGTCTTCACCCAGGTCTGGCAGCAGGCGGCTCGGTACGACGCCGCCCGCGGCGCCGTTGCCGCATGGTTGCTGGTGATCACACGCACTCGGGCGCTCGATCGCCTGCGCGCGCGTCGCTCCAGGCCGCCGCTCGACGCGGGTGACGATGACGGGCGGCGGCTGGCGGCGGTGCCCGACCAGTCTCCATCGATCGACGCCATCGTCTCCACCGGTGAAGAGGCGTCGCGCGTGCACGCCGCGATGGCAACCCTGTCGGAGGATCAGCGTGACGCGCTGACGCTCGCCTACTTCGAAGGCCTCAGCCATGCCGAGATTGCCGACCGTACCGGCATCGCGTTGGGCACCATCAAGACGCGGATTCGAACGGCGCTGGCGCGTTTGCGCGACGCGATGGCTGGTGGCCGGGAACCGGCGCAACCGAAGATCGGAGGGCTGCGAGCGTGACGCATCAGGACATCCAGGCGCTGGCCCCCGAGTACGTCATGGGCACACTCGACGCGGCGACACGCAGCGCCGTGCTGTCCCATCTGGCCACATGCCCCGAGTGCCGCGCCGAGGTCGCCGCCGTGGCCAAGGTGAGTGACGCCATGGCCCGCAGTGTCGACGCTCTGGATCCGCCGGCGGGACTGCGCGATCGGATCGCCGCCATTCCGGCAGCTCAGCCCCAGGCCGGCCCGGTGGCCCGCGCCTCGTCACGACGGGTCGAGATCGCCTTCCGGCTGGCCGCCGGCCTGATCCTGACCATCGCGCTGTGGCAGTGGGCCGTCGCTCGGCAGGAGGTGCAACAGCTTCGGGCGCGCGTGGCGGCGCTGCAGGCCGACTCGGACGCGCTGCTGGTGGCCCGCGCGTCCCTGCAACAGCTGGAGGCGGAAGCGGCCTCCGCCGCCCGTCAGGCGAACGTCCTCGGCGCGGCAGACCTGCTGACATTCGCGCTGACCGGACAGGACGCGGCACCGGGCGCCCGCGCCCGGGCGTACGTGAGTCAGTCGCAGGGGCTCGTGTTCGCCGCCACCGGGCTGCCGGCCGTACCGGCCGGCAGGACGTACCAGCTCTGGCTCATCGTCAACGCCAAACCCGTCAACGCGGGCTTGTTCAGGCCGGATGCCGATGGCCACGTCCACACGGTCCTCCCGACCCCGGCTGTGGACGGCACGCCCGCGGTCGTCGCTGTGACCTTGGAACCCGAAGGGGGATTGCCGCAACCCAGTGGCGCGATGTATCTGGCCGGCGCCGTTCTGGCGCGGTGAATCACTCGACCTTCGAGGTCGACCAGGTCACGTCGATGTCGCTCAGCGCCTGGCCCTTGATCGTGATGCCGGACAGCCGGCCCTTCAGGCTGGCGGCGCCCTTCAGCGCGTCGCTGGTGGCCGCGAACTGGGACGAGTCGCCGACGGTTTCGCCGGTGAGGGTGTTGGCCACCGCGGCCAGCGACAACGTGACCGCGGCCGGCTCGGCCGCCACGAGGGTCAGCGTGGGATGCGACACGCGCACGGCGCGCTCGGCCTCGCCATCCAGCACGTACAACGTCACCCGGCCAGTGCCAGGCTCGACGACCAACTCGAGAAACGCAAAGTGATCGCCCAGTTCGGTGAGTGTTCCCCCATTGGGCGCGGTGTGGGCGTGTCCACCCGCGGAGGGTGCGGCGGGAGCTGCGGGCGCAGCCGGAGCCGCCGGAGGCGGCACGTCTGCCGTTTCCGATGCACCGCCGCCACACGCGGCGGCACCCATGATGATCGCGATCGAGAGGACGACGTTCAGCGCTCGTGTCACCACACCCACCCCTACGACAGCGGCGTCAGGTTCGACGCCACGTCCGTGCGATACGCCTTGAACGCCGGCACGAGTCCGGCCAGCGCGCCCAGCAGCATCATGCCGACCGGCGTCATCCACAACGCCGGATCGAACCGGAACGCGTCGAGCACCACACCGGTCTGCGCGCGGACGATCACGTACGCGGCCGACAGGATGCCGCCGTAGACGAGAAAGCCCACCAGCGCGCCGATGGCCGTGATGGTCGTCGACTCGAGCACGATGGCCGAAAACACCGTCCCCCGGCGCGCGCCCAGCGCGCGCAGGATGGCAAACTCCCGGCGCCGTTCGTTCATCGTGTTGTAGATGCTCGCGAGAATCGACCCCGCCGCCACCACCACGATCAGATACGCCACCATCGACAGGATGCGGCTGACCCAGCCGATGCGTTCGAACAACTCGGCCATCACGCGGCCGATGGGCCAGGCCAGCGTGGCCACCTTGCCCTGGTTGTTGATCATGTTCGACAGCAGGAACCCGGCCTGCGGGTTGCGCAGTTTCAGCATGACCGCGCTGACCTCGCGATGTTCCTCGGGCACCGGCGCATCGTCGGTCGGCCGGTACACTTCGCCCGTGCCGCGGAGGATGTGACCGGACATCCGGTAGATGCCTTCAATCGGAATCCATACCACCCGGTCGGACGGCCCGTTGGTCGGCTCCATCACGGCGACGACGGTGTACTGATCGCGGTGCTGATCACGTTCACTGAACTGCAGGCCGTGGTACGGCTGGAACGTCGACCCCACCGTCATGCCGAGTTTTTCGGCCACGTAGTGGCCGACGATGGCTTCCTTCTTCGTCTCGTCGAAGATGCGGCCGCCCGGCTTGAGCACGAACCCCTGGCCCTCGCGGTACGTGAAGTCCGTGAACATCTGCGTCGTCGTGCCGACGATGCGGTAGCCCTGGTAGTTGTCGCCCACGGCGTAGGGAATGGCGAGGGTGACGCGCGGGTCGTCGGCCACCTCGCGATACAGCGTCCACGGAATGTTGCCCGGCGAGGTTTCCAGGTGGAACACCGTGTTGAGCACGAGCTGCAGCTGCGACCCGCGCGCGCCCAGGACGGCGTCGAACCCGACGCGGCCGCCGGTGAAGGCGTCGTAGGTCTGCGCGTTGATCGCAAACACCGCCATCGTCAGACCCGCGGCCAGGCCCACGGAGAGGATCGTGACGAACGACGACAACGCGTGCTGGCGCAGGCTGCGGCGCACGATGGACATCAGGCTCATCGCGCGCCTCCCGCGGCCGTGGGTGCCGGCGCCGCATGCGCGGCCGCGGCGCGATTGAGCGCGCCGAGGTCCTCGGAGCGATTAAACGCTTCGAGAATGGCCGGGTCGTGGCTGACCAGCAGCAGGGCCGCGCCGTTCTCGCGGCACACCTCTCGAATGAGCGCCAGGGCTTCCCCCGCGTGCCGCTGATCGAGGTTGCCGGTGGGTTCGTCGGCCAGCACGAGTTTCGGCCGGTTGGCCAGGGCGCGCGCCACGGCCACGCGCTGCTGCTGACCGATGGACAGCTGGGCGGGCCGGTAATCCACGCGGTGCGACAGGCCCACACGCTCGAGCAGCCCGCGCGCGTGTCTGGCGTCAACGCCGGGACCGAACAACATGCCGAGCATCACGTTTTCGAGCGCCGTGTAACCCTGCAGCAGGTTGAAGTTCTGGAACACGTAGCCAATCGTCTTCGCGCGCACGCGGTCGCGGCCGCCCTCGGACATGGCTGTCATCTCGTTGCCGTCGAGCACGATCCTGCCGCGATCGGCCTGCAGGATCCCGGCGATGAGATTGAGGAACGTCGTCTTGCCGGAGCCGCTGGCGCCGCGCACCGCCACCTGTTCCCCCGCGTCGAGCGAGAAGGACGGCACGTCGACGATGAGCGTGCGCTCGCCGTCCGGCGCCGCGAAACTCTTCTGCAGGTCGGAGACGGAGAGCAACACGCCGTGTAAACCCGGTTACTGAACGCTGTCGGCGACGATCGAATAGAGGCCGACGACGCGGCCCTTTTCGACTTCTTCCGCGATGTGGAACGTGCCGCGCACGAGGATTTCGTAGCCCGCGCCGTAGGTCCGCGCCTTCTGGCCCGGCTTCATGGTCACGTAGATCCACTCATTGATGCGCGGGACGCCGCCGAAGCCGCAGGCATCCACACTCGCGTTGAGGATGAACGACGACGTGCCGGAGCTGTCGTAGTCGAGCGGGAGGATGTTGCCGTAAATCTCGACCTTCTTGCCTTCGAGCGCGAGGATGTTGGCGGGAATCGTGCCCTTGACCTGCTTGGGCGACGGATCAAACGGATCCGACGGGTTGTAGTCGAAGCCGGCCAGGAACCAGAAGTCGAGGAACATGTAGCCCGACTTGCTGACCGTCGGCTTGCCGCCCGCGGCGCCGGCCACGCCCTGGCCCTGCGTGGGGGGCTGCTGCGCGAGGGTGACGGCCGTGAGCGGCAGGGCCGCCAGCGCGCCCGCGACCAGCGTGGGTACGATCAACGTCTTCAAGCGGAACATGGTCAGAAAATCCTACCAGAAAGACGCGGCCCGCCCCGTGGGCGCTTACCGCCGATGGGCGGTCGTAGTTGCCGACGTGGCCTGACGCAGGTTGGCCACCGTCAGCGCCGTCGTATTCAGCGTCCGCCGGTTGTCGGCATCACATTCCGTGTCGGTGAGACTGCCGGTCTGGCAGGGCGACCGGGTGCCGGCGGCCACGCCCTGGGCCGAGCCGGGAAACAGCCAGAGGCGCGGGTCGCACAGGTAGCCGGTGGACGCGTCACACGCCGGGGACTGCCGCAGGTCCGGGTTGGACCAGCTGACCAGCCGGCGGCACGACACCCCCAGCGCGGCGCAGCGGTCGGCGTAGGCCATGACGGTCCGCCAGCGCTGGCCGGGGTTGGGGTTGACGTAGCCGTGGGCGTAGGTGAACGGCCGCGTGGACGAGTTCACATACCAGTCGTGATGCGCCCCCATGTTGTGGCCCAGCTCATGCGCGAACGTCAGCCCGGGACTGATACACGTGCTGTGCACCACCGAATACCCGGATGGCGCGAACGCCGTCGACACGGTGCTCATCACGTACGCGATGCCGCAGTAGTTGGGCGACGGCGGTTGCACGACGAGCATGACGAGGTCCGCGCGGTACTGATCACGAAGCGCCGCCACGCCCTCGAGTCCCTCGGCGAGACCTCCGCGCAACGTCGGCAGCATCACCGTGAAGTCGCTGATGTCCTGATACGGCACGAACTCCGTGTGCACGACACGAATGCGCTGCGTGATCCCGGCGTTGGCGTACGACGTGTTGGTCTCGCTTTCGCCGAGCGCGATGAGCTGCCGCAGGCCGGCGTCACCGCCCCAGCGGTTGCGGGCCGACTGCGTGTAGACGACCAGCACGTCGATCACGTCAGCCGAGTCGGCCATCGGCGCGGCCGCCGCCGCGGCCACCGCCTCGGGCGTCAGATCGGGCACCAGCGGCTCGGCTTCGCGCGGCAACGCCGATTGATCGATCTCGACGATCTCGTGCGCCGTGGCCGCGGCGTCGCCCAGCCGGCTGCGCATGTCGGCATCCGGAGGCCGAATCGCAAACGTGCCGGCCGAGGTGTTGATGGAGCCGGTCAGGCGCCCATCGCCATACACCAGCGTCACGGTGCTGCGGACGTCACCGCGCACCCGGCCCACCCACGTGACGCCGGCGGGACTCGGGTCGAAGCGGTCGAACACGGCTTCCACGAAGACATCCGGAAACAGTTCAAGCGTCAGGTTCGGCTGGCGGGCGACACGGGCCTCGTCGCGCGGGGGCCGGGGCAAGGTCGCGGTGTTGACGGCCACCAGCCGCGATCGGACGAGGCCGGGCTCGGGCGCGACCGGCCCTTCAGGCGCGCGCACCTGCACGGCCAGTGGACTGACGACCGCAATCGCCCGTTCGGGCGCAGCCGCCAGCCACAGGAGCAGGGCCATCGCCGCCGTGATCCACACCGAGCGGTGCCGCATGCGGCTACTATACGCTTCCACGCGCATGCCACCTCTTCGACGCCTCATTGCCGCCGCCCTGTCCGTTCTCGCCATCCCGGCGGTGGTCGCGGCCCAATCATCGTCGGCGTCGGCCAAAGCGTGGTCGCTCGAGTTCTACGGCGGCGCCAGCCTCGGTTCCACCACCGGAAGCGGCACACCCATCGCGGAGTTCCCCGTCGGCGACACGTTCACGACGGCCAACGGCACGCCCAGCCGGTTCCAGTCGTCGTGGCGGTTTGGCGACGGGGCCGCGCTGTTCACGACGGTGGCCGGCCTGTTCAGCCAGATCACGGGCCGCGCGATGCCGATCGTCCTTCCGCTCGACGACGTGTTGCGCGCGCCGGGCGCGCGTCCGGGCACGGCGGCGCTGTTCGGCCTGCGCCTGGCCCGGCAGATCAACACCCGCTGGGCCGTGGAACTGTCCGTCGAACGGCATGCCACCGGTGTGTCGCTCGACGACCGGTGGCGCGACGCGGTCCGGCAGTCGGCCGACAGCTTCGACGCCGCGTTCACGGCGCTGTTCGAGACGGCGCCGGCCACCGGACTGACGGTGGTCTCGACCGTGGACCTGCCGGGGGACCGCGCCACGCACACACGAGTGCTGGCCGCCGTCACACGGACCTTGAGCCGCAAGGGCCGGCTGACGACCACCGCCTCGCTGGGCGGCGGCGTTGAGCTGACGGGCGGGTCCGCGCCCGAGGTCGTGCTGCTCGGCCGTTACGAACTGCTGCCGTTCAATCAGGGCCAGTTCACCCAGCGCGACGATGTCCGGATCGTCTTCAACGAAGAGGGTCCGGCCGGCGTCGGCCTGGCCGGCTTGGGCGTCGTCTACGAGGTCGCCGCCGCCACCGCGCTTCGGCTGGATGTGCGCGTGCAGGCCACGCGCGATCGCGCCACGACGAAGGTGCGCACCGCGCCGGCGACCTCCGGCACGTCCACCCAAACGCTGACGACCGTGACGTCGCCCAGTCTGCAGTTCAGCGCGCAGACGACTCCACGGTCGACGCTGGACGCCTCACGGGGCACGACGTTGACGACGTTCACCGGATCGGGGCTGCAGACGCGCGCGCAGGTGACGCTGGGGCTCGTGTTGCGGTTTTGAGATGTGACGGCCGCACCTGCCCCGTCCCATCGTCAAACCACTCGCGCACCAGGGTCAGGACGCCGGAGGCGGAGTCGCCCGTGATGTGTTTCTTGCGGCGCGCCACGTAGTCCGCGTACAGCGCCTCGGCAGCCGTGCGCAGCGCGGCATCCGCGGTGTTCGGCGTGTGACCCTTGGGCACGGCGTAGACGAACCGCCGCTCGCCGCGAAACGTCGGCAGCGACAGGAAGTCGCGCGGCACCAGCTCGCCCTTCCCCTCGCGCGCTTCCTGCTCGCGTTGCGTTTCGGACGCCTGCACGAAGAAGTCCACCGCGTACTCGGGATACCCGAAGAGATAGCCGTACCCGCGCAGCCGGGTCGCCGGCGCCGCGTACTCGACGGCCATCACCACTTCCATCGGATCCGCCGAGGGTGACAGGCCAAACGGCGCAAACAGCGCGGCCTGTCGCGTGAGCAACGCCTGCAGCGCCGGCCGGTGAAAGACCACGGCTTCCATGGCGCGCCGGCCCTCGTACACCTGCGCGAAGTGATGCAGACCGGCGGCCAGTTCACCGCCGCAGGTGAAGTGCGACAGGACGCGGCGTGAGGTCTCCACGACGCTCAGGTCTGGCGCGCCGACGGCAATCGACGCCGACACGAAGCCGCTGCTCATCGGCTTGAGTCCGCCGGCGATCGTGTAAAGCGCTTCGCCGTCCAGCGCGCGGAGCAATAGAGTCTCGGCCTCGGTCCGCAGGGCCGGTTCGAGCCGCTCGAACGGAAAACACTCGGCGGCCGGCCAGCGCGGCGTCTGTTCCGCGCCGGCCACCACCATCGTCGACGCCGCGGCCAGCACCGCCGCTGCCACGCGCATCACCTTCATCTGTTTCATGCAGACACCCTACCCGAAACCCTGACGACGGCGAGCAGTTCCGTGGGGTGCGAGATGACGATCTCGCCCGGCACGAGCTCGATTGCGCCGCGCGCCTGGCCGAAGCCCCACGCGGCGAGACACACACGCGCGCCCGCGTGCCGGGCCACGTCGACATCGGCGGCCGAGTCGCCCACCATGAAGGCGGCGTCGGGCGTCACGCCGGCGTCCGCGATGATCGCGTTGAGTCCGGCCGGATCCGGCTTGCGGCCGTAGATGTCATCGCCGCCGATCACGCGCGTGAAGATGCGGGCCCAGCCGAATGTCTCCAGCAGCACGCGGGTTGGGGCGATGGGTTTGTTGGTCAGGACGGCCAGGGTCGCGCGGCCCTCCAGCGCGTCCAGCAGTTCGGGCACACCGTCGTACGGCCGTGTCGTGGCAGTGACCCGTCCCGCGTAGTGCCGGTGGAACGCCGCCAGCGCGTCATCCACGCTGGCGTCGAGCCGCGCCTCGCGCAGCGCGCGAGCCACCAGCGTCCGCGCGCCGTCACCCACCATGCGAATCACCACGTCGACCGGCAGCGGCGGCGCCGACCACTCCGCCAGCACGTCATTGACGCTGGCCGCCAGGTCCTCACGAGAGTCCACCAGCGTGCCATCCAGATCGAACACCACGAGCGGACGCATCGACGCGATCATACCGGCGGAACGGCAGCCGTTTTGCTTACGATAGCCGTATGCCTCGTCCCTGGCCCGCCATGGCCGGCCTGTTGTTCGCGCTGACGACGATGGCGGAGGGCGCGGCTCAGCAGGCGACCTTCCGCACCGCCACGCGCACGGTCCCGGTGTACGCGACCGTCACCGACGCCGCCGGCCGGCTGGTGCCCGACCTCCGCCCGCAGGACTTCGAGATCTTCGACAACGGCCGCCGGCGCGACGTGACGTTGTTCGACGCCGGTGCGCAGCCGGTGTCGGCGGCGGTCATGCTCGACGCATCGGGCTCCATGACGCTGCAGGTGGACCTGCTCCGCCAGGCGGCGGCCGAGTTCGTGCGCCGCCTGGGGCCCGCCGATCAGGCGCGGATCGGCAGTTTCAGCGGGCGCGATCGCATCCTGCTGCGGCCTGAGGCGTTGACCGGCAACCGCGATCAGCTGATGGACGCCCTGCGCGGCGACCTGCAGTACGGCAACCCGACGGCGCTCTGGGATGCCGTGGATCGCGGCATGGACGCGCTGGCCGAGGCCGAGGGGCGCCGCGTGGTGGTGGTCTTCACCGACGGCGCCGACACCGACAGCCGTCACAACCGCGGCCAGGTGCTGACCCGCGCGCGCACCGGCGATGTCATGGTGTACGCCATCGGCCTGCGGGCCACGGCACGGGGTCGCGGCGTGACGGCGCCCGACCCGGGCCTCCAGCGCCTTGCGGAAGAAACCGGGGGAGGATACTTTGAGCTGCAACGCACCGATCAGCTTGACGTGACCTTCGCGCGGGTCGTGCAGGAGCTGCACAGTCAGTACCTGCTGGGATTTGCGCCTCCCGTGCTGGACGGAAGCGTGCATACACTTGAGGTGCGCCTCAACCGGCCGGGCCTGACCGCCCGCGCCAGAAAGAGTTACGTGGCCCGATGAAGACCTCCGCACTCCTGTCGATGGCCGTGGCGCTGACGCTCACTGCGACCGGCGCCGCCCAGCAGCAGGCGCTGTTCAAGTCCGCCGTCCGCACGGTCCCCGTGTACGCCACGGTCACCGACCGCGACGGCCGGCTCGTCCCAGACCTCGAACGCGGCGACTTCGAGATCTACGACAACAACCGCAAGCAGGAAGTCACGATCTTCGACAACGAAATCGTGCCGTTTTCAGCCGTCCTCGCGCTCGACACCAGCGCGAGCATGACGATGAACATCGAGTTCGTGCAGGAAGCGGCCGTGCAGTTCGTCATCCGGATGCTGCCGGAGGATTCCGCGGCCATCAACTACTTCAACTCCAAAGTGCGGCTGAGCCCGGGCCTGTCGTCCGACCGCGACGGCCTGGTGCGCTACATCCGCAACGAGATGCAGTACGGCAACGAGACGCGTCTCTGGGATGCGGTGGACGCCTCGCTCGATCATCTGAAAGACGCCACG
This sequence comes from uncultured Solibacteraceae bacterium, assembly GCA_964471115.1. Classification (GTDB taxonomy): domain Bacteria; phylum Acidobacteriota; class Vicinamibacteria; order Vicinamibacterales; family SCN-69-37; genus SYFT01. Next base: position 113,779 of record CAYYFE010000008.1, read on the forward strand.
GGCCGGCGCGTCGTCGTGGCGCTCACCGACGGCGACGACTTCGGGTCACAACGCGGCAATGGCGAAGTGCTCGACCGCGCCCAGCGTGAAGACGTGATGATTTACGCGATCGGTATCGAGTCGCGGTTTCACAACGGCCTGCAGTGGACGGTCTCGCGTCCAGGCGGGTCGTTCCGGAAGATGGCCACGGACACCGGCGGCGCGTACTTCGAACTGAAGCGAACGGCGGACCTCAACTCGACCTTCTCGCGCGTCGTGCAGGAGCTGCACAGCCAGTACCTGCTGGGCTTCACGCCGGCCGCCCTCGACGGCAAGGAACACAAACTGGAGGTCAAGGTCACCAAGCCGGGCCTCAACGTCCGCGCGAGGAAGGCGTATGTGGCCAAGTAGTGCGGAGTGCGGAGTGCGAGGTGCGGAGTGCGTAGCGCGGAGGCGTGGCATGCGTAGCGCGGCACGGTTTGTGGGCCGCGGAATAGCGCTGGCGGTGCTGGTGCTGGCGGCCGGGTGTGGCGGGTCCGAGTCAGCCCAGGAGGCCGGCAGCCTGTTGTCCACCGAACGGCTGCGCGATCTGGTGCCGACCTTCGACGGCTGGTCGCGCGGCACCGTGAACACGCAGTCGCTGGGCACGCCGGCCACCGCGACGGCCGCCACGGCCACGTTCACCAGCGGTGACGCGCGACTCGAGTTCGAAATCAGCGACACGGGTGGCGACCCCAAGGCCACCGAATCCCTCGTCGGCATCGCCGGCACCGACATCAATCGCACCGTCGGCAACGGCTACTTCAAGGGCACCACGATCTCGGGCGCGCCGGCCGTGGAATCCTGGAACACGCAGGACCGCCTCGGTGAACTGACCCTGCTGGTCCGCAACCGCTACATCATCCACATCGCCGGCCACGGCCTGGCCGACGCCGCGCCGATGCGCGCGCTGGCCGAACGGGTCAATCTCGAATCGCTTCGATAGCCGGGCGACGAACGCCTACAGCCGGAACCCTTCCGGCAATGGGTCACCGGCATCGACGATGAACGTGTGGTCGCCGGTGATCGAGGCCGACCCCGTCAATTCCGGGACGATGGCGGGCAGGTCGCCCACCGTCGTGCGTGACGCCACCGTCGCGCGGAAACACGTGCCGATGATGCTCTCGTGCACGAACGGCATGCCGTCGATGTACAGGCCCATCGCATCCAGCACCGCCAGCACCGCACAGGTGCCGGTGCCGCAGGGCGACCGGTCCACCTCGTGGTCGGCAAAGATCGTCACGTTGCGCAGGTGCGCGTCGGGCACGGTCGGCGGTCCGGTGAAAATCGTCCCGTACACGCCGGTCAGCCCGGGCTCGAGCGGATGCACGACCGGCAGGATCCGCTCGACTTCCCGGGCGATCAACATGCCCACCGTCCTGAGTTCCTGCAGACGCTGCGGCACCACCGCCAGGCCGGCCGCTTCGGCATCCACCACGGCGTAAAACGCCCCGCCAAACGCCACGTCCACCCGCAACTGACGCGACCCGATGGTCACCGGCACCCCGGCCGCCAGCACGAACGACGGCACGTTGGTGAACGACACCTCCCGCACACGCCGCTGGCCCGCCGCCCCGGCGACGGTGGCGCGGGCGCGAATCTGCCCGGCAGGCGCGTCGAACACCAGGGTCGTCCGGCCGTCGGCATGGGTGACCAGATCACGTTCGAACGCGATGGTCGTCACCGCGATGATGCCGTGGCCGCACATGGTGCTGTAGCCCTCGTTGTGCATGAACAACACGCCCACGTCCGAGTCCGGCCGCTCCGGGACAGTCAGCAGGGCGCCGTACATGTCCGCGTGGCCGCGTGGTTCCTGCATCAGGATCCGTCGCAGGACGTCCTGATGCTCCCGCGCGTGGGCCCGCTTCTCGAGCATGGTCGCCCCCTCCGGCGCGGGCCAGCCCTCCACGATGAGGCGAAGGGGTTCGCCGGCCGTATGGGCATCAATCGTGCGTAAGATACGGGGCGACATGCCCCTATTGTTAACGGAACACGACATCCGCCGCGTGCTGCCGATGCCCGACCTGATCACCGCGATGGCGGGCGCGCTGGCCGACTACTCGGGCGGCCGCGTCCAGCAGCCGGTCCGCACGGTCCTCGAGGTCGGGCCGGCCAAGAACTACTACGGCGTGATGCCGGCGTCGGCGGTGGACGACGTCGGACGCGGCACCATCGGGGCCAAACTCGTCACGGTCTGCCACGCCAATCACACACGCGGCCTGCCCTCACACCTGGCGACCATCGTCCTGATGGACGCCGAAACGGGCGCGTTGACGGCGCTGCTTGACGGCCGGTACATCACCGAGGCCCGGACGGCCGCGGTGTCGGCCGTGTCGGTGGATCGGCTCGCGCGATCGGATGCGCGGGTGCTGGCCATCATCGGCAGCGGCGTCCAGGCGCGCAGCCACCTTGAGGCCATCCGCCACGTGCGTCCGCTCGATGCCGTGCGCGTGTGGAGTCCCAGCGCCACGCACCGCGATCAGTTCGCGAAGGAGATGACGGCCCAGTGCGCTCTGCCCGTCTGGAGCGCCGATGACGCCGCCTCCGCCGTGCGTGACGCGGACATCGTGGTGCTCGCCACGGCGTCGCCCACCCCTGTCGTCGCCGCGGCCGACATCGCGCCCGGCACCCACATCTGCGCCGTGGGCGCGTGCCGGCCGACCCAGCGCGAGATGCCGGGATCGCTGGTCGCCGCCGCGCGCCTGTTCGTCGACTCGCGTGAGGCCGCCACGGTGGAGGCGGGCGACATCGTGCTGGCGATGTCCGAGGGCCTGATCACCGAGCGGCATATCGCCGGTGAGATCGGCGAAGTGGTGCTCGGCCGCTGCGATGGACGCCGGCGGGTGGATGACATCACGCTGTTCAAGTCACTCGGCATGGCGGTGGAAGACGTGGTGGCCGCCAGACTGGCGTTTGAACGCGCCGAGGCGGCCGGCCTGGGCCAGCCGGTTGCGTTGCAGTGATCCGTGGGCTGCTGCTCGCCGCCGCGGCGCTGCTGCTGGCGCCGGCGACTCACGCCGCCCAGACGCCGCCCACCGGTTCGGCCGCCGCGGTTCGCCTGGCGGCGGCGCCGGCGTTTGCGGCGGCGTACAACCTGAACTACGACCAGGCGGTCGCGATGGCCGAACGGCTGGTGGCCACGCACCCCGAGTCGTCGGGCGCGCATCGCGCGCTGGCCACCATCCTGTGGATGCACCTGCTGTTCGACCGGGGCGCGCTGACCATCGACCACTACCTCGGCGGCGTCTCCCAGTCGAACATTCAACTGCCCGCGCCGCCGTCGGACCGCGCGGCGACGTTCCAGACGCACATCGGCCGGGCCATCACGCTGGCCGAGGCGGCCGTGCGGCGGTCGTCCACGGATGTCGAGGCGCGCTTCGACCTCGGCATGGCGCATGGACTGCAGGCGTCGTGGATGGCCACCATCGAAGGCAAGGTGCGTGGCGCCTTCGGGTCGGCGCGACGGGCGTTTGATCACCACGAATGGGTCCTCAAACATGCGCCCTCGCGCCATGACGCCGGGCTGATCGTCGGCACGTACCGCTACACGGTGGCCGCGCTGTCGTTCCCGAAGCGCTGGCTGGCGTACATTGCCGGGTTTGGCGGCGACAAGGCGCTGGGCGTCCGGCTGATCGAAGCCGCGTCCACGGTGCCGACGACGGCCACGGACGCCAAGCTGGCGCTGGTGCTGGTCCACAGCCGCGAGGGGCGCCAGCGTGAGGCGCTCGCCATCCTGAAGGACCTGTTGCGGGACCACCCGGAGAATCGGCTGCTGCAGCTGGAAGCCGGCTCCGCCGCCTGGCGCGCGGGCGAGGCGGCCGAGGCGGACCAGCTGCTGACCGCCGGCCTCGCCTGGCACGATCGCGACGCCCGTCCGAAGACCCCGGGCGAGCGCGCGTTGTGGGTCTACAAGCGCGGCCAGGCCCGGGTGTCGCTCAACCGGCTGGCCGACGCGGAGACCGACCTCCGCGCGGCGCTCGCCCAGGGGCCTGCCGGATGGGTCCGGGGGCGAACGCACCTGGAGCTGGGCAAGATCGCGGACCTGCGGGGCCGGCGCGCCGACGCGGTCGAGGAGTACGGCCGCGCGCGGGCGCTGTGCCAGAACAACCGCGATCCCTGGTGCGTCGAACAGAGTGAGCAGTTCCGCCGCCGGCCGTTCGTGTTCACGACGCGCCGCTGATTCGGCAGTAGACTGTTCGCGACACGCCATGCCGCGCTGGCTCAAGATTCTCCTCGTATTGTTCGGCCTGGGCCTGCTGGGCATGTGCGCCGTCGCCGGCGCCGGGATCTACTTCGTCTCCAAGAACGTGAACATGACGCAGGTGCCGGCGGCCGACGCGCTCAAGCAGTTCGAGGAAGCCCGCGCACGGTTCAAGGATCAGCCGCCGCTGATCGAGTTCGACCTCACCAGCGAACGCGTCACGCAGATGCGCAACGTGGCCGAGATGCCGGATGCGCCCACCAAGGCCTCCTCGCTGGTCATCATGGCCTGGGACCCCACCGACGAGCGCATCGTCAACCTCACGATTCCGCTGTGGGTGCTCAGCCTCGGGGACCGGAAGATCGACATGGGGGTGGGCGCCGAGAGTTTCGACCTGCGCCGCCTGAACATCGACGTGCACGACCTGCAGCGCATCGGCCCGGCGCTGCTGGTCGACATGAAGTCACCCAGCGGCGACCGCGCGCTGATCTGGACGCAGTAGTCAGATCCGGAAGAACCGCCGCATGCGCTCGAGCATCGACGCGGCGTGCGGCGCGACGGCGGCGCCTTCCGCGGACCGCACACTCTCCAGGGCCTGACGCCGCGCGGCCGCGGCCTGGGCGACGGCCTCCAGCAGGGCCGGCGAGGACCGGATGACGGCGCCGAAGGCGTCGGCAGGGATTTCGAGCACGGTCGTGTCCTCACGCGCGGTCACCGTCGCCGTGCGCGCTTCGCCGGTGAGCAGGGACATTTCGCCGAAGTACCCGCCGGCGGTGGTCACGGCGACCTCCCGGCGATCCGCGCCGACGGTCACCGCCACCGATCCTTCCAGCACCAGAAACATCGACGCGCCGGCCTCCCCTTCGGTCACGACGGCTTCACCACGCGCGAAGAGCCGTTCGACCGCGGCCGCGGCCAGCGCGTGCCGCGCCTCCTCGGGCAGTGACGACAACACGGCGACCTCGCCGATCCGGCGGGCGAACAGCGCGCGCCGGTCGGGAGTGTCGCGCGGCGCCTCCTCACGCGAGTATTCGATCTGAATCGGCCAGGGGATCTCGATCTGGCGCCGGTTGAACTCGTACCAGATCGCGGTGCGGACCTCGTCGCGCGCGCGTCCGTCCTGCGAAAAATCGCTGACCCAGAACCGCGCGTGGTAGATGAGGGCGGAGGCCCCGAAGTCCGTCATGATGACGTCCGGCCGAGGATCGGCGAGCACCCGGGGACAGCGGCGCATCGCCACCATGATGGCGTCGCGGACCACATTGGGTGGATGCTGATACCCGGCTCCGACCTCGACGAACAGACGCGTGGGCGCGATCGGCTCGGAGTAGTTGCTGATCGCTTCCTTGCCGATGATGTTGTTGGGCACGACGACCAGGTTGCCGGCCTTGGTCTGGATCTTGGTCGCGCGCCACGTAATCTCCTTCACGCGCCCCTGAAACGCACCCACTTCGATCCAGTGACCCGGCTTGAAGGGCCGATCGATCTGCAGCGCGAGGCCGGCGAAGAAGTTGCTGAGGGTGTCCTGGACGGCAAACCCCATGATCACGGCGCCGACCGCCGAGGTCGCCAGCAACTGGCCGGGGAACGCCAGCGTCGCGACCAGGCCGAACGCGCCCAGCACGAAGGCGTTCTGCACGATCCCCGGCGCCCGCTCCGGGGCGCCCTCGCGGAACCATGGATTGAGCGCCAGGGTGACCAGCCCGTGGATGACGGCCAACGCCAGCAACAGGCGCGCGATCACCGCCACCTGCGCGGCCCACGGCGCCAGCCAGGGGCCGGTGGTCAGCCCGAGGTGGAGCGTCAGCGACAACGCCGCGAGAATCGCCGTCAGGCGCAGCCGCCGGCGCATCCAGCCGTTGCGCACGGCCAGCGACAGCAGCACGGCGGCAGCCAGCAGGCCCGCGGCGGCCATCAACCGGCGATGCCCTTGCGAAACGCCGCCAGTTCGGCAGCGGTGATCGTGACGCTCACCGCGCGCGAGTTCGCGCCGCCTTTGGCGTCGCGATCGGGATTGACACCGCGCGAACCCGCCGACGACACCGTCTGGCTGCTGCTGCGCTCGCCGCCCAGCGCCGACTTGAGGCCGCCGAGTCCGAGGCGCGATCCGCCGGACGTCTCCGCCGGCTTGGCGTTCGCGGCCACGGTGGTCACCGCCGTCACGGGCACCGGCTTGTAGCTGATCGTGCTGGTGTACCGCGCGGCCACCAGCGCCGTCGCCGCAAGTTTCTCGGAGGCGATCTGCCGCTTCATGCGATCGAGACGATCGCGCACCAGGTTGTGCGAGGCAAAGATGCCGCTGGGCTCCTTCAGGTCCTTGTTGCGTTCGGCCAGCGTCGCGAGGAAGCCCCCAAGGCCCGCGGGCGCGTAGCCGCTGCTGTTGGCCAGACGCATGCCGAGCTGGTCGGACTTGTCTTCGTCGCCGCGGTCGAAGCTGTTCTCGAGGACGCTTTCGTACCCGATCTGCGCGGCCTGTTCGAGCAGCGCGGATCGCGTGGTGGCGCTGATGGCGGTCTCGGCGCCCTTCGATTTCTTGATGGCATCCAGCGTGTGTTTTTCGGTGACGTGGATGATCTCGTGCGCCAGCACGCCGGCCAGTTCCGATTCGTTGCGGATGATCGCCAGCGCGCCGCGTGTGATGTGGATGTAGCCGCCCGGCGCGGCAAACGCGTTGACGCCGTCGGTATCGAGCACCACAAACGTCCACGGCAGCGTTGGTCGCGCACTGGCGTCGGCCAGCACCCGGCCGGTCAGGGCCACGTACTTGTGGACCGCCTGATTCTGCACGACGCCGTATTTCTCCCGCAGCTTCGCGCTGATGGCCGCGCCTATGGCGATCTCTTCCTGTTCGGTGACGACCAGCGCCTTGACGGTGTCGACCCCCTTCTTGGCCTGCATGGCCCGTCCGGCCAGCGACCCGAGCTGCGCCGACGCCGGCGCCGCCCCGCCCGTCACCAGCACGCCGGCCGTCATCACCGCGATCATCGTCTGCCTCATGCCCCCGCCCCCTCCCGTCGTCGCGCCACATCGACCGCGTACACCACCACGGCGGTGGTCCTGCCCTTCACGGTGACCGGCCCCACCTCGCGCACGGGCGCGTCAATCGTCAGCAGCCGCCGGGTCGCCTCGCTGATCAGGATCGTGGTGCCGTAGTCCTTGTTCAGCGACTCGAGCCGGGCGCCCAGGTTCACCGCATCGCCGATGACCGTGTAACTCATGACCGTGTCCGAGCCGATGTTACCCGCGATCATCTCCCCGGAGTTCACGCCGATGCCGATGTCGAGCCGCGGCAGACCGCGGGCCTGCCAGTCCGCGTTGAGCCGGTCGAGGGTCTCGACCATCTCGATGGCCGCCGCCACCGCATGGTCGGCGTGTTTCGGGTCGGCCACCGGCGCGCCAAACAGGCCCATCACCATGTCACCGACGAACTTGTCCAGAGTGCCCTGATGGCGGAACAACACGTGGACCATCGCCGAGAAGTATTCGTTTAACTG
>CAYYFE010000009.1:0-73329 GCA_964471115.1 uncultured Solibacteraceae bacterium
CCAACCCGGCGGCCGTGCTGTCGGCCATGTGGACGACGCCGGCCGACGACACGCTGCACAGCATCTTGGAGTGAGCCGTGGGGTTGCCTGACACGACTCTTGAGCGTCACTACACAACGGAGGAGCTGGCCGAGATGTGGAACGTCTCTACGGAGTTCGTCCGAAGGCTGATGTTGGAGGAGCCCGGCGTCGTGGTGTTCCGAAACGTGCGACCTGGCCGAAGGGTGTATCGGACCCTGAGAATTCCGGAGTCGATCGCACACAGGGTGCATCGCAGAATGCGGAGGGACGAATGAAAACGAGGAGACGACCACCAGAAGACCTGTTTTGGCAGGCCTTTCCAGACTACAGCCCGCCAAAGCGGTCGTTGCGAATGACCGTGGAGAGAGCAGGAACGGCATTCCAGCAGTTGGAGGCTGCCGTCGCGGCACACGGCGTGTTGACCGAGGAGGAGCAGCATCTCCTACGCAAGACGCTTGGCCGCCGGGGTCTCCAGGTGCAGCGGGTACTCGACTTCACCTCGGGGTTGACTCATCACCTTACGCTCAGAAAGATCGCGATCGAGCGTCGGCGCCAGAATCTCCGTTGGGTCGGTCCGTACGACCTATCTGCCTGGGTCAAGGGGCTTGAGGACGTGCCTTTGCGGCATGTCCTTGAGCCGATCGCCGCACTCCATGACGCGATGCTCGAGATGGGATCGTACGAATTGTCTCAACGGTGGCGGGAAGCGTTCTTCCGGTGTGCTCCTTCCGACCGGCGCTCTGCAATGGCCCAGTGGCTACAGGGTGTCCTTGGCGGCTTTCCGGAGGTTAAGGTGACCCGTTCCATCGACGGTTCGATACTAGGCATTACCTGGCCGATGCGTTGAAGCGCGAACGCGCTCGCCCGACTGCCACCGGCCGAACGAGTCTATGCGCGCTGGACACTGGGTACCAAGTGACCCGCCAACTCTGTTCGTGGGAACTAGGTTACCCGGCATGGCATGACTTCACCACGATGTCACGGTGGCTGTGGGCGGTAACAAGGTTGGCACGATTCTTGGTTGCCGACCAGAACTGCGTGACACAGTGTTGCCTTGACAGGCCAAACTAGCCGAGGGCAGGATCGGCGAAGTTTGACAGGCGACTTGGCTGTACGGTGAGGGCCTTGGCGTCGCCAACCGACGGAGTGGCAAGCGCTTCGTCGAACTCTGCGGGGTTCGTGGGAATCGACCATCCGTGTCCGTCCAATGATGGCCAGGGCGCAACGGGATTGCAGAAGGAGTCCATCTACAGTGGCCGATCGCCGAGAGTATCCCCAGCCTCTCCTGCTCATCGACGACGACGCCGCGTTCAGTGGATTCATTGCCAAAGGGCTCGGGCGAGCTGGCCTACCGACCACGGTAGCCAGGACCGGAGAGTCGGGTCTTGCAGCGCTCCAGACAGGTCAATACTCGCTCGTCCTTTTGGACCTCGTCCTGCCAGATATCGACGGACTTGAAGTTTTGCGTCGCGTCAGGATCCAAAGAGAGCTACCTTCGGTGATCCTTCTTTCTGGGCTTGGCAATATCCGCACGGCGGTTGAAGCGATTCGCTTGGGAGCCTTGGACTTCCTGGAAAAGCCGCTAAACGTACAGGACCTTGTCGACACAGTCCGTTCACACCTGCCCGTGTCTGTCCCTACCTGCGGCCGGATTCAGGCAGATTCGGCACTGCACGACTTGGCTGGCTGGCTCATGGTCGTTATAACCGCTGCTGCTGATACAAGAACGATCGACGAATGGGCACACCAAGTGGGAACGTCAGCTCCTACCATCTTTGCTCGCTGTGCTGTTGGGGGCCTACGTGCGAAAGCGATACTCGACCTCGGAAGGCTGCTCAGGCTTGCGCTAATTTCGCCGTCAACGCCCAGCGACATCGTACTGGCGCTCAGAAGTAGAGACCTTCGCACCGTGGATGCGTTGTTAGAGAGAGCCGGAGTATCTGCGAGTCAATTGGAACGCCGGAAGCTTCCGCAGCTCTTGGCCGCTCAGCAATTAGTCGTTGATTCACGTTTCAACGATCTCCTTCTGGCGCTACTCGTGAACAGCCGACCGACGTTGGCATGACTATTAGCGATTAGGTAGGGATGGACATTTATGGTCAACGATCGGCCAGGCCATGACTGTTTAGTGGCGCAAGGAGGGGTTTGCCCGAAGCGCCACGATCACGAGGTCCCGCTTAAACGTCGCCAATGAAAACTGTGACGTTATAGACATTTGCATAGGATCTTGTCTTGACGTCTCATCCCTGCGCCTGCACTCTACGACAACCGTGGACAGCCTCGTATTCGTGCCCTCAGTCGCCTAGCTATAGCCTCAGGGTTGCTGAAGTCACCCCGGGGCCAACGGCATTGACATTACCTAGGAGAAAGCCACAATGCGCATCCTGAACCGGCTCGTGATAGTCCTGTCGTTAACTCTGGTGTTCTTGGCGGGGCACGTCACAGACGCGGCTGCCCAGAACTACTGCACTGCCGCCAATCCCTCAGATTCCAACGATGACTACTCGGCGTTGCAGACCTGCCTGAACGGAGGAGGTGAAATCCGTCTCTCCACTAGTGGAACTTACCTCATTAGCCAGTCACTCACACTGTCCTCCAGCACGACGCTCACGAGCACTGGTGGTGGCCGCGCCACGATCCGGGCGATGGCAAACATCGATGGTCGATTGTTGAACGCTAGTGGAAGCAGCTATACGATCGCGAATATCAAGTTCGTGGGCGGGCGCTCAAACGGCGAGGACGCTGGAGATCTTCCGTGGGAAGGCAGCTACGAGGCCTCATGTGGTAATCATGGCCAGAACGTGTATGCGACGGGCTCTGGCATTCTCATCGACAACGTGGAGTCGACCGAGGCCACGTGCGGCTCGGCCTTTGTGATATCGGCCTCGAACTTCGAGATCCGGAACAGCTACTTTCACACCAACGGGCGTGAAGAGGGATACTCGCCAAACAGTTGGGCCGATGGCCTTACCGTCCACGCGTGCAATAGCTGTTGGATCCATGACAATACGTTCGAGGACAACACGGACATTGGTCTCGTCGTCGGCGGCGGATCTGGCGGTACAATCGAGGACAATACGATCTCCAACTTCAACCTACACGCCTTCGCCGGGCTCCACGTAGGGTGGTTTCCAGACGGTGATGGAGATCACGCGGGGATCACGTACGACAGCAACACAATCTATTCGGATGAGGACATGATGTCGTTTGGGCTGATCGCTGGGTTCGAGCCGTGGTTTAACGGCTTGGTCTCGTCAGCCCACGGTTTCGTCAGCGACGCAGGTTCGATCACGAACAACGAGATCGAAGGCGCCGTCGTGAATCTGGCAATTGAGGGCATTGCCGACGGCTATGTCTCTGGAAACACAATGTACAACAATCGAGGCGATTGGGGTTTCGGATGCAGTTCGATATCGGAACAATACACCGCCCACTATTTTGGGCAAGCTTCGATTCAAAATGGCTGGAGCCCTAAGTGGTTCTTCCGGGGGGGCTGTGGCGAATGGGATACCAATGTTCCATGGATCGACGACGACGGTGCGCTTCAGAGGGACACCGAGCTTGAAGTAAATGTTCCGCTCTACTCTGACAACGGCGCGTACTACCTCATACTGCAGTCAGACGGCAATCTAGTGCTCTATGACCAGTATCATTCACCGGAATGGGCGACGGGCACCAGTACTGGTGTGGAGGCGCTGATGCAGCTGGATGGCAATTTCGTGTTGTATTCGTCTTCAGCAGCTCTGTTTCATACGGGTACGGATGTCAATGAGGGAGCGTACCTGGTCGTTCAAAACGACGGCAACCTCGTTGTCTACAGTTTGTCTGGAGATGTCCTCTGGTCGCTGTTCTAGACTAGGTCACAGAGCAGCACAACGCTCGCAGCGCGAAGGTCAAGAGCAGCGGGACCCGCCTGCGCCACATGTACCATGGTGGCGCAGGCGCAGGTCAGCGGCCGGTTGATCTGTATGCATCTGAGGCGGCTGGTGCGGCAGTTCGATATCGGACTCAAGGTTCCTTAAGTGTTAAGCTGGCCTGGGGCAATGGAAATCTCGACGGTCGACCGCCGCCTCATAGCGACATTGACGGCATTGGTCCTTGGCGGGCTATTTGTTGCGACAAGCACCTTCACAAGGTTGGACCTAAAACGAGCGAAGCTCGTACAGCAGCCCATAGTTGCCCGTGCTGGGTCCGTCTCCGTCAACCTTGGGCCAGCGCAGGCACTGCCAGCTGCCAGGACTGCAGTCATCCTCAGGATCGAGAATCAGGGGGCCCGCGATGAGCAGTTCGAGGTCCGGGTCGGCAAGGCCCTGTGCACGACTACGCCCATCCCACCACGGACAGTGAGGCGGATAGACTGTTCGGTGGCAGCCAATGCCATTGGCGGTGCACCCGAGTCCGTGGACAACGTGGTCATCAGCAGCGCCTCAACCTCTTGGCAACTCGTCTACCTCGAATTGGCAACCCACCACGGATCTTCGGGTGGTCACGGCATGCTGGTCTTGCCGAAAGCAAGGGAAGAGATTCCTCACCCGCCGTGGCCAATTATGGTTCTTCTGGCGACCCTTCCGGGCCTCTTGGTTGGCCTTCTGAGCCAACCCCGCATGCCGAAGTGGCTGGCGGTTGCGTGGCTCATTCCCACCAGCGTGATCATGTTGGCTACAGGGCTTACCCTCCTGGCGCCACTGGTAAGTCAGTTCCGAGTTGTCATCTCGGTGGAACTATACCTTAAGCTGCTGCTATTCTTGGGCGCTCCGCGACTGGCGGCCGTGGCCGCAAAGGGATATCGCGACGGTTGGCTCACACGGCCACTTGTGCAGGCAGTGGTCGTCGTTGTTCTCGTCGCCGGCGCATTCGGAAGCGTTGAACATCGGCTGCTTAAGGAGATCTACGGCTACAACTTCAGTGGGTTTCTCGGAATCGCAAGGGAACGATTCGATGCCCATCCAAGCATGCGGCAGGATCCTGATCTCCGTAGTCAACTGATACTTGCCGACAACACAGGCTATGACGGCCAATTCTTCTTCTTTGCTGCGCATGATCCGGCGCTACTCGAATTCGGCGATACTCCGGCAACATATCAAGAGTTCATCGACGCGCCCACGTATCGCTATGGTCGCATTGGATACAGCCTGCTTGCTCGGCTGATTTCTCTGGGCGACATCACGAAGTTGCCCATCGTGATGACGACCCTGGTGTTCGTTGGCCTGCTAGCGACCGCTGGCGGCCTCGCCTTCCTAGCAGCAGGTTCCGGAAGGAGCCCATGGTGGGGCGCAGCAACGCTGCTCATACCTGGTTTCTGGCAGTCTATCCAGGTAGCTCTTCCTGAGCCGATCTCAGCGGCCCTTCTGGTCTGGGCGTATGCCTGCCGGCGGCGCGGTGCCATGGGGCTTTCGGCTGGTCTCGCTGCAGTTTCACTCCTAGTGCGGGAGACCGGACTTATTGTCCTTCTTGCCGTCGCAGTCGCCAGCGCGGCGAGGCACCCGGGAAATAGACGTCGGGAGGCCATCTGGCTTTCTGCAGCGGTCTTGCCGATGTTCCTTTGGCGATTGTACGTCGGGTTTCGACTGTGGCCCGCTCTTGGCTGGGAAGCTCTATGGCACTCAACAGGCGACCTTGGGTGGCCGTTCGGGGGAATTGTTGAGTTGTGGTTCAGGGTATGGCAAGGGGCATACTTCCCAGCACAGGCCTCCTTTTCGGTTGCTGCAGTGTGGTTTCCGCTACTAATTGTTCTGGCGTTGGCGACCTTCTGTCGGCGAGCGATGAGGGAACTGCATCCGGTGGCAATAGCCGGAGTGGCGTACTCATTGGTCGGGCTCTGCCTCACCTATGACAAGCTCTGGATTCACATCGGAAATGCTCAACGCGGAACATTCGAGGTCTTCGTGACACTCGCAATCTTGTGCTCGACCGATGCTGCCCGAGACTGGACCGGAAGGCTTATCACGGCAGTGATCTGGTGCGCGGCCGCGGGCTATGTGTTGTGGGGAGCCTTTGATGCCGACTACATTCGAGAGACAATGGCGGCCGCGGCGAGGAGGGTCCTGTCCTTATAGGAACTCGTTGCGGGAAAGTGGAGGTCCGGACTCGTGCGACCGTGGAAGGGATTCGAATGGGCGCATTGGTCGCACTTGAGATCGTTGATGTTCGCAAGAATGACCCAGCGGTAGCTGACCTTGTGCGGTGGGTGATGGTCGTTGTTCGTGTAGAGACCGACACTCGGACGACGACGTCCCCCCACAAATGAGTAGCGTTTAGGTTTAGAGTCCGGCCTTAGCGAAGGGGTCGGACGATGAAGAAGCGGTTCACGGAAGCACAGATTGTCGGGTTCCTGCGGGAGGTCGATGCCGGCGTCGCCGTCAAGGACCTGTGCCGCAAGCACGGGTTCTCGGAGGCGAGCTATTACCTCTGGCGGAGCAAGTTCGGCGGGATGAATGTCTCGGACGCCAAACGCCTGAAGGAGCTCGAGACGGAAAATACGCGCCTGAAGAAGCTGCTGGCGGACGCCTTGTTAGAGAACGAGGTGACGCGTGAGGCCCTCCGCCGAAAATGGTGACCGCACCAGCGCGCCGCGCCCTGGTGCGGGAGATGGTCGAGCGCGGCCTGAGCGAGCGCCGGGCCCTGACGGTGGTCCGCATGAGTCCGTCCGCCTTGCGATACGCCCCCGCCCCGGACCGTAACGGGGTGCTCCGGGAGCGGATCGTCGCGCTGGCGCAGCGCTATCGCCGGTACGGCGCCGGCATGATCTATCTGAAGCTGCGTCAGGCTGGCGACGTGGTCAATCACAAGCGCGTCGAGCGCCTGTACACCGAGGCGCGGCTCCAGATTCGGCGTCGGCGCCGGAAGAAGGTCCCCGTGGCCGATCGCCAGCCCCTGATCCGCCCGACGCGGCCCAATGAGGTGTGGTCGGCCGACTTCGTCTTCGACCGCACCGCGGATGGCCGTGTACTGAAGTGCCTAGCCATTGTGGACGATGCCACGACGGAGGCGATTGCGACGGTGCCGGAGCGGGCGGTTGGCGGGATGGCGGTGACACGCGTGCTGGACCGGCTCGCGCTGGAGCGCGGCCTTCCCGCGGTCCTGCGCACCGATAACGAGCTACCTCTGAAGTCAAGCGTACACACCTTCTCTGTTCCGGCCGTGTGCCGGCATTGATGACACGCGTCTTCCCGCCAAGCGGATTCCGCTCCATTGATATCCCGTTCACCATAGTCACACGGAGTCCGCGGCGGTGCCGCCGCGTCTACCACTGAGCTCAACACAACGTGGGTATCCAAGCGGAAGGTCCGAGCATTATCTACGAGGTCATGCCTCTACGGCCCGTGGCGAAGGGATCCGTCCGCTTGGTCTCGTCGCTTCCGGGAAGCGGCGATAGTCGATGCCGGAGGTAACCAGGGTGTAGGCCACGCGGGCCACCTTGGCGGCCACCGCGCTGTACGCCTTGCGACGGCGGTCCGCATTCTGAGGATCCGGTCGCACGTAGTCCTCAAACTTCCGGCGAAAACTGTTCTGCTGCATGCGTATGGCGACCGTACCGGCCATCCAGAAGGCGTACCGCAGTCGCGCATTGCCGCGCTTTGAGAGGTGGGTGCGACCCCGATATTGGCCGGATTGTTCGGTACACAGATCAAAGCCGCAGTACTTCAAGAATTGCCGTACATGGCCAAACCGACGGAAGTCCCGGACTTCTGCGAGGATCGGCCCCACGCCGGGCAACGTTTGCAGGCGTTCAAAATCCGCATGCCCGGCCAATCGCTCGGCTGCATCCTCCTGCAGTTGCTTGCGACGCCGACACAGGAGCTTGTATTCCTCGAGTACGATGCGAAACAGTCGCATCGCCTCCGAGTCGGCCATGCCCTGAGAATTTCATAGGATACTGCATTGGACGCAATGTTTTTGCATAGGATTTTGTCTTGACGCGTGCACGAGGCTAGCTCAATCTGCACCCCACGGTGAAACCGTTAGCTGAGCGCATCTCTCCGTCGGCCAGCAGATGAATCCGGGTTGAACACATGTATCAATTCGAGGGTTCCATTCTAAGCATGGATCCGAGTGACAGAGAGCCGCTCGCACGGCGACCAGGTCACTGGGAACACGGCTACACCGCTGGCGATGACTTCGCGGTTGTCTTCCTCGAAGACGACCGAGTCGCATTGAGGAGTGTCGACACAGATGACTACTGGCGGGCGGTTGGCGGGGGCAGTGATGCAGTCAACGCGGACGCAGCGTCCGTCGGAGCGTCGGATACATTTGAACTAATCAGTGGACCAGTCGGGTCCGGTCAGCCCATCAAAACAATGACTGCTTTACACTGAATGGCTCTACTGCTAAGAGGAGGCGTGATGAGTGCACGATTACTGTCTGGTGTCGGAGTGGCCTTGGGCGGTCTTGTCCTTGCCGTGGTCTTTGGCGTGTCACTGACCGCCAAGCAGATCATAGAGGTAGAGTATCGGGTCGCGTTTCAATGCGCCGATGACAGCTGGGTTGCGGCGCACTACATCCAAGGCCAGATCGAGTGCCGGAACGATTCCACCGGTAGCGTTAGCGCCGGTTGGACGCGAGAGCTCTGGCTGGTTGATTTAAACGGAGGAGACTTGGAGGATGGCGACCAAGTTGCGATCGAGTATCACCATCCTTACCAGGGCTTCATCCTGAGCACTGAGCAATACGATGGGGAGCCGTTGTGGACGGAGCCTGGTTATTGGGACACGGCTACTGGAGATGAGAAGTTTGTAATCGAGACGCTGGACTGCGATAATTGCTCGGTCTCGGAGGGTGGAAGAATCGCATTGAAGAGCGTCGCCTTGGACTACTACTGGAGGGCGGCGAATGGCGGGAGCGATGTAGTTGATGTCAATGCAACATCTGTCGGCGGGTGGGAGGCATTTGAACTCGTTATTTGCGGTTCGACTTGTTGAGCTGAACCGACGCCGGGTCGATTGGCGCAGACGCCTGAACGACGAGCACACTGGTACGACGAAGCCAGAATCTGTCGCCGCTGGCACCTTCGAATGGCTCTGGTCGAAGGCGACAGCGGCGATCAGCTGTACGACCGTCGGGATCCTTGTTGCCGCCTGCAGCAGCCCTACAGCGCCGCCGAAGCCGCCTCCTGTGGCCGACGCGACTCCGCCCGTGATTCGTTCGATTTCAGTGCCCTCGTCGCGAGTCGAAGCGGGGCAGGCCGTTATGATCACGGCCGTTGTTGAAGATGCCGAATCGCCGCTGACGTCTCTTGGCTATTCTTGGTCCGCGAGTGTCGGCACTATTAGTGGAGCCGGCCTGGTTGCGACATGGACGATACCCCACGGCATCACCAAGGGCTTAGACGTTACGGTTACTCTAGTGGTGACCGAGTCGTACGAGATTGTCGAGAATAATCAGATCGTGAAGCGACGGTTCGTCGTTTCTAGCGAGTCAGCGGGCTTTAGAGTCCATGACTCAGAGGCTGAGGCCAGGGAGCTGGCTCGCAGGTTCTTGATCGATCTGTTCGGCAACTCGAGCGTTCCCCCAAGCGACTGCCTAGCTGACTTCTCCGATCTTTGTGCCAGTATTGCCTATGGTAAGAACGACGAATTGAATGACATCATCGCGAACCGAGATCAGGTAGTCATTCGGCAGGCGACGATGCTGCTGCAACGCAGCGAGTGGCGCTCCGCGGATTTTGGGTATATTCATAACGCAGTTCTGTACGATGATTATTATCGTGATGGACGACTGAAAGCACCAACGTGCGGCGACTTCGAAGTCTCAGTGATATACGGGGATGGCCGATGGTGGCTATGCACTAGCCGCTACTTCAGCGAGGATCTGACTGGTTGCCCTGCTATGGTTGACAATCGCCTCGCTGGTCTCATCCTCGGTGATAGTAAGGGGCGATCGTTTGACGTGTTCGATTTGATCAAGTCGAAGCTGCCCAAGATCGGTCGCTGAGCGTCGGACGTCGGGCCGCGATGTCGACTTCGCTGGCCGAGTGAATGTACCTAATGCGTACCTCCAACCCAGTTTTCTAGCGTATTTAGCGTTTCAGATGCATCGATTTCCTTAGAAGAGGTGCAAATTCGCGGAATCGCCAGGACCGAATCCCACCCTCTCCGCCAACCTTCGCTAATCGCTCCCTACGCCTCTGGCCGCCGAAGCTGCTCACGCAGTGAGCGTCCTGCGCAGGCGGCGAGCAGCTCCGGTTGGCAAGCCAACAACCTTCGCTAGACGCTCCCTGCACGCGCACGGTGACCGGATTCCACCCGGGCGGGCACAAACACCGTCGTCTCCTCCCGCCGCGCCAGCACGTTCTGCGCGATGAGCGCGCGCATCTTGTCGAGCGCCTCCGTCACTGACGCGCAGGGTACCTGCCGCCAGCCAGGTTCGCCTTCGTCCGGCCAGTCGGGTTCAAGCAGCGGTGACTCACGGTCGAGCTCGGCGAGCAGCTCACCAATCGCGATCTTCTGCTCGCGCGGGATGTGACCCATCCAGTAGTGACACGTCTTGGCCGTCACCGTGATGACGTTCTTGATCTCCTTGTCGATGCGGAAGTGCGGCGCGGCCGGCAGGTCAAGCCATCGGCCGTCCCGGCGCACGGCCACGTTTTCCGTCGTGATCGCGCGCAGCAGCCAGCCGGCCATCACCTCCGAATGGCATGCCACGCGAATCCAGCCCAGGTGCGGTGATTCGGTGGTCGGCAACTCGCTGGCCATCGTGAGCCCGCGGCCAAGCTCATCGAGCACATCGAGGTACGCGTCGGGCCGGGCCGCGATCTCCGCCGGCCGCCCCGGGCCGAGCAGCCGGCCCTTGTGCGGCGGCCCGCCGGCCAGCGCCAGGTCACAAAACGTCTGCCAGATGCGGTCCCAGGCCACCCGGCCGTCCGCGTCGTACTGCAGCCCGGCCGCCCCCATCGGCTGCGCTTCGAGCGTCCGGTAGGTCTCATGAAACTCCGGCGGCAGCAGAATCCGCAGCCGCGCGTCGATGTTCTGATCCACGCTCGACATCCTACCCTCGCCACCTCGCCACCTCGCCACCTCGCCACCTCGCAATCTCGCCACCTCGCCAGCAAAAAATTCGTGGGTTCAAGGTGTCCTTGATCGTCAATAGAAGTGTGGCGGTGCTGCCGGAGGACGAACTGATTCGCGTGTATCGGGATTCGCTGGGCCCGCTGTACGCGTTTGTCTCGCGGCGGGTCGGCGGCAACCGCAGCCTGGCCGAGGACCTCGTCCAGGACACGTGGATGCGCGCGCTTGACGCCTGTCAGCGGCGGGGTGTGCCCGACGACCCGGCGGCGTGGCTGATGCGCGTCGCCCGCAACACGCTGATCGACCACTTCCGGAAGCAGCGGCCCGAGGCGGTGGACCCGGCGCTGCTCGACATCGAAGACGATCGGTTCAGCGCCGACACCCCCGACTCGGCCGTCATCGTCAGCTGGGGCCTCGCGCAGTTGCGGCGGCCCCACGCGGCGTTGCTCGAGGCGTTTTACTTCGACGGCCGCTCAGTGGCCGACATCGCCGCTGCCGGCGCCACGTCGGAACGCGCCATCGAAGGCCGGCTGCGCCGCGCCCGCGCCAAGCTGCGCAGGCAACTCGCCCGCGTCATGAGGAGAGACTGATCATGCAGGACCCACTCGAACGGCACGTGCCGACCCAGGAATTCGCCGCGCGCCTCGAAGCGCGGATTGCCGGCGACATTCGGCGCCGCAACCAGGATGCCGGCCGGCCGCGCTGGGCGTCATGGACGCCGCTGCAGGTGGCCGCCGCGGTGACCGCCATCGTTGTCGCCTCGATGGCGGCCGGCGGCGTGGCGGTCGCCGTCGCATACGAGTCGGCCGAGGCGCAGGTGCGCGACCAGCTGCTGGCCGGCGCGGAGCAGCGGCTGGACCTGGCGCGGCAGCGGCTGGAACTGGCGCAGCGGGAGCGACAGACCACCGAACGACGATTCGACGTGGGAATGGTGGACACGCAGGCGGTGCTCGAGAGCGGCGTGCAGGTGGCGATCGCCGAAGCGCAGGTCGCCGGGGCCACGCTGGACCTGGAGGAGATTCGCGCGTCCGGCCGGGAGCCGCGTAAGGAACTCTGGGCGTCCCGCGTTAGAGGGCGCGACTTCGTCGGCGATCGCCTGCAGGCGGAACTGACGGTGCCCGTCAAGGCGCTCGAAGTCGAGCGCACGTTCATGGAGTCGATCCGCGCTCGCATCGAGATCGGCACCATGGCGCCGCAGGAGCTGGAGACGGCCCGCGTGCGCATTGCGGAACTCGAGGCGGCGGAGCATGCCATTCGCCGGAGGATCGAGATCCGGAAGTTGTACCTGTCGGGCCGCATCAACACGACGGTCACCGAGTTGCGCTCGCTCGAGGTGGAGGCCGAGCAGCAGGTCAGTGCGCTCACACCGAAAGTGTCGCTGGCCCGCGATCAGGTGCGGCTGCTCACCGAGCGCGCGAAGGTCGGTGTCGTGAGCTCCGTGGATGTGGCGGAGGCGGATCTGCGCCGTCTGGAACTGGAGACCGCGCTGAGCAAGGCTCAGCTCGACCTGACGGTCATCCGGCAGCGGCTGGCGAAACACCGCGACCAGTGACGCGCGGCTACAGCGAGACGCCCCAGCCGCGCAGGATCGCCGCTTCGTCGTCGGCGCTCAGCGCCTTCTTGAACTTCGCGCCCGAGCGGCCCTTGACGCGGCGCTCGCAGTCAGCCCAGGTGGTGTGGCGCATGGGGATGCCGTCCACGACGCTCACGTAGGAGTGCGCGGGAGCCTTGTCGCGGCGTGGGCCGGACGATCGGGCGGGCACCGAGGTGTCGTCGGGGACGGTCATCACGTCAATGCCGTACGCATCGAGCGATCCGCGGTACAACGTGACCGGAAGGCCGCGCGCATGGCGATCCGCAATCTCGTCGACGCGTTCGTTGCCGTCGATGCCCACATGACCGCGCACGTAGTGCCACTCGACCCCCTTGGGGCCGCGGGCCGACACCACGTCCCACAAGGCCTCCCACAGTTCACGGTTGAGCACGTCGGTGCCTTCGGCCGTCTTCCAGCCGCGCCGCCGCCAGGCCCAGATCCATTCGCGAATGCCTTTGATGACGTAGGTCGAGTCCGTATACACCGACACGGGGCCCTCAGCCGCGCGTATGAACGTCAGCGCGCGAATGGCCGCGGTCAGTTCCATCTGATTGTTCGTCGTGTGTGCCGCGGCGCCGCCCAGCTCGGTCACCTGCCCGTCTGGCGTCACGATGATGGCGCCCCAGCCGCCGGGGCCGGGATTGCCCTTGGCGGCGCCGTCACAGAACACGATGACCATTACACGATTGTAGTCGGCGCTGGCACGCGCCTTGAACCTCTGACGGGCTGAGGGAGGTTCTACATGTCAAAACGACCGTATCTGGCACTTCTGACCATGGCCGCTGTGTGCATTCTTCCAGTGTCCGCCCGCGCGCAGGGCCCGTCGACGTTCGGTCTGAAGGGCGGCTTGACCGCCTCCACGCTGAACGTGGAGGAGCGCCGCGGCATCGAGGTCAGCTCGATCTGGGGCGCGGCGGCCGGCATCTTCGTCGGCAAGCCGCTCACCGACTCGCTGGGACTGCAGATCGAAGCGCTGGTCAGTCAGCGTGGCGCACGCGATGAAACCGCGGGGCGTTCCACCACGGTGCGCCTGGCGTATCTCGACGTGCCGGTGCTGCTGCGCGTGGGCAATACGCAATCCGATCGGCTGCATGCGCACGCGTTCGCCGGGCCGACCTTCGGCTTCAAGCTGAAGGCGGATGGCCCCAACGACAGCATCTTCGGCGGCGGCAATACCACCGGCGAAGTGAAGGCGTTTGATCTGGGACTGACGCTGGGCGCCGGCTTCGACGTCGACCGGATCTCCGTGGACGCGCGCTACACGTTCGGCCTGAGGAACGTGGCCGTGGCGCCCTCGGACGGGGTGGTGAAGAACCGCTCCTTCGCGCTGCTGTTGGGCTACCGGTTCCGCTGAGCGCGGAGGAGGAACAATGAGCTCGGAGGTCATTTCCGGAGAAATGACCTCCGAGCTCAGAACGTGCCGTGGCGCCGCCGGAACGAGACGAGCAACACGGCGCCGACCGCCATCGCCAGTCCTCCGGCGATCGGCGGAATCGGAATGCGTTCCTGTTCTGTTGCCGTCACGGCCAGCGGTCCGGCCTCCAGCACCGTTTCGGTGGACGTCCACCGGATGCCGCCGGAGATCAGCGCCACCGCGCCGGCAATGATGAGCAACAGGCCCAGAATTCGGATCATGATGACCTCCCGGCAGGAAGCCATGCATGAACCGTTCCACCCGGCCGTGGCCTATTGGCTGGCGTGCCCGCGCATGAGCGCCACCAGCTGGTCAAACGCGGCCCCCCAACCGTCGTGGAACCCCATTTCTTTGTGGCGGCCGGCCCCGGCGGCATCCGCATGGATCGCCGTCGCGCGATACCGTGTCCCGGTGCCGTGGGGTTCGACGTCGATGACCGCGGTAAACAGGAACGCGTCGTCCACCGTTGGGCGGATGGTGGGCCGGTAACCGGGGCCCATCGCGCTCGTCCACACCAGCTTGCGGCCCTCCACGACCTCGACGACGCAGCCGGGATCGTGTTCGACGCGTTGTCCCTCAGGGGACTCCATGACGACGCGGAAGATGCCGCCGGGGCGCAGGTCCAGGTCCACCGACACGGTCTTCCATGGGGCGGGCGTGAACCACTGCACCATGATTTCGGGCGTGGTCCAGGCCTTCCACACCAGGGCGGGAGGGACGTCGACCACGCGCTCCAGCACGAGGTCGAGGTCGGGATTCAGAGGAAATGGCGTCATGACTGTGGCTCCTTCATTTTCAAGAGGTGGGCGTCGAGCTGGTCGAGCCGGCGGGTCCACCGATCCCGCTGGCGATTGAGCCACGCGTCGGCGCGGGTGAGCGACGCGGGCACGAGGGTGTACGTGCGAACACGGCCGGTCTTGGTGGACGTCACCAGGCCGCAGTCCTCCAGGACCATCAGGTGCTGCGTGAACGACGGCAGCGCCATGTCGAACGGTTGCGCCAGTTCCGTGACCGCCGCGGGACCCCGGCTCAGGCGTTCGAGCACGGCGCGGCGCGTGGGATCGGCCAGTCCACGGAAGATGGCGTCCAGCGACGGCTGTTGGTTAGGCACGAACCTAACTGTAGGCGCGCGGCAATACTTATGTCAATACCTAAGTAAACCTACTCGGCTCTGAGCGCGCGCGCCGGGTCGATGCGCGACGCGCGTATGGCGGGCACCAGGCCGGCCAGCGCCGCCACGCCCACGAGCACAGCCGCGGTGCCGGCAAACACCCACGGATCCCGCGGCGAGGTGGCGAACAGCAGCGCCTCGACCACACGCGACAGCAGCAGAGCCGCCACGCCGCCGATGGCCACGCCGGTGCCGGCCAGCGCCAGCGTGTTGAGCACGATCTGCCGGCGGACCTCGGCCGCCGTCGCCCCCAGCGCCATGCGCACGCCAATCTCCGCCGTGCGCTGGCCGACGTGATACGAGACGACGCCGTACAGGCCCAGGCACGCCAGCACGAGCGCAAACGTCGAGAAGCCCGCGATCAACTCAACGAGGAAACGCAGGGGCGACACGGACCGGTCGACGAGTGACCCGACCGTGCGCGTCTCGGTGAGGGCGACACGCGCGTCCACCTCGCGCAGGGCCGTCCGCAGCGCGCCGGCGGCCGGAGGCTCGGGCGCGCCCCGCACGATGAGGTCGCTGCCAATCGCGCCGCCACGCGCCATGTCGAGGTACAGCTGATTCACCGGGCGCTCATCCAGCCGCGCCTGCCGCACATCGTCCACCACGCCGACAATCGTGAGCGGGCGGCCGTTGGTCATGGCCGGCCGTCCGATCGGATCCTCGCCTGGGTACAAGGCCTCGGCCAGGGCGCGGTTGATGATGGCGGGATGACGCGGTGCTATGGGATCGCCATCCAGAAGATCACGTCCCGCGATCACGCGGATCCCCATCGCGGTCAGGTAGCCAGGGCTGACGATGTACACGAACGCGCTGGGCGCGGTGCCGGGCGGATATTGCACGCCGGGCACCACGACGCCCCACGTGCGATTGCGATCGAGCGGCAGGGCATCCGTGAATCCGGCCGCCTCGACCCCGGGCATCGCCTGCACGCGCTGCCGGATCTCCCGGACCAGCGCGTTGCGCTGCGGCGGACTGAGTTCGGTGGGCATTTCAATGCGCGCCGCGGTGGCGCCGGCCGGCTCGAATCCGAGATCCACATCGAGCAGCGCGAGAAAGCTGCGGCCCAGCAGGCCCGCGCCCACGAGCAGCACCGCCGCCAGGGCCACTTCGGCCACCACGAGGACGCGTCGAATCCACGTCTGCGCCGCGGAGTCGACCGTGCCGCGCCCCTGTTCAGTCAGCGCGGTCTGCGGCGACTGCCCCGAGAGCCGCACGGCGGGCACTACCGAGCCGGCGATGCCGGTGACGACCGCGACGACCACCGTCACCGCCAGAGCGACGATGTCGACGCGCGCGTAATGCAGCAGCGGCACACTCACGGCGTCGCCCTGCGTCACCCACAGCGTGATGCCGTACGCCAGCGGCGCGCCCAGCAGCGCGCCGGCGCCCGACAGCAGCAGGCCCTCGGTCAGCACCTGCTGGAACAGCCGCCTCCGATCTGCGCCCAGCGCGCCGCGCACCGCGAACTCCCGGCGGCGTGATGACGCGCGTGCCAGCAGCAGATTCGTCACGTTCGCGCAGACGATCAGCAGTACCACGCCCACCGCGGCCCACAAGACCAGCAGCGATTGGCGTACGCCGCCGCTCACGTGCGTGCGCAGATCGGTCAGGTTCACGCCCACCGCACCCAGCGCCGGACGTTGCTCGCGGAGCGTCGGGAGCAGCGTCGCAAACTCCGCGCGTGCCTGGTCCACCGTGACGCCGGGCCGCAGTCGTCCCACTAACGCGATCGTGTTGCCCAGCGGCCGCAGGAACTCGAGGTCGGCCGGGAAGATCACATCGACGGCCACGCCTGGCGTGAAGATCGAGGAAAAGTCGAACGAGCCCGGCAACACGCCCACCACCGGAACCGCAGCGTTGTTGATCGTCACGGTGCGGCCGACGACGGCCGGGTCGGCGTTGAAACGCCGGCGCCAGAACGCATCAGTCAGCAGGATGCCCTTGATCGTGGGGCCCCGATGGTCGTCGCCGGTGAACAGGCGGCCTGCCTGCGGCGTCACGCCCAGCAACTCGAGGAAGCCCGGGCCCACATCGGCGGCCGCCAGCCGCTCCGGCACGGCGCCCTCGGTCATCGTGCGACTGAAGAAACCCGAGAAGGCGAAATAGGGCGCCATCGCCTCGAACGATGTCGAGTGACGCGCGAACTCCTCGTACCAGTCGACCCGGAACGTCACGCCGCTCATGCCGCGGGTGCCGGTGTTGGCGATCCACACGAGCCGGTCCGCGTCGGCCACCGGCAGCGGCCGCAGCAGGATGGGATTGACCAGACTGAACACCGCCGTGTTGGCGCCGATGCCGAGCGCCAGAATCAGCACGGCCAGCAGCGACACGCCGGGGTGCCGCCGGAACCCTCGCAACGCATACCCGACGTCCTCTCGAACGCGGTCGGCCAAGGTCATGGGCGCATATCGTGTCAGAATCGGGGTGTCTATGGCGACCAAGGCCCGATTCAACTGGAGTGACCCGTTCCTGCTCGATCAGCAGCTGTCCGACGATGAGCGGATGATTCGCGACACGGCGCGCGCGTACTGCAAGGACAAACTGCTGCCGCGTGTCCTCGAGTCATTCCGTCACGAACGGACCGACATCACGATCTTCCGTGAGTTCGGCGCGCTCGACATGCTGGGCATCGTCATTCCCGAGGAGTACGGCGGCGCGGGTCTCAACTACGTGTCGTACGGCCTGGTGGCGCGTGAGGTGGAACGCATCGACTCGGGCTTCCGCTCGATGATGAGCGTCCAGGGGTCGCTGGTCATGGTGCCCATCAACGAGTTCGGCACCGACGCCCAGAAGCGGAAGTTCCTGCCGAAGCTGGCGACCGGTGAGTGGATCGGGTGTTTCGGCCTGACCGAGCCGAATCACGGTTCCGATCCCGGCGGCATGACGACGCGCGCCAAGGCGGTGGATGGCGGCTACCTCCTCTCGGGTTCCAAGACCTGGATCACCAACAGTCCGGTGGCCGACGTCTTCATCGTCTGGGCCAAGGACGATGCGGACGAAATTCGGGGGTTCGTCCTCGAAAAGGGGATGAAAGGGCTGACCGCGCCGGCCATTCACGGCAAGGTGGGCCTGCGCACCAGCATCACGGGTGAGATCGTGATGGACAACGTGTTCTGTCCCGAGGAGAACGCGTTTCCTGACGTCCGCGGACTCAAGGGGCCGTTTACGTGCCTCAACAGCGCGCGGTACGGCATTGCGTGGGGCGCGTTGGGCGCGGCGGAGGACTGCTGGCTGCGCGCGCGGGCGTACGTGCTCGAACGCAAACAGTTCGGTCGTCCGTTAGCGGCCAATCAGCTGATCCAGAAGAAGCTGGCGGACATGCAGACCGAGATTGCGCTGGGTCTGCAGGGCTGCCTCCGTCTGGGCCGCATGAAGGATGAAGGCACGGCGGCCGTCGAAATCACCTCGCTGCTCAAGCGCAACTCGTGCGGCAAGGCGCTCGACATCGCGCGCGCGGCGCGCGACATGATGGGCGGCAACGGGATCGTCGATGAGTTCGGCGTGATCCGTCACGTCGTGAACCTCGAGGTGGTCAACACCTACGAGGGCACTCACGATATTCACGCCCTGATCCTCGGGCGCGCCCAGACCGGAATCGCGGCGTTCGCCAACTGACCGGCCCGGGGGGCCGGCCCCAGGAATCGCGGATTTCCGGCCTGAAAACGTGATCTTCGCCTGGCTTCGCCCCCAGGTTGCCCACCAGATTTCGCACGGTTGTAACCGGACAGTTACGTCAGGATCGGGTAACGTTTGTACGTTTGTCCGAGAGGACTGGTGCAGCACAAGTGAGGACCTATATGACTGAGTGGCTACTTCGGGGGAGCAGACTCGGCCTTGCCGTGATGGTGATGCTGGGAGTGACCACGATTGCGTCGGCACAGGGCGTGACGACAAGCGGCATCGTGGGCGTGGTGAAGGACCAGCAGGGGCTGGCGGTGCCGGGCGTGACCGTGATGGCGACCCACGTGCCGTCGGGCACGGTGTACACGGCCGTGACACAGGCCGACGGCCGGTACGCGATTCCGGGCATGCGCGTCGGCGGGCCGTACAAGGTGGAAGCGACGCTCAGCGGGTTCCAGCCCGCGGTTCGCGACAACCTGAACCTGACGCTGGGCGTCAACGCCGACGTCGATCTGACGCTGGCGGTGGCCGCGGCGGCCGAGACCGTGACGGTCACGGCGACGGCCGATCCCGTGTTCAGCTCGAACCGCACCGGCGCGGCGACGGCCGTGACGCGGCAGAACCTCGAGACCATGCCGACCCACAGCGGCCGGCTCGAGTCGTTCGTGCGCCTCACGCCGCAGTCGTCGGGCGGTCTCACGTTCGGTCAGGACAACCGCCTGAACAACATCACGGTGGACGGGTCCTACTTCAACAACTCGTTCGGCCTGGGCGGCGCGCCCGGCGACCGCACGGGTGTGGCGCCCATCTCGGTCGACTCCATCGAGCAGGTGCAGGTCAACATCGCGCCGTATGACGTGCGGCAGGGCAACTTCATCGGCGCCGGCGTGAACACGGTTACGCGCAGCGGCACGAACCAGTTCACCGGGTCGGCGTATTACCAGTTCCGCAACGACAGCCTGGTGGGCAAGAAGTCGAACGGCATCGACTTCAACCCCGGCACGTTCGAATACAAGAACTACGGGTTCACCTCGGGCGGGCGGATCGTCCGCAATCGCGCGTTCTACTTCGCGAACTTCGAGGATGAGGCCGACACGCGTCCCGGCACGACGTGGCGCGCCAACACCGGCGGCGAGGCCGTCACCGGCCAGGTCACGCGCGTGCTCGCGTCGGATCTGAACGCGCTCAGCAGCTTCCTGTCGTCGAACTTCAACTATGAGACGGGCGACTACCAGGGGTACGACCACGAGACGCCCGCGCGCCGCATCCTGCTCAAGACGGACCTGAACCTGACGGATCGGCATCGCGCGAGCCTGCGGTACACGCACCTGGATTCGGACACCGACGTGTTGATGTCCGACTCGTCGTCGCTGGGCTTCGGCAACCGCCGGACGCGCAACACGGCGCTTAACTTCCGCAACTCGAACTACAAGATTCTCGAGAACATCCGTTCCTTCATCGGCCAGATCAACAGTGTCATCGGCACGAACATGTCGAACACGCTGATTGCCGGCTACACCAAGCAGGACGAAAGCCGCGACTCGCTCGGCACGTTCTTCCCGATGGTCGACATCCTGAACGGCGGCTCGACCTACACCAGCTTCGGGTTCGAGCCGTTCACGCCGAACAACGAACTGCGGTACAACACGTTCCAGATCCAGAACAACTTCACGATGCTCAAGGGCCGCCACACGATTACGGTGGGCGCGTCCTACGAGCGGTACGAGTCGGAGAACGTGTTCTTCCCCGGGTCGCAGAGCGTGTACGTCTACAACTCGCTGGCGGACTTCTACACCGACGCGCAGGGCTACCTGGCCAACCCGAACCGGACGACCTCGCCCGTGACGCTGCGCCGCTTCCAGGTGCGCTGGGCGAACATCCCCGGCATGGAGAAGCCCATCCAGCCGCTCGAGGTGCAGTACACCAGCCTGTATGCGCAGGACGAGTTCCGGATGCGTCCGGACCTGACGATTACGGCCGGCGTCCGCATGGACGTGGCGGCGTTCGGGGACACCGCGTTCACCAACTCGGTGGCCGATGCGCTGACGTTCCGTGATCCGTCGGGCAACTCGATTCAGTACTCGACCGGCAAGTTGCCCGACGCGACGCCGCTGTGGTCGCCGCGCGTGGGCTTCAATTGGAACGTCAACGGCACGGGCCGCACGCAGGTGCGCGGCGGCACGGGCGTGTTCACCGGCAAGCCGGCCTACGTGTGGATTTCGAACCAGATCGGCAACACCGGCGTGCTGACGGGTTTCGAACAGCTCGACAACACCACGGCGCGCCCGTTCAACCCGAATCCGGATCGCTACAAGCCGGCCACGGTCACCGGCGCGCCCGCGTCGAGCTTCGAGCTGGCGCTGACCGCGCCCGACTTCAAGTTCCCGCAGGTGTGGCGCTCGAACCTCGCCGTCGACCAGCGGGTGTTCGGCGACTGGACGGCCACCGTCGAGTTCCTCTACAGCAAGGACATCAACGGCATCTCGTACCACAACGCGAACCTCGCGGCGGCCAACAGCGCGTTCGTCGGCGCCGACAACCGGCCCCGGTGGGTGGGCAGCAACCGCATCCACTCGTTCGTGTCCAGCAACATCGTGATGGGCAACGACAACGCGGGGTCGGCGTGGAACGTCGCGGCCTCGATCGACCGCGCGTTCCGCAACGGCTTCCTGTTCAAGGCGGCCTACAGCTACGGCGAAACGAAGAACCTGATTGACCCGGGCTCCATCGCGTCCGGCTCCTGGACCAACAACCAGCAGTATGGCGACCCGAACCAGCCGGCCATCGGCTTCTCGTCGAGCACGCTGGGTCACCGGGTGTTCGGTGCGGCCACGTTCAGCCGCGACTGGTTCAAGTTCGGCGGCACCACCGTGTCGCTGTTCTGGGAAGGCGTGACGCGCGGCGTGACCAGCTACACGTTCAACGGCGACCTCAACGGCGACAGCAACTCGAGCAACGACCTGATCTACATCCCGCGCGACACGTCGGAGATGAACTTCACGGCGTTCACCTCGGGCGGCGTCACCTACACGGCCGACCAGCAGGCGCAGGCCTGGGACGCGTACATCAGCCAGGATCCGTACCTGAGCAAGAACCGCGGCAAGTACGCCGAGCGCAACGGCGTCCGCCTGCCGATGGTCTTCCGCATGGACTTCGGCTTCCAGCAGGATCTGTTCGCGGATCTCGGCGGCCGTCGGCACACGCTGAAGTTCCGGTTCGACATCCTGAACGTGAACAACCTGCTCAACAACAAGTGGGGCGTGGGCCAGTCGCTGATTTCGAACCAGCCGCTGACCAACCCCGGTGTCGACTCGCAGGGCCGCGCGACGTACCGTCTGCGCGTGGTGAACGGCGCGTTGATGAACACCACGTTCCAGAAGAGCGCCGGCACCGGCGACCTCTGGCGCATGCAGTTCACGCTGCGCTACCTGTTCAACTGAGGGAGCGAACCGCGCGCTCACGAGCAGCGCGCGCGACGAACAACGGGAGGGCCGGGGCTTCAGCCCCGGCCCTCGTTTTTTGGACCGGCCTCATCCGCAGCACGACCGCGCCTGCGCGCCCTTGAGCGCCGTCACCAGGCGCTCCCGATCGCGGGCCTCGCGGTCGCAGTACTCCAGCACGCTCAGTCCGACGACATCGAAATGGCGATGGAGCGCGCCGATCGTGTCCGCCATGGCGGCCAGCGTCGGTCCCCCGGGTACCTGGTAATAGCTGCTCCGGAAGTCCTGCGGATCGATGACGTCCACGTCGAAGTGCACGTAGACATGGTGGCATCCCGATCGCTGCAGTGTGTCCAGCAGGCGTTCGGGCGCGTCACAGACGTCAGGGCCCAGCCACGTGGCCTCGCTGCGGCCGATGAACGCGTGTTCGGCCGGGTCCAGATCACGTGCGCCGACGATGAACACCTGGTGGGGGTTGAGCGGCCGGCCGATGGCCGTCGTCATCGCCTCAGGGCCGTCGCCCAGCAGCGTCCGCAGCACCATGCCGTGGAAATGGCCGCTGGGTGACGAGGCCGGGGTATTCAGGTCGGCGTGGGCGTCGAGCCACACCACCGCCAGGTCATCGCCGTAGCGCTCGTGCAGGTATGCGACCGGCGCCACTTCCACGCCGCACGTGCCCCCGACGACGACCAGCCGTTCGGCCTGGATCGCGCGCAGGGCCTCAATGGCGCCGGCCAGCCGCGGCGCCATCGAGGCCAGTCCCTTGACGCCCGCGTCCACGACCAGCGCCTCGTCGCGGGGCGCATCGATGGTCAGGTCCGGCCCCTCCGGCCACCACGCGCCGGCCAGGGCCACCGCCCCGTCGTGAACCGTGTTCGACAGGCCACACCCCTGCCACTCCGGCATGAGGACTTTCAACATCCTGCCGATTATCCGCTGTTCCGCGGCCGCCGGACCCGGCCGCGCTACGGGTGACTCGCCACCTCGCCACCTCGCCACCTCGCCACCTCGCCACCTCGTCATCTAACATGGGTGTGTGAAGTCGGACGTAGTCGTCATTGGTGGCGGGGTGGTCGGCGTCGCGTGTGCGGTCGAGCTGGCCCGTCGTGGCGTCCAGGTCACCGTCGTCGAGCGGGATCGGGTGGGGTTCGGATGTTCGTACGGCAACGCCGGGTGGCTCACGCCGTCCCAGGCCGTGCCGCTGGCCAACCCGGCCATGTTGCTCAAGTCGTTCAAGTGGATGCTCGATCCCGAGAGTCCGCTGTACATCCAGCCGAGACTCGATCCGGCCTTCCTGCGATGGCTGCTGGAGTTCCTGCTGGCCTCGCGCAAGGCGAAGTTCGAGCGCGGCGCCGCGGCGCTGGTCGAGTTGTGCCGCGTCAGCACGGACCTGTGGGAAGACGTCGCGACGCGCGCGCCGGAGTCGTTCGGCTTCGAGCGGCACGGCCTGCTGGCGGTCTACGAACATGCCGCCTCGCTCGAGGCGGCCAAGCCGGGCATCGATCTCGTCTGCCGTTCGGGTGTGCGCGCTGAGCGCTGGTCAGCCGATGAAGTCCGCGAGAAGGAGCCGGCGATCGTGGGCCCCCAGGTTGGCGGGTACTTCTATCCGGACGATGCCCATTGTGAGCCGTACCGGGCGGTCAAGGCCCTCGAGGCCGAGGGGCGGGCTGCCGGGGTGACGTTCCTCGAAGGCACCGAGGTCTACGGCATTGCGGAGGCCGCCGGTGGCCGGCGGCTCACGACGACCCGCGGCGACATACACGCCGGTCAGATTGTGGTGGCCACCGGACCGTGGTCCGAAGCGCTGGGGCGCATGCTGGGCTTCCGCCTGCCGGTCATCGG
This sequence comes from uncultured Solibacteraceae bacterium, assembly GCA_964471115.1. Classification (GTDB taxonomy): domain Bacteria; phylum Acidobacteriota; class Vicinamibacteria; order Vicinamibacterales; family SCN-69-37; genus SYFT01. The sequence goes on from CAYYFE010000009.1 coordinate 24,110, forward strand.
CGCGAAGGGGTACTCGCTCGTGCTGCCGCCGGCCAACCCGCATCCGAAGCGGTCCATTTATCTCATCGAGCGCAAGGTGGCGGTCAACCCGCACCACGACGCGCTGCGCATTGCCGGCACACTCGAGCTGGTGCGCAACGATTTCTCCATCAACGCCCGCCGCGTGGACGTCATCGTGCGCGGCGCCAAGGGCATGCTCAACATCGGGGACGCGCCGGTCGCGCGCGAGATCTGGCGCGGTCTGCGGCCGTGTACCCCCGATGGCATGCCCGCGATCGGCCGCGCCCGCGGCCGCGGCGACGTCTGGCTGGCCACCGGCCATCAGATGGCCGGTCTCAAGACTGCGCCGGGCACGGGCCTGCTGCTCGCGCAGCTGATGACCGGCGAGACGCCGCGATTTGATCCGGAGCCCTTCCGGGCGGATAGGTACTGAAGGTTCACAGCGAGGACTGGAGGGCTGGGAGGCTCAGGGGCTTACTGATTCACAACGAGGACTGGAGAGCTGGGAGGCTGCGGGAAGATCGGCTCCAATGGCCGCATCTGGCAGTCGCTGCCTCCTGTCTGCATCCTCCGCCACGATCGGCCGGTCCGTAACCTCCCAGCCCTCCAGTGCTCGCTGTGAATCCGGCCAGTCCGTAAGCTCCCAGCCCTCCAGTGCTCGCTGTGAATCCGGCAGGTCCGTAACCTCCCAGCCCTCCAGTGCTCGTTGTGCATCCGGCAGGTCCGTAACCTCCCAGCCCTCCAGTGCTCGCTGTGAATCCGGCCGGTCCGCAGCCTCCCAGCCCTCCAGTGCTCGTTGTGAATCCGGCAGGCCCGTAACCTCCCAGCCCTCCAGTCCTCGCTGTGAATCAGTAGCCCCGTAAGCCTCCCGGCCCTCCAGTCCTCGCTGTGAAATCAATCAAACAGTTCGTGCCAGATCGACTTCTTCTTCTTGCCGTACCGGTAATAGTCATCGTCGCGCCGGTCGTGGCGGTAGCGCGGGTCGTGTGACGGGTAGGCCGGTGGCGGCTGCGGCGGCGGGACCGCGTCGCGCGCCATGTCGGCGGTCGCGCGCTCGAGGATCTTGTCGAGCTCGCCCCGGTCGAGCCAGACCCCCCGGCACTTGGGGCAGAAGTCGATTTCGACGCCCTGCCGTTCGGTCATGGTCAACGTTTCCTGGCAGACGGGACACTTCATGGCTGATCTCCTGTGACGGGCGGCGACAACGGCGCCGCGGATGAGGACTGCCGCTTCGGGAACACGAGTGAGGCGACGACGGCGCCGGCCAGCAGCGTGGCGATGATGCCGAGCGACCACTCGATGGGGAACTTGCCCCCGAACGCATCATTGAGCCACACCATCTTCAGGCCCACGAAGATGAGGATCAAGGCCAGGCCGTAGTGCAGCAGGTGGAAGCGCTCGATGGCGCCGGCGAGCATGAAGTACATCGCGCGCAGGCCGAGGATGGCGCACACGTTCGACGTGAAGACCAGGAACGGCTCGTTCGTCAGCGCGAAGATGGCCGGCACCGAGTCGATGGCGAAGATGATGTCGGACAACTCCAGGAACAGCAGCGCGATGAACAGCGGCGTGGCGTGCCACCGGCCCGCCTCCCGCACGAAGAAGTGCTGGCCGCGCAGCCCCTGGGTCACCGGCATGAACCGGCGGAAGAGTTTGATGAGCGGGTTGCGCTCGGGATCCACGCCGCCCTGCGGCTTGACCATCATCTTCACGCCTGAGGCGATCAGGATGACGCCGAACAGCAGCACGATGGCGGCGTACTGCATCAGGACGGAGCCCATCGCAATGAACAGGGCCCGGAAGAGCAGCGCGCCGATGATGCCGTAGAAAAGGACGCGGTGTTGGTACTGCAGCGGCACCGAGAAGTAGCTGAACACCAGGACGAAGACGAAGATGTTGTCGACGGCCAGCGACTTCTCGACCAGGTACCCGGTCAGAAACTCCAGGCCGATCCGTTCCGCCACGTCGGCGGGGAACTGGTTCAGGGAGTACCGGTACAGGCCGTACCCGAACGCCAGCGCCAGGGCGACCCAGACCACCGACCACGCCACCGACTCCCGGAAGGTGACGACATGCGCCTTCCGATGGAAGACCCCCAGGTCGAGCGCCAGCACCGCCAGCACCCCCACCGTAAACGCCGCATACCAGGTCCAATACTCTGCAAACGGAAACAACATGACTCCACTCAGCTCCGACTTCCGAGCGTACGAGCCATCCAATCATTAGACAATGACGAATTTACGGCGTTTCACTTAGATATAATCAATGTGCCCTGTGCCCTGTGCCCTGTGCCCTGTGTCCTGTGTCCTGTGTCCTGTGCCCTGTGCCCTGTGCCCTGTGCCCTGTGCCCTGTGCCCTGATCCTTGTGCCCTCCCATGTGGCTGAACTACCACCATCTCCTCTACTTCTGGACCGTCGTCAAGGAAGGCGGCGTCGCGCGGGCGGCCGAGACGTTGCGCCTGTCGCAGCCGACCATCAGCACGCAGGTGAAAGCCCTCGAAGCGCAGCTGGGCGTCCGCCTGCTGACGCGTGAGGGCCGTCGGGTGGTGCCGACCGAAACCGGCGCCCAGGTGTTCCGGTACGCGGACGAGATTTTCTCGATCGGCCGCGAGCTGGTGAGCACGGTGACCCGCGGCGGTCCGGGACGGCCCACACGCTTTGTCGTCGGCGTGGCCGACGTGCTGAGCAAGCTCATCGCGTACCGTCTGATCTCGCCGGCCCTGCGGCTGGCCGAGCCGGTGCGCATCATCTGCCGCGAAGACCGGATCGACCGGCTGCTGGCCGGACTGGCGGTCCACGACGTCGACCTGGTGTTGTCGGAGACGCCGGTGCCGCCGCAGGTGCGCGTGCAGGCGTACAACCACCTGCTGGGCCAGTCGCCGGTGATGGTGTTTGCGGTGCCGGCGCAGGCCGCGAAATTGAAGAAGGGCTTTCCGCAGTCGCTTAATGGCGCGCCCGTGTTGTGGCCGGGGGAGGGGACGGTGCTGCGCCGGCAGCTGGATGACTGGGTGCAGCGTGCGGGCCTCGTCCCGCGCATCGTCGGCGAGTTCGACGACAGCGCGCTGCTCAAGGCGTTTGGCGAACATGGGGCGGGCGCGTTCGTCGCCCCCGCGGTGTTGCGCGCCGAACTGAAGCAGAAACATGGCGTCGTGCCGGTGGCGACCGTGCCCGACGTTCACGAGCGGTACTACGCGATTTCGCCGGAGCGTCGCATCACCCATCCGGCCGTGGCGGCGATTGCCGACCTGGCGCGGGCGCGGGTCTTTCCCGCACACGAGTGATGCGGTGTATCCTCGGACCTGAATGACACTGCCAGGCACCACCGGTGTTCGCGATCTGCGCATCGAGTGCATCGTCGGCATTCACCCGCACGAGCGCACCACGCCGCAGACGGTCATCGTGGATCTCGAGTTCGACTATGATTTCGCGCCCGCGGCGGCCGGCGATGCCATCGCGCACGTCGTCAACTACGACGAGGCCGTGGCGCAGGTGCGCGCGTTGATTGTCGAGCGCCGCTTCCAGCTCATCGAGACGATGGCGGCGGAGGTGTCGGCGCTCCTGTTGGACCGGTATCCCACGGTGGTGACGGTGCGGGTGGGGATCAACAAGCCGGCCGCGGTGCCCGACGCGGCCGGGTCGTTCGTCCGGCTGGAGCGGCGGCGGTCGTGACGGCCATCGAGACACCTGTCGCGGTGGTCACCGGCGGGGCGCGGCGGCTGGGCCGGCACCTGGCGGAGCGGCTCGCGGTGCGCGGATACCACGTGATCATCGTGTACCGCAGCTCGGCGGATGACGCCACGGCGCTGGTCGACGCGATTGCCGCCTCGGGCGGCACGGCCAGAGCGGTGCAGACCGACATCGCCGGCCGCGATGCCGTGGCCGCGCTGTTTGCGGACATTCGCGCCCGCGAGGGGCGCGTGGACCTGCTGCTCAACAACGTCGGCAACTACAACCCGCAGGACGTGACCGCGCTCGACCCGGTGGTGTGGGACGAGACGATCGCGGCCAATCTCTCAGGCGCGTACTACTGTTGTCATCACGCGCTGGCGCTCATGCCCGAGGGCGGCCAGATCATCTCGATCGGGATGGCGGGACTTGAAGGGATTCGCGCGAACCGGCGCGGGGCGGACTACTACGTCAGCAAGACCGGACTGCTCGTGCTCACGCGCGCGCTGGCCGCCGGGTATGCCGACCGGCACATCCGCGTGAACATGGTGTCGCCCGGGCAACTCGACAACTCCATCGACCTGCCGGCGCCGGAAGACATCGGCCGCGAGGTGCCGCTCGGGCGCGCCGGCACCCTGCGCGACATCAGCCAGGCCGTCGAGTTTCTCCTTGATGCCCCGTACGTCACCGGCGTGAACATTGATGTCTCCGGTGGCTACCGGCTCTGACCACGTTGCTGCGGCATCACTCGAGGTGATCTGGGACCGCCGCGCCGAATGGCAGCGGCGGCTCGACATGATCGCAGCGGCGCGGCAGTTTCTGTATCAGTCGCTCTTTTATCTGGAATACGACGAGTACGGCCGCGCGATGATGGCTGCGCTGCAGCAGGCGCAGCAGCGCGGCGTCCAGGTGCAGCTCATCATCGACACGTTCGGCCAGCGCCTGGGCGGCGTGCTGATGACGCGCGCGCAGCGCCGCGCGCTGGCGGCGGACGTGGCGCGCCTGCGCGGGGCCGGCGGCCGCGTGACGTTCTACCAGCCGCCGCGCTGGATCCAGCGCCTGCTGGGCGCCGGGCATCATGTCAAGATTCAGGTGTCCGAGGCGGGTGAGGCGCTGCTGTGCAGCGGCAACGTGACGCGCTCGTCGTTCGAGCACTGGAACGAATGCGCGCTGGTGGTGCGGGGCGATCTGGCCGGCCGGCTGCTGTCCGATTGCCGCGCGATTGGCGGCGACGTGCCCGACGCCCATGTCGCGCAGGTGGCTGGGGCGCACGGGCCGTCCACCATCCCGGTCGACTACTGGTTCTGCAATCCCAACAACGCGCAGGGCGTCGCCGGCGTGTTCAGCGGCGGCTGGCGCAACGACGTGACCGACCGGATGATCGAGATGGTCGAAGCCGCCCGGCAGTCACTCGTCATCACGAGCTTCTACTTCAAGCCCACCGAGGCGCTGATGGCGGCCGTGGTGGCCGCCGCCCGTCGCGGCGTGCGCGTGGAGGTGTTCCACTCCCACGTGGACGCGCTGCCGGCCACCGACCTGGCGTGGATCGCCGCGGCGGTCAGTTTTCCGAGGCTCCTCGACGCCGGCGTCCTCATTCACGAGCGCCCACAGGGCGAGCATTCGAAGATCGTGCTCGTCGACGATGCGTGGGTGGCGTGCGGCAGCTACAATTTCGAGGATGCCGCGCACGATCGCCTGGCGGAAGTGATGGTGGCCACGCGCGACCGAGCGACCGTCGAGGCCCTGCGGGCCGTGGTCGGGGGGCTGCGATCCGATCCGGCGCTGGTGCCGGTCACACCCGCGTCGCTCGAGGCGCTGCCCGCGCGGCTGCGGCGGCGCATCGGCTGGTGGGGCTGGCTGAAGCGGTTCACGTGAGATCTCCGCGCATGTTGTTCACCGAAATCGAGCACAAGTTTCTCGTCGACGCCGGCTTCGACCTTCCCGCGTTCGAGCGGGCGCTGGCCGCGCTGGGTCCGTCGCGCAAGGTGTCGCTGCGGGTGCGGGATCGGTATTTCCTCACGCGCGACGGCCGCGCCCGCCGCTACATCCTGCGCCATCGGCACGACCGGGATCTGCACGAGCTGACGATCAAGACCATCGAGCCCGATGCCGAGGTCCGGGGCGAAATCAACCTGGCGCTGCGGCCGCACGATCAGGACGCGACGGTGGACGCGTTTGTGGCCGCGCAGGGGGTGTTGTGGCAGGGCACGTTGTGGAAGGACCTCACGGTGTGGCACTTCGACGACTGTGAGGTCGTGTATTACGTGGCCACGACGGACGACCGGCGCCTGGTCTGCGTCGAGTTCGAAGCCGTGCACCAGGCCACGGTCGCCGAGGCGCTGGCCGTGGTCGATCGCTACGAGCGGGCCACCGGGTTTGCCGGGCGGCCCCGCGCGACGCGTTCGCTCCTCGAGTTGATGTGGCCCGACGCGCTGCCGGAAGCGTAGACTGACCACTACATGCGGGTCGTCACCGACTACGAGGCGTACCTGTTCGGCGAAGGCACCTGGCTGCGCGCCTGGGAGAAGCTGGGCGCCAGGCCCGCCGAACACGACGGTGTACGCGGCTACTCGTTCGCCGTCTGGGCGCCGACCGCGGAGCGTGTCTCCGTGGTGGGGGACTTCAACGGCTGGGACGGGCGCGCCCATCCGCTCCAGAGCCTCGGAGCGTCGGGCCTGTGGGAGACCTTCGTGCCGGGCATCGGCGAGGGGGTGCCGTACAAGTTCGAGATGCAGTCGGCCCTCGGCGGCCCGCCGTTCACCAAGGCGGATCCGTATGCCCTGGCGGCCGAACTGCCGCCGCGTACGGCGTCACTCACCTCGCATCTCGGGCGGCACCACTGGGGCGACGACGTGTGGATGGCGGCGCGGGCGGCGCGCGGCACGGCGCTCGACGTGCCGATGGCCATCTACGAGGTGCACCCGGGTTCGTGGCGCCGCAAACCCGAGGAGGGCGACCGCCAGCTGACCTGGCGTGAGCTGGCCGACGAACTCGTCCCCTACGTCGTCCGCCTCGGCTTCACGCACATCGAGTTGATGCCGGTGATGGAGCACCCCTACGAACCGTCGTGGGGGTATCAGGTGACGGGCTACTTCGCGCCGACCAGCCGCTTCGGGGGGCCCGACGATTTCCGCCACTTCGTTGATGCCTGCCATCAGGCGGGCGTGGGTGTGATTCTCGACTGGGTGCCCGGGCACTTTCCGAAGGATGCGCACGGCCTGGCGCGGTTTGACGGCAGCGCGTTGTACGAACACGCCGACCCGCGGCAGGGGGAGCACCAGGACTGGGGCACGCTCATCTTCAACTACGGCCGGCACGAGGTCCGCAACTTCCTGCTGTCGAACGCGCTGTACTGGCTCGAGTCCTTCCACATCGATGGTCTGCGCGTGGATGCCGTGGCGTCGATGTTGTACCTCGACTATTCGCGCAACGACACCCAGTGGGTGCCGAACCGGTTCGGTGGGCGCGAGAACCTGGAAGCCATCGACTTTCTGCGCGAGCTCAACACGCTGAGCCACCAGGAGCATCCCGGCACGGCGATCATCGCGGAAGAGTCCACCGCGTTTCCCGCGGTCAGCCGGCCGACCTGGGTCGGCGGGCTCGGGTTCACCTACAAGTGGAACATGGGCTGGATGCACGACATCCTGACCTACATCAGCAAGGATCCCGTGTTCCGCCGGTGGGAGCATCAGCACCTGACGTTTTCGATGTTGTACGCGTGGAACGAGAACTTCGTCCTGCCGTTTTCACATGACGAGGTCGTGTACGGCAAGGGGTCGCTCATCAACAAGATTCCCGGCGATGAGTGGCAGAAGGCCGCGACCCTGCGCGCGTTGTACGCCTACATGTACGCGCACCCGGGCAAGAAGCTGATCTTCATGGGCAGCGAGTTCGGGCAGTGGCGCGAATGGGATCACAGCCGCTCGCTCGACTGGCACCTGCTCGACGGCGGTCTGCACGCCGGCCTGCAGCGGTTCATGACCGACCTCAATCACCTCTACACCGCGCAGCCGGCGTTGTATCAGGAAGACTTCGCGCCGGAGGGCTTCGCCTGGATCGACTGCAACGATCACGAAGCCAGTGTCATCTCCTTCATGCGCCGCGCCACCGACCTCGACGATGCCGTGGTGGCGGTGTTCAACTGGACGCCGGTGGTGCGCCGCGGGTACCGCATCGGCGTGCCCGAGCCCGGGTACTATCAGGAACTGCTCAACAGCGACGCCGACGCGTACGGCGGCGGCAACGTCGGCAACGAGGGCGGCCGGCACGCCGAGGACGTGCCTGCGCACGGCCATGCGCAGTCGCTGGTGTTGACCCTGCCGCCGTTGGCCGGACTGCTGCTCAAACGGAAGCCGTGATTGGACACTGATTCGCTGCTCTGGCTGGAAGATCCCGACAGTCCCGACACCCGCGCCTGGGTGGCCGCGCAGAATGCGCGGACCGAGGCGTTCCTGCAGGCGTGCCCGCAGCGTGAATCGATTCGCGCGCGCCTGACCGAGCTCTGGAACTTCGAGCGGTACGGACCGCCCGAACGGCGCGGCGATTGGTATGTGTTCCAGCGCAACGATGGTCTGCAGAACCAGCCGGTCGTGTATCGCGCGCGCCGCCTCGACGATCCACCCGAGGTGCTGCTCGATCCGAACGAGTGGTCCGCCGACGGCACGTCGGCATTGGCGGCGACGTCGCTGTCACCCGACGGCCGCTGGCTGGCCTACGCGCGGTCCGACCGTGGCTCCGACTGGATGACCTGGCGGGTGCGGGAAGTGGCGACCGGCTGCGATCTGCCCGACGAGGTGCACTGGTCGAAGTTCTCCACCGCCGCGTGGCACCACGACGGCACCGGCTTCTTCTACTGCGGCTACGACGCCCCGCCGGACCAGTCGCTGTACACGGCGACCAACAAACACCACAAGGTCTTCTTCCATCGTCTCAGCACCGCGGACCCCCGGACCCCGGACCCTGGACCCCTGGACCCTGGACCCCTGGACCCTGGACCCTCGAACCCCAACTGGCTGTTTGCCGTTGACGTCACCGACGATGGCCGCTGGCTCGTCATCACGCAGAGCGAAGGCACCCATCGCGAGTCGCGTGTGTTTCTCAAGGACCTGACGCAGCCCGGCGCCGGCGTCCTGCCGTGGCTGACGCGGTTCGACGCGTCGTACGAAGTGATCGACAACGACGGTGACGTGTTTTACGTGTTGACGGATCGCCATGCCCTCCGCGGCCGGCTGGTGGCCATCCGCCGCGACGCGCCGGATGAAGCCGCCTGGCGCGACGTGATTCCCGAAGCCGGCGGCACGGATGTGCTGGTCTCCGTGGCGCGTGTCACCGACTACTGGCTGACCCTCTGGCGCACCGACGCGCACGACCGCGTGCGTGTCTACACCCTCGACGGCGTGTTCCTGCGTGAGGTGCCGCTGCCGGCGCTGGGAGCCATCGCCGCATGGTCGACGCGACGTTCGGATCCCGAGGTGTTTCTGGCGTTCTCGTCGTTCACCTGGCCCACCACCATCCTGCGGCTGACGATCGATCAGCCGGCGCCGGCGGTGTGGCGCCGGCCCCGTGTCGCGTTTTCGCCGGAAGACTTCGAGACGACGCAGGTGTTTTATTCCTCGAAGGATGGCGCCCGCATTCCGGCGTTCATCGTGCACAAGCGAGGACTCGCGCGCGACGGCAGCCATCGCGTGTATCTCTACGGCTACGGCGGGTTCTCCATCGCGCTGACGCCCGCGTTTTCGCCCGCGGTGATCGCCTGGATGGAACGGGGCGGCGTGTTCGTGCAGGCCAATCTGCGTGGCGGCAGTGAGTACGGCCAGGCCTGGCACGATGCGGGCCGGCTGCGGCACAAGCAGAACGTCTTCGACGACTTCATCGCGTGCGCGGAGTTCCTGATTCGCGAGGGGTACACGACGCCGGAGCGGCTGGCGATCGGCGGCGGCAGCAACGGCGGCTTGCTCGTGGGGGCCTGCCTCACACAACGTCCCGACCTGTTCGGCGCGGCCGTGCCTGCGGTCGGCGTGCTCGACATGCTGCGCTTCCACAAGTTCACGATCGGCTGGGCCTGGACGTCCGACTACGGCAACCCCGACGATCCGGCCGATCGGGAGGTGCTGCTGCGGTATTCGCCGCTGCACAACATCCGTCCCGGCACGGCGTATCCCGCCACACTCGTGGTGACCGCGGACCACGACGACCGCGTGGCGCCGGCGCACAGCCACAAGTTCACGGAGGCGTTGCAGCGGGCGCAGGGCGGCCCCGCACCGATTCTCACCCGCATCGAGGTGGACGCCGGGCACGGCGCAGGCAAACCCACCGCCAAGGTGATCGCGGAGAAGACCGACGTCTGGACGTTTCTGGAAGCCGTTACATCGCGCTCGCGCGTTCGACGCGGGTGATCCACGCCTGCAGCGTGCGCGCGGCGGTCTGCGCCCGGCGCAGATCACCCTGAGCCGCCGCGGCTTCGAGCCGCTCGGCCAGGGCCGCCACTTCCCGAAGGCCCGCGGGCGCGGCCGCCGTGGCCAGTCCGTGCGCAAACAGGCGGAAGCGTTCCGGCTGCGTCCCATCCGGACTGCCCAGCATCGTCTGCAGCTGGTACAACGCCAGATCCAGCAGTTGACTGGCCGACAGATTGGCCGGCAGGTCAGGCTCCGGCGGCGCAACCTCGGCGGGGGGCGGCTCAGCCGCGTCGACCAGCGCCAGGACGGCATCACGCGACAAAGGCTTGGCGAGGCATTCGTCGGCGCCGGCGTCTTCGGCTTCCGTTACATCATCGCTGGCGCCCAGTGCGGTCAGGGCGATGATGCGGGCGGGCACACGCCCGGTGGAGACCTCCTGATTGCGGAGCGCGCGAATCGCATCCGCGCCGCTCATGCCGGGCATCTGCAGGTCCATCAGGATGACGTCGAACCGCTCCGTGTGTGAGCGGTCGATGGCTTCGATGCCGCTCGAGAGGTCGACGACCGTGTGGGTGGTATCCGCCAGGTACGTCCGCACCAGCAGGCGCTGCTGGGTGGAATCGTCGACGACCAGCACGCGGCGGCTCGGTGTGTCGGACCGGACCGGCGCCGGCGTCAGGATGAACGTGAACGCACTCGACGCGTCTCGACCATCGTCAGCCGGGTCGAGACTGCCGACCGACAGCTTCCACAGCCCACGATCCTCGTTTTCCGGCGCGAGGCGCACCGTGATCGTGCCCACCGGCAGCGCGCCAATGACGAAATCGAGCGCCTGTGAAAGGGACCGGCGGACGGACGGTTCGTCGATCCGGACACGAGTGGGCCACTCGTCGTGACCGGCCACGACCACTTGCAGTCCCGCCGCGCCGGCGGCGGGCCGGACCTCGGCCACCACCTCGTCGACGAGCCGCTGAAGGTTGGTGTCACTCATGACGCAACGAGACCAGCGGGTCGATGCTTGCGGCGCGTCGCGCCGGCAGGTAGATCGCGCCCAATGCGCACACGAGCAACGTCGCCGCCATCACGACAAACGTGGGCACGTCGGTGGCGGCCAGGCCGTACAGCAGACTCGCCATCACGCCGCTGCCCAGCCAGGCGCCGCCCACACCCAGCGCCACGCCGGCCACGGCCAGCCGCCCGCCCTGCCCCAGAATCAGCCGCATCAGGTCGCCGGGCGCCGCGCCCAGCGCCAGCCGGATGCCCAGGTCACGGGTCCCACGGGCGACGACATACGCCATCACGCCCATCACACCGAGGATGGCGAGCACCAGAGCGATGGCGGCAAACAGTCCCAGCATCAACATGACGAACCGGCGTTGGCCCAGCGACGCCGCCACCCGATCCTCCATCGTCATCATGCGATAGATCGGCAGCGCCGCGTCGAGGTCGGTCACGATGCGCGTGGCGGCCGGCATCACGGCGCGCGGGTCGCCCTCGGTGCGGGCGACGACGAACAGGGAGCGCGCACCGGATTGGGTCAACGGGCGGTAGAGGGCGATGCGTGAGTCTTCGCCCAGCGCGTACTGCGTCACCTCTCCGACAACGCCGACAATCGTTTCCCAGGGGGACGCCGACGCCGCATCGCCAAACTTGAGGCGGCGGCCCAGGGCGCTTTCCCCGGGGAACAGGTCACGCGCCAATCGCGCGTCGATGATGACCACGCGCGGCTGGTCGGCCGTGTCCGAGCGCGTGAACAGCCGGCCCTGCAGCAGCGGAATGTGCATCGCCTCGAAGTAGCGGCCGCCGACGGTGCGTTGATCCGCGTTGATGAAGGCTTCGCCCGGCTGTGGGGCGCGGCCTTCGATCGTGATCGGGCCCCAGGCAAAGAAGTTCGACAACGGCAGCGCCGTCACGCCGCCGGCTGCCGTGACGCCGGGCACCGCCTCGAGTCCGGCCCAGAGATCGCGGTACGTGCTGCGCACGGCCGCGGCGTTCGGGTACCTGGGGCCCGTGAGGGTCAGCTCCAGCGTGAGGACGCCCTCGGCGGAAAACCCGGGGGACACCGCCTGCAGGCGCGCGTAGCTGCGGACGAGCAGGCCCGCGCCGATGAGCAGCATGACGGCCAGCGCCAGTTGCGCCACGACCAGCGCGCGGCGCAGGCCGTGGCCCCGGCCCCACAGCAGGCCGCCGGCCGAGGCGCCCCTTGCGCCTTCGTGCAGCGCGCTCGTGCTCGTGGTGATGGCGGCCACCGGCGCCAGGCCGAACAACAGGCCCGCTGCGGTGGCGATCGCCAGCGTGAAGAGCAACACCGGCGTGTTGATCGCGATGTCGCCCAGGCGCGGCAGGTCGGCCGGCTGCATCGCCTGGATGGCGCCGATACCCAGCCAGGCCAGCCACACGCCGGCGACCGCGCCCGTCAGCGCCAGCAGCAGGCTTTCGGCCAGCAGCTGCCGCACGATCTGCGCGCGGGTTGCGCCCAGAGCCACGCGCACGGCAATCTCGCGGCGGCGGTCGAGCGCGCGGGCCAGCAGCAGGTTCGCGACGTTGGCGCACGCAATCAGCAACACGCCGCCGACGGCCACCATCAGCACGCGCAGGATGGGCCGGATGTCGCCCACCACCTGATCGAGCAGCGGCACCAGGCTGAAGGTCAGCCCGCCGTTGGGCGGATAAACGTCGGGGTGCTCCTGCCGGAGCGCGGCGGTCAGGCCGTCCATCTCGCGCTGCGCGTCGGTCAGGCTGACGCCGGGTTTGAGCCGCGCCAGCAGGTTGTAGTCCTCAGCCGTGCGCACCTGCGGCGCGTTGTCGGCCAGCGGCAACGGCAGGTACACGTCGCCGTCGGCCACCACGCCGAGTGTGGGCATCACCTCGCGCGGCAGCCGGAACGTGGCCGCCAGCACGCCCACGACCGTGTGCGAGACGCCGTTGATCGAGATGGCGCGGCCCACCACGTCCGGGCTGGCCCCGAACCGCCGCTGCCACAGGCCGTGGCCCAGGACGGCCGCCGGCGCGGCGCCCGGCCGATCCTCGGCCGGCTCGAACAGCCGGCCCCAGAGCGGGCTGGCGCCGAGCATCGGCAGCAGATTGGACGACACCCGGATGGTGCCGACCCGTTCGGGCGCCGTGTCGCCCGTGAGGTTGGCGTTGGCGCCGTAGGCGATGGCAACGTCCTCCAGCCCGGTGTGCCGGGTCCGGATGTCGAAGTACTGCGCGGTCGAAAACCAGTCTTCCGTGATGTTGAGCCCCGGCGACCGGTTCCAGAGGATGACCAGCCGGTCGGCGCCGGCGTACGGCAGCGGCTGGAGCAGCAGGGCATGGGTGGTGCTGAACACGGCCGTGTTCGCCCCGATCCCGAGGGCCAGCGACAGGACGGCCGCCAGGCTCAGCCCGGGCGCCCGCCGGAGCGCCCGCCACCCGTCTTTGAGCAGTGCCAGCGTCATGGGACCGGCCGAATCGTACTCCGGATACGTCTTATCGGGAGGATTCCCCCCCGGGCAACTTGACTTCGCAGAGGGGCATTGACAGCATCACTAGGGATCGATGGTCGTACGCAACGTCACACAGAAGGTCGCCCTGCTGGCGGCCACGGCGGCCCTGGCCGGTTGTTCGGAGCTGGGCCCCACCACGCCGCAGGGGCCGGGCGCCGGCGCTCCGGTCGTGAGTGAACACTTCAGCGGGACCCTCGCGCTGCGGGGGTCGCAGTTTTATTCCTTTCAGGTCGAGAGCAACGGCGGCCAGACGTTCCTGACGCTGGTCGACGCCCGCGAAAACGGGGTCGTCACCGAAGCGCTGCTCACGATTGGCCTGGGCGTGCCGCGCGGCACCCAGTGCATCGCCACCAACGCCCTGTCGGTCAAGTCGAGCGGCACCCCGCAGATCAGCGGCGTCACCAACAAGGGCATTCACTGCGCCGTGATCACGGACCTCGGCAACCTCACCAGCCCGGCGACGTTCCTGGTGAACATCACGCACCCGAAATGACGCGCCACTGCCTGTTGTCCCGTCGTCTGGCCGGACTGGCCCTGCTGCTGTCGGCGGCGGCCGGCTGCAACGCCACCACGGCGCCCGAGGATGCCGACAGCCGCATCACGCCGGCGGTGCTCATCACGTCCACGTTTGCGGGGACCTTGTCGCAGAACGGCTCGCAGTTCTATTCGTTTGTCGTCACCCACCAGGGGCCGGTGAGCCTGACGCTGGCGGCCGTCCAGACCCCCGGCGGCGGCGCGCTCGCCATTCCGGTGGGCGTCGGCGTGGGCATCCCGCGCGGTACGGGCTGCGCGCGCAGCCAGTCGGTTGCCACGCCGCCCGGCCTGGCGGCGCAGATCAGCGTGACGCTCAACCCGGGCACCTATTGTGCGTCGGTCTTCGACACCGGTGCGCTGACGGGCACCGTCAATTTCGCCATGCGCATCACCTATCCCCAGTCATGAGACACACCATGCGCTTTCCTTCGCTTGCGCTTGCCGCGCTGGTCCTGTCGGCGATGACCGCCACGGCCTGTGATGACAACGACACGCCGCCCACCACGCCGCCCGCGCCGACCACGGCGAGCGTGACGTGGCAGACCAACCTCGCCAACGGCGGCGCCTCTTCGCGGTCGTTCAAGACGACGCGCACCGGCACGGTGAGCGTGACGCTGCAGTCGCTCAGCGCGGCCGCCGGCGTGCGCGCCGGTCTGGGGGTGGGCATCCCGCTGGCCGATGGGTCAGGGTGTGTGTTGAGCCGGTCGGTGGAAACCACCGCCGGGGCCACGGCGCAGCTCGAGCTGTCGGTGGACGCCGGCGACTACTGCGTGCAGGTCTACGACCTGGGTGAAATCACCCAGCCGACCGGGTTCACGGTGCTGCTGGTCTATCCCATTCAGTCGACGTAACGGGCGGCGGCGCCACCCGCAGGTGCCGCGTGCGCATGGCGCGCGCCTGCTGTTCGGCCTCGGCCCACGAGGCGTGCACGGTGCTGTCGACGCACGTGTCGCCGTGGAACACGTCGACCGCAAAGCCGTCTTCAGTGACGGCAATCCCGCAATACGAGCGCGCCGGCCCTGAGCCCGCGGACCAGACTTCCGTCCACGATTCCTCCCACACTGTGGCCATGTGTCCTCCGGCTGGCAACGGTAGCGCCGGCCGGAGGCGTGCGCCATCCGGCAAACACCGGATGGCGAGATCCGGCGAAGCCGGGATAGGCTGAGCCCAGCCATGCGACTGCGCACCTGGCCCGTGGCCGCCGTCGGCCTGCTGGGCCTGCTGGTCCTCATCGTGGCCTCGCTGGCCACGGCCTACGAGCGCGCCCAGGCGACCGCCGGCCAGCTCGACGAGCTGAACCGGCAGCACCGCGCCATTTTCAGCAAGCTGCGCGTGGTGCGCACGGACGTCTATCAGTCGGCCATCTACGCCCGCGACTATCTGCTCGACACGCGCGGCGCCCAGGACGATCACTACCGGGAACGTCTGGTCTGGTTCCGGGATTCGACGCGCGCGGCGCTCGACGAGCTGGCCCTGTTGCTGGCCGGCACCGAGGCGCGCGCGGCCCGCCTGGCGGACCTGCGGGTGGCCGTCGACATGTACTTCGCGCAGTTCGATCCGCTGTTCACCTGGTCGCCGGCCGACAAGCTGCGCCTGGGCGCGCAGTTTGTCCGCACCGAGGTCATTTCGCGCCGCGAAGAGGCCCTGGGGCTGGCGCGCGAGATCGAGGCGCTCAACGACGCCGCGTTTGATGAACAACGCGCGACGATCGTCGAGCGGCGGACGGCGTTTCAGCAGAGCCTGTTGACGCTGCTCTGGCAGTGCCTGGTGCTGGGTGCCATCGTGTCGGTCGTCGCGGTCGCGCGCCTGCGCGCGCTCGAGCGGCGCCACGACGAGCAGCGCGAGTTTGCGGAGGCGGCCGAACGCCGCATGCGCCTGTTGTCGCAGCAGATCGTGGCCGCGCAGGAGGAGGAACGGCGCAAACTCTCGCGCGAACTGCACGATCACGTGGGGCAGCTGCTCACCGGCCTGCGCATGTCGCTGGGCGGCATCGATCGCGCGACGGGCCCCGCGCGCCCCACCGTGCTGGCCGATGCGCGCCGCGTGGTCGACGACCTCACCCGGATCGTCCGCGATCTGGCGTCGGGGCTGCGGCCCAGCATGCTGGACGACTTCGGTCTGCAGCCGGCGCTCGAGTGGCTGGCGCGCGACGTCTCGCGGCGCTGTGATCTGCCCGTCACCGTGACCGTGGAGGGCGCCGTCGAGGATCTGCCCGATGCCCACCGGACGTGTGTCTATCGTGTGGTCCAGGAGGCGTTGACCAACGTCGTCAAACATGCGCGCGCGACGCGCGTGGAGGTCACCGTGCGGCGGACCGTTGGCGGGTTGACCGCGACGGTGGTGGATGACGGGCGGGGGTTCGTCCCGGACGGGCGCGCGGCGGGCATCGGCCTGCGCGGCGTCGAGGAACGCGTCAAGGAACTGTCGGGTTCGGTGCAGGTGGTGTCGACGGAGGGTCAGGGGACCTCGTTGGCCGTGTCGTTGCCGTTGTCCATGGAGGTGTCTTCTGCGCGTCTTGCTGGCTGACGATCATGCGATCGTGCGAAGGGGGCTGCGGAGCCTGCTTGAAACCGATCCGTCCATCGAGGTGGTGGGCGAGGCGAGTGACGGCATGGAGGCGTTGCGCCTGGCCGAATCGCTCGCGCCCGACGTGGCCATCGTCGACATCGCGATGCCGATGCTCAACGGCATCGAGGTGACCGAGCGGCTGCGTCATCAGACTCCGGCGCCCAAGGTCCTCGTGCTGAGCATGCACACCGACGAGTCGTACATCCTGCGGGCGCTGGCCGCCGGCGCGCAGGCGTATCTGCTCAAGGATGCGACCGACGAGGAGTTGTGGCCCGCGCTCAAGGCCGTGAGCGCCGGCAAGCCGTACGTCAGCCAGGTCGTCTCGAGCGTCCTGATGGAGGACTACGTGCGGCACCTGCAGTCCAAGGGGCTGACCGACACGTTCCATCTGCTCACCGCGCGCGAGCGCGAAGTGCTGCAGCTGCTGGCCGAGGGCCGGTCCAACAAGGAGGTGGCCGCGGTTCTCGACGTCGGCCTGTCGACCGTGGAAACCCACCGCGCCAACCTCATGCAGAAGCTCAACCTGCACAATACGGCGGAGATCGTCCTCTACGCGGTGCGCAAGGGGATCATCAAGTAAACAGGGTCCACAGGGTCCACAGGGTCCACAGGGTCCACAAGGTCCACAGGGTGCGGTGCGTAGCGCGGCCCGCTCTGGGGGCCGCGATCGGGCCGAAGCTGCGTGAGCGGCTTCGGCGTCCAGGGCGCAGCGAGCGTGTGGATTGGCTTGCCAGCCGAAGCTGCGGGCGCAGCGAGCGCTTAGCGAAGGCTGGCGGAGAGAGAGGGATTCGAACCCTCGGTAGAGTTTCCCCTACACACGCTTTCCAAGCGTGCTCCTTCAACCACTCGGACATCTCTCCGCACCGAGGCTCGCAGGCTGGCCGCCCGCTCGCCGATCGGAATCACCAGTGTAATGCCGAACGAGACCCGAAACGCACCGACTGCAGGAACGCCTCGATCGATTCGTGCCACCGAGCGACCGTGGCGGCCGGGCCAACGACGCGGATGAAGTAGGGGCCGTTGGACGTCTCGACCACCGCCGCTCTGAGGCGGAACCCGGGTTTGTTGAACTTCTCGGCCGACCCCGGCGTGACCTCGGCGACCAGCGTGCCGGTGGCGTCGACCAGCGTCATCCGCAGCCCGTTGACGCGGCGTTCCGACACGGACGCCACCTGCTTGGTGGGCCGGCCGTCCGGCTGCGCGATCTGGCCCAGCCAGCGGTCGATGTTCGCCTGCACGCTGCCGCCCGTTCCGCCGAAGAAATACACGATAAGCGACGCATCCTCGGTGTCGCCATCGGCCTTCGGCAGCGCGTATTCGGCCACCCGCATCATCGACGACGTGGGTTTCGACGCCCACTCGGCCGGCGCCGTGAAGTGCAGCCGGCCCTGCACGGCCTGCGGGCTCGTGCCGGCGGCCAGGACCAACGCCGAAATCAGCACCGAAATCACCATGCCCCATTCTACGCACGCCCCCTGTGGACCCGTTGGACCCGTTGGACCCGTTGGACCTAGAATGTTCTAAGCACGCCGGACCGCGGTCCGGACCCTGTGCAAGTCCAGTCGACAAACCGCGTCAGGGCCGGAAGGCAGCAGCGCTCAGTCGATCCTGTGCTGTGCCGCAGGCCATCCGGATCGCGGTCGGGCGTGTGACAATGCCCGACACACCCGTGAACAGCCCCGCCCACGTCGCCCTCGCCCGCAAATGGCGCCCGCAGCGCTTCGAAGACGTCATCGGCCAGCGCGGCGTCGTCGATACGCTGCGCAACGCGATTGCGTCGGGCCGGCTGGCCCAGTCGTTCATCTTCGCGGGCCCGCGTGGTGTGGGCAAGACCACCACCGCCCGCATCCTGGCGCGCGCGCTGAGCTGCGTGAACGGGCCCACGGCCGACCCGTGCGGCGAGTGTGAGCCGTGCCGCGAAATCGCCGAGGGCCGCGACGTCGATGTTCTGGAAATCGACGGCGCCACCTACACCGGCGTCGACGCCGTCCGCGAAGTCATCGTGGAGCCGTTGTCGATTGCGCCGATGCGCAACCGGTTCAAGGTGTTCATCATCGACGAAGTGCATCGGCTGTCGAAGAACGCGTTTGACGCGCTCCTCAAGTCGATTGAAGAACCGCCGCCGTACGTGAAATTCATGATGGCCACCACCGAGCTCGATTCGGTGCCGGCCACCATCCAGTCGCGCTCGCAGGTCTTCGAGCTGCGCGCGCTGCCGTTTTCGTCCATCCGCTCGCAGCTGGCCGACGTCGCGTCGCGCGAGGGCGTGACGATGGACGACGGCGCGTTGTCGCTGCTGGCGCGCGCGGCCGAAGGCAGCATGCGCGACGGCCTGAGCGCGCTCGATCAGGTGCTGGCCTTCAGCGACCAGCGTGTGACGGCAGACGACGTCAGCAAGGTGCTGGGGTTGATCGGCCGCGACGTGCAGTTCGACATCGCGGAGACTGTGGCGCGCGAGGACGCCGGCGCCATTCTCGACCATGCCGCGCGGGTCGTGGAGGCGGGCTTCGACCTGCGCACGGTCTGCCGCGAGCTGGCCCGCCTGATGCGCGACCTGATGGTGCTGCGCATCGACGCCGGACGCGCCAGTGATCCCGACATCGCGTCGGAACTCGAGCGCGATCGCCTCCTGGCGCTCGCGCAGTTGTATTCGCGCGAAGACCTGCTGCGGTCGTTTGACCTGCTCGCCATGGCCGAACGCGACTTGCGCTCCTCCTCGCAGCCGCGCCATACGTTCGAGATGGCGATGCTCAAATGGATCCACCTGCGCAAGCTCACGCCGATCGAGGAACTGATTGCAGGTGGCGGCCAGGGGCGGCAAGTGGCGGCAAGTAGCGGCCAGGGGCGGCAAGTAGCGGCGAGTGGCGGCCAGTCGCGGCAAGTGGCGGCAAGAACCCCAGAACCCCGAACCCCGGAACCCCAGAACCGGAACCCCAGAACCCAGGAACCCATGAACCCAGGAACCGCGAAGGCAGGTTCCAGCGTTCCCCTGAAGCAGTCGCTGCTGGCCGCCATTCGCGACGCGAACAAGGTGTTTTACGGCATGGTGATCGCGCAGGTGCAGGCGGTCGAGGTCGAGGGCGATCGCATCGTGTTCACCTTCGCGCCCGCCCACAAGAACCTGAAGACCCAGCTCGAGGGCAAACGCGGCTGGATCGAACAGCTGGCGCAGCATCAGACCGGCCGCAAGATGACCGTGGAGGTGCGCGAAGGCGTGGCCGCGCCGGCCGCGGCTGAGACGCGTGGTGGTGACGCGGGTGCGGCGGCCCGGCCGTCCGCCGACAAGCGGCAGGAGCTGCGCGAGAAGGCCAAGGCCGAGCCGGCCGTGCAGACGATTCTCGACGTCCTGGGAGGAGAAATCGAGGACGTGGAGGAGATCACATGAACATCCAGAACATGATGAAGCAGGCGCAGCAGATGCAGGAGCGCCTGCAGAAGCAGATGGCCGAGATGAAGATCGAGGCCTCGTCCGGCGGCGGCATGGTCACCGTGGTCGTCAACGGCCACAAGCAGCTGTTGTCGCTCAGACTCGATCCCGAGGCCGTGTCGAAGGACGATGTGGAGATGCTGCAGGACTTGATCGTGGCCGCGATGCACGACGCCCATCGCAAGGTGGATGAAGCGCTGGCCAGCCAGATGCAGGGGCTCATGGGCGGTTTGCAGCTGCCGGGTCTGGGCGGATGACGCCTGGCGATCCGCTGGCCGGCCTGGTTGCCGCGCTTCAACGTCTGCCCGGCATCGGCGCCAAGAGCGCCCAGCGGCTGGCGTTCCACCTGCTCAAGACCCCGCGCGAGGACGTCGACGCGCTCTGCGCCGCGATGCTTTCGGTCAAGGACCGCGTGACGTACTGCTCGATCTGCAGTCACATCACCGACGTCGATCCCTGCGCCTATTGCACCGACGCCACCCGTGACGGCCGCCTCATCTGTGTCGTCGAGCAGCCGGAAAACGTGTGGGCCGTCGAACGCACGCGCGGATTCCGCGGGCGGTACCACGTGCTGATGGGGGCCATCTCGCCGCTGCAGGGCATCGGTCCCGACGACCTCAAGATCAAGGGCCTGCTCGCACGTGTCGGCGCCGGCGCGGTCGAGGAGGTCATCGTCGCGACCAATCCCACCGTGGAGGGCGAGGCGACGGCGTTGTACCTGGCCAGGCTGCTCAAGCCGCTGGGCGTCCGGGTCAGCCGGATCGCGATGGGGGTGCCGGTGGGGTCCGACCTCGACTACACCGATGAGTTCACGATGTCGAAGGCGATGGAAGGCCGAAGGGACATGTAATGAGCGTCGTTGTTGCGCTGCTCACACGGTCGCCCTCGGACCCGCGCCTCAAGGCCAGAATTGCGCCGCTCGTGCCGGAGTTCGAGCAGCGGCGCGAACTCGTGCTCGCGTTCATCGATGATCTGACCGAGCGGGTGTCCGCGCTGCCCGACGTGACGCTCAGTATTGCCGTGACGCCGCCGGTCGAGGGGTTTCGTCTGGCCCGCCCGTGGATCGCCGGGCGTCAGCTGCTGCCGCAGCGCGGCGCCGTGTTCGGCGATCGCCTGCGCAATGTCATCGCCGATCTGGCCGCGACCGGCGCCACGCAGATCGTGTTGCTCGGCGCTGACGTGCCCGATTTGCCCGCGTCGGCACTCACCGATGCCGTCGCCCGCGTCCGCGCCAGCGCCACGACCGTCGTCACCGGCCCGGCCGGAGACGGCAGCTTCTATCTGCTTGGCCTCACCGTGACCAGTCGCGTCGTGCCGGATCTGTTCACGAACGTGCGGTGGGGCACGCCGTACATGCTCGAGGACGTGGAGGCCGCCGCGCGCGCGCATGGGCTGACCGTGACGCGTGTGCTGGACTGGCACGACGTCGACACCCCGGAGGACGTTCGGGAACTGGCGGCCCGGCTGCGGTACGATCCGGCCGCGGCGCCGCGCACCGCCAAGGTCCTCGCCAGTCTCGGCGAGCGCACGTAGCGCGGCCCGATCTGCCGGGCCGCGATCACAACATCTGGTTGACGGTCTCCAGCAACGTGGCCGGCGTCATGGGTTTCTGCAGAAACGTGGATGGCGGCGCCGGCGCCAGATCAGGATCGGGCAGGTAACCCGACATCAGCACCACCGGCAGCGTGGGCCGTCCCACGCGCAACTGCGCCGTCAACTCCCGGCCGTTCACGTCGGGCAGCACGAAGTCGACAATCAGCAGATCGATGGGTTCGGTGACCGCCAGCGCCGACGCGGCATCGCCGCATTGGATCACGCGGTGCCCCTTGCGCTCGAGAATCCGCGCGACGAGCTGCCGGATCGGCGGCTCGTCGTCGACGACGAGAATGGCGGCCATGCGCGAAGGATACCATCAGCCGCGCCGCAGCGCGCGCAGGCCCACGAGGCCAAGTCCGACGGCGACCCACGTCAAAACCCGCGCTTTCCGCACCAGCGCCAGCGTCAGTCCGGCGGCCGTGCCCAGGCCGATGACATCCGACAGACCCGACGCGCTCACTTCGTCCACACCGACGCGCAGCGGGACGATGCGGAAGGCGACGTTGATGATGCGATTGAGGGTGTCGAACAGGAAGGCGTGCAGCCAGTCCGACGAACCGGTCAGCAGGTACAGCGTCAACCACGACTCCAGCACGCTGCACACGTGGAACGCCACCATGCACACGGCGACCGTCGCCATGCGCCAGGGGGACGAACGCAGGCCGCGATACGTCAGCCGTTCGATGTCGTGCAGCCGCGTCAGCGCGCGGGCCAGCCGGCGATCCGGGCGCAGCTGAATCCGCGAGATGAAGCCGGGCCGCTTCCACACCAGCCACAACGCGGCCAGCAGGATGACCGCCATCAGGCCGATCGAGACGTACGCGGCGCTGCGCCAGGCATCGGGCAACACGAACGTGGCCAGCAGTGTCAGCGTGCCGGCCACGATGACCAGGGCGACCGAGACCGAGTAGAAGAAGTTTTCAGCGGTGAGCGCGCCCAGCGCTTCATCGGCCGGCACGTGGGCCGACAGATACAGCGCCTTGGCCGGTTCTGACACCAACAGGGAGAGGAACGACAGGTTGCCCAGCGCGTCGCCGCTGACCGTGGCGGCCACCGCCGTGCGTAGCGGCACGGGGCGATGGTGGTCGGCCGGTGTCACGAGCGCCATCCAGGACAGCGACCGCAACACGTACCGCGCGCCGGACAGCAGCAGGATGCATGCGAACCCCAGAGGGCCCACCGCCTGGAACCCCGCGATGATCTCGCCGAGGCCGACGCTTCGCACCTGCCACACGACGAGCGCCAGGCCCGCGACGGCAATCGCGGCCGGAATCCAACGCTTCACGCGGACCACTATAATGTGCCGATGCTTCCTGCCGCCTATGCCGTGCCTGCGGCCGTTGTCCTTGCGGTCAGCGGGGCGGTGGCGTGTTTTGCCGGCTATCGGCTCTTCCGCGTGGTGCTGGGCGTCTATGGATTCATCCTGGGCGCCATGGTCACCTCGTCGGTGATGGGCACGGCAAACGTCTGGGCGCTGGTGATTGCGGCGGTCGTCGGCGGGCTGGTCGGCGCGGGGTTGATGATTGCGGCGTACTTCGTCGGCGTCGGTCTGATTGGCGCCGGCCTGGCGTCACTGGGGCTGCACCTGGTCTGGCGCGTGGTGGGCGGCGATCCACCGGTGGCGGCGCTGGTCATCGTGGCCGTGCTGGGCGCGCTGGGCGCGCTGTCGGTGGCCCGCCACGTGGTCATCATCGGCACGGCGCTGGCCGGCGCGTGGACGCTGCTGGTGGGCGGCCTGGCGTTGGCCGGCGATCGGTACGGCATGTTGTCGGTGACGGCCGAGAACATCTGGGTGGTGTATGCCAACGGCCCGTGGCCCGGCTACTGGCAGGTGACGGCCGCGTGGGTGGGCCTGGCCCTGTGCGGCGCGACCGTGCAGACGGTCACGACGGGGAAGACGGGGAAGGCGAAGAAGAGGTCATAGGGCGCAGGGACAGGGCACAGGTAATAGGGATTAGGTAATAGGGATCAGGTAATAGGGATCAGGGACAATTTAGCCATGTAGGGCGTGCCGCTCTTGGGCGCGCCGATTTGGGAGGACTATCGAATGGAATTTTCGCGACAGGCAACCATCAACTGGTCGGGTTCGATCATGGAAGGCAAGGGCTCCGTGGCGGCGGGGTCGGGGGCGTTTTCGCTGCCGGTGACCTTTCCGCGCCGCATCGGCGAGCCGGAAGGGGTGACCAGCCCTGAGGAGTTGATGGCGGCCGCGCACGCGGCGTGTTACGCGATGGCGCTCAACGCCACCGTGGGCAAGAAGGGCGGCGCCATCGGCAAGACGACGATCACCTGCAAGGTGACGGCGGACAAGGGTGATGCGGGCATCACGATCACCACGTCGGCGTTGTCGCTGACGGTGGAGGGCCTGACCGGGATCGACGCCGCGGCGTTCCCCGAGGTGGCCGAAGCGGCCAAGAACGGCTGCCCGGTGTCGAAGGCGTACGCCGGGTCGATGAAGATCACGCTGGACGTCAAAGTCCTCTAACCCAGGGGGCCGGGGCTGTCAGCCCCGGCCGCTCCTGCGATACAATTCCTGTTCTGCCTGTGTTCCTCGGTAGCTCAATGGCAGAGCATCCGGCTGTTAACCGGAGGGTTGCTGGTTCGAGTCCAGCCCGAGGAGCCAAACTCCGATTCCGGAGTTTGGCTCTCGGCCTGTCCTGAGGCATCGAACCCCTCGCTTTCAGCTCGGTGTTCTCGGCGCGAGTCCAGCCCGAGGAGCCAATTTCCGCTGGCCCATTCCGGGGACACGGGTATCAGTCTCGGACCGAAGGGGTTATCGATCGGTTCGAGGCGGCACGTCCCGTCATCGAAATGCCCCAAGTCGTGGCGTATGAAGGTCACGAGCCAGATGTGGTTGTCGACCTGTTTGACGCCCACCTCTTGTCCGCCAAAGGCCTAGGACACCTTGATTCTTTCGTTCGATAGTAGATCCGGCCGCACGTAGTGATGATGGCCGCCTAGTCATGGCCTGGATGCTTCAAGGACTCGAGGCCTTGGTAGGCCCAGGCCGGAGGGGTGTAGCGACTGGCGGGGGGCGCCATGTCCAAGGCTCGGTGCGGCCGTTCGTGGCTGGACTGAATGCGTGAAGGCATCGAAACAGGCTTGTTGCTGCAGAACGTTGGCCACAGCCGGCCGGCTCGGTTCGGTCTTGAGCGTGATATGGAGCCGGTCGTGGTGGCCATCTTGCTCGGGATGGCCGGGGGCGATGCGCTCGAGACCGATGCCGAGGCGGAGCCACCGCACGGCCCGCCTGCTGAGCTCGTACAGCGCGTGCGTGGACGAAGTCGGGACGCCGTGGTCGGTGCGAATGGCGTCGGGCATCCGAACGCCTCAAAGACCCGCTCAAAGACGACAAACGCGGCGCGCTCGTTGGTCGTCGACAGCGCCGGCGATTGTGAGCAACTGCGCCAACAACAACCTCCTTTTGGAGACGCCGGTGGTCCAACGTCTTACGCCAGTGGAATGCGAGCGTCTTCATGGCTTTCCAGACACTTGGACCTAGGGCTTTTCCGACGCCCAGATTTATAGGCAGTGCGGCAACGCGGTCACCGTGAATGTGATTGAAGCGGTCGCTGAACGGCTTGCTCCATCCACCAGCCGCCCGGAAATGCCGAAAAACGGGCACAATTACAGGGTTGACAAGCGTGTCAACCCTCGATAATCTCGAAGGGTGAACTTCGCTCAGATCCTTCGGCAGCTACGCAACGATGCAGGTGTTGGGATCAAGCGGCTCGCTCCTGAACTCGGGGTCAGTTACAGCTACGTCAGTAAGCTCGAAAGTGGGGAAGTGAACCCCTCCGAAGAACTCGTCGGACGGGTAGCAGCATATTTCAACTACGACCGGGATAGGCTGCTGCTTTCGGCTGGCAAGGTGCCGCCGGAAGTGCTCAGGATTCTCCAAGATCATCCTGACGATGCGGTTGACTTCCTGCGTAAGCGCTTCGGAAGTGCCTAGTGGTCTCGCAGCAGGACCTTCTGACGCTGCTAGAGCAGCGAACGGACATTGCCGGACGCTTCACCAAGCTCCAGCGAGTTGGGTCGGGTGGCGGCACTTTCTCTGCTCTCGTGTCGGCAGACGATGCCCACAGCGGTCGCCGGGTTGCCGTAAAGGTTTGCCTGCCGAATCTTCCAACGTATCGCGTTGAGTGCTTCGATCGCGAGGCACAGATACTCGGTCTCCTCCAAGGCGAGCCTGACATCGTGCAACTGGTCTCCGGCAAGTCACAATTCATCGAGACGGTATCGACGCAGGGAGGAATGAAACTCTCGTGGCCTTTTGATTATTACTCACTTGAGTTGGCCAAGACGGATTTCGAATCTGTGATAGCGGATGGCGGATGGCCACCTGAGCTATCTCTCGTTGCCTTTCGTGAACTGGTTCGTGCTGTCCAAAGAATCCACACTCGGAGGATCGCCCACAGAGATCTGAAGCCAGGAAATATGCTCGTCATGCCCGATCGAACGATCAAATTGTCAGACTTTGGCACCGCACGGGTATTGGATGGGACTACGGGTCCGTTGCTCGCGGCGTACCCAGGGCCACCAGGTGACCGCCGGTACTGTGCGCCAGAAATGCTGGGTTGCTTGCATGATGAGAATCCCGAAATTGCTTTCGCGTCCGATTTCTTCTCGCTTGGGGCCATTCTTTTCGAAATGTTCGCCGGAACGAATCTTGGCCTGCGGCTTTTCAACCCTCAATTCTGGGCGGATATCGCACAGGCGATGCTGTCAGTGAAACCGGGTATGAGGAAGGCGACGTACGACCAGATCGTCGGGAGCATCGCGAATTCTCGTCCAATCCCCAGTGTGGCTGCGTTTGGGCCCGTTGTGCCCCCAGCCATTCGTGATCGCCTTGACGAGTTGTGTCGAAGTTTGGCCGCAATCGACTATCGAACCCGGTTATGTGATTTCGACCGGATCTTTAACAGAATCAATGTTTGCCTGATCATCATCAGAAATGATCAGGCCTATCGGCGCTGGCTGGATCAGAAGAGAAGCCGACGCTCTTCTCTCGTAGCCAGCACCTCTGGGGTGATGTCGTGATCGAAACAGTTCTTGCAACTCCTACGACGGAAGAGCGGCCGCTCGTTGGACCTGTATTTTTCGTCAACTCGCCGGCTGTGAATCCTTTCGTTAATGCAGGGTCAGTGACGTTTGTTAGAGCAGATGACCATCTTGACCTGCAGTGGGTTAACGAAACGGATCGTCCATTGAGCCGCGCAGCGGAGGATCTTGGCGAGGAGTTTATTGCGCGCTCGCGATCTGAAACACAGCGCCATCCGGAGAGTGCCAGGGCGTATACGAACCTTGGTGCTGCGTTCATGGCCAGTGGTCATATCGATGAAGCGATTGAGGCCTTCCAGACGGCTCTCAAGTTCAGCAAACTGCACTACGCGGCGCTCGCTCACCTTGCTCGTGCCCGGTTTCTGCGCATGGAGTTTGCAGAAGCCGGTCAGTTGGCGGCGGTGCTCACTGCGAACTTTTCAAGGGATGCCGTCGGGCCATTGCTGAAGGGGTGCATCGCGGCGCGTCTCGGGCGGGTAGAGGAGGCCATCCACGAGTTGACTGTAGCGGTGGCGCTTGATGAGAAGTCGGCTCTCCCACATTTTCTGCTTGGTATGGTTCTCCTCGGGATCAAGCGCGACCGAGAGGCCATTGCCCATCTGCGAGAGGCAACGCGGCTAGACGATCGCTCCCCTGCTCTTCAACGAGGATTGGGAGTGGCGTATGCGTCCCAGGGTGATTCTGCGAAGGCGATCAGAGCGTTGAGGACGTCTCTCACGCTGGATCGGAATTCCTCCGAAACGGTTCATGCGCTGGGCCGGGTCTTGATGCGCAGCGGCGACAACGAAGAAGCAGTTCAGGTTTTGGGCGATTTCATCTCTCGAAATCCTGGGGACCGTCTCGGTCGGGAATTGCTGGCACAAGCCTACAAGAAACAGGAGCAACGGCGTGAAGCTGTGCGGCATCTGCTGCGTGCCCTCGAGAGCCTCGAAGGCGATCAGTCGCCCGAGGGGACCGAGGAGCGAGCTCGGTTGATGAACAACATAGGTGCAGCGTGGGCGTCATTCGGATCGTTCGACGAGGCAGTCAAGTGGTACAAGAGGGCGCTCGAAACGTCGCCCCATCCAGTTCCGTTTCGAAACCTCTTCGGCGTGTACGCTGAACTGCAGAACACCGTGGAGGCAAAGCGTCTCCTCGATCGATGGTTGGCTTCGTTTCCGGAGGACGAAGAAGCAAGGCTCCGGATGGCTGTCCGAGATTGTGAAAGCGGGGATCGTAGGGGACTAGAGGTTCTTTCAAGCCTCACCGAATCAAAGGAGGTAGGTGCGCGAGCCTACGCGGTGCGAGGGTGTTTGCTCTCAGAACACTTTAGGAGCTCTGCCGAAGCGATTTCGGTTCTTGAAGAGGGATCCCGTAGGTTTCCAGAGGACACCGCGATTGCCAACAACTTGGCCTATGTCTATCTGATGGAAGGAATTCCATCGAAGGCGCGGGCTGTGCTGGAAAGCGTAAAGGATGAAGATGTCGCGGAGTCTGTGCATCTCACCGCTACCTGGGGGCTCTTGCTGTTGTGGGAAGGAGACATTCAGGGTGCAAGAGAACAGTACTCGCGGGCGGCCGAACTCGCCAAGGAGACGGGGCGTCGAAACCTGTCGAAGAGTGTTCAGCAAAAAATGCATCTTGAACTCGCGCGGCACTACGTGCGCGTCGGTGATTCTGCTCTGGCTCGCAACGAAGTGAGGGAGGGCTTGGCGATCGGTGGTCGTCACAAATACAGGGATGATCTAAAACTCCTGAAGGACAGGCTTTTGACGACGGGCCGGGAATCGTCACAGTAGAGAAACGGAGACTCATGGACCTCCACACAGAGAACAGCCGACATTTTCAGGTATCCGGCGACACCGTTTACAGCAAGTCGGGTCGACCTGTGGGTCGAATTCGCGGCGAAAGGGTCCTTGGCACAGACGGGCGGTGCATCGGGACGATCGTCAAGGATCGTCTTGTGTACCGGTCGACGCACAGTGCATTGATCGGTTCACCGTGTGCAGTGGCAGGCCGAGCGGGAACCGCGAGGGCCAGTAGAGTTGGATCCGCGATCTGGGGCGACGAACCGAGAACTCCCGACTGATTCACAAAAGGACTGTTCTGGCAGTTGAGTGACCTGCCCATTCCTTGCTTATCCGTGTTCACATCGAACGACAATTCGAAGCAGCGATTAGCAGCGGCCGCACCGTACTAGTTGCGGCAACTTCTCGTTCTTCACCCTGTTAACCTGAGGGTTGCTGGTTCGAGTCCAGTCCGAGGAGCCGACGTCGCCTGGTCCATTCCGGAGACATGGGTCACACCCTATTCCGAGAACATGGGTAACAGTCTCGGACCGAACGGATTATCGATGGGTTCGAGGCGGCATGTCTCGTCATCGAAATACCCCAAGTCGTAGTGTATGAAGGTCACGAGCCAGATGTGGTCGTCGATCTGTCTGACGCCCACCTTTTGTCCGGCAAAGCCTGGGACACCTTGATTCCTTCGTTTTGATGGCAGATCCGGCCGCATGTGATGATGATGGCCGCCGAGCCACGGCTTGGATGGTCCAGGGGCTCGAGGCCTCGGTAGGCCCAGGCCGGAGGGGGTGTAGAGGCTGGCGTTGGCGCCAGCGCCACGTCACTAGGCCGTGCCGGTCGAGCGCAACATGCGCCGGCCATTGTTCGAACAAGTTGTCTGGCATCGTTTGCAGGGAGGACGTCAGTTGATCTCGCCAATTGTGCACGGCTTGTCCAACAGGCCGTGCCTTGAAGCCATCTCGGTGCTGCGCTAGACTTCCCCCCGTCCCAGCTACTCGGACGCCGCGGCGCTCGGGAGCCCTCGCCGGAAAGTCAAATTGAGAGGTCGGACCTTGTCCATGAGTAACCAACGAAGCTGGTCCCTCAATACGATTCGGGCAATCGTCATATCCGCTGCCTTCCTTGGAGTCATCGCGGTGATCGTTGGAATAGCTATCGCTGATATCCGAGTGGTGCTGGCCGGCGTAGCATTCGCGGTCATGTCAGGCGGGGTCTTTCTCTTTGGAATCCAACAGGTGGGTCCCCAAGAGATCGGTCTTATCCTTCTGTTCGGGAAGCCGGTTCGCCAGATTGGGCCAGGCTTCGCCTGGGTGATCTTTCCTTGGAGTCTTATGCGCCATAGTGCGCTGACAATCGAGGAGCAGTACCCACAGGACGAGCCTAACGGAGATCGCGCTCCCATCTTTGTGACGCATGGCAAAGGTTCCCTGGGGGAGTCTGAACCGCTCGACAATCAACTAACAACCACAGTCAGCATCGTCTGCCGCTACAAGGTCGTGGACTTCGCACAGTTTCTCACGACCATCGGGGATTCTTCTCAACTCAGAAGACAAGTCCGTGACGTCGTCGTCACAACAACGCAAGTGGAGTGCGCGAAAGAGCCTGTTGGTCGAAACCTAATGCGATTGCCTGATATCAACAGCGCGTTGACCAAGGCTGTCGAAGTACATACGAGATCATGGGGCATTCAAGTCGTAAGCGTTACGCTCCAGAGCATCGACCTCGGCGGCGCCATCAACACCGCGCTGACAAATGTGCCGATTTCAATCATCAACAAGGAGATCAACAGAAATAACGCGCAGAAGATCTACTTTGAAGGGGTCGCACAGGCCGATGTTCACAAGGCCTTCCAGTTTGCGAAGGCGGAGGGCTATAAGACAATTGCAAGAGAACTGAACATTCCTGAGGCGGTCGTGGTTTATCAGATTGACACCTTGGCCAATATGTGGCGAAGAAACAACGCGGACGTGAGCCTGATCGGCGGCGACATGGCGGAGGTCTTTAAGATGGTGACGGCGTTTGCAAAACTGACCGCCGCGGGCGACAGGAGTCAGTTGCCACCAGCTCCTTAACGCGCAATGAAGAACGTGTTGGTGTATAGGAGGTGGACTCGTCGCCATGCCGCTTGGACATTCGGCGTACTGGTCGCCCTTGGAGGAGTAGTTCTGTACGTTGCGCAGTTCTTGATAACGGGTCGTCTTCCCTTTTTCAAGTACCCACCAGCCGAATACGTGGACGTTGGCGCATGTCCGTACGAAGGTTGTCGATACAACGAGAAATGGTTAGCATTGGCTGACATCAGTACCTTCTCGAGACGGCCGTCGACCTTGGCTGAGCTGCAATCGGTCACTCCAGATCGAATAGTGCGGAGGGGCCAGTGGGTAACAACTCGAACTGGTATACAGATTGCCGCAAGAGACGAGGCACGGGTTGACCTGTCCGTGATGCCTGCTGCCTACGGCAGCAACGACAAGGGCCGGCCGCTCAGGGACGGCGAAGTTGTCTCGATCTACGGCGCCCTAGGGGAGGGTTGCTCGCGCGCTTGGATAGGCGGCAGCTTTCCGGTCATATGCGGTTTGATCGATGTCGACGGGAACGTCTCCCCGTCGGCTTGGCTGGTCGAAATTCAGTTGCCTGAGGGAGGCATCGCTTGGACGCTTGCAGGGGAGCAGTGGATCAGCCAGGCCGGCCTAAACCACAGAATGGCTCAGACTATCTCGAATAGTGAGATGTCGCTCGAGCAGAAGCTAGGCCTCATTCGGTCAGACATGCGTCTTGGTGGCGAGATCAACGGATCTCTCACGGTATATGGCGGGGACACGCCGTTGGAGGCGGCGGTCTTGAGTTCCAGCGTCCCGCTGCTACGAGCCCTGCGCGTCCTGGGGATGGATTTCAGCAGGGGGTGCGTCGCGCACATGGCCGCGTGGAACGCGCTGGAGTCGTCGCGTGAGGCAGCCCTCCAGTTCCTAATCGACAACGGCCTCGACCTCAGTTGCCTCGACCGTCCAGAGAACGGCACGAGCCCAGCGATCCATGAGTTCATCGCACGGGGCTTGGGAGCAGACCACTACCCCGTGGCCGAAGCAGTGCGGTTGGCGCGATTCTTGACCAGAAATGGGGTCGATGTGACGGCGCCAGACCACGCCGGGCGCACGGTTGTCGACTTGGCCGAGGAACGAAACAGGGCTGCGAATGGCCGGTTGTCGCCGTTGATCGAGGCGCTGCATGAACTGTCGTTCATTGCAAGATCCACACTGGCGTCTCCGTCGAGAACTGATCCGAGTGCGTCCGTTCTTAGTGCGTTTTATGCCTTCGCACGGGGGGCGCCCAGTATCGCAACGTTCATGAGCGAAGAGGGCGCGCGCAATGCTGCGCTCTTCTGTCGAGACGACGAAGCGGTGGGGTGTCTGATTAGTAACTACAGGGATCTGGACAGGTTTGAGTCAGCCGACGCCGTCGCAATAGAAGTTGACTCAGTTTCGGCTCGAGTAAGACTCCATTCGGAATGGCAGGCGCCGGGAGCGCTGGTCAAGCTGTGCCAGGTGTATCGTCTAACGCGAACGCCGCTTGGTTGGCAGATCGACTTCTTCGGTGGGGCTGACCCTTGTAGGTGAAGCGGAGCAGAGTTTATTGCTACGCCCACATGCGCGGCGCGTTGCAGGAGAGGGCTCCACAGTCAGTACGGCCGAGAACCCTCGCTTGATCGCCCACATGATCGGCGTTCCCACACAGACCAGGTGCACAGCCAGCAGCGGCCAGCCCAGGCCGCCCGGCCAGCGGACGGCCGTGTCGAGATACAGACTGCGCACCCACGTCGTGGCCGGCAGCACGGCGAAGTTCATCGCGCAGAACACGAACGCGCCATACAGCGGACCCACGAGCGCGACCGGCGCGCGGCGCACCGCGGCGCTGCGGCCAGCCATCCACACGAAGACGAGCGTCCAGCCCAGCGCCACGCCGAAGTGCATGACCAGCCCGACGGCGGCCATGAATGCGCCGCCGTCGATGGCCGCGCGACCAACGAGCGCCGAGGCCACGCCCCGAAGGACGGTCAACGGGCCGCGGCCCGCTTGAAACCACGACAGCGCAAACGCCGCGACGATGTCGAGGACGCCACAGGAGATCCATCCGAGCACGATGGCTCGCCCGCCGGCCGACACGCGTGCAGTCATCGTGGGCTCATGTGTGGTCCGCACAAGCCGCGGACTCCAGAAGTCGTCGGAACAAGACGAAGACTCTGCGAACCCGGGCGGATAAGTCAAGCCCTGACGGCCTGCTCACGGTTCCCTCACCACATGCTGACAAGAATCGCCGAACGGACGTCCATCCCCGGCCGTCTGTGGCGACCATGGAACAGTGGCAGCGAGACTTCAAGCATGCGGCGCGGGGCCTGTTCAGAGCGCCCGGCTTCACCTTCATCGTCACGGCAACCCTGGCGCTGGCCATCGGCGCGACGACCGCAATCTTCAGCCTGGTCAAGGTCGTCCTGTTGGAGCCACTGCCGTATGCGGCGGCGGACCGGCTGGTGCACATTGGCGGCACGGCGCCCGGAACCGACCAGCCCGAGGAATTCGGCGTGGCCGACGAGTTGTACTTCGAGTACCGCGACAGCGCCCCTGGCATTGAAGAGATCGCGATCTACGGCACCGGGTCGTCCACCACGCGAGCCGAGGGGCTGGTGGACCAGCTGTTCGTGAGTCAGGCCACACCCTCGCTGTTCACGACCCTTGGGGTCCAGCCGCTGCATGGCCGGCTGCCCAACGACACCGATACCGCGCAGGTCGTGGTGATCAGCCATTGGATGTGGGAGCAGTGGTTCAACAGCGATCTCGGCGTGATTGGCAAGAGCTACAGCTTTGCCGGCCAGACGCGTGAGGTGATCGGCGTCATGAAACCCGACTTCCGGTTCCCGGACGAACGCGTGGCGTTCTGGGTGCCGCTGCCGATTCGTCCGGCCCAGGTCACCCCGGGTGGGTTCGGCCCGCGAGCCGTCGCGCGCCTCGCGCCGGGCGTGGACGCCGAACAACTGCGCGCGCAACTGCAGCCCCTCGCCAAGCGCGTCCAGGAGCGCCTGGGTGGACCGGCGCCGTACGTGCGCATCATGGAGCGCCACCAGCCCATCGTGAAACCCCTGCGCGAGCAGATGGTCGGCCGCATGGGCACGGCGCTGTGGATCCTGTTCGGCACGGTCGCCATCGTGTTTCTCGTGGCGTGTGCGAACGTCGCGAACCTGTTCACCGTGCGCGCCGAGAACCGGCGCGGCGATCTCGCGGTGCGGCGCGCGCTGGGCGCCAGCCGGGCGGACCTGATCCGCATCCAGATGGCCGAGGCGTTGTGGCTGGCCGGGGCCGGCGGCGCCGTGGGTGCGGTGCTGGCGTGGATCGGGGCGCCGATGCTGGTTCGCGCGGCCCCCGAGGGCGTGGCCGGAGGCTTCGGCGGCGCGCCGATTCCCGGCCTGGCCACCGCCGGTCTCGATCCGTTGTCGCTCCTGTTTGCCGCTGGCATTTCCGGACTGGCCGCACTGGCGTTCGGCGTGTGGCCTGCCGTCCGCGTGGCCGCCTCACAACTGGGCGTCGTGCAGCAGTCCGGCCGCGGCGTGGTGGGCCGCCGCAGCGTCAGCCGCGATGTGCTCGTGATTCTGCAGACCGCGTCCGCGCTGGTGCTGCTGGTCGGCGCCGGCCTGCTCGCGCGCAGTTTCCTGCAACTGAATGCGGTCAACACCGGTTACGACACGAAGGACATCTTCACGTTCCAGATCGCGCCGAACCGGCCCGAGCTGAACGACCGGCTGTCACTCTCGCGTTTCCAGTACGTCTTCATGGACCGCCTCAAGGCCATCCCCGGCGTGGAGTCGGTCGGCTTCATCACGACGCTGCCGCTCGACGAGGGCGCCGGCTCGCAGAACCTCACCACCCCGGCCATTCTCGCCAGCGGCGCCGAGGCACCCCTGGTGCGGTTTGCAGCCGCCGGCGGCGAGTACTTCAAGGCCATGGGTATCGAACTGCGGAAGGGCCGGCTGTTCGATCGCGTCGAGGAGGAGCAGGGCATTCAGAACGTGATCGTCAGCCAGGCCGCGGCCGCCACGTTGTTCCCCAACGAAGATCCCATCGGCCGGCAGCTACGGCCCGCCACCGCGACGGGACCCACCTGGTTCACCGTCATCGGCGTGGTGGAGGACGTGTTGATCGACGACCTTCGTCGCAAGGCGCCGGAGCCGATGGTGTACCTGCCGGGCGCGGCGACATCCCCCGCCTACGTGCTGCGGTCCACGCGCGCCGACGAACTGGTCGCCGATGTGCGCGCGGTGGTGAAGGACATGATTCCCGAGTCGCCGATGTACCGCATCTTCACCATGGAGCAACTGGCCGGCAACGCCATGGCCAGCCTGTCGTTCACGATGCTGATGGTGGGCCTGGCGGCCGGCATCACACTCGTGCTGGGCGCCGTGGGCCTCTACGGCGTGTTGTCGTACCTGGCGGCGCAACGCGCCAAGGAGATCGGCGTGCGCATGGCCCTGGGCGCGGAAGCCGGCGCCGTGCAGCGCATGTTCCTGTGGCACGGCGCGCGCGTCGGGCTGGCGGGCATCGCCCTCGGCGCGCTCGCGGCTGCGGGCCTCACCGCCTACATCCAGTCGCTGCTCTTCGACGTGCAGCGCCTGGACCTGCTCTCGTTTGCCGCCACGGCCGGGCTGATGTTCCTCGTCACGCTCGTCGCCAGTTACGTGCCCGCCCGCCGCGCCTCGCGCGTCGACCCCCTGGCCGCTCTGCGCATGGAGTAGAACTGGAACGGTCGCCATAACTCACATGGAGACATGGAGTGCCGGGAGGGGATCCCGCCTCCAGTCCTCGTTGTGAAAAAAACGATTCAGCGTTCGTAGTACGCCGACAGCTCCCGGTAGGCCCGGGATCGGAAGGCGAACAACGTCACGACCAGGCCCACGACGCCGGTCAGCGTGAAGACGAGCGCGATGCCGCGCGCCGGGCCGGTGCCGAACCAACCGCCGATGGCGGCCGCTCCGGCGCCGGTCGTCATGAAGGGGATCACCACGAACTCGGTGAGCGGGCCCATCAGAAACGCCGTGAGCGGGGATGCGGCCTGCTCCACGCTCTGCGCGAACCCGAAGACCCGGCCCTGGCGGTCGAGCGGCACCACCTTCTGCAGGGTGGTCTGTTCGGCCGCCTCGGCGTACGGGCCAATCAGCATCCAGATGAACATGCCGATGCACAACAGGACGATGGAGGATTGGATCGTGAAGAACATGCAAACGATCCAGGCCACTAGGTTCACGAGCAGCAGCGTGCGAACGGGCTTCGGCCCCACGCCGGTCTTGGAAATGGCGATGCCGCTGATGATGAACGCCGTGCTGATCAGTCCCCAGAGCAGGCCCCACGTCTGCACCGAGACCAGCGACAGGCCGTAGGCATCCATCAGCGCCATGAAGACGCCGCCCAGGAAGTTGTTGAAGGTGGCAAACAGGATGAGCGCCATCAGGCCGCTGATGCCGCGAATGACGGTCAGCGTGCCCCTCAGGTCCACCGTCTTCTTCTCGTGGGGATTCGCGTCGGATGCGATGACGTCACCCTCGACCCGGAGCGCCAGCAGGTGCGCAAAGCTCAGCAGCGTCAGCGCCAGGCCGAACAACAGCGTGTACCGCATGCCGCCCCAGGCCACCAGGAAACCACTGATGACCGAGGTCGTCAGAAACGCGACGCCGGTGGTCATGCCCACCAGCCCGTTGGCCCGGTCGCGCCGGTCCTCGGGCACCAGCACCGTCACCAGCGTGGGCAGTGCGATGCCGCGCAACGCGCCCGCCAGCACGCCGGCCATGATGAGGACGATGAAGATCCACAGATACGGGCTGGCGATGGTCCGCATCGTCCCGGCGTCGACCGACTCGTGCAGCGCGAGCGCCGCCGCGTAGAACAGGAACGAGACGGCGCTGGACCACAACATGACCGTCCGCTTGTAGTGGTGGTCGACCAGGCTGCCGAACCAGACGCCCGTGGCCGCGATCGACACCACGTAAATGCCGCCGATGGTGCCGGTGGCGAAGACCGACCGGGTCTCCAGATACACCCAGAACGTGATGGCAAACCACAGCGTGGAGTTGGTCACCGACGCGACGAGGGTGTTGGCGAGGATCTGGTGAAAGGTCGTCACGGTATGTGGGGGAAACACGTATTGTGCGGGGTGTTTTGCGCAAATATCAAGGAACGCTCATCGAATGGTGATAACCGGCGGACTCGTCCTGCGTAATCTCTGGCTATGACACTGTTCTACGGTATCTGGCGCGACCTGAAACTGGCGGCCCGTTCCCTCGCCAAGGCGCGGGCGTTCACCGCCGTCTGCGTGTTGTCACTCGGCATCGGCATGGTGCCGGTCATCGCAGTCCCGTACGGGTCGCGGATGTTCACCACGCCGCCGGCCGGCCTCAACACCGAGGGGTTGGTCGAGGTCGTCACGACCCGGCAGGCAGGGCGGCAGGAGACCTACGCCTGGTCGTATCCGGACTACGTCGCGCTGCGGGACGCCGGCATCGGCGCGCAGCTGCTGGGCTGGGCCTCGGCGCCGGCGGAGGTGGCGCTCGACCCCTCGCTGGGCGGCACACGAGAGGTCGGGGCCATGTTTGCGTCGGCGAACTACCTCGACGTCCTTGGCGAGCGACTCGCGCAAGGCTCGGGTTTCTTCCAGACCGCCGATCCGCTCGCCATTGTCAGCCACGCGTTCTGGCAGCACCGGCTGGCCGCCGCGCCCAACGTGGTCGGCATGGTCATCCCGATCAACGACGTGCCGCACACGATTGTCGGCGTCACCCGCGAGGGATTCCACGGACACCTCGGGTTTCAGAACGTCGAAGTGTGGCTGCCGCTTGAACGGCACCCGTCGGTGCTGGCCGACACGACCATCCGGTTCGACCGCGCGCGTGAATGGGTGCGAGTGCACGGCCGGCTGCAGCCGGCCGTGACGGTGGAGCAGGCCAGCGCGGCGGTGGCCGCCCTCACGGCGCAGCTGGCAAAGGAGCATGCCGCCACCAACGACCAGAAGGCCGGTGTCGTGCAGGCGTATCACCCCCTCGGCGTGCTGGACGGGGTGAATCTGCCGATTGTGCTCACCATCGTGCAGGCCCTCGCCGCGTTACCGCTGCTGGTGGTGTGTCTGAACATCGCGGGCATGGTGCAGGTGCGCGGCGCGATGCGCGAGCGTGAATTGTCCATTCGCCAGGCCATCGGCGCCACCCGGAAGCGGCTGATTCAGCAGTTGCTGGCCGAGGCCGTGGTGCTGGCCGCCGCCGGAGCCGCGCTGGCGTCGGTGGTCCTGTTCAACGTGGTGCCGCTGGTCGGGTGGTGGACCAACGAGCCTCTGCCGCCCGCGCTGACACACGCGCTGCAGGTGGACGTGTCGATGATCGCGATTTGTGTGGCCCTGTGCCTTCCCACCAGCCTCGTGTTCGGCTGGCTGCCGGCCGCGCGGTTCAGCCGGCCGGTCATCATCACCGTGCTCAAGGACGATGCCGGCGGGGGGCGGGCGCGGGTGGGTCGGGTCCAGCGTGTTGCCACGGCCATGCAGGTGGCCATCGCCACGCCGCTGCTCATCCTGAGCGGCATGACGCTCGATCGCGTCCGCGCGACCGCCACCGACCATCTCGGGTTCGACGCCGAGCAGGTGTACGCCGCGCCGCTGTCACTCGAGGGCGTGACGCCGGACGTCGCAGCCGCGCGAATCGAGGGGGCCCGCCTGACGCTGGCGACCTCGGCCGGCGTCGAGTCAGTCACGCTGGCCGACGGTCTGCCGCTCGATTTCCGGTACCGGCTCACGCGTGTCGCCACGCAGCCTGCCGACCAGACCGCGCCACGAGTCGTGATCTCACACGTCACCCGCGTGGCCGATGACTACCTGCAGACGCTGGGCATCACGCTGATACGCGGGCGCGCGTTCGGTCCGGAGGATCAGGCCGGCGCCGAGCCGGTCGCGCTGTTGTCGAAGCCGCTCGCCGAGCGCCTCTTCCCGGAGCAGGATCCGGTCGGTCAGCGCGTCACGTTCGGCGATGCGGAGCCGTCGAGGCGAACGCTCACCGTCATCGGCGTCACCAGCGATTTCCCGACGTCGCAGATGAGCACCGATCGCGCGCAGGTGCTGTTGCCGCTCTCGCAGTACCCGGATGTCGTGCGGGATTCGGTCAAGGTCAACGATGACCGGGGCGGCGGCGCCGGCCTCATGCTCATCGCCCGCGGCGCGTCAGGGGCGGCGCCGGCAGGGGTGACGGCTGCGCTCGAGCAGGTCGTGCGGGACCTCGATCCCGAGTACGAGTCGACGCGCACGGTCACCGGCACGGGCCTCCGGCGGTTCAGCGTCGACGACTTCCTGACGCAGTCAGCCGTGTCGGGGGTCGTGGGCGGTGTGTTGCTGCTGTTGGCGGCGCTGGGGATCTACGGTGTCGTGGGGCTGATGGTCGCCACGCGCATCCGCGAGATTGCCGTGCGCGTCGCCCTGGGCGCCACCCGGCCCCGCGTGCTGCGGATGATTCTCTTTGATGTCGTCAAACTCGTCCTGCCCGGCGTCATCGTCGGCGTGTTGCTGGCGGTGGCGTTCGTGAAACTCAACGGCCCGGACTTCGGCATTGCACTCAGCGACTTCGAGCCGCTGGCCTACGTGGCCGGCGCCGCGTTCGCGGTGTTGATGGCGCTCACCGCCAGCCTCGCCCCCGCCCGCCGCGCGGCCTCGATCCATCCCATGGCGGCGATGCGATCAGAGTGACAAGAGCGAAATGAGCTCGGAGGTCATTTCCGGGAGTGACCGTGGAAATGACCTCCGAGCTCAGTGCGTCAGCCCGTAGATGATCGCGTTGACCCCGAGTTTGTACGCCTCGTTCGTCTGGTCGATGGGCCGCAGGCCGCGGCTCGACCATTCCCAGAACTGCGAGATGTCCGTGTTGTAGTTGACGAACATCTGCATGCGCTTCGTGGGGTCGTTGTCCTCGAACAGGCCGCGGAAGATGGGCTGCCCGGCGTTGTAGGCCTGCGGAAAGATGTCGAGTGACTTGATCGTGAAGAACTGCGAGAAGAGTGGATGGGAGATGTCCAGGTCGAGGAACTTCGCCTCGGGCATGACCAGCCGCATGTTGTCGGCGAACTGATCCCAGCCCCGCCCGCCGCGCCACTCGGCCGTCTTGAAATCGTCGACGATCACGAACCCGCCCTTGTCGAGGAACGCGCGCAGGTTCCGGGCCTCACGCTCGGTGATCTGCCACCAGCTGACCTCGATGATGTACAGCACGGGGTACTTGAAGATCTCCGGATCCTCGAGCGACAACGTGTTCGTCCGATGATGCGCGGGCACCGCCGTCAGCGCGCGGACGATCTCCATGAGGTGTTCTTCCGACGTCGGATACCCGTGTGACCAGGCCGGCTGGCCGCGATACCAGTAGCCGCCCGGCAACGTCTCGTACGTCAGGCGCACGAACGCGAACTTGCCGTCGTACGGCAGGTTCTCACGCGGGGTCGTGGGCGCCAGCGCGCGGCCGAAGTCCATGTCGCCGCGGCGGCCGCGCTGCGCCAGTGCCAAGGCCGACACCGACAACAGCACCACCGCCACGACGACGACGCGATTCTTGAACACGCGGCGGACCTTGTCGGACCTCGGACCCGTCGGACCCCGGACCTACCGTCTGACGACCACCCGGAACCACCCCGAGTTGTCGTCGAAGGCGACGTCGTTGATTCCCAGCCACAGGCGGCCGTTGGCCGGCATGCGGATCGGTTGCGGGGCGGTGCCGATCGAGAACGGCTGTCCGGCGCCCACACGGCCAATCAGGCCCCCGAGCGGCAGGCTGCGCACGGGCAGCAGGCGCGGCACGGCGCGACCCGCGCCGGTGGCGATGCCGTCGGCCGTCACCGAGTCATCCGGGCCCGTGCCGACGCGGATGCGGCGCGAGACCTCGAAGCGCAGCATCTCGCCGGTGCGCACGGTCATGCCCGTGTCGGTAAACGGCTCCGAGGCCAGCACCGCGATCGATCCGTCTTCCTGCATGCCGCCGCGCACGTCATCGTCGGTCGTGGGCTGCGCCGACACGCGCGGCTTGGTCAGGTAGATTCGCGCCACGTCGCTCGAGGGAATGTCGCGTTCGCCGCCCGCCGTGCGGAACGTGAGCCGCAGCGGCGACGTGCCGCCGACGTCCACCCATTCGGTCAGCAGCGTGTCGCCATTCCTGAACACCACCAGGTGATCGAGGGCGGTCATCTCGTTGATGACGCGCGGCGGCACCCGCACGTCGCCGCCAAAGTCGACCAGGGCCACCTGGTCCTTCGGGATCATGCGCGTCTCCCCGCGAACGGTGACCTCAAAACCGGCCGCCTTCAGGTCGACCAGCATCACAGGCACACGGTCGCCATTGCGCAGCTCCAACGTGACCGCAGCCTGCGCCTGCACCAGCACCGTCGCCGCACCGGCGGCCACGGCCAGCCCTGCTACCCATAGATTCAGTCGTCGAGTCATGACACGCTCCTCTGCAATTCCTCTGCCATTGTAGGCCGATCAGGGTGGTAGGCTGTCGCGTGGAGGAACGCCGTGGCAGACGTAACGTTTTATCGCTGGGATGACATGCCCAAGGAGAAAGTGACCGATCTGCTGGACCGCCGGTTGATCACCGGCGACCGCATGATGCTGGCGCACGTGTATCTGAAGCGGGGCTGCGTGGTGCCCAGGCATCAGCACGAGAACGAACAACTGACATACGTGCTCGTAGGCGCCCTGAAGTTCTGGATCGGTGAGGACGAATCGAAGGTCCTGGTCGTGGGGCCCGGCGAGGTGCTGCACATTCCGTCCTGGGTGTGGCACAAGGCCGAGGCGCTGGAGGACACCCTCGACGTCGACATCTTCAGCCCGCCGCGTGCCGATTGGCTCGCCAAGACGGACGATTACCTGCGCAAGTAGTTGCGTAGCGCGGCCGGATCTGTCGGCCGCGAAGCTGGAGGGACCATGGATCTCGGACTGAAGGGAAAGGTCGCGCTGGTCGCGGCCGGCAGCAAGGGGCTGGGCCGCGCCGTCGCGCTCGAGCTGGCGGCCGAGGGCGCCAGCGTCGCCATCTTCGCGCGCGGCCGCGGGGCGATCGACGCCACCGTGGCCGACCTCCGCGCGGCCGGTGCCCGCGCCGAGGGGTTCGAGGCCGACGTCACCCGCGTCGACGACCTCACCCGCGTCGTCGCTGAGACCGAGCGCACGCTGGGCCCGGTCGACATCCTCGTCACCAACTCCGGCGGGCCCAAGGCGGGGAAGTTCGACACGCTCTCGGCGGCTGACTGGGACGATGCGGTGAAGATTCTGCTGACGAGCGCCGTCACGCTGACCCGCGCGGTGTTGCCCGGGATGCGCCAGCGGAAGTGGGGCCGCATCCTCGCCGTGACGTCGATTGCCGCCAAACAACCGGTCGACAACCTCATGTTGTCCAACAGCCTGCGGGCCGGCGTCACGGGGTTTGCCCGGACGCTGGCCAACGAGGTGGCGGCCGACGGCGTGACGGTGAACATGCTGCTGCCCGGCTACACCCGCACCGAACGCGTGGTGGAGCTGGCCAACCACCTGTCGGCCAGCAGCGGTGCGCCGCTCGAGACCATCTACGGCAAGTGGGAGGCCGAAATCCCCATGCGGCGTATCGGCGAACCCCGCGAATTTGCCGCCCTGGCGGCCTTTCTGGCCTCCGATCGGGCCTCCTTCATTACCGGGCAGTCAATCGCCGTCGACGGCGGCTGGGTCAAGGGGCTGCTGTGAGGCGCACTCCCGGACTGGGCACTCCGCACTGGGCACTCCGCACTTTGACCGCGCTCTCATGCTAGTCTCTTGATTCGTAGGGTCGTTACGCCGTTGTCACCCGTAGAACTCGCGCTGCCCATCACCCCCCGAGCCCGGCTCGACGTCGTTGACGTCCGTGCCAGAACGGTCGAGCTGCATGGCGACCGCGTGCAGGGGTTCCGCCACTGGTTCTGCGCCTCCGAACATTCGACGGCCGGGTTCCTGCCGCAGAGCCTCGCGGCGCGCCTGATTGCCCGGTTCGGCTCGGTGGGCCCCTATCTCGACGTCTTCCGCACCGTGTTCCCCGAGGGGGCCGGCTACCGGCACGACCAGCTCGAACTGCGCAGTGAACTGGCGCCGGAACAGAAGGCCGTTGAGCCGACCAACGCCGACTCGCATCTGGCGTTCATGGGCGGCGGCATTCGCGCCTGCATCGTCGGCGATACCCAGCGCGAGGCGCCGATCTATTTCATCGACTTCGACGGCGTCTACAAGGAC
This sequence comes from uncultured Solibacteraceae bacterium, assembly GCA_964471115.1. Classification (GTDB taxonomy): domain Bacteria; phylum Acidobacteriota; class Vicinamibacteria; order Vicinamibacterales; family SCN-69-37; genus SYFT01. The sequence goes on from CAYYFE010000009.1 coordinate 66,912, forward strand.
ATCCCGCGCAAGCGCACGGCGCGTGTGGTGGGCTTTGACACCGAAGTGGAAGTGGCGCGCGTGACGCTGGACGTCCCCGTGTCGACGCATGCGGTGGACGCGGTCAATCTGAAGGAATCGCGGCTGGGCCTGTTCGACCAGATGTCCGAACTGGTGGCGCGGCACGGCGTCACCAAGGGGCGGCTGCGGATGGAACTGGCCACGGCCGAGCAGTTCGCCAGCCTGACCGTCAACGAATACGAAACGCTGCTGATGAAACACGACCTGGCCGAGGTGCTGCAGAATCCGCTGCGCTTCGCGAAGGAAAAGGTCCGGCACGCGTGGAACGACCCGCGCGCCATTCCCGGCAAGGTCCGCGATTACGCGCAGTACGACCTCGTGCGGTCGATGAACCAGTTGCTCGACGCGCTGGGTCTGCACAGCAGCCGCATCGAACGCCTGCTGGCGCGCAGCCTCGAGGCGCCGGCGTCGCGGTTCCTGCGCATGCGCCGGTCGATCGACCTGCTCGTGTCCGATGCCCGGTCGGAAGGCCGCGGTCAGGTGGTGCAGGGGCAGTATCAGTCGCCCATCCTCGTGCAGTGGCGTCCTGCGCGCAACGAAGTCCGCCGCCTCGACGTCGTCCTCACCCGCTTCGAATAGTCGTATCCTGTGCGCATGCGAACACTCGCTGCGCTTCTCGTCGTGTGTACGGCCGGCGTTGCCTGGCCGTTGGCCCAGCAACCCCCGGCCGCCTCCAATCCTGAACTGGCGGCGCTCATCACGCAGGCGCAGTCGCTGCGCGGCGGAGACTGGGCGCCGATCCTGGCCGGGCTCGACCGCATCAATTACGCCGCGCTCGACCTCGATGACCAGGTTGACTACGACCTGCTGCGATCCCACGCGCGCACCCGGCAGTGGGAACAGACCACGCTGAAGCTGTGGGAGGTGAACGCCGCGGGCGTCATCAACCTCGGGTCGGTCAGCGGGCTGTTCCTGCGTGACGGCGCGTTGCCTGACGTCAACGTGCGCGCGGCCATCAGCCAGATGCAGGGGCTGGCGCAGTCGATCCAGGCGGCTCGGGCCCGTCTGACGACGCCGGCGCGCACGTGGACGGAGAACGCGATGTATCAGGCGTATTACGCGCGCCAGATGCTCGAGACGGAGGTGGCGTCGCTCGATATCCCGAACGCCGCGTTGCGCGGCGAGTTCCTGGCCGCCGCCAAGGTGGCGGCCGCGGCGGTGCGCGAGCACGAGCGCTGGCTCGAGACGGACCTGTTGCCGCGATCGACGCGCCCGCCGACGTGGAAGCCGGAGGAGATCGAGTTCTACCAGTTCGTCCAGGAGCAACTGGACGAGTACGGCGTGGACGCGATGATTCGCGTCGCTGAGGCCGAGGACCGGAAGCTCTGGACCGAGATGGAAGCGCTGGCCAGGCGGATTCACCCCAGTGGCGACCTGCGCACGGCTTGGGAAGTCATGAAAAACGAGGCGCCGCCCTGGGAGGAAGTGATTCCCATGGCGCAGCGCTACGTGGACATGGCCAGCGACTGGCTGCGCGGGCCCGGCCAGCACGTGGTGACGATTCCGTCGTACCTGCGATACGGCGCGCGGCTCTCGCCGCCGATGGCGCGGCGGACGCTGTCGTTTGGCGGCGCCACGTCAGGGCCGACCATCGACGGGCAGCAGTCCGGCTTCTACATCCTCACGCCGCTCGAGGATCGTCTGACGCCCGAGGAGAAACTCAGCCGGCTCAAGTCGTACAACCCGTACTGGACGCACGTGATTTCGTATCACGAATGGCTCGGCCACACCGTGCAGATTGCGTCGGCGCGGGCCAACGTCACGCGGCCGATGCGGCGGCTGTTCAACTCGGCGTACTTCAGCCAGTCGTGGTCGTTCTACCTCGAGAAACTCTTCGAGGACGAGGGCTACTTCGACACGTTGCCGCACATGGAGAACCTGAAGACGCAGATGGCGCGGCGTCAGATGCGGATGTGGCGCGTGCAGCGCATCCTGACCAAGCTGAAGATGGCCAAGGGCGAGATGACGTTCGACCAGGCGGTCGATGCCTACATCCAGCGCATCGGCATGGAACCGGGGAACGCGTTCATCGAGGTGCAGCGTGATTCGCAGTCACCCTCGCCGCCCGGGCGCGAGATCATCGGCGAGCTGATGATCCTGAAGCTGCGCGACGAGATCCAGAGCGCGCAGGGCGCCGCGTTTTCGCTCAAGGCGTTCCACGACAGCCTGATCTCGTTCGGCGACCTGCCATTCAAGCAGATTCGCCGCCTGATGCTGCGGCAATAGGGCGCTGGCGCGCCAAAGAGCGGCGCGCCCTACGGGGAGCGTAGCGCGGCCGGCTCTGTCGGCCGCGACCGATCATTTCTTCCGGTACATCCCGTCGAACGCGGTCGTCCACGTCTTGCCGGCGTCGGCCGACGTTTCCCAGTGCTGGCGCACGGCGGCGTCGGGCTGGCGGCTCCACGTGATGCGGTGGGTTTGTGAGGTGCCGTTGGGCAGGGTGACCGTGGCGGAACTCATCACCATGGCGTCGCCCTGCAGGCCGCCCACCAGGCGCAGGACGTTGCCGCCGGTGTCGATCCAGACCTGGTGCCACTGCCGGGAGTAGCGATCGTAGAAGTTGAGGCTGGTGCCCGTGGTGCCGCCCGCGCCGGTCCAGTGTTCGATCAACACGCAGCCCTTCTGCGCGAGTTCGATGCGATTGGTGCCGACGGGCTTGCCGTTGACCGTCACCGACCAGTCGCCAATCCAGAAGTCAAACTGCCGGTGTTCCGCGCCATCGCAGGTGGGCGGGGCCGGCCGGGGCGGCTGGGTGGGTGGCGGGGCGGCCTGTTGCACGGGCAGAACAAACAACGCGGCAAAGAGCAACGGCAGTACTTTCATTGGTGAGTCCTCGCAGGTAGGCTAGCGGGACCATCCGGCGCCATGCTGTCAGAATCCTGCTTTCGCCCCGTCGACGAAGCGGTGAGTGATGTCGACCGCCTGATCTTCCAGAGTCCCCTGGTGGGGGTCGGCGAGTTTCGCTGCCCGCCGTCGCATCCGAGGTTCCACGACACCGGCGCGATTCGCAACCACTGCTTCGTGTTTCCGCGAACCGCGTCGGTCATCGAACATGACTCGGGCGCGAGGTTCGTCGGCGATCAGACCCGCATGTCGCTGTACAACGTGGGCCAGCAGTACCGACGCGACCGTGTCAGTCCAGAAGGTGACCACTGCGACTACTTCGTCGTCTCCGAGCGTGTCCTGCGGGAGGCGCTTGCGGCTCGCAGCGGCCGGTCGGCCGCGGACGCCGACGCGGGGAAGCTCTTCACGCGTGCCTGGGCGCCCACACGTGCCGACGTCTACCTGCGGCAGCGGCAGGTCTTTCGAGCCGTGCGCGCCAGGGCGACCGATGCGCTCGAGGTCGAGTCCTCGGTGATGGGACTCCTCGACGAGGCGTTGGACGCGGAGGCGGCGACCCCGGCGCCTCGCGCGGTGCGGCCCGCGTCCCGGCTGGTTGAACAGGCGCAGGCTCTGCTGGCCCTGCGGTTCGCCGAGCCGTTGATGCTGCAGGATCTCGCGGCGGAGCTGGAGGTGTCGGCGTTCCACCTCTGCCGGGTCTTCCGGGCCGGTACGGGGCTGTCGCTGCACCAGTACCGCGACCAGATCCGCCTGCGCGCCGCGCTCAATCGTCTGGACGGATGCACGGACCTGACCGCCGTGGCGCTCGACGTGGGCTACTCCAGCCACAGCCACTTCACGTCGGCGTTCCGCCGCGCCTTCGGTGTGCCGCCGTCCCGGGCGCGATGACGTGCGTGTAAGATCACTTCGCCATGATTCGACGCCCCGCTGCTCTGCTGGTCTCCGCCCTTGCCCTCTCCGTCCTTCTGCCGGCGGCCGCCGCGGCCCAGGAGTTGTGGCCCGGGACGCGGTACGACGCGAAGATTCCGACCCTCAAGGCCGTGCTCGGCTGGGATCACGGCGAGGAGATTTCGTCGCCCGAGGCCATCACCACCTACCTGCGCGCGCTCAACCAGGCCGCGCCCGACCGGACGCGCCTCATCGAATACGCGCGGTCGTGGGAGAACCGGCCCCTCCACGTGCTGGTGGTGGGCAGCCCGGCGCGTATCGCGCAGCTGGATGCGGTCAAGCAGGGCATGCAGCGGCTGGCCGATCCCCGCGGCGTGCCGCAGGGCGAACTCGATCGCCTGGTGAAGGAGTTGCCGGTCATCACCTGGCTGTTCCATTCGGTGCACGGCAACGAAATCTCGGGCGCGGACGCGGCGCTGGCCGAGGCGTACCACCTGCTGGCGGCTCAGGGGAACGCCGACGTCGACACGGTGCTGCGCGAGTCGCTGGTGCTGATCGACCCGTCGCAGAACCCTGACGGGCGCGCGCGGTTCTGGCACGCCAACCAGCAGGCCCGCGCGGCCTGGGCGCCGGACGCCGACCCGGCCTCGGCCGAACACGACGAGCCCTGGCCCGGCGGCCGCACGAATCACTACCTGTTCGACATGAACCGCGACTGGTTCGCCATGTCGCAGCCTGAGACACGCGGCCGCATTGCCCTGATGCTCGACTTCTTCCCGCAGGTGGCCGTCGACCTGCACGAACAGGGCGGCGACAACGAGTACTACTTCGCGCCGCCGGCCGATCCGGTCAATCCCCTCATCACGGCCGACCAGCGCAAGTGGCTGGAAGCCATGGGACGTGCCAACGGCCAGCTGTTCGACAGCCGCGGCTTCGGTTATTTCATCCGCGAGGTGTACGACGCGTTTTATCCGGGCTACGGCGACTCGTGGCCGGTGTTTCACGGCGCCATCGGCATGACGTTCGAGATGGCCTCGGCTCGCGGCCTGCGTTATCAGCGCGAGGACGGCAAAGTCCTCACGTACCGCGAAGGGGTCGTCAAACACGCCAACGCCGCCATCTCGACGGCCGTCACCGCGGCGAAGAACCGCGAGGCGATGCTGCGCGACTTCCTCAACTACCGGCAGTCAGCCATCCGCATGGCGGACACCGGTCCGAAGGAGTACCTGATTGATGCCGGCACCGATCCGGCCCGCGCGATGCATCTGGCGCGCCGGCTCGCGGCGCAGGGCATCGAGGTGCGCGTCGCCGCCGAAGCCATCAAGGTCGGCACGCGTACGCTGCCCGCCGGCTCGTTGATCGTCCCGCTGGCGCAGCCGGCCGGCCGGCTGGTGCGCAATCTGCTCGACGCGTCCATCTCGATGGACGAGGCGTTCCTCAAGGAACAGGATCGCCGCCGCGCGCGCGGCATGGGCGATCAGATCTACGACGTGACGGCGTGGAACCTGGCGATGTTGTACGACCTCGACATCGTGCCGGCCGACACCCCCGTCTCGGTTCGCGCCACCGTCGTGCCGCGCGTGGCCCAGGCCCCCGCGGCCGGGTCGCCGCTGCCGTCCGCGCAGGTCGGCTACATCATGCCGTGGGGCATGGCCGCCGCCGAAGCCGCGGGCGAACTGCTGCGCGCCGGCGTGAAGATGCACAACGTCCCCAAGACGTTCACCATTGCGGGCCGCGCGTTCCCGGCCGGGTCGGCCTTCATGCGCATTCAGGACAACGCTTCGGACCTGCCCGCGCGCCTGGGCGCCATTGCGGCGCAGTACGGCATCGAAATCACGCCAATCAACTCCGCCTTCGTCGACAGCGGCGTGTCGCTCGGCTCCAACCAGGTCGCCGCGCTCAAGGCGCCGAAGATCCTGCTGGCCTGGGACACCCCCACGTCGAGCCTGTCGGCCGGCTGGGCGCGCTACGCGCTCGAGCAGCGCTGGAAGCAGCCGGTGACGACGGTGCGGACGGCGTCACTGGGCCGCATCGACATGGCGCTCTACGACGTGCTGGTGCTGCCGTCGGGCAACTACAACTTCAGCGACGACCAGATCCGCCGGCTGCGCGACTGGCTGTCGCGCGGCGGCACGCTCATCACGCTGGGCCAGGCCACGGCCTGGGCCGCCACCGAACGCGCCGGCTTCTTCGCCACGCACCTGCTGCAGCGCGACGGCTCGGTGGCCGGCGGCACGCAGGAACAGAACCGCACGCCACCCAAGATCGACATCCAGAAGTTCGACTACGACACCTTCATCCGGCCCGAACGCGGCTCCCCGGACGGCACGGCCGGCGCCATCCTGCGCGTCCGTCTCGACAAGGAACACTGGCTCACGGCCGGGTTGGACGATGAGATTCAGGTGGTGTTCGAGGGGTCGCGCATGTTCCTGCCGCTCAAGCTCGGCAGCGGCACCAACGTCGGCGTGTATGCGAAGAGTGATCGCGTGCTGGCCGCGGGCCTGATGTGGCCCGAACCGAAGGACCTGATTCAGCAGAAGGCGTTCCTGCTGCACACCTCGGTGGGCCGCGGCCATGTGATTGGCTTCGCGGAAGACCCGAACTACCGCGCGTTCACCGAGGCGACGGG
>CAYYFE010000009.1:73339-99025 GCA_964471115.1 uncultured Solibacteraceae bacterium
CATCAACGCGGTGTTGCTCGGCGCCGGGTACTGACCGCGGCCGCCGCTACTCTTCGGGCCGCAGCGCCAGCGTCAGCAGCAGGTCCTGCGCATCCACCGGCGGGTCTGACGGGGGCGCCGGCGCGTACGTGCCGTCGCCCGACAGGATCCGGCTGCGCACGGTATCGCGCAGGTACGCGTCGAGCACCACGTGTCTCAGGTGCGTGGCCATGGTCTGGTTGGTGACCGGACACAACACCTCGACCCGGCGATCGAGATTACGCTCCATGATGTCGGCGCTGCCGATGTAGATCTGCGGCGCGCCGCCGTTGGCGAACCAGAACAGCCGCGAATGTTCGAGGAACCGGCCCACGATCGAGCGCACGCTGATGCGCTCGCTCAGGCCCGGCACGCCCGGCTGCAGCACACACACGCCGCGGACGATCAGGTCCACCTGCACGCCGGCCTGTGAGGCGCGATACAGCAGCCGCACCATCTCGGGATCGGTAATCGCGTTGACCTTGATGATGATGGCCGCGGCCGTCCCGGCTTCGGCATGGGCGATCTCCCGCTCGATCAGCTGGACCAGTCCCGAGCGGAGGCTGACCGGCGCGACCAGCAGTTCCCTGAACTGATGCTGATTCGAGTACCCCGTCAGGTAGTTGAACAGGTCTGAGGCGTCCTCGACCAGCGCGTCCCTTGACGTGAACAGCCCGAGGTCGGTGTACAGCCGCGAGGTGATCACGTTGTAGTTGCCCGTGCCGTAGTGTGCGTATCGCTGGATGCCGTCCGCTTCCTTCCGCACGATCAGGCAGATCTTGCAGTGGGTCTTGAGGTTGACGAGCCCGTACACCACGTGCACGCCCGCGGCCTCCAGCCGCTGCGCCCACTGGATGTTGTTGCGCTCGTCGAACCGCGCCTTCAGCTCCACCAGCACCGCCACCTGTTTGCCCGCGTCGGCCGCGCGCAGCAGCAGGTCGATGAGGGGGGAGTTCGCGCCGATGCGATACAGCGTCATCTTGATGCCGATCACCAGCGGGTCATCGACGGCCGCGCGCAGGAACGCCTCGACGCCGTCGAACGACTGAAACGGGTGATGCACCAGGCGGTCGCCCTGCCGCAGTTCCTCGAAGATGGCTTCCGGGTCTTCGTTGGCCCACACGGGGGCCGGCTGAAACGGCGGGTACTTCAGGTCGGGCCGGTGCAGCTTCGTCAGCTGCATCCAGTCGCTGAATCCCAGGCGTTCCTTCGTCCGGAACACGTTCTCATCTTCGATCTCGAAGTTTTCGCTCAGGATGTCGAGCACCCGGCGCGGCACGCCGTATTCGACGGTCAGCAGCGACAGCGCCCCGTGCCGGCGCTGACGCAGGCTCTGGTCGATCGATTCGAGCAGGTCGTCGGCTTCATCCTCCTGAATCACCAGGTCCGCGTCACGGACGACCCGGAACAGATACGCGCCCTTCACGGTCGTGCCCGGGAACAGGCGCGGCAGGTTTGCCTTCACCACGTCCTCGAGGAACACGAAGGTCTGCGACCCGCGCGTGCCGAGGCGTTCGGGAATCGGCACGAACCGCGGCAGCACGTCCGGCAGCTTCACGCGGGCGAACTTCGTCCGGCCGCCGTGCCGCACGACTACTGCAAGGTTCAGGCTGAGGTTGGAGATGTAAGGGAACGGGTGGCCGGGGTCGAAGGCCAGCGGAGTCAGCACGGGCCACACCTGGCGCGTGAAGTACCCCTCCAGGTGTTGCGTGACCTCGGGCGACCAGTCGCCGGGGTCGAGGAACCGGATGTGTTGTTCGGCCAGCAGCGGCCGCAGTTCCTTCGTCCAGCACGCGGCCTGCTGCGTCAGCATCTCGGCGGCCTGCTTGCGCACCCGCGCGAGCTGTTCGCCGGTCGTCAGCCCATCCGGGGAGACGTCCTCGGTGTTGGTCCGCTGCTTGCGCAGCAGCGAGGCCACCCGGATCATGAAGAACTCGTCGAGGTTGGATCCGACGATGGCCAGGAACTTGATGCGCTCGAGCAACGGGTGCCCGGCGTCCTGCGCCTGGGCGAGCACCCGGCGGTTGAAATCGAGCCAGCTGAGTTCGCGGTTGAGGAACACCCCTCCATACTAGCCTTCGGATGTAACATCACCCGGATATGCGTTCCCGGCCGATGTCGCCCCCGCAGCTGCTGGCGGTGGGCATGGCCGCCGTCATTCTGGTTGGCATGCTGCTGCTGGCGCTGCCGGTGTCAGGAGCGGCGGGCGAGTCGGTCGGCTGGTCGGCCGCCCTCTTTACGGCGACCTCGGCCGTCTGTGTCACCGGCCTCATCGTCGTCGACACGCCCAACGCGTTTTCGGGGTTCGGCCAGGGTGTCATCCTGGTGCTGATTCAGATCGGCGGCCTGGGGTACATGACCCTGTCGACCTTCATTGCCGTGCTCATCGGCCGGCGGATGTCGATGACCCAGCAGGCGTCGCTGCAGGAGTCGCTGAACCTGGATTCCCGTCGTGACCTGGCCAGGTTTGCCTTCACGGTCATCAAGGTGACGCTGGCGTTCGAGCTGGTGGGCGCGGTGATCCTCTGGGTGCGGTGGTGGCCGCAGTTCGGCGCCGGCGACGCGGCCTGGCTGGCGCTGTTTCATGCGGTGTCGGCGTTCAACAACGCGGGGTTCAGCCTGTTCACGTGGAACCTCATGGATTGGCGTGGCGACGTGGTCGTCAATGCGGTCGTCATGACACTCATCGTGTGCGGCGGCATCGGGTATCTGGTGCTGGCCGACATCGGGCGGTGGCGGGAGCGGCGTGGCCTGAGCATGCACAGCCGGTTCGTGCTGGCGCTGTCGGCGGCGCTGCTGGCGGTGGGGGCGATCGGCATTTACTTCGTGGAGCGCGGCAACCCGGCGACGCTGGGGGAGGTCAGCCGCGCGGAAGCCGGTCTGGCGGCGCTGTTCCATTCCGTGTCGGCGCGCACCGCCGGTTTCAACACGATCGACATGAGCGCGCTCCGGCCGGCATCGTTTTTCTTCCTGCTGATTCTGATGTTCATTGGCGGGTCGCCGGGCGGCACGGCGGGCGGCGTGAAGACGAGTACGTTCGGCGTGACGGTCATCGCACTGTGGGCGACGATTCGCGGCGCGGGCGATCCCACGGTGATGTGGCGCCGGTTGTCGGCGGAGACCGTCGCGCGGGCGTTTTTCATCTGCCTGATCGCGTTCCTGTCCGTGAACATCATCGCCGGCGCGCTGCTCGTGATCGAGGGCACGGACCTGCTGCGGACCTTGTTCGAGGCGGTGTCGGCCTTTGGCACGGTCGGGTTGTCGGCCGGGGTGCCCGGCACGCCGTTGAGTCTGAGTGCGGCGTTTTCGGAACCCGGACGCCTGTTGATCTGTCTGTTGATGTTCACGGGCCGCATCGGCCCCCTCACGCTGGCCTTTGCGCTGGCCGCCCGGCGGGCGGCGCCTCGCGTGCGGTATCCCGAAGGGCGCGTTCTCATCGGATAAACACCATGGCAAAGCGACAATTCGCGGTGATCGGGCTTGGTCGATTCGGCGCGTCGATGGCGACGACCTTGATTGGCCTTGGGCAGGAGGTCATCGGCGTCGACTCGGATGAGGATGCGGTGCAAGCGCTGGCGGACCGCGTGCCGCACCTGCTGTGCATCAACGCCACTGATCCCAAGGCGCTGCGCGAGGCGGGCGTCGGCGAGGTGGACGTGGCCGTGGTGTCCATCGGCGCGAACATCGAGGCATCGCTGCTCATCGTGATGGCGCTCAAGGAGATGGGCGTCAAGAGTCTCGTGGCGAAGTCGACCACCGAGGTGCATGGCCGGATTCTCGAACGGCTGGGCGTCGATCGCGTGATTTATCCCGAACGCGAGGCCGCCGTGCGGATGGCCAACAGCCTGGTCGTGCCCAACGTCATCGACTACATCTCGTTGTCGCGCGATTACAGCATCATTGAAATTCCGGCCCCGGCGATCTTCATCGGCAAGTCGCTGCGGTCGATCGACCTGCGCGCCAAACATGGCTTGACGCTGATCGCCATAAAGCGCGAGGTCCACGGCCGGATGGAGACGGACGTGGCGCCCTCGGCCGACGAAGTGATTCTGACCGGCGACGTGCTGGCGCTGGTGGGCAGCAACAAGTCGCTGATTACGCTCGAAAAACTGGTGATGGGGAAGGAGTAGCGGTCGGCCGATCGCGTCAGGACACCGGCGCGCCGATGCGGCACTTGTCGTCCGCGTGTGAGCCGTTGTTGAGCAGCATGGCCACCCGGATGGCTTCGCCCGCGCTGATGGGCGCGACCAATCCGGCCGCCAGGGCCTGATTGCGGTTCCAGCCGGCGCGCAGTCCGCCGGCCCGCGCCGCCGCGATTGCCGCCTTCTCCGTCTCCGTCATGAAGTCCGACACCAGCGTCGGGTTCATCATGAAGTTGAGTTCCGCGCGGACCGAGGCGGTCACACGCACGTGGCCCATGCCGTACGCATGACCGAGTTCGTGCGCCATCGCCCGCAAGGCGCCGGCGCTGGCTGACACCATGGTGACAATCGATCGGTTCTGGCCGAGCGGCGAGGGGCCGTAGTAGGCGCACGCCAGCGCGCCGGCGCTGCAGAACGTCTGCGAGACCCGCGTGGGAATGGAGAACTCAGGCACCTGGCCGAGGGTGATGGTGCGGAAGTCGTCCGCCGACAACGCGCTGGTCGCGGTGATGGCGCCGCCGGTGATGGCTCCGTAGTCGTCGAGGAACCGATCGGCAAACGCACGCGTGGCCTGACCCAGCTCCTGCGCAATCGGCACCTGCAGCCGCGTGCCGTCGGCCCACACGCCCGCAATGGGGTTGCCGGGAATGGCCGAGGGCGCATCCGACATCGGGCCGCTGCGGAAGTACATCGCGTCGATGACATGCCGCATGTCGATGGTGTAGACCAGCACCTCGTTCGACGCGGCGCCGACCTGCCCGTTGGTCACGGCGGCCACCCGCACGTAGTACGCGTTGGCCTCGCGCGGCCCGGTCCAGGTGTAGGTCGTGCCGGTGACGTCGGCGGTATGCACGTTCTGCGACAAGGGGCTCGTCCCGATCAGGACTCTGACCGATCCGCTGCCGGACCACGAGAACGTGACGATGTTCGCCGTGAGACTGACCTGCTGCTGCGTGATCTGGAGGGAGCCGGGTCCCGAGGTTCCGGCGGGCGGTGCCGTCGGGGTGCCGCCGCCCCCACCTCCGCATCCGGCCGCCATCAACACCACTGCCACCGCGAACCACGCGCGCATGCTCATGCCGGACCCCTGCTGACGAATGCGGCAGAGTCTACCGCAAGTCCGGTCCGCCGAACCATCGCGGCACGAGCCAGGCGGTGACCGCCGCGTCGAGCGCCCGGGTGTTGCGAGCCGGTCCGAGTGACTGGGACGTGGACTGAGTGTTGAACGCCACCAGATACGCCTTGCCACTGGGAGGGTGCAGGTAGAAGTGTGAGATGAACCCGTTCTGTCCGCCGCTGTGCGCGATGAAGTCGAGACCGCCGTGGCGTTCGAGGAAGTAGGTCAGGCCCATCTGTGCGTTGTCGCCCACCCGGACAACCGGCCGCCACATCTCTTCGAGGGAGGAACGCCGCAGGATGAGGTCGTACCGCGCCGCCAGGGCCCCGTCCTTCGAGCCGGTCAGAAAGCCGATGTACTTCACCATGTCGTCGAGCGGCGCATTGAGCCCGCCGTTGGACACGGTGATGCCGGTGTCGAAGTCAAACAACGCCTCGGTGCGGCCGGCGTCGGTGACGAAGTAGCTGTGCGATCGATCCGCGCGGAGGTAGGCGGGGGCCTTGTCGAAAAACGACCGCGTCATGCCCAGCGGACGCAGAATCTGTTTGTCGATGTAGGTCTCGAACGGCTCGCCGGCCAGGTCTTCAATCACCCGGCCGAGGAACACGATGCCGGGATTGGAGTACTGGTAACGCGACCCTGGCTCGAACTCGATGCGCGTATACGGCATCATGCCCACCAGTTGCTCCCAGCCGGGCGGCTCGAACGGATGCCACTCCTGGCCGCCCCACGGCCACGTGCCGCTGCGCAGTCCCGCCGAGTGCGAGAGCAGATGCCGCAACGTGACCTGCTCGATCGGGCCGAACGGGTTGTGCGCCTTCCGCAGTTCCGGCACGTACTTGACGATGGGATCGCTGAGCGACAGGCGCCCTTCATCACGCAGACGCATGATGGCGATGCCGGTGAACGTCTTGGTGATCGACGCCCAGTGAAAGATCGTGTCGTCGGTGACCGGTGTATTCGTCGCGGCATCCCGCAGCCCTTCATTGGCGCGATGGACGACGCGGCCGTGTTCAATCAGCGCGACGCTGCTGCCGACGATGGCGTGATCGCTCAGGGCCTTGCGGTACCAGCCGAGGAACTCGGGCCAGACGGCCGTGGCTTGCGCCGCGCTGACCGGCAGCGCCACGGCCATCGTGAGCAGAAGGACGAGCAGGTGTCGTGTGCGCATCGGCTGCGTCCTTATCGGCCGCGATAGTCCAGATCCGCCGGAGGCGGCGCGCCGCCGGGCCCCTTGAGGTAGTGCGTCATCCACTGCATCAGCCGCAGGTGGTAGTCGAGCCGCGACGCTGCGCGGGCGTTGCCGTGGCCCTCGCCCGGATACCACACCAGGCGCACGGTCTTGCCGTGCAGCTTCAGGTGCCGGTACAGCTCGAGCGACTGCGTCGGATGCACGCGCGGATCCGCCGTGCCGTGCAGGATGAGCGTCGGCGTCTTCGACTTCGCCGCGTGCGTCACCGGGCTGCGCTGCAGCATGAAGTTCCAGTCGTCCCACGGACGCTTCAGCGCGTGTACATGAAACTCTTCGTTCGCGATGTCCGTGGTGCCGACCTTCGACACCTTGTTGCTGATGCCGACGAACATCACCGAGGCCGCGAACCGTTCGGTGTAATACGTCGCGCCCCACGCCGAGGCGTAGCCGCCGTACGACCCGCCTGTGATGCCGACCTTCGCGCGATCGACCAGGCCCATCGCCACGAGGTGATCCACGGCGTCGACGAGATCGTCGAACTCCTTGCCCGCCGGGTCGCCCTGGCCCAGCTTGGAGAACGCGACGCCCTTGCCCGTGCTGCCGCGATAGTTCGGATAGAACACGGCAAAGCCCTGCGCCGCGCCCACCTGGCCAGGATTCGAATACGACGTGACCCAGCCGTTGGCGTCCCGCGCCTCCGGGCCGCCGTGCACGGTGAGGATCAGCGGATACCGCTGGCCGGGCTGTTCATCGAGCGGCCTGACGAGCACACCCTCCAGCGCCAACCCATCACGCGCCTTGAAGCTGACCACCTCCTGCTTGGCGAAGCGCATCGTCGACAGCCAGGGATTGCTGTTGGTGAGGCGCTTCGGTTGCGTCGCGCCGCTTTCGAGCAGGAAGACTTCGGCCGGATGCGTGGCGGTGTGGCCGATGAAGGCCAGCGCGCCTCCGGACGCGCGGTCGATCGCCGTGATCACCGGACCGCCGGCCGGCAGCAACGTCTGCCGCGCGGTCCCGTCGCTGCGCAGTTCCCCGAGGACTGACGCCGTGCCTTCGTCGCTCATGAACACGAGCGAGGAGGCGTCCTTCCAGGCCAGCGCGCGGACGTGCGCGTCGTAGGACGGCATCAGGTCGCGCAGCGCGCCGCCCGTGGCCGGTGCGACCATCAGCCGGCCCTCGGAGGGGTCGTTCAGATCGGCCGCCGACACCATGGCCAGCGTCCGGCCGTCCGGACTCCACGCCACCTGACCGATCTTGCCGGGATTGTTGATGCGCACGATGGGCTCGGCCAGCGTGGGATCCACCACGTGCACACGCTTTTCCATCAGGTCGTCGTCGACCAGCGCCGTCGGGGCGTACAACACCGCCAGGCGGCTGCTGGCCGCGTTCCACGTGATGGTGGTCGCGTGTCCGGGCGCGTTGATCACACGCGGCTGTCCGGTTGTCTGCCCGTCGAACGGCGCCACCCAGACACGCTGGAAGGGAATCTGTTCCTCGAAGATTTCCTGGCTGAACCCGCGCCTGGCCAGGTCGGCGCGTTCGGCCGGCGCGGCGTCGCGCGCGACGAACGCGATCTGCCGGCCGTCCGGACTGATCTCATACGTGACCAGATCAGTGACATGCGCCAGCACCTTCCGCGCCTCGCCGCCATCGCGCGCGACGATGTACAGCGCGCGAGTGGCATCACCCTGGCGCCGCGCCAGGAACGCCAGGCCGCGGCCGTCCGGCGTCCACCGCACGTTGGCCACGTTCACCGCGCCGGTGACATACGGCCGCGACTGGCCGGCCGCGTTGACGACGTGCAGCTCGGTCCACGACGGGCCATCGTCTTCCTGGAAGGGAATGCGCGGCACGGCCAGCACGTACGCCACTTCGGTGCCGGCGGGGGAGATGGCAACCTGAGCGACCAGCTTCAGGCGGGCGACATGGTGCGGGGTGAAAGTCTCCTGCGCGAGGCTGACGGCCGCGGCGGAGAGCGTCAGGAGCAGGGCCAGCGCGAGCGTGGCCGGCCGGAACGGACGAGTCATCGTGACCTCCTCCGGTGAGTATCTACCGCATCAACAGGAACTGTCCAAGGGGGAACGTCCGGCCATTGACCTGCAGTTCGAGGCGATGCCGGCTGGGGTAGTGCTTGCGGGTGGTGAGGTCGGCCGTGGCCACCGTGAAGCGGAGCGGCGCCGACTCGTGACGGCCCAGCGGCAGCCGCGTGAGCTTGAAGACCTTGGGCGACGTGCGGCCGTCGGCCTTCACGTAATGGACGACGTAGTCGACCAGCAGATCCTGTGTGGTTCGCGACGTGCTGGTCAGCGTGAAGGTGCATTCGATCCGGCCGCCCTTGCGGATCCGTGACGGCGACACGCGGATCTTTTCGAGGCGAATTTTCGGCGCGGCGCCGGCGCCCAGCAGCGACAACGCGCCGCGGTGGCCGGCCTTCACGAGTGAACGCAGCGCGTGTTTCACGATCCACTGCCGGTCCGGGCTGGCTCCGTCCAGCCATCGGCGGCAGACATCGACGACCAGATCGGGGTGGTCCTTGGCGATGTCGTTCAGGCTGTTGGCCACCGAACGGCGGACGTAGAGCGCCGAGTCGTCCTTCAGGCGTTCAAGCAGCGCCAGGACCGGCGCCGGGTCCTTCTGAAAGTGCCGCAGTCGCGGCGCCCACGGCAGCCGCGGCCGGGTGCCTTCCGAGACCAGCCGGCGCACGTGAGGGCTTGCGTCGGTGCTCCACTCGATCAGACGCGTGTAGGTCGCCTCGGGGTGAGCGTTGAGGAACGCGCGGATGCTGAACTCGGCGGTGAAGCGCTGCGTGATTTCGTACTGCAGCCGCATCGATGCCTCGAAGTGGCCCAGTCCGTCCGATGCGACGAACATCGTGTGCGGCAGGTACTTGAAGGGCGCCATGCCGAACGTGTCGGTGCCGGCGTGCGGCTGTCCGAGGGACCGTTCGAGGATGTCCGCCGCGCGGTCGAAGTCGGCCGGCAGGTGCCGCCTCATGGCCGCGGCAATGTGCGCCGCCCGCCCCGTCAGCGACAACGGCTCGAGGCCGTTCAGGCACTCGGCGATGAAGGCCTTGCTGTTGAACTCGGGATACGCGCCCTTCAGGTCCGCCGCGATGCTCCGGACGACACCCGCGTCATAGAAGTCACGAAGCTCTTGAGCCATCCAGCCCTTCCGCGCCTCCGTGTCTCCTGGGAATCAGTCCTGTTCCTTCTTGCCCGATCCGATCTGCGGGATCGATGACCCCGGTGCTGACTTCAGCAGTCCGGTGCTCAAGTACACGCGCAACTTGTCGCGCGTGTCCGCGATGTCGAGATTGCGCATCGTCAACTGCCCGATGCGGTCCTGCGGTGTGAACTCGCCCTGTCCCTTCTCCATGGTCAGGCGTTCAGGCCGGTAGGTGAGGTTGGGGCTCTCGGTGTTGACCAGCGAGTAGTCGTTGCCGCGCCGCAGTTCGATCGTGACCTCGCCGGTGACGGCGCGCGCGACCCAGCGTTGCGCCGTCTCGCGCAGCATCAGGGCCTGTGAGTCGAACCAGCGGCCCTGATAAAGCAGGCGGCCCAGGCGACGGCCGTTCTCCCGGTACTGCTCGATCGTGTCTTCGTTGTGGATGCCCGTCACCAGGCGTTCGTAGGCGATGAACAGCAGCGCCATGCCGGGGGCTTCGTAGATGCCGCGGCTCTTGGCTTCGATGATGCGGTTTTCGATCTGATCCGACATGCCGAGGCCGTGGCGGCCGCCGATGGTGTTCGCCTCGGCCATCAGCGCCACCGGATCGGCGAACGTCACGCCGTTGAGCGCGACGGGGTGCCCTTCTTCGAAGCGCACCGTGACCTGCTCGGGCTTGATGGCGACCGATTCCTTCCAGAACGCGACGCCCATGATTGGCGCCACGATCGAGATGCCGGTGGACAGCAGCTCGAGATCCTTGGCCTCATGCGTGGCGCCCAGCATGTTCGAGTCGGTCGAATACGCCTTCTCGGTCGACATCTTGTAGGCGAAGCCGTGCGCCTGCATGTACTCGGACATTTCCTTGCGGCCGCCGAGTTCGTCGATGAACTGCTGATCGAGCCACGGCTTGTAGATGCGCAGCGCCGGGTTGGTGAGCAGGCCGTAGCGGTAGAACCGCTCGATGTCGTTGCCCTTGTACGTGCTGCCGTCGCCCCAGATGTGGACGTCGTCTTCCTGCATCGCCGAGACGAGGAGCGTGCCCGTCACCGCGCGGCCCAGCGGCGTGGTGTTGAAGTACGGCACGCCGGCGGTGGTGATGTGAAACGCGCCGCACTGCAGCGCCGCGATGCCTTCGTTCACCAGCTGGCGGCGGCAGTCGACCAGCCGGGCCTTCTCGGCGCCATATTCCAACGCCTTGCGCGGGATGGCGTCGTAGTCGGGCTCGTCGGGCTGGCCCAGGTTCGCGGTGTACGCAAACGGGATGGCGCCCTTCTGCCGCATCCAGTGGAGGGCCGCCGACGTATCCAAACCGCCCGAAAACGCGATACCCACGCGCTCTCCGGCCGGAAGTGACTGCAGGATGGTGTGCTCACGCATGATTCAGCCCCACATTTTCCCCCATTTCCCCGCCTCGCCACCCCGCCATCTCGCCACCTCGCCATCTCGCCATCTCGCCACCGAGTATGTCCGCCTTCGCCCAGACGATGGTGCTAGGCTGTGCCCATGGTGCAGCCTCATCAGGGTGAACGCGAGCTGGCGGAATACATCCGGCACGGCGCGGAGCGTCGTCCGGATCAGGCCTTTGGCGAGTACTACTCGGGCCAGAGTGCGTCCTGCGCGCTGGGCGCCGCGTACGAGGCGATGTATCGCCTGCCGCGCGACCCCGGCCATGCGCATCCGACGCGCGACCTGGACTGGTTCTTCGACTGCCTCGATCGGGTGAAGCCGTGCCCGGGCGAGGGCTGCAAGAAGAAGCTGTTCCTGGCCGCGTTGCTGGTGCATCTCAACGACGACCATCGCTGGTCGCGCGAAGAGATCGCCAACTGGCTGTCGCGCGAAGGTTAAGGCATCAGCGTCACCGTCCACAGGCGCTCGCCCGCGGCGTTGCGGTGTTCGACCGTCATGGCGCCTGAGTCGCCCGCAATCTGAATCCGTCCGAAAAACTGGAACCCGTCCGCGGGTGACCGACCCGGCTTCATGCCGGCCGGAATCCCGAGAAATCGCGTCTCGGGTCCGAACGTGGAATCCAGCGGCGGCGGTCCGAACGTGCCTGCGTGCAGCGGGCCGCTCACAAACTCCCAGAACGGATCGAAGTCCTTGAAGGTCGCGCGCGCCGGGTCGTAGTGGATCGACGAGCAGTGGTGCACGTCGGCGGTGATCCACACGACGTTGCGCACGCGTGTGTCGCGCAGGTGCCGGAGCAGTTCGGCGATCTCGTGTTCGCGGCCCAGTGGTGGTCCGGCGTCACCGTTGGCGACGGCCTCGTAGTTGCGCCCGTCAGCCACGACCAGACCGATGGGCATGTCGCTGCAGATCACCTTCCACGTGGCGCGGCTGGCCGACAGCGCCGCTTTCAGCGCGTCGAGTTGCGCGCGGCCGAGCAGCGCCGTGGCGGCGGAGGGTTCCGCCTCGCGATTGGCCGAGTTCGGCGCGCGATACGCACGCATGTCGAGGATGAACAGGTCGAGCAGCGGCCCGTACGGGACGACGCGGAAGATCTGTTCGAGCGGATGTGGGCGCACCGGCAGACATTCGAAGAAAGCGCGACGGGCCCGCGCCGCGAGCAGTGACACGTCGCGCACGGAGTAACGCGCGTCCTCCAGCCACTCGCCGGGATACCAGTTGTTGACCGTCTCGTGATCGTCCCACTGGAAATACGTGGGCACTTCGCCGTGAAAGCGCCGGACGTGTGCGTCGCGGAGGTTGTAGAGATGGTTGCCGCGGAACTCGGCGATCGTTTCCGCCACCTTCGCCTTCTCCGGCGTCATCTCATTGCGCCACACCGAGCCATCATCCAGCGTCACCTCTGCGACCAGCGGATTGTCCGCGTAGATCGTGTCGCCCGAGTGGACGAAAAAGTCCGGTTGCAGCGCCCGCATGGCGTCGTAGGTGCGCATGCCGCCGCGCGCCGCGTCGATGCCCCAGCCCTGGCCCACCGTATCGCCGGACCAGACAAATGACACATCGCGTCGATCGGATGAGGGCACACGGAAGTGACCGCTGACCGGTTCCGACAGGACCCGGGGATCGGACAGGTCGGCAAACTGCACGCGGTAGAAGATGTGCTGGCCGGCCGGCAGGTCCGGCAGCATCGTCTTCACGGCGTAGTCGGTGTCTTCCAGCGCGACCGGGCCGGTGAGGCGTCGCGCGTTGGCGAACGACGAGGTCGTCGCGTACTCCACGTGCATCGTTGAGGGCCGGTCCGCGCGGCTCCAGATCACCGCGGTGTCGCCGATGACATCACCGGCCATGACGCCGCTGGGCATGACCGGGCGGCTCGGGGCCCGGCTGACGGCCGGCGCCTGTCTGGCCTCGAGCAGGGCCGCCAGCCGCGGCGCGCAGGCGGCGCCGGCCACGCCAAAGGTCACCGATCGGCCAAATTCGCGGCGGGTCCAGGTGGGGCGTCGGGGCATGGCCGTGATTGTCGCGTACGAATTGCCTGTCGGGTTTTCGGTGGAGGATGATCAGCGGCACCGGCCAGAATCCGGTGCATGATGACCGCTGAGTTCCCGCTGCTCGAGTCCCTGCCGCTGCCGCCCCGCGCCGAGATGGAACGCGCCTACCTCAAGGGCGACGCGTCCTACGACGGCGTGTTTTTTCTGGGTGTGCGCACCACCGGCATCTTCTGCCGGCCGTCGTGCCACGCGCGCAAGCCGAAGCCCGAAAACGTCGAGTTCTTCGGCACCATCAAACAGGCGATGTTTGCCGGGTACCGGGCGTGCCTCAAGTGCCGGCCGCTGGAAGGTGAGGGCGAACATCCCGAGTGGGTGCGCCGCGTGGTGGCACGCATCGAAGCCGCGCCGAACGATCGCATCAAGGACGCCGACCTGGCGGCGATGGGTCTCGAGCCCGCCCGGGTGCGGCGCTACTTCGCGTCGCGGTACGGGCTGACGTTTCAGGCGTATTGCCGCGCGCGCCGGCTGGCCGCCGCACTCGACGTGATCAAACATGGCGGCGAGGTCGACGACGCGGTGTTTGACGCCGGGTATGAGAGCCACAGCGGATTTCGGGACGCGTTTGCGCGCGTGTTCGGCACCGCCCCTGGCCGCGCGGCCGGGGCTGACGCGGTGCACGTGGGGTGGATCGATACGCCCGTGGGGCCCATGATTGCCGGCGCCACGGACGCCGGCGTGACGCTCCTCGAGTTCACCGACAGACGCATGCTGGAGGCGCAGCTCGAAACGGTGCGCAAGCGGTTCAAGCAGCCGCTGGTGCCGTCAGATCACCCGTACCTGGACACGTTGCGGCGCGAACTCGCCGAGTACTTCGCCGGCACGCGCAAGGAATTCACGGTGCCGGTCGTGGCGCCAGGCACGCCGTTCGAAGAGCGTGTCTGGGCCGAGTTGTTGAAGATTCCCTACGGTGAGACGCGCTCGTACGAGGACATCGCGGTGGCGCTGGGCAACCGGGCCGCGGTGCGCGCGGTGGGCCGCGCCAACGGCATGAACCGCATCGCCATCGTGATCCCCTGCCACCGCGTGGTCAACAAGAGCGGTGAGCTGGGCGGCTACGGCGGCGGCCTCTGGCGCAAGCGCCGCCTGCTGCACCTGGAAAAAAAGACGTCGGGTGGCTTTTTCGAGGGCTAGATCGCGAAAACAGGCCTGTGTTCGCGAATCACGCGCCGAAAAAGCCACCCGACGTCATTTTTTCACCCGGTGGTGACGACGATGGCGGAGCAGGGGTGGGAGCCCTGGCGGGTATAGCTGTGCGGGCGGCTGGAGTCGAAATACATTGAGTCGCCCTCGGCCAGCACATGCTCCTCGCCGTCGTAGTTCACCGTCAGCTTCCCGCGCAGCACGTACAACACCTCCGCGCCCGCGTGTTCGTGCGGCTCGAACGGCCGTGAGCCGGCCGGTTCGAACTCGACGTAGTACGCGTTCATGCGCCGCTCGGTCGCGGGGTAATCCAGACATTCGAACTGATACGCGCTGGGTTCGCCGTCCATCTTCTCGGGCAGGCGCACGCGCTCGCCGCGCCGCACCACCGCCATCACCGGTTTCTCGCGCGCCTCGGAGAAGAAGTGCTCCAGGCCGACGCCGAACACGAGCGAGATTCGCAGCAGCGTGGGCAGCGTGGGGAACAGCCGGCCGCGTTCAACCTTCGAGAGCAGCGCTGGCGACAGCCCGGTGTGTTTGCCCAGCTGCACCAGGCCCATTTTCTTTTTCAGCCTGAGTGACCGGAGTTTCGGGCCGATTTCGTAGCGTTCCAGACCTTCTGTCAGCGTGGCGGAGAGCACTGGGGGCACCTCGTTTTCCCGGTGGTTCAGAAGACCGGGAATGTTTTCGTGATGATAAATCGACTTGCGTTTTATGCAAGTAATTGCTCTTGAATCAAACGTCTTTACCTTACGATGAAACGGTCACGACGAACAAGTCGGGGCCAAGACGGCAACAACACTGATTCAGGAGATGGAGCACAACATGAAGTCGCAGTTCATTCGTTTTTCGGTGGCCGCCCTGGCGGCCGTGGCACTGGTGGCGGGCGCGAGCGTGAAGGCGCAGGCCCCCAAGGACATCGTGGACACGGCGGTCGCGGCCGGGTCGTTCAAGACGCTGGCGGCGGCGCTGCAGGCGGCCGGGCTGGTCGAAACGCTGAAGGGCAAGGGCCCGTTCACGGTGTTCGCGCCGACCGACGAGGCCTTCGCGAAGCTGCCGAAGGGCACCGTTGAGGACCTGCTCAAGCCCGAGAACAAGGCGAAGCTGACCGCCATCCTCACCTACCACGTCGTCCCGGGCAACGTGATGGCGGCGCAGGTGGTGACGATGAACGGCAAGGAAGCCAAGACGGTGAACGGCCAGTCCGTGAAGATCTCGGTCAACGGCAACACCGTGATGGTCGACGGCGCCAAGGTCGTCACGACCGACGTGAAGGCGTCCAACGGCGTCATCCACGTGATCGACAGCGTCATCCTGCCCCGCTGAAGACACCACAACACTTCGGGCCCGTCGTCGCACCCCAGCGGCGGCGGGCCTGTTTTTGTGTACGGCGATTATGATGGGCGCATGATTTCACGCACGCTGGTCATCATCCTGGCGCTTGGCGCGGGCGCCTACCGCCTGGCGACCGGCGCCGTGCTGGAAGGCATCGGGCTGTTGCTGATGGCCGGGGGCCTGCTGAGCCTGCAGGGCGCCAAGTCGCGGCCGTCCCTCAAGTGGCTGGCCGTCGCGTGTTTCGTGGTGACCGGCGGCATCATCGGCTACGTCCTCTGGCGCAACGCGCAGTGAACCATGCGGGCCGTGTTCCTGCTGGCGCTGCTTGCGGTGGCCACGCCGGTCCGGGCCCAGCATCAACATCCTGAACCTCCCTCGGCCGCCGGCTGGTCGGTATCGGCGTCGGGCCAGGCCTTTCTGACGCTCAACCTCCAGGAGCGCAAGTTCACCGACTTCCGGCAGCTTGAATCCCAGAACTGGGTGATGGCCGTCGTGACGCGGCAGTCGACCACCACACGCGTGGGGTTCCATCTGATGCTGTCGGCCGAGCCGTTCACGTTGCGCCGGCTTGGATCCGCGCAGGTGTTTCAGGCCGGCGAGACACTCGACGGTCTGCCGCTGCGTGACTATCAGCATCCACACGACCTCATCATGGGCCTCGACGCGCGAGTGGATCGACGCGTGAGCGACCGCGCGTCCGTGTTTGCCTCCGCGGGCCTGGTCGGCAGTCCCGCGCTGGGGCCGACGGCGTTCATGCATCGGGCGTCGGCCACGCGCCATCCGACGGCGCCGCTCACCCATCACATGATCGACTCGACGCACATCACACATGGCGTGGTGTCGGCCGGCGTCGCGAGCGGCGGATGGACCGTGGACGGGTCGGCCTTCCACGGCCGCGAGCCCGACGAGGATCGCGTCGGGCTGGACCTCGGGTCACTCGACTCGTGGGCGGTGCGTGTGTCGCGCGCCCTCGGTCCCTGGCGCGCGCAGGTCTCGACCGCGCGCCTGGCCTCTCCCGAAGCGGCCGAGCCTGGCGACGTGACGAGGACCACCGCATCGGTCGAGTACATCCGCGCTGACTCGGCCCTGACGCTGGCCGTCGGCCGCAACGACCGCGACGACCACGATGAGTGGGGCTGGCTGCTGGAGGCGGTCAGGCCCGTGGCCCGCGATCTCCGTGTGTACGCGCGAGCGGAGGTGGTCGATCGCTTCATCCTCGTCGATTTCGACCACGCCGCCCGCACAGGGGAGGAGCGCCATTTCCTCTCCCGGATCGCCGCGCTGACGATTGGCGCGGATCGGACCCTGCGCAAGGGGCGGCTGGGGCAGCTGGCCGTCGGCGCCGACCTCACCGTGCACCGCACTCCCGCCAACCTGCGCGACAGCTACGGCACCCCGTTCTCGATTCACGTCTTCCTCCGCGCCGGCCGGTGATCGCGGGTCTCGCGGTCCGCAGATCGGGCCGCGCTGCGACATGTCAATCTATGTATTGACATGCGTAGATAAGTGTATGTAGACTCTCCCTTGCCCGCACACGCTGCGGGCCTTTATCGCGAGTGGCGGAGGGATCAGGCCCGACGATGCCACAGCAACCAGGCGGCAAGCGCCCAGGTGCTAATTCCTGCCCGTGACCGGGGGAGATAAACGAGACCAGCCGCCTTCAGCGGCCGGCACGCACCACCACTCGTTCGAACTGGTCAGGCAAACGTCGCGAGAAGTCAGCGCCCGTGTGGCGTCTTCGCATTTGGCGATGGCACCACGCGGGGAAGGGGGACGTGTGTCTGGAGTGACGACCGAAGCCGCCTTGACCGTCGTGCGAGTGGGTGTGCTGGGACTCGGAGGTGTGGGGCAGGCCATCGCGCGGCTGGCCACCACGCAGAGCGCGCGACTGGCCGAGGCCGGCGTGCTGGTGAAGTGTGTGGCGGCGTTGGTGCGCGATCCCCACAAGCCGCGCGTGGCGCCAGACCTGCCGCTGCACACCGACCTGGATCGCTTTCCCTTCCACGAGTGCGACGTGGTGATCGAAGCGCTCGGTGGCGTCGAACCCGCGCGGACGCTGGTGGCCCGCGCGCTCGCAGCCGGCCGGCCGGTCGTGACGGCCAACAAATCACTGATCGCCGCGCATGGCCTCGAGCTGCAGCGGCTGGCCGCGCGTCACCACACGGCGCTCTACTTCGAAGCCGCCGTGATGGCAGGCGTGCCGTGCGTGAACACGCTGGCTCGCCGGCCGTTGGCCTCTGGCGCCGGCGCCCTCGCCGGCATCGTCAACGGCACCTCACACTTCCTCCTGACGCAGTTGGCCGCAGGTGTGTCGTTCGACGAAGCGCTGGTCGATGCGGTCGCCCGGGGTTACGCCGAACCGGCCAGCGACAACGACGTCAGCGGTCGCGACGCCGCCGAGAAGCTGACCATCCTTCTGCATCTGGCCGGATGCACTGATGTGTCGGTGGAGGACCTGCCGCGACGCAGCATCGCCGACCTGCAGCCCTGGCAGCTGCAACTGGCCTCGCGTCTGGCCGGCGCGATCAAGCCGGTGGCCCTCGCCCGATACGACGTGCAGCCGGCCGGTGCCTGGGTTGGCCCCGCGTTTGTGCCCGCCACCCATCGCTTTGCGGCCACGTCAGGTGTCGACAACATCCTGACCATCGGCCGTGGCGCGCTGGCCGTCACGTTTGCCGGTCCCGGCGCCGGCACCGACGTGACCGCGGCCACCATCCTTGACGATGTGGTGGAGGTCGTGTCGGGTCGCGGTGCTGCCCCGCCGGTGCCCGTGGGACCGCCGGTCGCGTCCCGGCTGCGTGCCGTGCCGGACAGTCAGTGGTTCCTCACGGTGGAACTGTCGGCGTGGAGCTCAGCCACGACGGGCGAGTTGGCGGAGTTTCTCGCGGCGCATCACCTGCCGGCGCTGATGACCACCGGCGAGGGTGGCCGGTACGCGTTTGTCACGGTGACAGCCTCGGCTGCGGTGGTGTCCGAGGTGGCAGAGGCGCTGCGCGCCACGGGTGCCTCGGTCGCGTGGCTGCCGGTCTGCGCCACTGACCACGAGGAGGCGCGTCGTGGCTGAGCTGGCCGTCCTCAAACTTGGCGGCTCCGTGCTGACACGGGTGCCCGCGTACCAGACCGCCGCGCGGTTCCTGCGCGATGAACTGGCCCGCACCCGCTCACGCATCGTTGCCGTCGTGTCGGCGGAGGATGGTCATACCGACCGTCTCCGTGCCGACGCGCTGGCGATTGCCGCGGAGCCCGACAGCGATGCGCTGGATCTGCTCTGGTCCACTGGAGAGTTGCGATCGGTGGCGCTGCTGACGCTGGCCCTGCGCGCCGAAGGCGTCACGGCCACAGGCCTCAACGTGCACGAGACGGGGCTGCGCGTCGGCACCGCCGCCGGAGTCCGGCCGGCACCGGCGGATCTGATCCTCAACCCGCTTCCGCTGCGCGCGGCTGTTGGCGGCCACGACGTGGTGGTCGTGCCGGGATTCCTGGCGACGCGCCGGCAGCAGGTGGTGACGCTGGGGCGTGGCGGATCGGACTGGTCCGCCGTCGCACTGGCGTCGGCGCTGGGCGCCACGCGGTGTGAACTCATCAAGGACGTGCCGGGATACTTCACGGCGGATCCCCAGACACACCCGGACGCCACGCTCATCGAGCGGCTCGACTACTCGTCCGCGCTGGCGATGGCCGATGCGGGGTGTCCGCTGGTGCAGCGGCAGGCGATCGACCACGCCCGCCGCGCGCACCTTCCGCTCATCGTCCGCAGTTTCGATTCATTGGGGACGAGCGTGGCGTAGGGGGGCATTCGTAGAAGCGTGAAAAGACATTCGTAGCGCGGCCCGGTCTGTGGGCCGCGATCGCGCGCTCTAGATCAGCGCGCGCTACGAGAGACAGGTCACAGGGCACAGGGATAGACAAGGAGACAGAGAGATGGAGTTTGCGACGAAGACGATTCACGCCGGGCAGCCGGCCGAGCCGCACACGGGTGCGGTGGTGGCGCCGATTTTTCAGACGACCACGTATCAGCAGGAGGGGCCGGGTGAGCACAAGGGCTTCGACTACACGCGGACGTCGAATCCCACTCGTCAGCGGCTGGAAGGCGTGCTGGCGGAACTCGAGGGAGGCACACGCTGCGCGGTGTTCGGATCGGGCCTGGCCGCGGAGAATGCGATTCTCCAGGCGTACCTCAAGCCGGGCGACACGATCGTCGTGCCTGTGGATGTGTATGGCGGCACGTTCCGGCTGTTGCACAAGGTGTTCGAGCCACTGGGGGCGATTGTCGAGCGGGTCGACTTCAGCGATCTGGCGGCGCTCGAGCGCGCGGTGGCGGCGCGGCCCAGGCTGGTGTGGCTGGAGTCGCCGACCAACCCGCGGCTGCTCGTGTATGACATTGCCGCGGTTGCACGCATCGCGCATCGGGCGGGCGCGCTGGTGGTGGTGGACAACACCTTTGCCACGCCGTACTTCCAGCAGCCGCTGGCGCTCGGCGCCGACCTGGTGATTCAAAGCGTCACGAAGTATCTGGCCGGCCATCTCGATGTCATTCAGGGGGCGGTGATTGCGAAGGACCCGGATGTGTTCGAGCCGGTGCGGTTCCTGCAGAACGCGCTCGGCGGCGTGCCCAGTCCGTTTGACTGCTGGCTCACGCTGCGCGGCGTCAAGACCCTGGAACTGCGGATGGAGCGGCACGCGCAGAACGCGGCGGCCCTGGCCGAGGTGCTGGGGCGCCATCCTCGCGTCAAGCGCGTGTACTACCCGGGACTCCCCACGCATCCGGGCCACCACATTGCCCGGGCCCAGATGAGCGGCTTTGGCGGCATGGTGTCGTTTGAGCTGGCCGGCACGGTGGAGGAGGCCGCGGCGTTTGTGTCGTCGCTGACCTACTTCGCGCTGGGTGAGAGCCTGGGCGGTGTGCGATCGCTCGTCTGCCTGCCGTGCCGGATGACCCATGCCTCGATTCCGGCCGAAACCCGGGCGGCGCTGGGCCTGTCCGACACCCTGATCCGACTGTCGCCGGGCATCGAGCACCCGCGCGATCTGGTGGCCGACGTGGTGGCCGGGCTCGATCGGGTGGGGCTGGAACTTGCGGAGGGATCTGGTGTCAAAATCTTAGCATGCGGATAGCTGCGGGGGCGCTCGTCCTGGGGCTGGTGGCGTCGGCGTGTGCGTCGGCGCCGATTCG
This sequence comes from uncultured Solibacteraceae bacterium, assembly GCA_964471115.1. Classification (GTDB taxonomy): domain Bacteria; phylum Acidobacteriota; class Vicinamibacteria; order Vicinamibacterales; family SCN-69-37; genus SYFT01. The sequence goes on from CAYYFE010000009.1 coordinate 94,080, forward strand.
GAAGCAGGACCAGGCGAGCCTGGCCACGGCGCGGACGCGGGTGCTCGAGGGGTGTTACGACTGCCTCGTCGAGGCGCGCGACACGTTCCGGCGGCTGGCGGTGGGCCGGGCGCGGCCGCTGCTCATTACGCAGCTGTTCGAAGCCGAAGTGCTCATCGGCCTGCGCGAACGTGAATTCGCGGTGGATGCCACCGAGACGTTCGCCCGGGCCGAGGCCCTGGTGAAGGAACTGCCGGCCACGTATCCGGCCGCGCGCTACCTTGCGCTGGCGCGGCTGTTTCCGCCCGATGCCATCGGCACTCCGCGCGTGGCGTTCAACGCGATTGAACGGCAAAGTCCGCCGCTGCCGGAGATTCGGGCCGCGCAGAAGGAACTGCAGCTGGGCGAGGGCAGTCCGCATTTCCGGCAGTACCTGTCGAGCAGCCTCGAGTGCCTCGCGCCCGCGCGGCGCGCCGCGGCATCGGCGCAGGCGCTCCCCGAGCCGCCACCGGATGCCTCGATGCTCGTGAAGTACCGCTTCTGGACGTGTCCAGGTGTTCAGTCAAAGGCGCTGGAGGCCGTCCAGTCGCAGGTGCCTGACTTCGTGGAAGCGGAGCTGCTGATCGCGCGCCTGCCCACGCTCACCGTGACCTCCGCGTACACGAAGCGGCAGCGCGAGGCGTTTGCCGCGGCCGCGATCCGATTTCCCCGCTCTCCGGCCATCGCGTACGGCACCGGCGCGCTCAACCAGACCATCGGCGACTGCAAGGCGGCGATTCGTCATTACGAAGACACCATCTCGCTGGCGCCCCTGCACGAGGATGCCGCGCTGCAACGGGTCATCTGCCTCGGGCACATCGGACAGTTCCCGCCGGCCATTGATGGCGCGACCCGCATCATCGACGCGAAGTACTACAACTTCGCGGACGCGTACTACTGGCGCGCCTGGAGTCATTACCAGCGCAAGGATCTGCCCGCGGCGCGCGCGGACATTGATGCGGCGCGCCGGGTGTCGGTCAACATGAAGGTCCTCGTCTTGGGCGGGATGATCAAGTACGACCAGGGTGAACTGGATGCCGCCGAGAAGGACCTGACCGAGGCCATCGCGATGGATCGGTTCCGGGAGCAGTGTGTCGCGCACTGGTATTACGGGCTGGTCGGGTTTGCGCGCGAGAACTGGGCCGACACGGCCAACCGCTTCGCCAACGCCGCGGCGTGTTACCGCACAGCGGCCAACCGCTCGCGCAACGACCTTGAGGCGATGAAAAAGGCCGACGTCGACGAGGACTTCCGCCGCAATCAGATCGCCGGCTTCGAAGCGGCCATCAAGGAAGACACCGACCAGGAACACGCGTCCTACCTGAACACCGCCAACTGTCACGCCCGCGCCGGCGACATCGCGAAGGCGAAGGAGTGGCTGGCGAAGATTCCGGGGGATTCCGTCCACGCCCTCATTGCCGACCAGCTCCGGAAGCAGATTGGCGGCATGACACAATAGAGGGCATGCAGAAGCCCGGCCTGTACGCCAAGTTCGAAACCACCCTCGGCAATTTCACCATCGAGCTCTTCGAAGACAAGGCGCCCAAGACGGTGGGCGTGTTCACCGGACTGGCGTCCGGCACGCTCGAATGGACGCATCCCGGCACCGGTGAGAAACACACCAAGCCGTACTACGACGGCATCATCTTCCACCGCGTCATCGACGGGTTCATGATTCAGGGCGGCGACCCGCTCGGCAAGGGCTACGGCGGCCCGGGCTTCCAGTTCGCCGACGAGTTCCACCCCGACCTGCGCCACGACAAGGCCGGCATCCTCTCGATGGCCAACGCCGGTCCCAACACCAATGGCAGCCAGTTCTTCATCACGCTGGGCCCCACGCCCCACCTCGACAAGCGGCACTCGGTGTTCGGTCAGGTGGTCGATGGCCTGGATGTGGTCAAGATCATCGGCCGCACTCCGACCGACGGCCAGGATCGCCCCAAGACGCCCGTCGTCATCCAGAAGCTCACGATCGAACGCGTCGGGTAAGGCTTGTCGTAGCGCGGCCCGATCTTGGGGCCGCGATATGGTCTACGAAGATATTCGTTGACATCTACGAATAGATTCGTATTATCTCCCGCATGGCGAAATTGCGGGTGCGGCCGACTGATGCGGAACTGGCCATTCTGCAGGTGCTCTGGGACGGGGGGCCGTCCACCGTCCGGCAGGTCCATGAGGCGCTGACCGAGGCGCGCGAGACCGGGTACACCACCACCCTCAAGCTCATGCAGATCATGGCGGAGAAGGGGCTGGTGCGCCGTGACGAGTCGTCGCGCACCCACGTCTACACGGCCGCGTTCTCGCGTGAAGATACACAGGGCAGCCTGATCAACGACCTGCTGGATCGCGCCTTCGGCGGGTCGGCCGCGGCCCTCGTCATGCAGGCGCTGTCGACGCGTCCCACCTCGTCCGAAGAACTCAAGGAAATCGAACAGCTCATCGAGAACTTCCGAGCGGAACAGGAGCGCACCCGTGACTGACGCACTGGCCTGGGCTCTCATTCACTTCCTCTGGCAGGGCACACTGCTGGGCGTGGGCGCGCTGGTGCTGCTTCGCGCGGTGCGATCGCCGCAGGCGCGGTATGCCATCGGCGTGGCCACGCTGGCTGCCATGGTGCTGGCGGTGGGCACGACCACGGCGTGGCTGGCCGCTCGCGAGGTGACACCTCCCGTCGTGACGCTGTCGTCAAGTCCTGTCGCGCCGATTGAAGCGCCGGTGGCCGGGGATGCGGATTCACCTGGCGTCTCAGGCACGCCGTCCGCCACGGCGGTCTCGCCAGGGTTCGTGGTGCCGACCACGTGGGTGCTGAGTCTGTGGGGACTGGGCGTGGTGCTGCTGTCCGCCCGGCTCATCGGCGGCTGGTCAGTCGCCCGTCGCCTCACGCGCGTGCACGTTGGTCCAGTGAGCGCGGCCGTCAGCGAGACGATGGAGGAGTTGTCGGGACGGTTGGGCCTGACGCGCGCGGTGCGCGTGTTGTCGTCGACGCGAGTCACTTCGCCGATGGTGGTGGGCTGGCTGGCGCCGGTGATTCTGCTGCCGGCCGCGGCGTTGACGGGGCTGCCGGCCTCGCAAGTGGCCGCGCTGCTGGCACACGAGCTCGCGCATGTGCGCCGGCACGACTACTTGGTGAACCTGTTCCAGTCGGTGGTGGAGACGCTGCTGTTTTTCCACCCGGCGGTGTGGTGGGTGTCGCGCCAGGTGCGCGACGCGCGTGAGGAATGCTGCGACGATCTCGTCGTGCAAGTGTGCGACCGGATGACGTACGTCTCCGCGCTCACCACACTTGCCGCGGCGAGGATCTCGGCGCCCGCCGTCGCCGCGTCAGGTGGAGCGCTCCGCGCGCGTGTGGAGCGGCTGCTGCGACCGTCCACGCCCTCACTTCCGGGCGCTGCGTGGCTTGCGGCGCTGCCAATCCTTCTGGTCATCGTGGCGGCGTTTCCTGTGGCCGGCACGCCGGAGGCTGTGGATCCGATCGTGGTGCCGGCGCCAACCGTCGACGCACCCACAACCGCCAACCGGCCTCCCGCGTTGGCACCGGACACCACGCCGCGCAACATCGCGCCCCGGTCCTTCGACGTGCCCCCGCCCATTCCCGCGGTGCTGGCCCTGGTCGATCTGGCGATCCCGGGCTTGAACGCCTGGCCGCTCGCTCAGGCGCCACCGCCACCTCCACCTCCACCTGTCGCCAAGGAGTTCGAGCCAAGTACCCGACGCGTCCGCGCCGGCGACGTGGTCTCTCTGCGCTTCTTCAATCTCATGCCAGAGGATTCCGACATGTCACGCACCTACCGCGTCGGTGCTGACGGGACGATCCAGTTGAAGTACGGCGGCTCCCTTCGCTTGCAGGGCTTGACGATCACAGAGGCGCAAGGCGCGGTCCTGGGCACGCTCGTGCCGGCGTTCTATCAATCAGGGGTCGTCACGCTGCAGGTCGAGGTGGTGGGCGGGGATGTTGCGCTGCAACCGAACGACACCGGCGTCGTGGCCAGAGCCCCACAGCCACCGCCGCCTCCCGCCCCCAAGCCTGGCGACATCGTCGTGGTCAGCGTGCCCGTGGCGCCGCAGCTGTCCGGCGAGTGGGTGCTGCAGCCGGATGGATCGCTCCGGCGTCGAGGTCAAGAGCCTGCGCCACAACCGGAGCAGTTCTTCTACGTCACCGGTGAAGTCACCAAGCCAGGGAGAATCACCTGGAAGGAAGGCATGACGCTGTCCGAGGCCATCGCCCTGGCTGGCGGCATGACGCCGCGTGGCAAGTATGGGCATATCGAACGGCCGGTGTCAGAGCCGGGCGGCAAGATCACGATCAAGGTCCTGAAGCCGGAGACACCTATACTGCCAGGCGACCGGCTGATCATTGCTCGCAAGTGGTTCGGCGGCTAGCCCATCCACGAGGCCGGTTCGACCGTCTAAGGTGTCGATGATCCGGTTCACCCTCTGTGTGGCGGCCCTGGCGGTCGCTGGTGTCGCGGCGCAGGTTCCAGTGCCGCCGGTGCCTGCGGGGCAGGCCAGGGATACCCAGGGACAGCCGCAGGCGCCGGCGACCGGCACGGCCCTGTTGGCCGGACGCGTGACGATGGCCGGGACCGGGCAGCCCGTCTATGGCGTGCGCGTGACCCTCTCGGGCGCCGAGATCCGCGGCACCCGTTCGGTCTTCACCGATGACGAGGGATTGTTTGCGTTTGCGGCGCTGCCGGCCGGCACCTATCAGGTGCGGGGCGTCCTCAACGGCCACATCGCCGGCACGTTCGGACAGAAGCAGCCGGGCAAACCCGGCACGTCCATCGTGCTGGCTGACGGCCAGCAGATGAAGGACGCGTCGTTCGAAATCGCCAAGGGCGGCGTCATCTCCGGTGCGGTCTACGACGAAAAAAGCCGGCCGTCGATTGGCACGCCCGTCCGCGTGATGCGCTGGATGATGGTCTCCGGCG
>CAYYFE010000010.1:0-24212 GCA_964471115.1 uncultured Solibacteraceae bacterium
GCGATCCAGACCATCGAGACTGCGCAGCTGCGGGCGCCCCTGCGGCTGGCCGTCACCCGCGCTGCGCAACTGGGCGTTCAGCTCCGCATACCCGGACTGAAACAGGCCCACGAGCGGACTGGCCGGCAGGCTCGCGCAGACCGACTGCACCTCGGAGAACTTGCTGCTCTTGCGAAAGATGTCCAGGAAAGTGGCGGTCTGCTGCTTGGCCTTCCGGAACTGGCCCAGCTTGTGCACGACGATGGCCCATGACACCGCGGAGAAGAGCAGCAGGATGAGCAGCACCGCCCACGCCAGCGGCGAGGCGTGCGCGATCAACGAAACGATATCGGTGTTGCTGGTGGTGACGGGGGCTGATGAATCCCCAGCTGGACCCTGGACCTGCAAGGCCAGGGCCAGGATGCCAAGCGTGCGCAACCGGACCTCCTACGTCGGGATCGAGGCGCCGCTGGGACAGCGCGAACAGCAGCGACGGTACCACGCGACTGCAGGGGTGTCAACGGCGCGCCACCGCGCGAGAGGAGGTTTGATACGATGCCGACACCGGCACGCACACGCCAGGCCGCTTCCATCATGCTCCGTTATCTCGCGATTCGACACCTCGCGGTGATCGATCACCTCGAGGTCGATCTCGCGCCGGGTCTCACCGTCGTCACCGGTGAAACCGGCGCGGGCAAGTCGATGCTGGTGCAGGCCATCGATCTGCTGGCCGGCGGGCGCGCCAGCGCGGACCTGGTGCGCACCGGCGAAGAGCTGGCCACGGTGCAGGCGATCTTCGGCCGCGGGGACGTCGAGACGATCGTGCGTCGCGAGATCTCCGCGCAGGGACGGCATCGCGCGTTTCTCAACGACGGCCTGGTGACCTCGGCCGCGTTGCGCGAGACCGGCGCGGCCCTTGTCGACCTGCACGGCCAGCACGAACATCAATCGCTGCTCAATCCGGCGGAGCATCTCGGTGTGCTCGACGGATACGCCGGGCCCGTCGCGGCGCGTGGCGCCGTGGCGGACGCGTACGAGGCGTGGCGTCAGGCCGCGACCGCGCTCCAGACGTCGCAGTTGAGCGCGCGCGAAAAGGCCGCGCGGATCGACTGGATTTCGTTTCAACTGCACGATCTCGATCGCGTGGCGCCCAAGGCGGGAGAGGACGACACGCTGGCGGCCGAACGCCAGGTGCTCGCCAGCGCGGATCGACTCACGCGCCTGGCCTCGGAAGCGTTCGGCGCGTTGTATGACGGCGACGCCGCGGCGTTGTCGTCGCTGGCCATCGTCTGGAAGCGCGTGGGCGATCTCGCCGCGCTCGACGCGCAGTTCGCGCCGTACCTCGAACAGCGGGACGAGGTGCGGTCACGTCTCGAGGACCTCGCGTTCACCCTGCGTGATTACCTGGCGCACCTCGAGGCCTCGCCGGATCGGTTGCAGGTGGTCGAGGACCGGCTGGCCGCGCTCGACCGGCTCAAGGAGAAACACGGGCCGTCGCTGGCCGAGGTGCTGGCGCGGCACGCGGCCCTGCGCGCAGAACTCGAGGCGCTGCAGGGGAGTGAGGCCAATGCCGCGCAACTGGAAGCGGCCGAGGCCAAGGCAAGTGAGCGATTCCGGACAGTAGCGGGTGACCTCTCAAAGGCGCGCGCCGCTGCCGCCAAGCGATTGGCCAAGGCGCTCGAGTGTTCACTCGTTGATTTGGCGATGCCATACGCGCAGGTCGAAGTTCGTGTGACCGCCCATCCTGATGACCGGTCGCGATGGTCGGCCTCCGGGTTTGATGACGTCGAGTTCTTCCTGTCACCAAACCCAGGTGAAGAGCTTCGGCCACTCGCCCGAATCGCCTCGGGCGGAGAGCTCTCGCGCATCATACTGGCGATCAAGACCCTGACCGATGCGGATGAAGCCGGCCGAACGCTGGTGTTCGACGAGGTCGACGCGGGGATCGGTGGGGAAGCGGCCGATGCGGTCGGCGAACGCCTCCGGCAACTGGCGCGTCGCTCCCAGGTCATCTGTATTACCCACCTGCCGCAGATTGCCGCCCGGGGCGATCACCACCTGCACATCTCCAAGGAGGTGACCGGGGGCCGCACGCGCACCCGGGTTCGGGCGTTGGCCGGCGCCGACCGTGAGGCGGAGTTGGCCAGGATGATGGCGGGGCAGCAGGTATCCGCCCAGATGCTGGCCTCCGCCCGCGAGCTGCTGCAGGGGGCATCAGGCGAAGGCGAGGCAAAAGGCGAAAGCGAAAGTCCAGCGCGGGCGAAAGCGAAAGGGCGACGTGCCACGTAAGTATCTGGTCGAGACCGTCGGCTGTCAGATGAACTTCCACGACGGGGAACGCATCGCGGGCCTGCTCGAGGCTGACGGGTATGTGCCCGCCGGCTCAGAGGCCGACGCCGATGTCGTCGTCATCAACACCTGCTCGGTTCGGGAGCGGGCCGAGGAAAAGCTGTACACGCGGCTGGGGGAGATTCGCGTGGCGGCCGCGGAACGCGGCCGGCGGCCCCAGGTGGCCGTCACCGGGTGTGTGGCGCAGCAGGAAGGCGACAAACTCCTCAAACGCGACCCGTCCATTGACGTCATCGTGGGCACCCAGGCCACCAAGCAGCTCACCACGCTGCTGGCGAAGGCGCGGGAGTCCCGTCCGGGCCGGGTCGACATCAATCCCTATGAGGATGTGTCGTTCCCGCTCGGCATGGCCAAGCCGTCTGACCCCGTGCGGGCGTGGGTCACCATCATCGAAGGCTGCAACGAGTTCTGTTCGTTCTGCGTGGTGCCGTATACGCGTGGTCACGAACGGATGCGCCCGGTGGCCGACATCCTGGCCGAGGTTCGGCGCGCGGCTGAGTCGGGCCGCATGGAGGTGCAGCTGCTCGGGCAGATCGTCAACCACTATCAGGCGCCTGACGACCCGGGATGCGACTTTGCGGAACTGCTCAATCGGGTCAGTGAGGTGCCGGGCATCGCGCGAATTCGTTTTGCGAGTCCCCATCCGCGGCACGCTTCAGACCGATTGATCGAGGTGCTGCGCGACAACCCCAAGGTCTGCAAGCACTTTCATCTGCCGGTGCAGTCCGGGTCGAACGCCGTGCTCAAGGCCATGCGCCGGCGTTACACCCGCGAGGAATACCTCTCCCTGGTCTATCGGCTTCGGGCCGCCGTTCCGGGTATCTCGGTTTCGACGGACATGATCGTGGGCTTCCCGGGGGAGACCGAAGAGGACTTTGCCCAGACGCTCGATCTGGTCCGCCAGGCGCAGTTCCAGTTCATGTATTCCTTCAAGTACTCGCCACGGCCCAATACACTGGCCGACAAGCGGATGGCCGACGATGTCCCGGAGGCGGAGAAGACGCGCCGGATCATGGCGTTGCAGCAGCTGCAGGGAGAGATTCAGCGCGCGATCTACGAATCCATGGTCGGCCAGGTCGTCGACGTGCTGGTTGAGGGCGCGTCGCGCCGGCGGGAGTGGGAGCTGACGGGCCGAACGAGCGGCTGGGCTCCGGTGAACTTCGCCGGGGGCGCGGACCTGGTGGGACGCCTGGTGCCCGTGCGCCTGACGACGGCCGGGCCGAACAGTTTGCGGGGCGAGCTTGTGGGAGGCGGCAATGCTGATTGAGATGGCCATCAAGGGCCTGATGGTGGATCCGCTGACCAACCTGCCGATCATCATCCTGCGAGACGAGACGAACGAGCGGGTCCTGCCGATCTGGGTGGGGCCGGTCGAGGCCAATGCGATCGCGCTGCAGGTGGAGAACGTCACCACGCCGCGTCCCATGACGCATGACCTGCTGCGTCAGGTCCTGGCGCAACTGGGCGGCACGCTGACGCGGGTCATCATCCACGACCTGCGCGAGAGCACGTTCTACGCCTACCTCGAGATCCTCCGGCGGTTGCCTGACGGCGGTGAAGAGCGCCATCTGGTTGATGCCCGGCCGAGTGACGCGCTCGCGTTGTCGCTGCGCACCAAGGTCCCTGTCTTCGTCAATGTGCAGGTCTTCGAGCACGCGAGGGGGGCGGATGTGGCGCCTCAGCAGGTCGACCAGGAGCGCTTGCAGCGCTGGCTCGAGAGTCTGGACCCGGATGATCTCGGCTACAAGATGTAGTGAGTGTAGAATCGCCGCAGCGGATGATCATTTCCATTGCCAATCAAAAAGGCGGCGTCGGTAAGACGACGACTGCCATCAACCTTGCGGCCGCGTTTGCCATGCGAGGCCGCCGGACCCTGCTCATCGACCTGGATCCCCAGGCCAACAGCACCATGTCGTACGTCGACATGACCACAGTCGAGCAGTCGGTCTACGACGCGATCACGGACCCGTCGGTGTCCATGGCGGACATCATCAAGCCCGCCTCACAGGAGCACCTCTGGGTGGCGCCGTCGCGGATTGCGCTGGCCAAGCTCGAGGGCAAGCTGGTGGGCGAGCTTGACTCGCATTTCCGCCTGAAGGACAAGCTGGCTCAGGTCCTTAAGGACTACGACGTGGTGGTCATCGACTGCCCGCCGGCGCTCGGGTTGCTGACGGTGAACGCGCTGGTGGCCTCCACACATCTGCTGATTCCGATTCAGTCGTCGTACTTCGCGCTGGAGGGCACGGACGACCTGCTCGAGACGATTGAAAAAGTGCGGATGCGCGCCAACCCTGATCTGCGGATCCTTGGGGTGGTCATCACGATGCACGACAAGCGCACGGCGCTGGCCCGGGACATCCGGGCGCAGATCGACAAGGTGTTTGGGAACAAGGTCTTCAAGACCGTCATCACGAAGTCCGTCCGGTTGGAGGAAAGCCCAGCCTACAAGGAATCGATTTTCAAGTTCGCGCCCGAGTCGTCAGGTGCGACCGAGTACTACCGGCTTTGCGAGGAGGTCATGGATCGTGTCTAAACGAGGATTGCCAACCAGCCTGAAGATGCGGCACGACGAGCATTACGTTGATGCCCTGACCAACCCGGCCGGGGCGCCCATCGGCCGGATGATTCCCATCGACCTGATTGACCCCAATCCGGACCAGCCGCGCCAGGTCATGGGAGACCTGTCAGAGCTCATGGCGTCGATCGCCGAGAAGGGGATCATCGAACCGCTGGTCGTCCGCCAGAAGGGTGGGCGCTATCAGATTGTGGCCGGCGAACGCCGTTACCAGGCCTCCGTGCAGGTCGGTTTGCGGGAGTTGCCCGTTGTCATTCGGGATGTCGACGACAACGAAATCATGGAGATTGCGCTGGTCGAGAACATCCAGCGTAAGGACCTGAGCCCGTTTGAAGAAGCCGAGGCGCTCCACGTATTGGCCGAACGCTGCGGGTATACCCACGAAGATCTGGCGCGTCGCATGGGGAAGTCGCGCACGGCCGTGACCGAGTCGCTCTCGCTGGCGCAGATGCCGGCCGAGGTCAGAAACCTTTGTCGGCTGGCCGACATTTCGTCTAAATCGTTGCTTTTACAGGTAGTTAGGCAACAGGACCCTCAGAAAATGGTCGCCTTCATCGAGAAGCTGACACGTGAGGGTTCCGGCGGCGCGGTGACCAGGGAGCAGGCGCGGAAGGTGGCGGCCAAGCCGAAGCCCGGCCGTCCAAAGGCCTTTGTCTTTCAGTACCGGCCGCCGGCCAAGACCTTCAATCTGAAGCTTCAGTTCAAGAAGTCCGACGTCGACAAAGCCGAAGTTATTTCGGCGCTGCAGCAGATCATCGAAGAGCTCCGCAAGGGCTGACGCCTCGACCGCTGCGACGCGGAGAGCGGAGCGCATTGGCGTCTCCGGGCCAAGAGCGCGTTCCTGAGTGCATAGGTATTCAGGGCGGGTGCATGGTCCGCAAGGTCCACAGGGTTCACAAGGTCCGCAGGGTCCACAAGGTCCGCAGGGTCCACAAGGTCCGCAGGGTTCACAAGGTCCGCAGGGTTCACAAGGGGCCCAGAGAGTGGAAGGGTTCCTGGGGTTCTAGGGTTCGGCGGGGCCATGGGGCGCTCGCTGGAATTCGGGAATTCGTGCGTATTACATGACATAACATTTCTTATCGGACGTTTGAGGTGTGCCGCGGAAAAGTGCCCTGTGGAAGGATCGCGGATCCCAAAACGGCCCAATTCGCCGTGATATCGTCAAACCCGACGTCCGGATGCGCACCCTCGACCGATACCTGATTCGCGAAAGCCTCGGCCCGTTTGCGCTGGCCCTGGTCCTCTTCACGTTCCTGCTGGCCATCCAGCCGATGCTGAGCATGGCCGAGGTCCTGGTCTCCAAAGGCACCCCGATCCCCACGGTCGGATACCTGCTCCTGACCCTGTTGCCGCACGCCCTCGGCCTGACCATCCCCATGGCCTTTCTGGCCGCCATCGTCATGGCCCTCGGCCGGCTGTCCGGCGACCGCGAGGCCGTGGCCCTGCTGGCCTGCGGTGTCAGCCCGCTCCGGATGTTGCGGCCCGTACTGGTGATGGCCACGGTCGCCGCCGGTCTGACCTTTTACGTCCTGGTCTGGCTCATGCCGGTCGCCAACCAGACCTACATGGACGTGACCTTCGACCTGACCCGCAAGATGGCGGCCCAGGACATCAAGCCCCGGCTGTTTTACGAGGGGTTCACCGGCCGGGTCATCCTGATCGGCGACCGGACCCCGGACGGCCTCTGGCGGCAGGTCATGCTGGCCGATACGTCGCAGCCCGGCCGCCCGGCCGTCCAGCTGGCCGAATCGGGCCGGCTGGTCATCGACGAACAGCGCCAGCTGGTCAACATCGTGCTGGACGGCGTCTCCGGCTACCGGCCGTTGCCCGACGGCCAGGAGTACCAGCGCCAGCGGTCGGACCGGGAGGTCATCCAGATCGACCCGGCGGTGGTCTTCGGCGTCGGCAGCCAGGCCACCCGGCACATGAACGCGATGTCGCTGGCTGAGCTGGACGCGGCCGCGGCCGACAAGGTGACCGTCGGCCTCTCGCCACACAACGAGATCATGGCGAAGCAGCAGCGGTTCTCATTTCCCGTGGCCTGTTTCGTGTTCGCCCTGATCGGCCTGGCCCTGGGCCTGCACACGCGCAAGGAAGGCAAGATGGCCGGGTTCGCCATCGGCATCGTCGTCATCATGGCCTACTACGGCGTGATGGCCGTGTTTGAAGGGCGGACCAAGGCGATGCAGTTTCCGGCGGTCTGGGCCCGGTGGATGCCGAACATCGTCCTGGGCGTGGTGGGGCTCTGGCTGCTCGCGCGCAAGATGACCGGCGCGCGCCGGACGGAACTGCGAGTGCCGGCTGCCCTGGCAGGGCTGATTCCGGCGGCGTGGCGGCGCAAGGACGCCGGCGCCCAGGTGCAGCCGGACGGGGTGCCGTCGGGCGGCCGCGTGGTCCTGGTCATCCGGTTCCCGCACCTCGAACTGCCCCGCCCGCAGTTGCTGGATCTGTATGTCGCCGGGCGATATCTCCGCACCATCGTGCTCGCCTTCTTCGGACTCCTGTCGCTGTACTACATCATCGAGTTCATCGAGCTGTCCGAGAAGGTCCAGAAAGGCAACGCCACACTCGGCATGGTGCTGGAGTACTTCTATTACGCGACGCCGACGTTCGTGTATTTCGTGCTGCCGCTGGCGACGCTGGTGGCCGTGTTGACGACGTTCGGCGGGTTGACACGGACCAACGAACTGACCGTGTTGCGCGCGTGCGGCGTCAGTCTCTACCGCACGGCCCTGCCGCTGCTGCTCCTGGCGCTGGTCTGGAGCGGCCTGCTGTTTCTGCTCGAGGATCGGGTGCTGGCGCATTCACAGCGCCGGGCCGAGGTCCTGCGCGACGTCATTCGTGACCGCCCGCCCCGCACCTTCAACATCGCAAACCGCAACTGGCTGGCCGGCAAGGACGGTCGGCTGTACTACTACGCGGTGTATGACGCGCGACAGCGGACGCTGCATCAGTTGTCAGTGTTCGACGTCGCGCAGCAGCCGTACCGGCTCGTGCGCCATACCTCCGCGGCCCGCGCGCACTACGATGACGGCACCTGGCAGGCCGCCGACGGCTGGGTGCAGCAGTTCGGCAATGACGACCGCGTCCGCCGCGAGGCATTCGCGGGGCGGGCGCTTTCGCTGATGGAGCCCGAGGACATCGGCACCGAGCAACTCGACGCCACGCTGATGAACTACGGCGAGCTGCAGGGGTACATCGAACGCCTGGACCAGAGCGGCCTGAACATCACCGAACACCGTGTCGAGCTGCACCGCAAGCTCGCCTTCCCTTTCGTCACCCTCGTGATGACGCTGCTGGCGGTGCCCTTCGGCCTGACGACGGGCCGGCGCGGCGCGTTGTACGGCATCGGGCTGGCGATGGCGCTGGCCGTGTCGTACCTGGTCGTCTCACACGTGTTCGTCGCGTTCGGGAATGCGTCGATGTTGCCCCCCGCGTTATCGGCGTGGGCCACGAACGGTGTGTTTGCCGCCGGCGCGTTGTACCTGTTGTTCACCGTGCGGACGTGATGGGGGCGCCCGACAGCGTCACCTGGCTGACGGCGAAACGGCCGGCCGTGCCCGGCGGCGTGTTCGGCGCGTCCACCACGAACAGGACCGAGCCCAGCCGCGCGGCAATCGGCCGGCGTGACGTCGGCCGATCGGCCGGCGTGAACTCGCGCAACGGCAGCGTGACCGCGCGCGGCGTGGCATCGGCGTAGACCGACCGGACCCACCGCTCTCCCCCGGCCGACTCCGGCAGCCGGACCTGCACCGAGACACGCATGGGCCGTGGGGCCGACACCGTGAAGCTGATCGTGTCGACGGCAAGCTCGGCCGGCGCGGCCTGCGCGATCGCGGCGTACTGGCCGTTCGGGCGGCCGGGGCCCAGCGTGAAGCTGAGCGTGTCGCCGGCGGCTTCGCGCGTCCACGTGGCGGTCGTCGCCGGATGTTTCTCCACCTGCCACGGTCCCGTCAGTACGTGCGTGATCCGGCCGGCGTCCGCCGTGTCGTCCGGTGTGGCCGGTTCAGCGGACGCCGGGCCCGCGATGTGCAGTGGACTGCTGACGATCCACGGCACGTCCGCGCCCGGCCATCCCGCCTCGACGATGTACTGCCCGGGCGTGGTGGCGGGGACCGTGACGACGCCCGCGCTTCTGCCGAGCCAGGTGGTGCCGACCCGCACGCCAAGTTCCGCGTCGGCCGGCGCTCCGGTCACCTCCGCGCTCAGCGTGTGCTCCGCCGCATCATGCTGCACGCGCAGCACCGCCGGGCCCGCCAGCGCCGCGACGACCGAATACGACTGTCCCGTCCGCAGCGCCTCGAGCACCGCGCGCGCGTCGGCCGCCGCGTCGCCGGTGGGCGGCGCTGCGAGCCAGACGTGTTGGGTCACGGTCCGGAACATCGCCTCGTAGGACGGGCGCGCCAGCAGCGTGCGCGAGGCGCGTGGTTCCTCGTGTTCGTCCAGACCGATGCGCGCATGGGCGTCCACCGCCGCGAGGCCGACCACCGGCCGCGCGCGGCTCCATTGCGACCAGCGGCGAAAGGATGCGTCCGGCCGACGGAAGACGGACGCAATCGCGGAGGGCGAGCGAATCAGCGCGTGCGCCGCGGTGTGGAGCAGGCGGGCCGGCGCCTCGTCACGCCATTCCGAGTCGGCGTTGATCCACTCGAGACCGTCGGTGGCCGGCCCGCGCCACTGCAGGTCCGCCTTGGGTGAGTCCGGATGCGCCGCCACCGCCCAGCCGCCGAGGCGATGGATGTCGTCGACGACATCGCGCCCTTCCCCGCCCAGCGGATACGGCGCGGCCTCGTCCAGGCCCAGCGCCACGACATGGCCGTCGCGAGTGGAAATCTCCACGGCGTCGATGACGAGCACCCCGCGCCGGTAGGCCGGCGGGTCGGGAGGACGGGCGGCGTCGCCGTGGTCGGTGAGGATCACGAAATGCAGGCCGGCCCGTGCCGCGGCCTGCGCCACGTCGTCGACCGACCCGCTGCCGTCCGAACGGTTCGTGTGGATGTGATACGCGCCGGCCAGGGTCGTGTCCGGCAGCGTCACCGCCAGGCGGACGGTGGCGGGCGGCAGCGTGAGCAGCGTCACGAGCAGACTCGCCGTCAGCAGGCCCAGGCCCGTCCACAGAATGAGGCGCTTCACGCACGACCAGCGTACCGGATTACTCGCGCGGGTGGTAGCGGTCGTACACGTGCCGGAGCCGCGCTTCCAGCACGTGGGTGTAGATCTGCGTCGTCGACAGGTCGGCGTGGCCGAGCATGGTCTGGATGGCGCGCAGGTCGGCGCCACGCTCCAGCAGGTGCGTGGCAAACGAGTGGCGCAGGACGTGCGGACTGAGCGGACTGCGGATGCCGGCGGTCTGGCCGTACTGCTTGAGGATCTGCCAGAACGCGCCGCGCGTGAGCCGCCGGGCGCCCCGGGCCGAGACGAACAGCCAGGGGCCGTCACGTTTGGCGGTGAACGCCGGGCGGGCCTCCGCCAGATACCGCCGCAGCCAGCTGGTGGCGACGTCGCCCAGCGGCACGAGGCGCATCTTGCTGCCCTTGCCCAGGCACTGCACGTAGCCGCGGTCCAGCGTCACGTCGGTCAGCCGCAGGCCCACCAGTTCGGAGACGCGCAGGCCTGTGGCGTACAAGGTTTCGATCAGGGCGCGATCGCGCAGACCGATGTGCGTCGCCGTGTCGGGCGCCGCGAGGAGCGCGTCCACCTGATCGAGCGTCAGGAACTTGGGCAGCGCGGCAAAGAGCCTGGGGGCCTGCAGATCTTCCGCCGGATTGTCCGCGCGGTCGCCGCGCAGCCGCAGGTGCCGGTAGAGGCCGCGGACGGCGGCGACCAGTCGCGCGGTGGAGGCCGGCGACAAGCCCGTGGTCATCACGTCGCGCACGAAGGCCTCGAGCGCCTGGCGATCCAGATCGAGCAGCGTCCGGCCGGCCGACCGCGCAAAAGCGTCGAGTTTGGCCAGGTCCCGCCGGTAGGCGGCCAGCGTGTTGTCCGCCACGCGCCGTTCCACTTCCAGATGGCGGAGGTAGGCGGAGAGCGGCGACATGGGAAGAGTTTACCGGGCGGGACCCGTATAATCGCCGAAGGCCTCATGCCGTACCAGTCCAAGTGGCAGTATCTGCCCACCGAAGCCATCAACGCCGAGTCGCTGGCCATCGACAAGATGGCGCCGCTCGACATCGTCGATCTCATGCTGGCCGAAGACAAGAAGGTCGTGTCGGCCGTGCAGAAGGAGCGGGAACGCATCGCACACGGCGTCGAGATCATCTCCGAGGCGCTGCGCAAGGGCGGCCGGCTGATCCTGGTCGGGGCGGGCACGTCGGGCCGCCTCGGCGTGCTCGAAGCCGCCGAGATGCCGCCGACCTTCTCCACGCGCCCCGAGCTGGTGCAGGGGATCATGGCCGGCGGCCAGGAGGCCGTGTTCCGCGCGCGTGAAGGCGTCGAGGACAACTACGAAGAAGGCGGCCGCAGCCTGTCGCGGCTGCGCGTCGGCCGCAAGGACGTGGTGGTCGGCGTCTCCGCGTCGGGGATCACCCAGTTCGTGCGCGGCGCGCTGACCGTGGCGCGCAAGAAGGGCGCGCGCATCATCTTCGTCACGTGCTGGCCGGGCACCGAACTGCAGAACTACGTGGACCTGATCATCGCGCCGTCGGTGGGCGCCGAGGTCATCGCCGGGTCCACCCGCCTGAAGGCGGGGACGGCCACGAAACTCGTCCTGAACATGTTGACGACCGCGTCGATGATTCGGATTGGCAAGACCTACGGCAACCTGATGGTCGACGTGAAGACCGGGTCCGACAAACTCAAGGACCGCGCGCAGCGCATCGTCTCGATGGTGACCGGCGTCGAGCCCGACGAGGCGCGCCGCCTGCTGGTCGCGGCCAAGTGGAACGTCAAGGTGGCCATCGTGATGAAAAAGGCCGGGCTCACCTACACGCAGGCCACCGCTCGCCTGCGCAAGAGCGGCGATTCAATTCGCGAGGCGCTCGGCGAGGACATCGAACCGCACCTGCGGTCCCTGCTCACCCGCCGGCGCTGACGCGCCGCGTCCGCGTCAGCCCCGAGGCGGCCTCGCGATCGAGCACGATGGTCACGTGCGGGTGCGTCTGGAGCAGGGACGCGGGGACGCGCGTCGTGATGGGGCCTTCGAGCGCCCGCGCGATGATCGCACCTTTGGCCGGGCCCGTGGCCAGCAGCACCACCTCCCGCGCGCCAAGGATGGTGCCGATGCCCATCGACAACGCCCAGCGCGGCACCGCCGCCAGCCGTCCCTCGAACAAGGCCGCGTTGGCGCGCCGGGTTTCCGGCCGCAGCCGGACGCGGTGGGTGCGGGCCGTCAGCGCCGGCGCCGGTTCGTTGAACCCCAGGTGGCCGTTCCGGCCGATGCCGAGCACGACCAGGTCCAGGCCGCCCGCGCGCGCCATCGCCGTTTCATACCGGCGCGCCTCCGTCCGCCAGTCGTCCGCGCGTCCGTCGAGCACGAACGTGCGGCGAGGCGACAGGTTCACCTGCGAAAACAGGTGCGCCTCCATGAACGTGCGGTAGCTGCCCGCATCCCCCCGTCCGACGCCAAGGAATTCATCGAGGTTGAAGGTCGTGGCGCGTGAAAAATCCGCGGCGCCGCGCCGGTAGGCGTCGACCAGGTGACGGTACAGCGGCACGGGTGTGGCGCCCGTGGGCAGGCCCAGGACGAGCGACGGCTGGGCCGCCAGGCGCGCGAGCACGAGGCGCGCGGCCGCGCCGGCCGCCGCGCCGGCTGACGCACGAACGACAAGAGTCATCATGATGGGTCGACGTAGCTCGGGAGCACGAACGTGCCCTCCTGGTGCGCCCGGGCGAGGCTGACGGCGCCGGCGACCGGTTCATCCGGCAGCGTCGACACGCGCACCCCCGGAACCTGGGCTTCCAGCGTGTGCACGACCCCCGCACGCAGCCGGGGCACCGCGCGGAAGATCCCCCCGGCCAGCAACACGGGACCGGCCGGCAGCGACAGCGCCGTGAGCACCGCGCGCGCAGAGACCGCCAGTTCTTCGGCGCCGCGGCGAATCAGCTCGAGGGCCCAGGGGTCGCCTTCATCGGCGGCCGTTTCGGCGAGTGAGGCGATGGCGGCAACCGTCGACGGCTTGAACCGCCCGGCGTAGATCTCGCGCACCAGGTCGCGCGGCTGCGCCACTTCGTAGTGCGCGAGCACGCGCGAGGTCAGCGCCGTGGCCGGTCCCCGCCCGTCGGCCGCGCGCAGGACCCGGCGCAGCACCTGCCGGCCGAGCCAGTAGCCGCTGCCTTCGTCGGCCAGCACGTAACCCCAGCCGCCGGCGCGGGCGGCGCGGCCGCGGTCGTCGCGGCCATAGGCGATCGAGCCGGTGCCCGCGATGACCACGACCCCGGGCGCCCCCGGGGCGCCGGCCTCCAGCGCAATCAACGCGTCGTTGACGACCAGGACGCCGCATCGAGGCACCAGCCGGCTGAGGATGCCGCGGACCACCGCGGCGTCGTCTTCGCGGTCGACGCCGGCCATCCCGATGCAGGCCGAGCGCGGCCAGACGTCGGCCTCGCGCGTCGCGCGCTCGATGACGTCGTGCAGCACCTTTTCCACCTGCAGCTCGCCCGCATTCTGAAGGTTCGCGCCCGGTCCCCGGACCTGGGCCAGGGTCTGTCCGTGCGCGTCTGCGATCCGGCAGACGGTCTTCGTGCCGCCGGCATCGATGCCGAGAAACGCCATGGCATCAGCGTATCGCATTGACACTCCCGCACTGCGACGGTACGTTCAGGTCATCGTGATGCGCGTGTTCGGATGTGTCGTGGCGGCGTGGACGCTGGTGGTGACGGGCTGGGCGCCGCGCGCGGCGCCGTCGCCGCAGCCGGCGTCGGAAGTGCGCGCCCTGTGGGTCCTGCGGACGTCGCTCACCACCCAGGCGTCGATTACCGAGATGATCCGCCTGGCGGATGTCGGCGGATTCAACACGATCTTCGTGCAGGTGCGCGGCCGCGGCGACGCGTACTACACGAGCGCGATCGAGCCACGTGCGGCTGACATTCGCGAAGACGCGTCGTTTGATCCGCTGGCCGAGACCCTGCGGCAGGCCCGCGCCGCCGGCCTCAAGGTGCATGCCTGGTTCAATGTGAACCTGGTCGCGAGCGCGGCCACGCTGCCGGCCGATGCGCGCCATGTGATCCGGCGTCATCCCGAGTGGCTCATGCTCCCCGAGGCACTGGCCGCGACGCAGGGCCGCCGCGATCCGCGATCGGCGGCCTTCGTGACGGCGCTCGCCGGATGGACCCGTCCCCGGAGCGGCACGGTCGAAGGCCTGTTCCTGTCGCCGATCCCGGACGAGGCGCAGGCGTATACCGTCGGCGTCGTGCGCGACTTGCTCAGTCGATACACGCTCGACGGGCTGCATCTCGATTACATCCGGTATCCGTCACCCGACTTCGACGTGAGCCTGGCCGCGCGGCAGGCGTTTCGCGATCATCTCGTGGCCGACCTGGCGCCGGCCGAAGTGCAGCAGCTGGAGACACTCGGCAGGACCGATCCGCTCGTGTGGATGCGCCGGTATCCGGAGCGCTGGCACGCGTTCCGGCGTGAGCGCCTGACCGCCCTCGTGCGGCGGATTGCTGCCGAGGTGCGCGCGCGGCCGGGCGTGGCCCTGTCGGCGGCGGTGTTGCCCGACCCGGCCGACGCCCGCGATCGCAAACTGCAGGACTGGTCCCGCTGGCTCAGTGACGGCCTGTTGGATGCGATCAGTCCGATGGCCTACGCCGAAGACCTGCCGGCGTTCGAGACGCAGATCACGCAGGCGCTGGACGGCGCGGGCGGCCGGCCGGTCTGGGCCGGCATCGGCGCCTGGCGGCTGCCTGTCAGCCGCACCGCTGCCGCGATCCGGCTGTCGCGATCGCGAGGCGCCGCGGGGTTTGCGCTGTTCTCCTACGACGGGCTGCTGACGGTCGGGGCACGGCGCGGCAGCGCCTTCCTGCAGCTCCGGCCGACGGTGTCGCCCGAATTGCCATGACGTTTCCGCGCCTAGCGGCCGCGCTCGACGACAGCCTGCGCCGGCGGGCCACGCCGGCCATCGTCTGTGAAGTCGGCCGGCGTGAGGGACCGCTGACACGCGTGGCGCAGGGCGCGCTGACCTACGAGGCGGACGCCGCGCCCTGCCGCGCCGACACCCTGTTCGACCTGGCGTCGTTGACCAAGGTGATCGCCACTTCGTCACTCGCGTTGCGCCTCGTGGCGGCGGACCGCCTGCGCGTCGACACCCTCGTACGCGACGTGTGGCCCGAGTGGGAGGTGCCCGGCAGCGAGACGGTCACGGTCGGCCATCTGCTCGATCACTCGTCCGGCTTGCCGGCGCACGTGCGTTTGTGGCGCGAGGCGTCAGTCGAGACGTGGAGAGACTACCTGCTGCACGTGCCGCTGGAACGCCCGGTCGGCGCGGCCTCGGTCTACTCCGACGCCGGGTTCCTGCTGCTCGGACTGGTGCTCGAGCGTCTGGATGGGCGGCTCGATCGGCAATGGCAGGGCCTCTGGCCCCGCGACTATCCGTGGCTCGACTATCGGCCGCCTGCCGAGTGGCGCGCGCGTATCGCACCGACCGAAATTGATTCATGGCGCGGGAGGCTGCTGCAGGGCGAGGTGCACGACGAGAACGCGGCGCTGCTCGGCGGCGTGGCGCCCCATGCGGGTCTGTTCGGGACGGCGGAGGCGGTCGGACGGTTCGCGCAGTCCGTTCTGGCCTCCTTGCGCGCGCCGACGTGGCTGGCCGCGCCGGACCTGATGCGCGTGTGGGTCTCTCCGCGGCCGGTCCCCGGCAGTTCACGCGCGCTCGGCTGGGACACGATGCGCCCCACGTCGTCGTGCGGCACACGACTGTCACCTCGGGCGTTCGGTCACACCGGCTTCACCGGGACCTCACTCTGGATTGATCCGGACCAGGATCTCTACGTGGTGCTCTTGAGTAATCGCGTGCATCCCACCCGCGACAACGCGCAGTTTCCCGCGATGCGTGGCGCCATTCACGACGCGATCGTGGCGGATCTGATCGACGCGTCGTAGCGCGCCAACCCCGTCGCGCGGCCGGCGCTTACGGCCGCGAGTCTCCCCCGCCGCGGCGCCCGGGCACTGCCCCAGGCAGCCCCCCGCGCGCCGGTCCGCCAGGGGCGCCCGGCTGGACGCCTCGTCCGGGGCCGCCGCGACCCGGTCCACCCCGTCCAGGCACGCCAACGCCTGGGCCGGTTGGCCCGCCTTGGCGACCTGGTCCATCGCCGGGGCCACCCTGCCGGCCAGGCACCCCGCCCGGACCACCGCCCCGGGCCGCACCCATCATGGCCATCGCGGTCTGCACCGTGAACTGCCAGTCGATGTAGCGCTGCTGATTCTGGTAGATGCGAATCGACGTCTCGGTGCTCGAGCTGTAGACACCCTGGATGGTGCCGACGATCTGCTGGCCCGCGCTCGTGCCGGGCCCGGTGCCTCGCGGCGCCTGCGGGCTCTGTGGGGCGCCGCCCCCGCGTGTGCCGCCCGGCCCCTGCGGAACGCCGCGGCCGGCGTTGGCGGGCTGCCCCGCGGGCAGCAGGACGAAATCCTCCCCGGTGATCGGGTCCTTCCATTTCTTGCGCAGATACTTGCCGTCGTAGAGGACGTCGACGCTGGGCGGCAGCAGATTGTTGTTTTTCCTCGAATACAACACCAGCGCGCGCGCGTACTGGTTGCCGCGGAAGATGAGTTCCTCTTCTTTTTCGCGAATCGCCTGCTGGCGCCAGGTCGGCAACATGGCCGTCATGCCCACGGCCATCACGGCGATGACGACCAGCAGCACGACCATCGTGAAGCCGCCATCGTCATACCGGAAGCGAGGGCCGGGCGATAGGCGCCGGGGGCCTGCGCAGCCTTGACCCTCTATGAGCATGAACGTAAGATCCTTGGCGGTCCGCATGCTACCACACGCCCTGATCCGGGCCATTTCGCGCTCCTCCCACCTCGCTCGTCCGCTGGCTGTTTTGACGCTCGCCGCGCTCGTTTCGTCGGCGTGTGACAAGGTGCCGCTGGTGGCGCCGGCCGGGACGGTCATCACCCTGGTGCCGGCCACCAACGTCCTGCCGATCAACGGCAACACCGACATCGTCGCCGTGCTCATCGAGAACGGCTCGACCTCCACGGGCACCGGCACCGGCGCGTCGACGGCCTCGGCCGGTACGCCCGTGCACAACGGCACCGTGGTGACGTTCACGACGTCGCTGGGCCGCATCGAGCCGGCCGAAGCCCGGACGCACAACGGCCGTGTCACGGTGAAGCTGACGGCCGACGGCCGGTCGGGACGCGCGGTGGTCACGGCGTTTTCGGGCGGCGCGAAGCAGACGGTGGAAGTCGTCATCGGCGCCGCCGCGGCCGAGCGCGTGCTGGTCACCGCCACGCCGACGCTGCTGCCGTCCATCGGCGGCACGTCCACGGTGACGGCGCGGGTCGAAGACGCCTCGGGCAATCCCCTCGCGGGTGTGCCCGTGGCCTTCACGACCAGCGCGGGCACGTTGTCGGCGGTCTCCGCGCTGACCGGCGACGGCGGCGCGGCTACCGTGACGTTGTCGACGACCACTGCGGCCAAGGTCACGGCGACCGCGGGCGGGAAGGCGGGCACCGTCGACCTGACACTGCGCACCGCGGCGACGATCAATCTGACGACGCCCGCGCAGGCGATCACGGTGGGCGCGCCGGTGTTCTTCACGATCGAACCCGGCGCGGGCGCCACGCTGCGTGATGTCGTCCTCAACTTCGGCGACGGCCGGGTGGAATCCATCGGGACGTTGAGCTCCTCGACGGTCCGCAGCCACTTCTTTGAATCGGAAGGCATCTTCGTGGTTCGCGTGACGGCCGCGGACGTGGATGGCGCGCCGCTGTCCGATTCCGGCAGTGTCGCCGTGACGGGCTTCACGTTTAATCTGTCGGTCAGCCCTGCCGGCGCGCAGTCGCTGGGGACGGTCCTTACCTTCAGTCTCACGGGGCTGCCGGCCGGGGTGCCGATCAGCCGCGTCGAGTGGGACTTCGGCAACGGCGTGACGAGGACGAGCCAGGGCACTTCGACGACCTACGAGTTCCCCGCGCGAGGCACGTGGACCGTGCGGGCGACCCTGGTGCCCGAGTACGGTCCAAGCCGCTCGGTGACCGTGGTCGTCTCGGTCACCTGACACCCGCCTTGGCGGCGTTACTCCCAGTCTGAATAACGGCTGCCGTCAAGGGCGGTCCCTTCCGATCCGCTCTTGACGTCGTAGATGCCGGTCTCGGCCGTGGGGCGGGACGGATCCGGCTCGGCCGGCACCGTCGTCCAGGTCTCCTTCGACCGCGTGATCGGGTCGAGCGGCACGTCGCGCAGGTAGCCTTCACTCACCAGCGTCTGCAGCGACGAGGGGTACTGGCCCTTGTCGGCGAAGTACTGGTCGATGGCATCACGCATCCGGAACAGATTGGCCTTGAGCGTCGCCTCCTGCGCCGTGCGGACCGAGGTGTTGTACTGGTTCATCGCCACCGACGCCAGGATCATGATCAGCGAGATCACCACGAGCAGTTCGATCAGCGTCCAGCCCTTGTCGTCACGCATGGGTTACCAGTCCTTGTATTTCGTGCCGTCCAGGGCGGTGCCCTCGGACTTGGTGTAGACGTCGAAGACGTTCTGGCCGCCCCACACGGTGGAATCCCGGTTGTCCTGGTACGACCGCAGGCCCCAGTCGGTGGTGCCCGTCATCGGGTCGATGGGAATGCGCCGCAGCAGTTTGATCTTGCTGCCCGTCGCGTCGTTGTTGCGCGCGACGCCTTCGACCAGCGCGGTCAACGACGGCGGATACCCTTCCGAGCCGAACGGCACTTCGGTGGGCGCGATGATCTGCGTGTCGGCGTAGTCCTTGAACTTGTCGATGGCCGTGCGCATTTCTCGCAGCACCCGGCGCAGTTCGATCTCGCGCTGGCGCTGCATCGTGACACGCGCCATCGGCAGCGCGGCCGAGGCCAGGATCATCAACACCGCCGTGGTGACCAGCAGCTCGATGAACGTGAACCCCGCCGTCCCTCTGCGACTTCGCCAGATCTGCATCGGCGAGCCCACCTACTTCACGGTCACCGACGCCGGGACCATCTGCAGCGGCAACTGCTGCCCCGCCGCGCCCAGGGCCACGCCGGAGAGCGCAATCTGTGACTGTCCGGCGCCGATCGCCTCGAACACGACGGTGGCAACCAGCCCGTTGCCGTTGGCGCCGACCTTGTCGCCGGGCCGGGTGATGGCGAGATCGATCCGCCCGGTGGCGGCGTCGATCTTCGGGACGAACGTGGTGGCCGCGCCGTCGGCGCGCAGCGCGTTGCCTTCGTTGACGACCGTCGCGCGCAGCACCGCCGGGTTGTACGTCAACGTCAGCGTCAACGACGTCATCTGACTGGCGTTGGTCACCGTGATGGGCACGTTGTAGGGCTGGCCGCCCATCTGCAGGTCCGTGCCCGGCGGCGTGACGACGAGCCGCGCAGGCGCGGTGGGCTGCGCCGGCGGCGTCGGGGCCCCGCCCGGCTGGATGGGGACGATGCCCACCGCGCGGCCGCCTCCGGGCGGCGTCGCAGGCGGCGGTGTGGTGGTGGCTGCCGGCGGCGTCTGCCCGGCCGCGCCGGCCGGGGGCGTGGCCGTCGCGGGCGGCGTCGCGCCTGTGGCGGCCGGTGGCGGCGTCGTGGCGCCGCCCGCCAGGGACTGCTCGGTGATGAGCGGCGGCTGCTGCGAGGCGCCGAAGCTGTTGCCCGTGCCCACGTACATCGGCGCCAGGTCTTCGGGCGTGAGCTCCTGCGACCGCAGGATGCGCGGCGTGATAATCATCACGATGTCACTGTTGCCGACGCGCGTCTCCGACCCGCCAAACAGCGAGCGGATGAACGGAATCCGGTTGAGTCCGGGGAATCCACGGACCAGGGCCCGGTCTTCCTGTTTGATGAGGCCGGCCAGCAGGTTGGACTCTCCGTCGCGCATGCGCAGACGGGTCGTGGCCTTTCTGGTGCCGAACGTCGGCATGGTCGTGCCCGCCAGGTCCACGTCCGCACCACGGCTGCTGCTTTCCACCGTGACGTCCATGATGATCTCGCCGTCGAAACTGACCTGCGGCGTGATGTTCAGGATGACGCCGATCGGACGATAGTTGAACGAGGTCAGCGGCTGGCTGGCGATCCCGCCCGGCACCTGCGCCGCAAACGCGGTGGTCGGCACCGGAATCTCGTCACCGAGGTTCAGCGTCAGCGCCGTACGCTCCTGACCGCGCAGCTGCGGCCGTGCCAGCAACCGGGTGTTGGTATCCGATTCGAGCATGCGAATGAGTGCGCTCGGCACCGTGGCGTAGAAGTCGGCCGTGCTGACGCCCTGGCTGATCGTGTTCAGGTTGAACGGCGGCGGTTGTGAAGGCTGCGCGTTCGGCGTGGTCGGCGTGTTGGGCGGGGCGACTTCGGGCGACATCGTGAAGCCGAGGGCGTACTGGCTGAGGTTGAGGCCCATCTCCTTCACCCGCACGGAGTCGACCTCGAGGATCTCGACATCGATCAGGACTTCCGCCCGCGGCTTGTCGTTGGCGCGAATCAGCTGCTCGAACACCTGCAGCACCGGCTGCGTCGCGCGCACGGTCAACGCGTTCGTGTTCTTGTTCAACGTGATCTGCGGGCGGACGCCGGGGACCTGCTGAATCAGCTGGGTCAGCAGCTGCTGCACTTCCTGGGCTTCCACGTGTGACAGATAAAACACCTGCACGAACACATCGTCGTGCGCCTGACGGCTGTTCTGGTCGGCGCCGTAGACGAGGATGCCGCGCGGGTTGATGACCTTGAACGTGAGCTGATTGGCGTTGAGCACCTGGTGCAGCGCCGATTCGAGCGATTCCCCCTGGAGGTCGATCGAATACGGGCGGCTCAGCTGCGGGCCGATCGGCGGCTGCTCCACAAACGACACGTTGATGCCGGCGTACAGGCCAATCGAGGTCAACACCTCACGCACGGCGGTGTTCGTGAAGCGGATGGTGATGGGCGTGCGCGGATCGGACAGCACCGGCCCCTGCGAGACCTGCCGCGACTGATCACGCAGCGTGTCCATGCGCGAGGGCGGCCGCAGGGCCTCGATTTCCGCGCGGAGCTTCCGCTCGATGGCTGCCGCCTTGGCGGCCGCAAAGACGTTGGACGGATCCAGATCCGCCGCCAGCCGGTACTCCGCCGCGGCCGCCGACCACTGCTCCTGTGCCTCGAGCTCCCGCGCGCGGGCCATGTGTCCGGCCGACGCCGCCGCCGTGGCGCGCTGCAGCGCGATCTTCACGTCGATGCGGCCGGGGTCGGAGGCCAGCGCGGCGCGGTAATACGCCACGGCCGCATCCCAGTCCCCCTTGTCGGCGGCCTGATTCCCCTGCCGGACGGCGCGTCCCGTGGCGCATCCGGCCGCGACCGCCAGGGTCAGCGCCAGGAGCACCACGCGCTGCTGCATGTTCGTTTTCACCACCGAGTCTCCTTCTCCCAATCCCTACTGTCCCGACAGACGAATGGTCGTCTGCCCCTGGCCGTCGGCATACGCCATCACGATCGACTCCAGGCCAATCTTCAACAATCGATACCGGCCGTCCACGAGGTCGCCCTCGCGGGCCAGCACCACGGATTCGCCGACGCGCAGCGAGACCACCTTGCCGGGGTGCGACGGCACTTCGGCAAAACCCAGGAACTTGACCGGCACGGGCGGCCGTGGGGGCGGCCCGGCGGGTGCCGGCGGCGGTGGTGGCGGAGCCGCCGGGGGCGGCGTACTCGGACGCGGGGGCGCCGGTGGCGGCGTCCGCGCCCCGAATCCGAACGGGTTGCGCGCGCCGCTGACCTGGGTCGGGACCGGTTCGAGCGCCGCCAGCCGGACCGGCTCGGGCAGGCCGGCCCGCCCTGGCGCGGCGGGCGTCGCGGTCGAGGCCGGTGCGGGCATCGGCGCCAGCGCGCCGTCCGCCGACACACCGCCCATCTGGCGGTACACGACAAACGCGATGGCGACGGCGAGCAGGCCCAGCAGGATGAGCTGGCGCTTGCGCTCCTCGGGCGTCGACGCCGACAGCTTCACTGCGCCGCTCCTGCCGACCCGGCACCGTTGTAGTACGTCGCCACGGACAATACGACTTCGATTGAGCCGCCGCGGCCTTGCATCTGGCCACTCGAACCGAGTTTGACGCTCTCGACGATCAGGAACTCCTCGGAGGTCTCCAGCAGGTACAGGAACCGGCGAATGCCCTGGTACTCGCCGGTCAGCGACACGTCCGTGCGAATCCGCTGCAGCGTGCTGTCCTCCACCGGCTCCGGTTCGAAGATCGAACTCTCGTGTTGGACCCCGGTTTCGCCGGCCAGGCGAAGCAGCTCCAGATACAGCGCCGAACGCGCATCAGCCAGCGTCGCCGGCAACACGTCGGCGTAGAACTTACCGAGCTCTTCGCCGGCGCGCGTCTGGCTGGTCCGGGTGTCCCCGGCCACACGCGCCATCCGCTGCGCCTCGGCGAGGGCCAGCTTCACATCCCCCGCCCGGGTCTCGTCGCCGGCCACGCTGCGCGACAACGGCAGCAGCGCCAGTGCGCTGACCAGCGCATTGATGACCAGCGCGGTCAGCAGCGGCACCACGACCACGCGGCGTTCGGTCAGGACGCGCCTCCAGAGGCTCATGGCCGGCCTCCCGGGGCGGCGCTGGTCTTCGGCTGCAGATACTTGCCGCGCAGCGTGACGCGCTGCAGGCCCTCTTCCGTCCGATCCGCGACCGTGAACAACACGTCGTAGAACGCGCCCGTGGCTTCCAGCGCGCGGGCGAAGGTGTCGATGTCCTCCGCCTGCCGCCCGATCAGCAACATCGTGATGATCATCTCCCCCTTCTCCACCTCGGGCGTGACCGCCGTGAGGCGCACGTCCAGGGGAATCGTGTCCTCGATGAATCCGAAGAAGGAGGTCCAGCTGAACGTGCGGGCGTCAATCAGGCCGTTGGCCAGGCGGGTCGACGCCGACAGCCGCTGCAGCGCCGCGCGGTCCACGCTGTTCTGCACGGCGGCCGCGTCCGCGCGCACCTGCGCAGCCTGCGCCTCGTCGGCCGCGATCTGGCCGCGCAGCGCCGACCGCTGCGACGACAGGCTCGTCAGCCGCGTGGCGTTGAACACACTCCATCCGACGACGACGATGGTGAGCAGGACGAGGACGAGCGACACGAGGCGCTCGTTGTAGAAGGGGCGAGTGGCGAGATTGCCGCGCAGCATCATGATCAGGCCGCCTTCCGGTCCCGCACCAGCACGCCCACCGGCGCCGCCAGCGCATCGAGCACCTCGGCCCCGGCGGTGATCCGGTCGGTCAGCGTGGCCGTCGCGCGCACGTCCACGGAATCGGCCTGCACGCCCAGCCGCGCCGAGATCTCCCGCCGCATCGCATCTCCGCCGCCGTCGGCCCAGGCGGCCCCGCTCAGCCAGACGCGGCCGAACTTGCCGCCGCCCATTCGGTCTTCGTGGTACATGGCGGTCTGGTGCACCAGCGCGCCGAGGGGTTCATCGTCGACGGCCAGCCGGTGGCGGTAGAACATCAGCGCCCCCTGGCGGACGATGGCGAGGGTCGTGGAGTCGCGCGCCAGGCAGACCAGGAGCCAGTCGCCGGTCGGGCTGTTCCCGTTGGCCAGCACGGTGTTGAGGACGTTGAAGCTGGCCAGATCCACCAGGCCGGCATGGATGCCCAGGCCGCCAACCGCGGCTTCGTACTGCGCAATCACGTCGCGCCGCGCCGCGACGGCCGCCACCGTCGTCGCGCCTGCCTCCCGATGGGTCACCACCGAGGAGACCTGCGCGTCCTCGATCGGAAAGGGCGTGGACTTCTTGATCTGCCAGCGAATCAGTTGATCCACGTCGGCCGCCTTGGCCGGCAGTTCCTCGAAGCTGAGCAGTGAGACGCGGGCGACCGAGTCGGGCACGACCAGGGCGGCACGGCTGGGCGGGCGCAGGCCGGCCCGTTCACACGCGCGCCGCAGCGCGGCGGTGACGACCGCCGGATCAGGGATGTTGGTGCCGGTGAGCGACGGCGTCACGGCGTCATCGGGCAACGCCTCTGACGCGTACGCCGAGACGACCAGGCCCCCGGCCGCCGCCGACAGTTCAGTGACGGTCACCCGGCCCGCGGCGATTTCGACGGCCACCGAGGGCGGCTGCGGGGTCAGGCCAAACGTGGAGAGGCGGCGGGTGCTCATTCGACGAACGTCACCTTGTTGATTTCGCGCAACGTCGTTTCCCCTTTCATCACGAGGGCCACGGCGCACTCGCGCAGGAAGGTCATGCCTTCCTCGCG
>CAYYFE010000010.1:24222-28201 GCA_964471115.1 uncultured Solibacteraceae bacterium
GATTTCAGAGGTGGGCCGCCGATCCAGGATCATGTCACGGATGCGATCGGTCAGGTCCATGAGTTCGCAGATGGCGGTCCGGCCCTTGAACCCCGTCCCGCCGCACTCGATGCACCCGGCGCCCTCGAAAAACGGATGCGACTGCGCGAGCGAGGGATCCAGCGCCGACTCGACCAGCATCTCCGGGGTGATCGTCGCCGGCCGTTTGCAGTGTTCGCAGATGCGCCGGACGAGACGCTGGGCCAGCACGCAGTTGAGTGCCGACACGAACTGATAGGGTTCCACGCCCATGTTGAGGAAGCGGCCCAGCACGTCGATGACGTTGTTGGCGTGGACGGTCGTGAACACGAGGTGGCCGGTCAGCGCCGACTGGATCGCGATCTGCGCCGTCTCGGGGTCGCGGATTTCGCCGACCATGATCTTGTCGGGGTCGTGCCGCAGAATCGACCGCAGTCCGCGCGCGAACGTCAGGCCCTTCTTTTCGTTGATGGGAATCTGCGTGATGCCGCGCAGCTGATATTCGACCGGGTCTTCGATCGTGATGATCTTGTCTTCACTCGACTTGATCTCCGACAGGGCGGCATACAGCGTGGTCGTCTTGCCCGACCCGGTCGGGCCGGTGACCAGCACCATGCCGTACGGCTCCCGGATGTACTTCCGGAACCGCCGCATCTCCTCTTCCGGCCAGCCCAGGATGTCGAGCCGCAGTTCGGTGAACTGCTCGCTGATCGATTCCTTGTCGAGGATACGGATGACCGAGTCCTCGCCGTGCACGCTCGGCATGATCGATACGCGGAAGTCGATCGTCTTGCCGCGCACGCGCATCTTGAAGCGGCCGTCCTGCGGGACGCGCTTCTCGGCGATGTCGAGTTCCGACATGACCTTGATGCGCGAGATGAGGGTGCTGTGGTGTTTCTTGTCGATCGGCTTCATCGCCGGCTGCAGCACGCCGTCGATGCGGTACTTCACGTGCACCGCATCGTCGCCCGTCTCGACGTGGATGTCCGACGCGCGCCGCTGCAGCGCCGTGAAGACCATCGTGTCGATGAGGCGGATGACCGGGCTGCTGTCCGACGTGAGTTTGTCGACCGTCAGGACTTCATCGCTGGCGCCGCCCTCGTCGTCGCGCAGGATTTGCATCTGGAAGCCTTCGGTGGCCTCCTCCAGCACGCGCGTGGAACTCTCGCTCTTCTTGAGAATGGCCTGGATGGCCGACGGCGCGCCGACGGTGACGCGCACCGGCGTGCCCAGCTGCATGCCGATCTCGTCGATGGCCTGCAGGTCGCTCGGGTCCGACACGACGATCAGCAGCGTCTGGCCGTCGCGCCGGTACGGCACGAAGCCGTACCGCAGCATCAGGTCCGCCGGGATGCTCCGGAACAACTCGTTGTTGATCAGGAAGCGGTTCAGGTCGACGAACTCCAGCTCGTAGCGCGCGGCCAGCCGGCGCGCGCGTTCGGCCTCCGCCGCGTGGTCGATGGGCGCGTGGTCGTCTTCGGGGTAGAGCGTCTCGTTCTCTGCCGTCATCACATCACCGCGCCAGGCTCGACAGTTGGAACAGGGGCATGTACAGCGACAGGAGCAGGAACGCGATGATGATACCCATCACGACCAGCAGCACGGGCTGCACGAGGTTGGAGAATCGGGTGAGGCTGGTCTCGTTCTCCTCATCGTAGAAGTCGGCGATGCTGTTGAGCATCTCGGCCAGCGCGCCGGTGGACTCGCCCACTTCCACCATCTCGACGGCGACGTCCGGGAACGTGCCGCGCCGCTGCAGCGAATGCGCCAGGCTCGATCCTTCGCGCACCTCCCGGGCCACCACCCCGAGGTCGGCGGCCACGGCCTGGTTGCCCACCGACTTGGACGCGATGTCGAGCGAGTTGACCAGCGGGATGCCGCCGGCCAGCAGCGTGGAGATCGTCCGCGCGACCTGCGCGGTCGAGAACTTGCGGCTGAGCGGGCCGAACCAGGGCAGCCGCATGACCGCGCGATCGAGCCGCGACCGCTGGCCGGGCTGGCGAATCCAGACGGCGAAGCCCACGACGATGGCGATGAGGCCGGCCACCCAGAAGGCGGCCTGCTCCACCAGCGAGGTGGAGAGCGCGACGATGATCTGCGTGGAGGCCGGCAGCTGCGCGCCCGCGCCGAACCCCTCGTAGAACGTCGCGAACTCGGGGACGACCTTGAACACGATCAGCCCGACGACCGCCGCCGAGAGCAGCAGCAGGACCACCGGGTAGATCAACGCCGAGATCAGCTTGCCGCGCACCGAGGCGATGACCTTCATGTGCGCCACGTAGCGGCGCAGCACGGTTTCCAGACTGCCCGACTTCTCGCCGGCCATCAGCGACGCGTGGTAGATGCCCGTGAACATGCCGCCCTGCGCCTCGAAGGCGTCCGACAGCGCGCTGCCCGACCGCACCCGTTCATAGACGTCATCGAGCACGCGCTTGAACGTCGGGTTCGGCACCCGGCGGCGCAGGATGTCGAGGGACTGCACCAGCGGCAGGCCCGCGCGCAGCAGCGTGGCCATCTCCTGGTTGAAGATCAGGAACTCGTCGGCGCCAATCTTCTTGCGGCTCCGCAGCCGCAGTGAGAATCGTCCGACGCCGACGCCGCCCACCGGCTGCAGCGACAGCAGGTACAGCCCCTTCTCTTCGAGTTCCAGCCGCAGGCGCGCCTCGTTGTCCGCTTCGAATGTCGCGGTGGACACCTGACCGTTGGCGGTGGCAACGCGGCAGCGATATTCCACGATGATCTCCGGCTACCTGCGCGTGAGGCTGAGGATGCGCTCGACGTAGTTGCGCGTCTCGCGATACGGCGGAATGCCCTGGTACCGGCTGACGGCGCCCTCGCCGGCGTTGTAGGCCGCCAGCGCCAGCGCTTCCTTCCCCCGGCCATACCGATCGAGCAGGCCGCGCAGGTGGCGCAGGCCGGCCGCCAGGTTCTGCGCCGGGTCAAACGGGTTCACCACGTCGTACTGCCGTGCGGTCGCCGGCATCAACTGCATCAGGCCCATCGCGCCTTTGGGCGACACGGCGTCGGCCTGATAGTTCGACTCCACCCGCACCACCGCGTGCGCCAGACGGGCGTCGACGCCAAACTCGGCCGCCATCCGCGTGATCAGCACATGCAACGCATCGGTGGAGACCGGGACCTCCGTGTCGTCAGACCCGGGCGCGTCAGGGTCGGGAGCCGGTTCAGGTTCGGGTTCCGGCCACGGCACTTCGTCGGGGGTGACGTCGACGACGAAGTCACGCGGGGTGCGCAGCTGGCCGCCCGTCCGCAGCGTCAGCACGACCGTCTCGCCCTCGAAGGCCACCGCGGCCACGTTGAGGACCCGCCCGCCGCGCAGGGTGACCAGGTCGGCGCGCGCCATCGTGGGCAGCGCCAGCAGGCCGGCTACGACGGCGGCGGCGATCCACCGCGGCCGGTGTCCGGCCGCAGCCCGGGGGGACTCAGGACGGGTCGACAAACAGGTGGTAGACGCGGATGCCCAGTTCGCGGATGTCCGAGCCGGCGCCAATCGCCGACGGGACGAACGACGGATCGACCACCAGCCGCAGTTCCACCATGTCGGCGTCGCCGAGGGCTTCGACCGAGAGCGGGATCCGAAGCAGTCGGGGGTCTTTGTTATCGGCGGCAAACGTCGCGACATTCTGGCTGCCCAGATAGACGTTCACCGACTGCGGTTGGTCGAACAGATCGGGCCGGGCGTCGAATTCGAGATACAGCGTCGACGCCTTCCGCGGGTTCCGGAAGCTGGCGACCAGTTCCTTCTTGGTCCACCACCACTCCCGCGACGGATTATCCGGCGCGAATTCCGCGTTGTGCGAGCCGGACCGGAGGATGACGAACACGTTCTCCGACTGCGGCAGCAGGCGCAGGGTCGACACGGGATAGGCGCGTCCTTCCCCGGGCGACGGTCCTTCCAGCGGCGCGCGCGTCCCGGAGGCGTCCGTGCGATACAGGCCCACCT
>CAYYFE010000010.1:28211-68613 GCA_964471115.1 uncultured Solibacteraceae bacterium
CCTTGACGGTGGCCTCTCCCAGGTACGGCACCACCGGAATGAAGCTGGTCCGCGTGTACTCGACCGGCTGTCCTGCCTTCCAGCCCGTGGTGGGGGTCGGCGGGTCGTGGTCGTCGGCCCAGCGCAGCACGCCGTCCTGATCGACCAGGTGCATGAACACCCGGTAGGTGCCGTCGAAGGCGGCGTTCGGCAACGCCTCGAAGCGATACGTCACATCAATGGGACTGCCCAGTGGTGCGGCCGTCTTGCTGAGGGTGACCGAAACGCGCGCCACCGGGGGCGCTTCGTCCTCGCTGCCGCAGCCGGCGGCAAAGACAACACCAAGGACGGTCAGCGCCGCCCACCCACGTAAACGCCAGGATCGACGAGTCATCACAACCGCGGCATCGTACCGTATTGCCCCTATTCTCTTCAATATGTTAGCCTTGCGGCGATTTTGACTATGAGTGCAGACGCCCTCGGAATGGTGGAAACCCGCGGCCTGATTGGTGCCATCGAGGCGGCAGACGCCATGGTCAAGACCGCCAACGTGACCCTCATTGGCAAGGAATACATCGGCGCCGGGTTCGTCACCGTGCTCGCCCGGGGCGACGTCGGCGCCATCAAGGCGGCCGTGGACGCCGGAGCGGCTGCGGCGCGTCGCGTGGGCGAACTGGTGTCGGTCCACGTGATTCCCCGCCCGCATGCCGACGTGGACCGCCTGCTGCCTCGTCCCGGGCAGGCTGCCAAGCCGTAGCCGGACCACCCCATGAGCGACGAGGCTCGCGCCCTCGCCCAGCGCGCCAAACGGGCCGCGCCCATCCTGGCCGAGTGGACCCAGGAGCAGATCGATCGCGTGGTGGACGCGGTGGCCGCCGCCGCGCGCGCCCAGGTCGAGCCGTTCGCGCGGCTCGCCGTTGAGGAAACGGGGTTCGGCGTTGTCGCCGACAAGATTCAGAAGAACCGGTTCGCCGCTGAGGACGTTCACGCGTTCATCCGCCCGATGCGCACCGTGGGGGTCGTCGCCCGCGACGAGGCGCGCCGCGTGGTGGAGATTGCCGAGCCGTTCGGCGTGGTGGCCGCCATCGTGCCGTCCACCAATCCCACGTCGACGGCCATCTACAAGATTCTCATCGCGCTCAAGGCGCGCTGCCCCATCGTGATCAGTCCGCACCCCTCCGCGGCGCGGTGCATCACGCTGGTGGCCGAGACGCTCGACGCCGCGGCGCGCGCGGCCGGCGCGCCCGACGGCGCCATCAACTGGATGACCCAGGTCTCGCTCGACGCAACCCAGGAACTGATGAAACACCGCGACGTGGCCGTGATTCTGGCCACCGGCGGCATGGGACTGGTGCGCGCGGCCTACAGCGCGGGGAAACCCGCCTACGGCGTGGGCCCCGGCAACGCGCCGTGTTTCATCGAGCGGACGGCCGACGTCGCCAAGGCCGCGCGCGACATCCTCGCCGGCAAGACCTTCGACAACGGCGTCCTCTGTTCGTCGCCCAACTCGGTCGTGGTCGAAACGGCGGTGGCCGACCAGGCCCGCCGCGAGTTCACGGCCCAGGGCGGGCACTTCCTCTCCCCCGCCGAGGCGGAGCGGCTCGCCGCCGTGTTGATCACGCCGCAGCGGCTGCCCAACCCGAAGCTGGTCGGCAAGTCCGCCGCGCACATCGCGGCGGCGGCGGGCCTCACCGTTCCGGAAGGCACTCGCGCCCTGATCGTGCCGCTCGCCGGCGTGGGGCGCGACTACCCGCTCTCGATTGAAAAGCTCTGCCCCGTGTTGTCCTACTACGTCGTCAACGACTGGCAGGAGGGCTGCGAGCGCTGCAAGCAGATTCTGCGGTATGGCGGCATGGGCCACACCATGTCGATTCACTCGAACAACGAGGCCGTCATTCTCGAGTTCGGTCTCAAGAAGCCGGCGTTCCGCATCGTCGTGAACACCCCCACGACCCACGGGTCCATCGGCCTGACGACCGGACTGGCGCCGGCGATGACGCTGG
This sequence comes from uncultured Solibacteraceae bacterium, assembly GCA_964471115.1. Lineage (GTDB taxonomy): Bacteria > Acidobacteriota > Vicinamibacteria > Vicinamibacterales > SCN-69-37 > SYFT01. The sequence continues at coordinate 30,194 of CAYYFE010000010.1, forward strand.
GCTGCGGCGGCTACGGCGGCAACATCACGTCGGACAACATCACGCCGTTGCACCTGTTGAACATCAAGCGGCTGGCGTACGAGCTGCGGCCAGCCACCCGGGCCGCCGCGGCGGCACCGGCGGCCGCGCCGGCCACCCTGCCCAAGGTCCCCAAGGCGGCGCCGGCCGTGGGTGTCAGCGCCGAGGCGCTGGCCACACAGGTGGCCGCCATGACCGGCATTGGCGCGGCCCCGCAGGTGGCCCGGCCCGCGCCGGCGTCCGTCGCGGCCTTCGTGTGTGAGGAGGATGTGCGGCAGGCGATGGCGGCAGGCCGCACGATTCTGGTCGGGGATCGGACGATTGTGACGCCGCTGGCCCGGGACCTGGGCCAGGCCCATCGGGTCCTGGTCCAGATCGGATAACAACTGCCAATTCCGCAGGTACTTATGGTACTCTGCCAACCAATTGTCATGGGTGGGCGTCCGTAAAGCCATGCGTGGTGGGCTGACCAGCATCCTCGGTCTGGCCGTCGTCGGTCTTGCCGTCGGCTGCGGCGCGCGTGTCGCGCCCGCCACCCCTGTCCCTCCGCTGCCCATTTCGCCGCCCGAACAGGTCCAGGTGCCCGAGGTGGCGCCGGCCGTGGCCTTGCCGGATCCGGTGACCGCGCTCATTACCGCGTCCGAGGCCCACTTCGCCACGGGCCAGCGCGAGTTGGAGCAAGGCCATCTCGAGGCCGCCAAGGCGGCCTTCGACAAAGCCGTTGACGTGCTCTTGACCTCGCCCGGCGGCGCGCGCGGCGAGCCCCGTCTGCGCGCCCATTACGACCAGCTGATCAGCCGCATCATGGCGCTCGAGGCGCTGGCGCTGCGCGAAGGCGACGGCTTCACGCAGGCGCGCACCGAGCCGGCGGTGATTGACGACCTGCTGGCGGTGGCCACCCTCGATCTGCCCGGCCCCAGCAAGGCCACGGGTGAGACGGTGGCGGCCGACCTGGCGGAGACGGCGCACGACCTGCCGATTGAACTGAACGATCGCATTCTGTCGTTCGTGGAGTTGTTCCAGGGGAACCTGCGGGACTTCATGCAGGAGAGCCTGTACCGCTCGGCGCGCTACATGCCAATGGTCCAGTCGGTGTTCCGCGAGGAAGGACTGCCGCTGGACCTGGCGTACCTCGCCATTGTCGAAAGCGGCTTCAAGAACAACGCGTTGTCGCGCGCCAGCGCACGCGGCATGTGGCAGTTCATGCCGGCCACCGGCCGCGAGCATGGCCTGACGCAGAACTGGTTCATCGACGAACGATCGGATCCGGAGAAGGCCACGCGGGCGGCGGCCACCTACCTCAAGACGCTCAATCGCATGTTTGACGGCGACTGGAATCTGGCGATGGCCAGCTACAACGCCGGGCCGGGGCGCCTGCAGCGCGCGGTCACGCGATCGAAAATCAACGACTACTGGAAGCTCACCAGCACGTCGCGGTGGTTGCCGAAGGAAACGCGCAACTACGTGCCGATGATCATGGCCGCGGTGATCATCGCGAAGAACCCCGAGCAGTACGGGTTTGAACCGGGCACGGCCGAGCCGCTGGCCTACGACCGTGTCGTGGTGCCCGATGCGCTCGACCTGCGCACGGTGGCCGAGTGGACCGAAGCGTCCATCGAAGAGATCCGCGACCTGAATCCTGAGTTGCGCCGCACGACGACGCCGGTGGGCCGCCACGAGCTCAAGGTGCCGGTGGGCACCGCGCCGATCGTCGAAGCGCGGCTGGCCGAGGCGGGCCCCGCGACGTTTGCGAAGTTCGAACGGTACTCGGCGCGGCGCGGCGAGACCATCGCGACCATTGCCCGCAAGTTCGGCGTGACCCGCGTGGACCTGGCGGCGGCCAACAACCTGACGACCAGTTCGCGGCTGCGCGTCGGCCAATCGCTGCTCATCCCGCGTGTCGTCAGCGCCGCGCTGGCGTCACGCCCCGCCGAAGCGCCCGAGGCGCCGGCCACACTCACCTACCGCGTCAAGTCGGGCGATACGCTCTACGGCATTGCCCGTCAGTTCGATACCACGGTCAACGACATCAAGAAGTGGAACGCGCTCACATCGAACCGCATCGACGTGGGTGACCGGCTGACCATTCACCGCAATCAGTAACCCGCGTACGCAGTTTCTGCCAGCCCTGCTCCGCCCAGCGGAGGGCCGGCCTGGCCCGAGGGCTGCATCTGCCTTGGCGCATGTTGGCACGTCTGCACGCGGCGGCGGTGTTCGGGGTGGATGCGGTACCGGTGGCGGTGGAAGTCGATGTCTCCGGCGGCGGTCTGCCCGGCATCGTCATGGTCGGCCTGCCTGACGCCACGGTGCGCGAGAGCCGCGACCGTGTGCGCGCGGCGATTAGAAATTCGGGCCTGCCGACGCCGCCCGGGCGCGTCACGGTCAGCCTGGCGCCGTCGGACCTGCGCAAGGTCGGCGCGGCCTTTGACCTGCCGATCGCGCTGGGCATTCTGGCGGCCTCCGGCGTGCTTCCGCAGCGGGATGGGCGGGCATTCACGATCGTGGGCGGTCTCTCCCTCGATGGCGGCGTGTTGCCGATGCACGGCGTGTTGCCCATCGCCGTGGCGGCGCGCCGCGAGGGACGCACGGGCCTGCTCTTCCCCGCCGGCAATCTGGCCGAAGCGTCGATCGTGGCGGACCTGCCGCTCCATCCGGTGACCTCGCTCCTCGAGGCCGTGCGGGTGTTGTCGTCGCCGGCGGTGGAACCCGTGGCGCCGTTGCCGGCGGCCGCGCCGGCATCACGGGCCACCGACGACCTGTCGGACGTCTGCGGACAGCTGCTGGCCCGGCGCGCGCTGGAGATCGCCGCGGCCGGCGGCCATCACCTGCTGCTGTCAGGGCCCCCGGGCGCGGGCAAGACGATGCTGGCGCGACGGCTGCCGGGCCTGCTGCCGCCGCTGGCGTTTGACGAGGCGCTGGTCGTCACGGCGATCCACTCGGTGGCGGGCGTGTTGCCGCCGGGCGGCGGCCTGGTCGCCGAGCGGCCGTTCCGCGCGCCGCATCACACCTGCTCGGACATTGCGTTGATTGGCGGCGGCGCCATCCCGCGGCCGGGAGAACTCAGCCTGGCGCACACCGGCGTCCTGTTCCTCGACGAACTGCCCGAGTTCAGCCGCCGCGCGCTCGAGACGCTGCGCCAGCCGCTTGAAAGCGGCGTGGTGCAGGTCGCACGCGCGAGCGGGTCGGTGAGTTTCCCCGCGCGCGTGATGCTGGTGGGTGCCATGAATCCGTGCCCGTGCGGGTTTCTGGGCGACACGCGACGGCCGTGCCGCTGCGCGCCTGCCGCCATCGATCGCTACCAGCACCGGCTCTCCGGCCCGCTGCGCGATCGCTTCGATCTTTCGGTGGACGTGCAGGCCGTGCCGTGGAGCGATCTCTCAACCACCGCCCCGCGGGAATCGTCGGCCGACGTGCGTGCGCGCGTCGAAGACGCCCGGCGGCGTCAGGCCGAACGCCAGGGCGTGCTCAACGCCCAGCTGGACGGCCGCGCGCTACGCCGGTACGCTCCGGCGCCCGACCTCCAGAGCCAGGCGCTGCTGGCCGGCGCGGTCACCCGCCTCGGTCTAAGTGTGCGCGGCGTCAGCCGCGTCCTGCGTGTGGCGCGCACCATTGCGGATCTGGCCGGCGCGCCAGGCGTCGCTGCGGCGCATGTGGCCGAAGCGCTGCACTTCCGGATCGTTGATCGTCAGCACAGTAGGCATGTAGACATGTAGGAGTACGAACTTCAATGCACGACCCGGAGCCCAAACCAATGGGCTTGCTACATGCCTACACGCCTACTGTGTGGACAAGCGCTTTGTGGTCGAAGCTCAGGCGGGTTTGGTATGCCGCGCCCACACTGTCGTCTGCCCCGCCTTGTTGAAGGTCAGCACGGTGTACGGCTGGAAGGGCGTCACGTCCATGCCGGGCGCACTGGCCGGCATGCCCGGCACGGTCAGGCCCACCACATCCTTCGGCCGTTCTTTCAGCAGGCGGACGATGTCGCCTTCCGGGACGTGGCCTTCGACGACGAAGCCGTCGACCAGCGTCGTGTGGCAGCTCTGGAGGTTCGGGCCGATGTGGTACTGCTGCTTGAGCGGACCCAGCTTGTCTGGCCCCAGGTTCATGACCGTGGCGCGGTAGCCCTTCGCCTGCATGTATTTGACCCACTCGCCACAGCAGCCGCAGTTGGGGTCCTTGTAGACGGTCAGGTGCGGCTTGGCCGACGAGGCGACCGGGCGCGGGGCCTGGCCTCGGGTTTGGGCCAACGCCCGACCCACCGGTGTCAGGAGCGCAGCGGCCGAGGCCGCCAGCCCGGTCAGCAACTGTCGACGCGAGAACGCTTGGGGCATGTCCGCCATTGTGCCACGGCCCGGGCACCCGGCGAGGCCGGTCCATGTAACCCCTTGTCCGGCTTGGTCTTGACGCCCCTTCTGTGATACGCTCCGAGGGTTTCTGCATGCGTTCGCCGAAATACACGATTCTCGTCGCCAATCGTCAGACCGGGGCCGTCCGCCGGTTCACGATCGCGCGTCGTCCCGCCGTCGCGGCGGCGCTGGCCGTATTGGCCGTGCCGGTGTTGATGGGGCTGGGCGCCCGGTGGTCCGGGCAGGCGGAAATCGATCGGCTGGCGCGGCAGGGCGAGGTGCTCCGCCTCGAGAACGAAAGTTATCGGCAGGCGACCGGCGAACTGGCAGCGCAGATTGCCGACCTGCAGACCGCGATGACCGAGCTGGACAGCCAGGCGCAGCTGGATCCGGCCGTCAAGCGCGCGATTGAAAATCTGCCTGCCATGGTGCGCAATCGCGCCATGGGCGGCGGCGACACGACCATCACGGAGCCACCCGCGCTGGCGTCGATGGCCTCGCCCGACAGCACGTTCGGCATCCTGAAGGAGCTGCTCGGCTCGCTCGAAACGCGCCTGCAGACCGTGCGGACCGGCGTCGAGAAGCAGCAGGCGCTGGCTTCGGCTACGCCGTCCATCTGGCCGGTCGTCGGGTATCTGTCGTCGTGGTTCGGCAACCGGAAAGACCCGTTCACCGGCGGGCCTGACTTCCACCCCGGTCTCGACATCGCGGCCCCTGCCGGGACGCCGATTCGCGCGACGGCCGACGGCACGGTGGAATCGGCCGGGTATGCGGGCAATTACGGCAACGCCGTGGTCGTCCGGCACGGCTTCGGCATCTCGACCCGGTACGGCCACATGTCGCGGATTGCCGTCCGCAACGGCATGCAGATTCGCCGCGGCGACCTGCTGGGCTACGTGGGGTCCACCGGACGCGCCACGAGCGCCCACCTGCACTACGAGATTCTGCTCAACGGCCAGGCCATCAATCCGCTGCGCCTGCTGGCCCGTCCCTGATCCTTCCTGTTAGAATCGTCGGAATCCCCTGCCGCCGCGGCACGCCTCAGACGTGTGTCGCGTGTCAGGCCGGGTGATTCCAGCATGCTCAATACCTTCCTCGGCAAGATCATCGGCACCCAGAACGAACGGGAGCTCAAGCGCCTGCGGCCGATTGTGGGCCGCATCAATGACCTCGAATCCGGCCTGCAGCCGCTGTCGGATGCGGACCTGCGGGGCAAGACCGACCAGTTCAAACAGCGCGTCGCCGCGGGCGAGTCGCTCGACGACCTGCTGCCCGAAGCGTTTGCCGTGGTGCGGGAGGCCGGCCGCCGCATCCTGCGGATGCGCCACTACGACGTCCAGCTCATCGGCGGCATGATCCTCCACGGCGGGCGCATCGCCGAAATGAAGACGGGTGAAGGCAAGACGCTGGTGGCCACGCTGCCGGCGTATCTGAACGCCCTCGCCGGCCGCGGCGTGCACGTGGTCACGGTCAACGACTATCTGGCGCGCCGCGACGCGGAGTGGATGGGCCGGCTGTACCGCTTCCTCGGCATGTCGGTCGGGGTGATCCAGCACGAGCTGAACGACGCCGAACGCCAGGCGGCGTACCGCAGCGACATCACCTACGGCACCAACAACGAGTACGGCTTCGACTACCTGCGCGACAACATGAAGTACGAACTCGCGCAGTACGTGCAGCGCGGGCACTATTTCGCGATCGTCGACGAAGTCGACAGCATCCTCATCGACGAAGCACGGACGCCGCTCATCATCTCGGGCCCGTCCGAACAGGCCACCGACCTCTACTACGAGGTCGACAAGATCATCCCGAAGCTCAAGCCCGGCGCCGTCGTGCAGGGCGCGGTCAAGGCCGAGGATCGCGAGCGGCTCGAGACGACCGGCGACTACATCGTCGACGAGAAGTCGAAGACCGTCCAGCTCACCGAGACCGGCATGGCGAAGGCCGAGGAGTACCTGGGCCACCGGTTGGCGCCCGGCTCCAACGGGATGTACGACCCGGCGAACATGCCGCTGCTCCACCACATCCACCAGGCGCTGCGCGCGCACACGCTCTTCCGCCTGGACGTCGACTACATGATCAAGGACGGCCAGATCGTGATCGTCGATGAGTTCACGGGCCGCCTGATGCCCGGGCGCCGCTGGAGCGACGGCTTGCACCAGGCCGTGGAAGCCAAGGAGAAGGTCAAGATTGAGCGCGAGAACCAGACCCTCGCGACGATCACCTTCCAGAACTACTTCCGCAAGTACGAGAAGTTGTCGGGCATGACCGGCACGGCCGAAACCGAGGCCGAAGAGTTCGCCAAGATCTACAAACTCGACGTCATCGTGGCGCCCACCAACCGGGCGCTGCAGCGCATCGAACACCCCGACGTCGTCTACCGGACCGACAAGGAGAAGGCCGAGGCGATCGTCAACGACATCGTCGAGCGGCAGCAGGAAGGGCGTCCGGTGCTCGTGGGCACCGTGTCGATCGAGAAGTCGGAGCGGTTCTCCGGCATGCTCAAGCGCCGCGGCGTCAAACACGTCGTCCTCAACGCGAAGTACCACGCGCAGGAAGCCGAAATCGTCGCGCAGGCCGGACGCAAGGGCGCCGTCACGATCGCCACGAACATGGCCGGCCGCGGCACCGACATCCTGCTGGGCGGCAACCCCGAGTTCATGGCGCGGCAGCAGGCGCTGGCCGAACAGGTGGCCGAGCGGCTGCCCAAGGGCCAGGAGAAGTTCGTCGACGACGAGGAGTTCGTCTACTTCTTCCACCTCGAGCACTTCTACCGGGTGCCGCGTCCCGACTGGGAACGCATCTTCAGCGCGCTGAAGGCCTCGACCGACACGGAACACGAAGAGGTCGTCGGCGCCGGCGGCCTGCACATCATCGGCACCGAACGCCACGAGGCGCGGCGCATCGACAACCAGCTGCGCGGCCGCGCGGGCCGTCAGGGTGATCCGGGTTCGTCGCGGTTCTACCTGTCGCTGGAAGACGACCTGATGCGCATCTTCATGGGGGCCGATCGCATCTCGGGGCTCATGCAGCGCCTCGGCATGGAAGACGGCGTGCCCATCGAAGCCCGCATGGTCACCAAGGCCATCGAACGCGCGCAGAAGCAGGTGGAAGCGCAGAACTTCGGCACGCGCAAACACCTGCTCGAGTACGACGACGTGATGAACAAGCAGCGTGAAAGTGTCTACACGCTGCGCCGGCAGCTGCTCGAAGGCAAGGTCACGTTCGAGGGTGAGGGTGAGGACGCCGAGGGCGAGGAACTCGATTCGCGCGCCTACCTCATGATGCTGGCCGAGGAGTTCGTCGCCAACCTGGTGGAGACGCACGCGCCCAAGGACGGCAATCCCGAGGAATGGGATCTGAACGCGCTGCAACTGGCGGCGGTCGACGCGTTTGGCCTCGACACCGCCGATCTGGGCGCGTTGGGCCTGGCGGACATGACGCCGGACGAAATGGTCGAGGCCATCTTCGACCTGGCCGTCAAGGAATACGAAAAGAAGGAAGCGGTGCTGCAGGCCGACCCGTCCATCCTGCGCCGGGTCGAGCGCGACATCATGCTGCAGATCGTCGACGCCCAGTGGAAGGATCACCTCTACGGCCTCGACCATCTGAAGGAAGGCATCGGCCTGCGGGGGTACGGCCAGCGCGACCCGCTGGTGGAATACAAGAAGGAGTCGTTCGCCCTGTTCCAGGCCATGAAGGGGCGGATCGACGAAGAGATCGTCCGTTACCTGTGGCGCCTGCGCCCGGTGGTCTCCGAGGGCGGCGAGGCGGCGCCCGCGCCCGCGGCGCCGCGCCGGCCGCAGACCCCGATGACCTTCAGCGGCGGCGCGTCCACGACGGCCGGCGCCACGGCATTGCCGCGCGGCGTGTCCGCGACGTCCGGGCCGCCGATGCCCGCGCGCGTGGGCGGCGACGACGCCGACGTGAAGACGGTGCGGCGTGATGAACCAAAGGTCGGCCGCAACGATCCCTGCCCCTGTGGCTCTGGCAAGAAATACAAGAAGTGCCATGGGGCCTAGGGGATTGAGGATTTGGGATTGAGGATTGAGGATTCGATGACCGAGAAGTTGGGGGCGGCGGCGCAGGTGGCGCGGGGGTTGACCGAAGCGCTGACGTTTGACGATGTCCTGCTGGTGCCGCGGCACTCGCAGGTGTTGCCCTCGGCCGTGGATGTGTCCTCGCGGCTCACACGGCGCATCCGGCTGAACGTGCCCATCCTGTCGGCCGCGATGGACACGGTCACCGAAAGCCGCCTGGCCATCGCCATGGCGCAGCAGGGCGGCATCGGCGTGATTCACAAGAACCTGAGCCCGGAGGAACAGGCGCAGGAAGTCGATCGCGTCAAACGCTCCGAGAGCGGCATGATCGTGAACCCGATCACGCTCTCCCCCGAACACCGCATCTTTGAAGCCCTGGAGCTGATGAAGAAGTTCCGCATCAGCGGCGTGCCGATCACCGATGACGGCAGCAAGGAAGGCCGGCTGGTCGGCATCCTGACCAATCGCGACCTGCGCTTCGCCACGAGCACCGACCGCCCCATCTCCGCGATCATGACCAAGGAGAACCTGGTCACCGTGCCCGTCGGCACCACGCTCGACGATGCGCGTGAGATGTTCCATCACCACAAGGTCGAAAAGCTGCTCGTGGTGGATGCCGACTACCGCCTCAAGGGCCTGATCACCGTCAAGGACATCCAGAAGCTGATCAAGTACCCGAACGCCTGCAAGGACGAACTGGGGCGGCTGCGCGTGGGCGCGGCGATTGGCGTGGGCAAGGACGCGATCGAACGGGCCGCGGCGCTGGTCGCGGCGCATGTGGACGTGTTGATCGTCGACACGGCGCACGGCCACTCGCAGGGCGTGCTCGACATGGTCGAGAAACTGCGCGGGCTGTACCCGGATGTGGACCTCGTGGCGGGCAACGTGGCGACGGCCTCGGCCACCACGGCGCTCATCGATCGCGGCGTGGACGCCGTGAAGGTCGGCATCGGCGCCGGATCGATCTGCACGACCCGCGTGGTCGCCGGGATCGGCGTGCCGATGATCACCGCGGTCGCCGCGTGTGCGCAGGCGGCCGCCGAGCGTGACGTGCCGATCATCGCCGATGGCGGCATCCGCTACTCGGGCGACCTCACCAAGGCCATGGCCGTGGGCGCCAGCGCGATCATGATTGGCAGCCTGTTCGCCGGCACCGACGAAAGCCCGGGTGAAGTCATCCTCTACCAGGGCCGCAGCTTCAAGGAATACCGCGGCATGGGATCGCTCGGTGCGATGCGCCGCGGCTCACGCGACCGGTACTTCCAGGACGAATTCGAGCTGGAGGGCAACACCGACAAGCTGGTGCCCGAAGGCATCGAAGGGCGCGTGGCCCACAAGGGTTCGGTGGCCGCGATGATCCATCAGCTCATCGGCGGCCTGCGCGCCGGCATGGGCTACACCGGCTGCAAGGACATTCCGACGCTGCAGCGCGAGGCCGAACTCATTCGTGTGACGACCGCCGGCGTGCGTGAGGGCCACGTGCACGACGTGATCATCACCAAGGAAGCGCCCAACTACCGCGTCGAGTGATCCGTCACGCGGGTGACGATCAACGTCCGGTCCTCTCCCCCGTCGTCACTGATCGCGATCTGCCAGGCCTGCGTGGGCGGTGACGCCCAGCGGTCCGGCCATTCCACCGCCAGCACGCCGTCCTCCCCCAGTTCCAGCAGATTCAGGTCGGCGGCTTCCACCGGGGTGAGCCGGTAGAGGTCGACGTGGATCAGCGGGACGCGGCCGGCGTACTGCTGCACCAGGGTGAACGTCGGGCTCGACACTTCGGACGGCGAGGCGCCCAGGCCTTCGGCCATGCCGCGCACGAACGCCGTCTTGCCCGCGCCCAGGGGGCCGGCAATCAGCACGACGTCGCCCGGCGACAGCCGCTCGGCGAACGCGCGGCCCGCCGCCACGGTCTCGGCCTCCGACGTGGACTGACGGACCGTACGCGACATCACTCCGACTCCTTCGGCCGCCGGCGCGTGGCAGTCAGTTCCAGGACTGCGTCACCCAGCCGGTCCAGCACATCACCCGCCACCATCGCCACTTCCCCTTCGTCGGCCGCGGCCAGATCGCCGGCCAGCCCGTGCAGGAACACGGCCAGCTGGCAGGCGACGTTCAGGTCGAGCAGCTGCGCGCTCCAGGCGCCCAGCATGCCGGCCAACACATCACCCGTGCCGCCGGTGGCCATGCCGGGGTTGCCCGTCATGTTCAGGCCCAGGCGTCCGTCGGGCGTGGCCACGACGGTGCGATGTCCCTTGAGCACCACGTAAAGGTGACGCGAGGTGGCCAGCTCGCGCGCCACCGCCAGGCGGTCACCCTGGACTTCATCGACGGTCACACCCAGCAGGCGCGCCATCTCGCCCGGATGCGGCGTGATGACCAGCGGCGCCTCCTCACGTCCCTCGAGCCGTTCGGTTTCGCTGGCAAACGCATACAGGGCGTCGGCATCCAGCACCGTGGGCACGCCGCGGCGTTCCACGACCGCCTGCACAAACGCCATCGTTGACGGAGACCGCCCAAGGCCAGGGCCGATCACCACGACGTCGGCATCGAACCCGGCCACGGTGTCGGCCGCTTCAAAGGCAATCTGGCCCTCGGGCGTCTCATCGAGCGGCAGTGTCATGTACTCCACGCCCAGGGCCGCGAGAATGGGCACGCAGGACCGTGGCGCCGCCAGCGTGACCAGGCCCGCGCCCGACCGCAGCGCGGCCATCGCCGCCAGGTACGCCGCGCCGGTCTTCCCCATCGACCCGGCCACCACGAGCACCCGGCCGTAGTCGCCCTTCTGACTGTCGGCCGCTCTGGGCGCGACATGCCGCCGCAGACCATCGCGTGTGAGCAGCTCGACCCAGGGCCCGTCGAGGGCCTGGATGATGCCCTGTGGAATACCGATGTCGGCGACCACGAGGCTGCCGGCGTGGTGTTCGGCCGGCGGCAACACGTGGGCCAGCTTCGGCGCCGCAAACGTCACGGTCAGCGTGGCCTCAATCGCCGGACCCGGCAACGCCGGCGAACTGGCATCGATCCCCGTCGGCACGTCGATCGAGACCACCGGCGTCTCCGACGCGTTCAGGTCTTCGACGATGGATTGCACCAGGCCAGACACGGGGCCCTTCAGTCCCGTCCCGAAAATGGCGTCGACGATGAGGTCGGCGCGCAGGACGGCAGGCGCGTGCAGTTCCCAGGCGGCGGCGTCGCTGATTTCGACCAGGTCCGCCTCGAGCGACTGCAACACCTGCAGGTTCGTGCGCGCATCGCCGACGACGTCGGCCGCGCGGCCGATCAGGTACACGCGCACATCCGCGCCGCGTTCCAAGAGCGTGCGCGCCACGACCATGCCGTCGCCGCCGTTCTGGCCCTTGCCGCACAACACGGCGTACGTCAGCCCGTCCGCATCGTCAAATGTGCCGTCGATGCCGGTCACCACCTGGCGGCCGGCGTTTTCCATCAGGACGATGGACGGAAGGCCGGCGTCGTCAATCGCGCGCCGGTCGGCCTCGCGCATCTGGGCTGCGGTCAGCACTCGCATGTCGTCGATACCAGCGTACTGCGTGTGGTACAGTCCCGGCAACTTCGTTATGGCGATACCCGGCGTGGTCTACGTCAATGGCCTCATCCGCCCCGCGGCCGACGCGGTGGTGCCTGTGTTCGATCACGGTTTCCTCTATGGCGAGGGCGTCTACGAGACGCTGCGCACCTACCGGCGCCGGCCGTTTCTGTTCGGGCCGCACATGGAGCGCCTGCGGCGGTCGGCCGCGCTCATGGCCCTGCCGGTGCCCTTCAGTGATGCCGACATGGCCGGGTGGGTGGCGCAGACCATGGACGCGCACGACACCCTGGCGGCGCCGTTGACCGAGGCCTACATCCGGATTCTGTTCACCCGCGGCGTGGGGCCACTCACCTACAACCCGGCGGCCTGCCCGGTCCCGACAGTCGTCATCATCGTCAAGGAATTCCCCGCGCCGTCGGAACGGACGTTCACCGACGGTATCGCCGTGGCGCTGGTCGATGTGCGGCGCAACCACCCCGACGCGCTCAACCCGGCGATCAAGTCGAACAACCTGCTCAACAACGCGCTGGCCATGCAGCAGGCGCTGCGCACGGGCGCCGACGAGGCGTTGATGCTCAATCACGACGGGCACGTCGTGGAGTGCTCGCAGTCGAACTTCTTCATCGTGCGCGGCGGCCGGCTGCAGACGCCGCCGCTCGCCGACGGCCTGCTGCCCGGCATCACGCGCGCGTTCGTCATCGACCTGGCGCGCGACGCCGGCCTCGGCGTGGACGAGGCATCCTTCGCGGCGGACGATGTTCTCAGCGCGGATGAGGCGTTCATCACCGGCACCACCCGGGAGGTGACGCCCGTGGTCAGGGTCGACGGGCGACCAGTCGGCGCCGGCACGCCAGGGGCGGTGACGTCAGGACTGCTGACGGCCTTCAGATCCAAGAGCCTGTCCGCACAGTAGGCATGTAGGCATGTAGGTTCAGGTTTCAAGGCTCGGGTGGCGCAAGCCTTGCATCCCTGAGCGGCATGCTGATCAGAGATCCGTTGGCCGGGAAGGTGATTGGCTGCGCGATCGAGGTACACCGTGCAGTTGGACCGGGATTGCTCGAATCGGCCTACCGCGCTTGCATGGCGGAGGAACTGCGCTGGGCCGGTGTACCGTTCGAAACGGAGGTACCGATTCCGCTTGAGTACCGCAGTGTGCGGATTCCGAATGCGTATCGACTTGATCTACTCGTGAGCCGAGAGCTGGTCGTCGAGATGAAGAGTGTGGACCGCCTGATGCCAATCCACACAGCCCAGGTGATCACCTACCTGCAGCTGACGGGCCACCGCCTTGGCTTGTTGATCAACTTCGCGGTGCCGGTGTTACGCGAAGGCATCCGCGCCGTCTTCCCGCGACCTCGGCCCCCGGGGCCGGAGCGACCCACGAGCTGCTGACTGGGGTCGTTTCTTCCCCGAGTCCGTACGCCCCAAGGTTTCCGAACCTACATGCCTACATGCCTACTGTGCGGATCTCACTCGTAGTCCGAGATCGGCGGGCACGCGCAGACGAGATTGCGGTCCCCGTACGGGTTGTCGATGCGCGAGATGGCCGGCCAGAACTTGAAGTGGCGCAGCGAGGCCACGGGGTACGCGGCCTGTTCGCGCGAGTACTTGTGCGGCCAGTCGGTGGCGGTGACGTCCTGCGCCGGGTGTGGCGCGTTCTTGAGCGGGTTGTCGGTCTTGTCGAGTTTCCCGGTGATGACGTCCTGAATCTCGTGCCAGATGGCGAGCATGGCGTCGCAGAAGCGATCGAGCTCTTCCTTCGGCTCGCTTTCCGTCGGTTCCACCATGAGGGTGCCCGGCACGGGGAACGAGACGGTGGGCGCGTGGAAGCCGTAGTCCATCAGCCGCTTGGCCACGTCCGTTTCGTCCACGCCGTGCGCCTTGAACGGGCGCAGGTCGAAGATGAGCTCGTGCGCCACGCGGCCGTTGGCCGCCGAGTACAGCACCGGGAAGTGTCCCTGCAGCCGCGCCTTGATGTAGTTGGCGTTGAGCATCGCGAACTTCGTGGCCGCCGTGACGCCTTCGCCGCCAAGCATCGAGATGTAGCCGTAGGAAATCAGCAGGATGCTGGCGCTGCCAAAGGGCGCCGCAGACACGGCGGGCACCGCCGAGGCGCCGCCGGTGGTGATGACGGGGTGGCCCGGCAGGAACGGCGCCAGATGCGCGGCCACGCCAATCGGGCCCATGCCGGGGCCGCCGCCGCCGTGCGGAATCGCAAACGTCTTGTGCAGGTTCAGGTGGCAGACGTCCGCGCCAATGGAGGCCGGGCTGGTCAGCCCCACCTGCGCGTTCATGTTGGCGCCATCCATGTACACCTGGCCGCCGTTGTCGTGCACGATCTGGCAGACCTGCCGGATGCCGTCCTCGAACACGCCATGTGTCGACGGGTACGTGACCATCAGGCACGACAGGCGATCGCGATTCGCTTCGGCCTTGGCCTTCAGATCCGCAATGTCGATGTTGCCCTGCGGATCGGTCGCGACGACCACCACCTTGAGCCCGACCATCGCGGCGCTGGCCGGATTGGTTCCGTGCGCCGATTGCGGGATGAGCACGACGTCGCGATGGGTTTCGCCCTTCGCATGCTGATAGGCGCGAATCACGAGCAAGCCGGCAAACTCACCCTGCGCGCCCGAGTTGGGCTGCAGCGACACCGCGGAGAAGCCGGTCACCGTGCACAGCGCCTGCTCCAGATCGCGCACGACCTGCAGATATCCTTCCGCCTGTGACACCGGCGCGAACGGATGGAGTTTCGAGAACTCGCGCCAGGTCACCGGCATCATCTCGGCGGCGGCGTTGAGTTTCATCGTGCACGAGCCCAGCGGAATCATGGCCGTATCCAGCCCGATGTCCTTCTTCTCGAGCATCCGGATGTACCGCATCATCTGCGTTTCCGAGTGATACGAGTTGAACACCGGATGCGTCAGATACCGGCTGGTGCGGGCCAGCGCGCCCAGTGGCGACGCCGCTGCCGCGGGCACGGCAGTGGCCTTGCCGCCGGCGAGGCACGCCGCGAGGTCGACGAGGTCCGCTTCGGTGACGGTCTCGTCGAGGCTGATCTGCAGCGTGGTGTCGGACACCTTGCGGAGGTTGATCTGCCGCTCGGCCGCGGCGGCTTCGGCCGCCTTCACCGCGGCGGCGGTGCTCGTCAGGCGCAGCGTGTCGAAGTACGCGGCGTTCTCCTGCGTCCAGCCGGCGGCCGTGGCCGCGGCAGCCAGGCGCGTGGCCTGTCCGTGCACACGCGTGGCGATGGCCTTGATGCCGGCCTCGCCGTGGTAACACGCGTAAAACGCCGCGATGTTGGCCAGCAGCGCCTGCGCCGTGCAGATGTTGGACGTCGCCTTCTCGCGGCGGATGTGCTGCTCGCGGGTCTGCAGCGCCATGCGGTAGGCGCGCCGGCCCTTCGAATCCACCGACACGCCGATGATGCGGCCCGGGGCCTGGCGCACGAACGACTCGCGCGTCGCGAAAAACGCGGCGTGCGGCCCGCCGTAGCCCAGCGGCACACCAAACCGCTGCGCGGATCCGACGACCACGTCGGCGCCGCATTCTCCCGGGGGCGTCAGCAGGGCCAGGGCCAGCAGGTCGGTGCCCACGGCCACGAGCGCGCCGCCGGCATGCGCCCGCTCCACCACCGGCCGCAGATCGCCGGCCGCGCCGTGATCGTCGGGATACTGCACATACACACCGAACACATCGTCATCGATGACGGCGGTGGCGGGGTCTTCGAACCGCAGGCGGATGCCCAGCGGTTCGGCGCGGGTGGTGAGCACCGCGCGCACCTGCGGGAAAATCCGGGGCGAGACGATGAACGTGCTGGCGGACTGACGCTTGGACACCCGGGCCAGCAGCGTCATGGCTTCCGCCGCGGCTGTCGCCTCGTCGAGGAGTGACGCGTTGGCCACTTCCATCCCCGTCAGGTCGGTCACCATCGTCTGGAAGTTGAGCAGCGATTCGAGCCGGCCCTGCGCAATCTCGGCCTGGTACGGCGTGTACGGCGTGTACCAGCCGGGGTTCTCGAACACGTTCCGCAGGATGACGGCCGGCGTGATGGTGTCGTAATACCCCATGCCGATGTAGCTGCGATACACGCGGTTCTTCGCGGCGACGCCGCGCAGGCGCGTGAGATACGCGGCTTCCGACTCGGCCGGTGGCAGCGCCAGCGGGGCGCCGAGCCGGATGTCGGACGGCACGATCTGATCGATCAGCGCGTCGAGGCTTGGGGCGTCCACCGCCTCGAGCATGGCGGTGAGGTCACTGGGACGCGGACCGATGTGACGGGACTGGAAGGTATCAGACACCGGACGAACCTCGGGCAAAAACGGGCGTTACTTGGTCAGGGCTTCGTACTGGGCGGCGTCGAGCAGCGACGCGAGTTCGCCGGCGTCGGCCGGCTTGACCTTGATCATCCAGGCCTCGTGCGCCTGCTGGTTGACGGCCTCGGGGTGCGCGGCCAGATCGCCGTTGACGGCGATCACTTCGCCGGCCACCGGCGAGAACAGCTCCGACACGGCCTTCACCGATTCAATCGTGCCGAACACCTCGCCCTGCGCCAGGACGCGGCCCACCTCGGGCAGTTCCACGAACACCACGTCCCCCAGCTGCTTCTGCGCGAAGTCCGTGATGCCCACGGCCGCTTCCGCGCCGGTGACGCGCACCCATTCGTGGTCCTTGGTGTACTTGAGGTCGGTCGGATACATGCTGGCTCCTACTTCTTCTCTCGCTTGTAGAACGGTTCAGGGACGACCACGGCGGCGACGCGCCGGCCGCGAATTTCGATCTGGAGGGGCGTGCCCGGCGCGCTGAGGCTCACCGGGACCATGGCCAGGCCGATGGCCTTCTTGAGGTACGGCGTCTGCGTCCCGCTGGTGACGACGCCGACAGGGGCGTCGCCCTGCACGACCGGATACCCGTGGCGCGCGATGGCGCGGTCGACCATCTCGAAGCCCACCAGGCGCCGGTCCAGCGCGCCGGCTTTCTGCGCGCGCAGGCGCTCGTGGCCCAGGAACGCGTCCTTCTTCCAGCCCACGATCCAGCTCAGCCCGGCTTCGACCACCGTGGTCTGCTCGTCCATGTCCGAGCCGCACAGGCGCATCGAGGCTTCCAGGCGCAGCGTGTCGCGGGCGCCCAGTCCACAGGGTTTCAGGCCATCGGCCTCACCGGCGGCCAGCAGTGCGTTCCACACCGCTTCGGCCTGCGCCGGCGGCACGAACACTTCGAAGCCGTCCTCACCCGTGTACCCGGTGCGCGACACCATCACGCGCACGCCGGCCACTTCCCCGTGCGCAAACCAGTAGTACTTGATGTCGGCCAGGTCGATGTCGGTGATCCGGCTCAGGATCGTCTGGGCCAGCGGCCCCTGCAGGGCGATCAGCGCGTACCGCGAGCTCGAGTTCACCACGCTGACGTCGCCGCCGCGTTCGGCGGCCCGCGCGCGGATCCACTCGTAATCCTTCATGATGTTGCCCGCATTAACGACCAGCAGGTAGTGCTGCGCGGCCATGCGGTACACCAGGATGTCGTCGACGAACGTCCCCTCGGGAGTCGTCAGGGCCGAGTACTGAATCTGGCCCACGGCCAGGCGCGAGGCGTCGTTCGACGAGATCCACTGCACCGCCGCCAGGGCGTCGGCGCCGGCCAGTTCGATCTGGCCCATGTGGCTGACGTCGAACAGACCGGCCTTCGTGCGGACGGCCATGTGCTCGTCGATGATGCCCGAGTACTCGACGGGCATGTCCCACCCGCCAAATTCCACCATGCGCGCCCCGTGGGCGCGGTGCCTGGCGTTGAGCGGGGTCTTCTTGAGTGCAGCAGGGGGCGGCGTGGGCGTCATGAAGCGTCTATCAACGTACTATCGCGCTTCACTGCGGTCAACCACGACGGCCGCGCGCCGCCCCCCGCTCGTTTTCCGTCTCCGGGCTCACTCCCGGCGTCGAGGCCAGACGATGCGCAGCAGGACGAAGAGGAAGCCGACCAGCACGGCCAGGGTGGCCGGGCCGAACTCCCTGGTGGCCGGCACGGCAAACAAGACGGCAGGGGCGACCAGGCCGGCCACAAACACGGCCAGAATCACCTGCAGGACGATGATCAGGAATGGGCCCATCTTCGTGTGCTCCCTTCTGCGCCAGTGGCGTGTGCGGTTCAGCCCTTGAACGGGAACCCGCCGCTGCAGCTGATGAACCACCACAGCGCCGCTTCCGCCCGAAGTGTATAAATCAGCGAGCAGCCTGACCAGCCGAGTGCGTCGTACCACCGGAGGTCGTCCGTGCAGTCGGCAAAGTCATCGGCAATCCGGATGGCTTCCTTCGAGTAGATGTCCCAGCACTCCCCCGGCCCCTTGTCGCCCGAGCCGCTCTGCAGGGCCGTCCGCATCACGCGTGCCGACGCCGGCGCCGGGCCCGGCCGCGCGGCCAGCCGTTGCCGTTCGGACTGGACCCACTCGCGGTGTTGCACCAGCGCGGTCGACGGTCCATGGCCCAGTTCGAGCACTGCGCGTGTCAGCAGAAGCATATGCTGCCCCACGTCCTTCGGGCGGTGGCCCAGTTGACGAAGCAGCTCGCGGGCCTCCGTTGCCGCTTCGGACCGCTGCACGACGGCCATGAACTGCGCCATCTGGTCCGCGCTGCCCGTCGTGACGGTGGCGGTGCCGGACGATGAGGCGGCGATCAGCCGGCCCTGTTCCAGCGTGAGGCGGAACTGGTCCCGGGCGGTGGTCATCAGTGTCTCGGAACCCGCCGGCGAGACTTCCTTGCGGACGTGAACCCTGGCGTTACGCACCTCGAACACCGCGCGGCCCGGCGCCTGCCGGCTCACGGTGATCTGCGGTTCGCCGCTGGCCGGCTGGGCGCTCACCGGCGTGGAGACCAGGACCAGCGTCAGCGCCGACGCAGCCGTGACTACGAACGTGTGTGTTGTCTTCATGAAGTCCTCCTTGTCCTCAACCCATGAGTGCTTTCAGGCAGGCGTCGTACACCTCGAAGGCTTGCGCGAGGTAGAACTCGTAGGCCGCCGTGCAATCCTCCTCGGTGACGAAGGGATTGAGACTGCACAGCACGAGCCACGCCTGCCATTCGATGACCGAGTTCAGCATCGACGTGAGACAGTTGAGACCGGGAAACCAGTAGAAGCCGATTCCCATCGTGATCCTCCGTGTTCACTTGGCGTGTATTCCTGCCCCGCCGGCGCACGCCCGCCGGACGGGTCCCCTGTCTTGCGCGGCTGGCGCGGCGGAAGGCCGTTGGCCAGTCGCAGATAGGCGCGCAGCGTGTGGTACGAGATATCCAGCTCGTCACACGCCTGGCGCTTGTTGCCGGCGCAGCGCATGAGCACCAGCTGCACATACCGGCTGGTCCACGCGCGAAGCGACGTGGGCGCACCGGGGACGACGGCGAGGGAGGCGTAGGCGCCGGCGACCTCCTCAGGCAGGTCGCCCAGCTCGACGCGCACGTTCGGTGCCAATGCAATCACCCGTTCGAGCACCCGCTCGAGCTGCCGGACGTTGCCGGGCCAGTCGAAGGCACAAAGGGCTTCGATGGCCTCCGGACTGAGCACCAATCGCCGCAGTCGTCGATGGCGTTCAAGCAGATGGTCGATGAGCAACGGGATGTCTTCCCGGCGGTGCCGCAGCGGCGGAACGGCCAGTTCGACGCCCGAGAGCCGATAGAACAGGTCGGCGCGAAACGCCCCGGCTGCGACCAGTGCGGGCAGCTGCCGGTTGGTTGCCGCGACAATCCGGGTGTTCACTGCGCGGCTGCGTCCGCCGCCGACGCGTTCAATCGACAGGTCCTGCAGCGCGCGCAGCAGCTTGGCCTGCGCCGTCGGTGACAGATCGCCCACCTCGTCAAGGAACAACGTGCCCCCTTCGGCCAGCTCGAACTTCCCCCGCCGGCCCCGCACACCGGTGGCGGTCCGTTCCTCAATGCCGAACAGCTCCGCCTCGAGCAGGCTTTCGACCAGTGCGGCGCAGTTGACGTCGACAAACGTCCCGCGCCGCCCGCTGGCCTCATGGACGCTGCGGGCCGCCAGTTCCTTGCCGGATCCGCTTTCTCCCGTGATGAGGACCGTGAATCCGGTGGGCGCGACCCGTGCGATCTGATCTCGCAGCGTGTGCATCACCAGGCTTCGCCCGACGAGCATGTTGGGTGCCTCCGCGCGACTGACTTTCAAGAGCAATGCCATCAGTCACCGTGCCGGCTGCCCGCGCGCACCCGCTCACGCGCGGGGTTGTGAGTCGCCAACGACCCGCCGCCATCCCGCCACCGGCAGAACCCACGAAAGACGGGCCCGTCCTGACCCAATCGGGCGACGCTCCACGTCTCGATGACACCGAGACGGACCATGACGTCGCAGACTTCAACGACAGTCCCCGGTCGCAGCCGAAGGCGGCCCTCGAGGGTGATGCCGTCCGCGCTGACGCCTAGCGCCGTGACGTCCCGGCCCACCACGCAGCGGCGCACGCTCAGGGCCGCCATTGCTGCGTCACCACATCAAAGGTCAGCGTGCGGACGCGGCCGGTGACGCCGGCCACGCGGACGGCGCAGTGCCGGCCCCGGGGGCTTCGGATGATGACCGTGCCCGAGGAGCCGGTACCGCCGGCCGTGAAGGCCGCGACGCCGCCACTGAACGTCACCGCGGCCGTCGTCTGTGATCCGGACGGGTCGGGGATGGCGGTGTCGCGGTGGATCTGCACGCCAGGAAACCACGTGGAGAGCGGCGCCGCCGCGTCGACACACCGCCCGTCGTCTGGGCAGCGCTGCAGGAGGTAGTCGGTGTCGCCGAGCCGGGTGAACTGGATGGCGCCGCGCCGGCCACTCTGAATCGTCGCATGGCGCGCGGCGCGGACCTCTCCGGCCAGCCACTGGCAGGCGCGCCTCAAGCGGTCGGCGTCGCGGGTTTCCCCAACCAGGGGCACCCCCATGGAGGCCGCGGTGGTCATCAGCGCGAGGACCAGCAGCGTTTCCACCACGGAGGTGCCGCAGTCGCGGGCGGGCATCAGACACCGGCGCCCTTGGGCGGCGCGACGGTGATGAGCGGCTTGAGCGAGAGGAAGGTCTTTTCGCCGATGCCGCGCACGTTCATCAGGTCTTCGACCTTCTTGAACGCGCCGTTCTTCTGCCGGTACTCGATGATGCGCGCCGCCGTGGCGGCACCGATGCCGGGCAACGCTTCCAGGGCGGCGGCCGTGGCCGTGTTGATGTTGAGCGGCGCGTCGGGCGAGGGCTTCTGGGCCGCCTGCGGCGGCTCCTGCGCAGCCAACACCGGCGCGGCGGTCATGAGCGTGGCAACGAGTACGGCGGTAGCAAGACTTCGCAACATGGTCAGCTCCTTGTCACCGGGATGTCCCATACATCCCGAGAGAACGTGGAGCCGGCGCACCCATGAATGGCAGCGACGCAGGGGAACGTGTGGGCTGCGCTCCCGCAATGGAGGAGGTGGCCGGCTCGCGGCCCTCAGGACTGCAGGAGCCGGGCCAGGCCCGGCGCGGCGCGCTCGTACGCGCAACGTGTTGTCAGGATGGGAGTTGGAATCGATGTACCAGCCGCGCCTTCCGCTCGCCTGATGGCGGCGGCACCACGCGTTACCGGTTCGGCCCGTCTCGGCCGATCAGGCGTGAACCGCCGGAGCCGCCTTGAACCACTCGACCGTGCGGCGCAGGCCCTCTTCGAATGGCACCAAGGGCTCATAGCCCAGCATCTTGCGCGCCTTGAAGATGTCGGCCTGTGAATCCTTGACGTCGCCTTCGCGCGGCGGGCCAAACGTGGGCTCGATGTTCGTCCCCAGGATGACGTTGATGGCACGGACCAGCTCGATGAGCGAGATGCGGCCGCCGGTGGCCACGTTGATCACCTCGCCGGAGACCCCTGGCGCGGTGGCGGCCTTGAGGACGCCGTCGACGACGTTGGCCACGTACGTGAAGTCGCGTGTCTGGCGTCCGTCGCCGTGGATGGTCGGCGACTGCCCCGCCAGCAGCGCCTTGATGAAGAGCGAGATCACGCCCGAGTACGGCGAGTCGGGCGCCTGCCGTGGCCCGAACACGTTGAAGTACCGGATGGTCACCGTTTCCAGGCCGTACAACGACGAGAACATCTGGCAGTACTGCTCGCCCGCCCACTTCTGCAGGGCATAGGGCGTCAAGGGCGCCGGGCGCATGTCCTCACGCTTGGGCAACGTCGGCGAGTTGCCGTAAGTGGATGAGGAACCGGCGAAAACGAGGCGCTTGACGCCCGCGTCGCGCGCGGCGACCAGCACCTGAAGCGTGGCATCGACGTTGGCGCGGTGGGTGCCGAGTGGATCCTGCACCGACCGCGGCACCGACGGGATTGCGGCCTGGTGCAGCACGTACTCGCAGCCGGCAACCGCGCGGGCTGCCACCCCGGGATCGGCCAGGTCGCCTTCGATCAACTCCGCGCCGGCCGGCACATTCGCCCGTTTACCGGTCGAGAGGTTGTCGCACACGCGCACCTGGTGTCCCTGCGCCAGCAGCGCGTTGGCCAGGTGTGAGCCAATGAACCCGGCGCCGCCGGTTACGAGATACAAAGACACCCGCCTATTGTAATGACGAGGTGGCGAGATGGCGAGGTGGCGAGGCGCCCCCTATTGTGGCCAGCCCGTCTGCGGCAGACCGGGCGTCACGCGCAGCGCGTTCTTGTAGTACAGCTTCTTCAGTACCTCGTCCGGCAGATCCATGCCGTAGAGCTTCCAAAACGCGTGGTAGTCGCGGTAGTAGTCGAAATACTCGTCGGCGGTTTCGAACACGCGCCAGTAGTACGGGTACTCCTCGGGGTAATAGGCATCCTTACCGAAGAGGACGCGGTCCTGGTACTTGATGAAGAACTCGCGCGCGGCGCGCGGCTGCCGCGCGAAGTCGTACAACACCGCGCCCACCTCCAGCACCGCGTTGGGCGCCTTGTCCATCAGCTCCGCCGCCTTCTTGAGGTTGTTGCCGTAGTACGCGAAGTGCGCGCCGATGAACCGCGTCTTCGGATTGGTGATGAACAACTCGTCGCGTTCGCGCTGCAGGTCGGCGAACTTCGGCCGGCCGGGCATGTAGTTGCGGCGGTCTTCAAAGAGCGCCAGCTCCAGCCAGCGTTCGTTCTGGTAGTCGAGCGGCGAGAAGAACTCCTCGGGTTCAGCCGTGTGGATGATGACCGGGATGTTCAGGCGCGCGCAGGCGTCCCAGATGGGCTTGAGCAGCGGGTCGTTCACCTTGACCAGTGAACCGTCCGTCTTCTGCGCCGAGAGCCCGAGGTTCTTGGCAATCTTCAGGCCGACGGCGCCGTTCTTGACGGCGGCTTCCAGGTCGGCCACGGCCTTGGCGGCCCAGCCCGGCGCATCCGGCTGGTTCCAGTTGACGTTGGCGAACACGGCGAACCGGTTCGCGTACTTGGTGCCGCGGATGTAGTCCACCCGCCCCTTGACCTGGTCGGGATTCGCGCCGCCGCTCAGGTTGACCAGCATCCGGATGTTGAGCTCGTCCATCTCCTTGATGGTCTGCTCGAGGTTCAGGTCACTCACGCCGTGGTGGCTGTGGATGTCGATGACCGGGTACTTCGCCCGCGGCACCATGTTGACGTCGACCACCAGCGTCGACCGCGGCCGGTAGTCGAGAATCGACGGCGCCGGGAACTCAGGGAACATGCACTGGCCGGGCCGCTGCAGCGTGGTGCCCGACGGGCACGCGCCGTTGACCGGCGGGACGATGCGCGAGCACTGATTGGGCGCCACCAGGCCCGTGCCGGCCGGACACTGGCCGTCCACCGGCGCAATGACCGCGCCACGGCCACGCCCCCGGCCCTGGCCCATCCCGGCCCCCTGGCCGCCGCCGGGGCCCTGAGCGTCCATCACCGCGCCGGCCGCAGTCGAGGCGGACTCCGCGGTCACCATGGGACCAATGACCGCCACCGCCAACGCCGCCATGGCCATGCCCACCAGCACACGAGTCGTCTTGCGCATCCGTCGTTCCTCCGTGCCTTACTGTAGCTTTCTTTAACGCGCTAAAAAAGTGTTCGCCGCGGCGGGCCGTAAGCCGGATTCTGTCCGCCTCAACGCCTTGCGGCGCGTCGGCGGGACGACCATTCCTCTGGGCCGGTCATTGCTGAACGGCTCGAGCAGCCTACCCGGAGGTCTCGGACGGGCCGTCCTCGAACACCTCCCTATTTGGCCTTGCTCCGTGCGGGGTTTTGCCTGCCACGCCTCTTACGAGCCGCGCGGTGCGCTCTTACCGCACCTTTTCACCCTTACCCTTCGACTCGGCCTGACGGCCTCGCTCAGGGCGGTATGTTTTCTGTGCCACTGTCCTTCGAGTTGCCCCGACCGGGAATTACCCGGCGCACTGCCCTGCGGAGTCCGGACTTTCCTCCCTTCTTGCGAAAGGCGGTCGTCTGGCCCGCCGCGGCGAACCCCTCTATTGTCGCCTACGCGTCGGTGTCCTGGGAAATGCGGTACTGCTCGAGTTTCTTGTAGAGATTGCTGCGCGGCGTATCGATGACCTCCGCCGTCTTCGAGATGTTCCAGGCGTTTTCGCGCAGTTTCTGCACGAGCCACGCCCGTTCGGCGGTCTCCTTGAACTCGCGCAGCGTCGCCGGCGTCGGCGTTTCGCGGGGCGAATCCGAGGCTGATGCCGGCGACGCGGGCGCCGCGGTGACCTGCGGCCGCGGCATGGTCCCGTCGGCGCTGCGCACGACGGCGCGCACGTCGGCGGCTTCGATGATGTCGCGCTCCGCCATGATCAGCAGGCGCTCGACCACGTTCTTCAACTCGCGCACGTTGCCTCGCCAGCGCGCCTGCTTGAGTGCCTCGAGGGCCTGCGTGGAAAACCGCGCCGGCCGCCGGTTGTTCTCACGGCTGAACTGCGTCGAGAAATGCGACACCAGCGCGGGAATGTCGTCGAGCCGTTCGGCCAGCGACGGCGCGTGGATGGGAATCACGCTCAGGCGGAAATAGAGATCCTCGCGGAAGCGGCCTTCGCGAATCTCCAGCTCCAGATCCTTGTTGGTGGCGGCAATCACCCGCACGTCCACCTTGATCGTGCGCGCCGACCCCAGGCGCTCCACCTCGCCCTCCTGCAGCACGCGCAGCACCTTGGCTTGCGTCTTCGGGCTCATGTCGCCCACTTCATCGAGGAAGATCGTGCCGCGGTCGGCCTGCTCGAACTTGCCCGTCTGCTTTTCGGTGGCGCCGGTGAACGCGCCGCGTTCGTGCCCGAAGAGCTCCGATTCAATCAGTTCTTCGGGAATGGCCGCGCAGTTGACCTGCACGAACCGTTCGCGCGTCCGCAGGCTGTGCCGGTGGATGGCCCGCGCGATGAGTTCCTTGCCCGCGCCGCTTTCCCCCAGGATGAGCACCGTCGCGTTGGTGGGCGCCGCCTTGCGCACCTGCTCCATGACGCGGCGCAGGCCGGTGGATTCGCCCACGACCTGATGCCGCGTCTCGAGCGCCGATCGCAGCTGCCTGTTCTCGCGGCGCAGCGTACCGAGCTCCAGCCCTTCACGGACCGCGTCGAGCACGTAATCCTTCGACAGGGGCTTCTCGATGAACCGGAACGCGCCCAGCCGCCCGGCCTCGAGCGCCGTCGCCGTGTTGCCATGGGCGGACACGATGACCACCGGCAGCGCTTCGTTGAGGCCCCGCAGCCGGCTGAGCACCTCGATGCCGTCCATGCCCGGCATCTTTACGTCCAGGAACACCAGGTCCGGATGCTCGCGTTCGACCGTGGTCAGCCCTTCCTGGCCGGACCCGGCGGTGAGCACTTCGTATCCTTCGTATTCAAGAATCATCCGCATCATGTCGCGGATGGCGGAGTCATCGTCGATGACGAGCAGGCGAGCTTTCATGGGGAGCGTCTACTGGGAGTCGACCACGACGGCGTGAATCGCGCGTTCGTCGGTCAGCGGATCGAACACATAGACGGCCACGGTCGCGCCGGGGTTCAGGGCGGCGACCAGCCGCTGGAAGTCGGCCACCGACGTGACCTTCTGCCGGTTGATTTCCATCACGATCTGGCCGCGGCGCAGGCGCGCGAGCCGCGCCGGCCCGGCCGTGTCCACGTCGATGATCTGAACGCCCCGCAGCGTGTCGGGCAACACGAAGCGCCGGATGGTGGTGGCGTCGAGGTCGCGCACCGTGATGCCCAGCGGCCCCTGTTCCTGGCTGAGCACCTGCCGCACGCCGCCCTGCACGGTGGCGGGGCGCACGGTGGGCGGCAGCGGCCGTTCGGTCAACTTGACGGCGATCTCGCGGCGGCTGCCCTCGCGGACGACATCGAAGTGGACGATGGCGCCGGGGGGACGGCTGGCAATCTCCCGAATGAGTGTCTGGTCGTCGGTCACGCGGCGTCCGTCAATCGCGGTGATGACGTCATACGCCCGCAGGCCCGCGCGCGCCGCCGGGGTGTCGGCCGGCACGTCCTGCACCAGTGCGCCACGGTCGGCGCCCAGCGACAACGCCGCATCCAGGCCGGGGGTCGCGCTGGTCAGCAACACGCCGGCGTATCCGCGGGCCACGCGGCCCCGCTCGCGCAACTGCGGCAGCACCGAGAGGATCTGATTGATCGGAATCGCGAAGCCGATGCTGGTCGCCTGCGAACTGACGGCCGTCGTCATGCCCACGACCTGCCCGGCGGCATTGATCAGCGGACCGCCGCTGTTGCCGAAGCTGATGGCGGCATCCGTCTGGATGAAGGCGTCCAGACTCTGGTCGAACAACTTGCGGCCGAGGAAACTGACCACCCCCACCGTCACCGAGTGGACGTAGCCCAGCGGGTTGCCGATGGCGCATACCCACTCGCCCACCTTGATGGACGAGGAATCGCCCAGCGGCGCGACCGGCAGCGGTCCGCCCGCCGCCACCTGCAGCAGCGCGACGTCGATGGCCGGGTCGATGCCGACAATCGTGGCGCGCAGGCTGCGCCCGTCGTTGAGCGTCACGGTGACGCGGTCGGCGCCTTCCACCACGTGGTGGTTGGTGAGGATGAAGCCGGAGGCATCGATGATGAACCCGCTGCCCGACCCTTCGCGCGGCGCGGCCGGGTCATCGGTCATCTCGCGCTGGAACCGGCGCGGGCCCGAGCGGCCGCGGTCGTCGCGCGCCACCGCATCGACGTTGACTACCGCGCCGTTGAGCCGCGCCGCCACTTCGGCGAAATCCACCGCGGTGCCGGAGGGCCGGACCGGAGGCGTCATGGAAATCGACAGAGGCGACGGCTCGAGCGCCGCGGGCGCGATCACCGCGCGCCGGCTGCCGCCCGGCTGTCCGCCGGCCACCACCAGCCCCAGCAGGAAGCTGACCACCGTGGCCAGGCCCAGCGCCGTCAATGTGAAGGGTTTCATGCGTCCGCGCCCGTGCTGTCCAGTATAAGTTTGCGCAGGCCGGCTTCATCGAGCACGGGGACGCCCAGCGTGCGGGCCTTCTCCAGCTTCGAGCCGGCCTCCTCGCCCGCCACCACGAAGGTCGTCTTGCGGCTGACCGACGAGGACACCTTGCCGCCCAGCGCCTCGATCCGCTCGGTCGCCTCTTCACGCGTCATCGTGGGGAGGGTGCCCGTGAGGACAAACGTCTTGCCCGTGAGCGGACGGAGCGTATCGGCATCGCCGCCGCCCGGGTCGCCCATGCGGACGCCGCGCTCGGCCATCGCATCGATGACCGCCTGGTTGCCCGGGTCGTCGAGGTAGCCGCGCACCGAGCGGGCCACCACCGCGCCGACGTCAGGCACCGCTTCGATCTGCTCCACCGCCGCGGCGCGCAACGCCGCCATGGTCCCGAACGCGCGCGCCAGGGCCTTGGCGACGCCCTCACCCACATGGCGAATGCCTATCGCGTGGAGCACGCGCCACAACTCCGCCTGGCGGCTCTTGTCGATCTCCGCCAGCAGGTTGGCCGCGGACTTCGCCCCCATGCGGTCGAGATTGGCCAGCTGGTCCTGCGTGAGCGTGTAGAGATCGGCGAACGAGTGCACCAAGCCCGCGGTGACGAGCTGGTCGACCAGGGCTTCGCCCAGGCCCTCGATGTTCATCGCCCGCCGCGCGGCAAAGTGCTGCAGCGAACGGCGCAGGCGCGCGGGGCACGAGACGTTCTCGCACCGCCAGATGACCTCGGCCTCCGGCTTGGACAGCCCCGAGCCGCAGGCGGGACACACCGTCGGCATGCGCCAGGGCTCGGTGCCGGCCGGCCGGTCGTCGAGGACCGGGCCCAGCACTTTCGGGATGATGTCGCCGCCCTTTTCGATCAGCACCAGATCGCCTTCGCGGATGTCGCGCCGGGCAATCTCCTGTTCGTTATGGAGCGTGGCCATCGAAATCGTCGTGCCGCCGAGGCGCACGGGTTCGAGCACGGCGTATGGCGTCACCGCGCCGGTGCGGCCCACGTTCACCGCAATCTGCCGCAGCCGGGTGCGCGCCTGCTCGGCCGGGAACTTGAAGGCGACCGCCCACCGCGGGAACTTCGCCGTGGCCCCTGCCCGCGTGCGCCAGGCCAGGTCGTCCAGCTTGATGACCACACCGTCGGTCTCGAACGGCAGCGTGTGCCGGCGCTCCCGCCACGTCTCGGTGTAGGCAATCACGGCGTCAAGCGAGCCGCACGGTGCGAAGTGCCGTTCCACCGGGCATCCCCACGCCTGCAGCCGGGTCAGTGTGTCGCGGTGGGTCGGGGCCACGGGGGGCTCGCCGGCCGGCACCACCACCTGGTAGAGAAACGCGCGCAGTCCGCGCCGGCTGACTTCGGCGCTGTCGAGTGTCCGCAACGTGCCGGCCGCGGCGTTGCGGGGATTGGCGAACAGGGGCTCGCCTTCAGCTTCGCGCGCGTCATTGACGCGGGCAAACGCATCGCGCGGGAAATACACCTCGCCACGCACTTCCATGACCGGAGGCGGCGGGCCGCCGGTCTCGGCCAGCTGCAGCGGAATCGCGCGGATGGTCCGCACGTTCGGGGTCACGTCCTCGCCGGTGACGCCATCCCCTCTGGTGGCCCCGCGCGCCAGCCGGCCGTCTTCGTACCGCAGCGCGATGCTGAGGCCATCGATCTTCAGCTCGGCGACGTAGGGCACGGCCGCGTCCTCGGGCAACGCCAGCGCGCGGCAGAGGCGCGCATGGAAATCCCGCAGGTCGTCCACGCTGTACGCGTTTTCAAGGCTGAGCATCGGCTCGAGGTGCGTGACCGACGGGAACCCTTCCGCCGGCCGGCCTCCCACGCGTTGGGTGGGCGAATCCGGGTCGTGCAGGTCCGGGTGCGCCGCCTCGAGCGCCTGCAGCTCGCGCATGAGCGCGTCGAACTGCGCGTCCGAGATCTCGGGCGCGTCGTGCACGTAGTAGCGCTCCTCGTGGTAGCGCAGCTGTTGTCGGAGTTCGTGGATGCGGGCGGCGGCGTCCACCAGCGTCAGCGGTCCCGCTGCAGGACGTAGTCCACCAGCGAGACGAGCCCGTCGCGTTCCACCGACGGCGCAAACGCCTGCAGCAGGTGTTCCCGGGCCGCCGTCCCGTACGTCAGCGCCCGCTCGTAGGCGGCGTCCGTGGCGCCATGGGTGGCCAGCAGGCTCTTGATCGACTGCCACGCCTCGGGGGTGACCTGGCGGTCGGTCACCACCTGCTGGATCAGCGCGGCGACCTCCGGGCCGGTGCGCTGCTGCAGCAGGATGATGGGCAGCGTCACCTTGCCTTCACGCAGGTCTCCGCCGATGGGTTTGCCCAGCACCTGTTCCTCCGACGTGTAATCGAGCACATCGTCGACGATCTGGAAGGCGATGCCGAGGTTGAACCCGTATTCCCGCAGCGCGGTGCGCTGGGCCGGCGTGCAGTTGCCCAGGACGCCGCCGATTTCGGCGCAGCCGGAGAACAGGTACGCCGTCTTGCGCCGGATGATCTCGAGGTGTTCCTCCTCGGTGATGGCGGCATCCCCCATCTTGGTGAGCTGATAGAGCTCGCCTTCGATCATCCGCAGCGTGACTTCACAGAGCAGGCGGACCACGTCCAGGGTGTCCTGCGTGAGCGCCATGGCCATCGACCGGATGTACAGGTAGTCACCCAGCAGGACCGTGACGTCGTTGCCCCAGCGGGAATGCGCGGCCAGCCGGCCGCGCCGGGTCTCGGCCTCGTCGATGATGTCGTCGTGGACCAGCGTGGCCGTGTGGATGAACTCGACCACAGCCGCGTTGAGCACGTCGCGGTCGCCCTGGTAACCGCACATGCGCGCGGCGAGCAGCAACACGGCCGGGCGCACCCGCTTGCCGCCGCTCATCTGGATGTACTTCCCCATCTGGGGGATCAGTTCGACCTTGGATTCGAGGTGTTTGGCGAATTCCAGTTCGACGCGGCTGAGCGCGTCACGCACCGGTTCGAAGATCCGGCCAAGATCCGGGACGGATGCGGCTGATGAGTTCACTGGTCGATGGTCTCGCTGCGGCGCGCGCCGGTAAGGATCAGACCACAGCCTTTGCGGGGGTGTCAACGCGGACCGGACCCACAAAAGCGTCGTAGTTGGTGAGTAACTGCTGCGCCATCACGTCATTGGCCACGCCCCGCAGCGCGGCCAGCGCGGCGATCGTCTCGGCCACGAACGCCGGTTCGTTCCGTTTGCCGCGATGCGGCACGGGCGCCAGATACGGCGCGTCGGTCTCGACGAGCAGGCGGTCGGCCGGCAGCCAGGCGGCCACCTCGCGCAGGGCGCCGGCCTTCGGGAACGTCAGGATGCCGGGCAGCGACAGATAGAACCCCAGGTCCAGCGCGCGGCGCGCCTCCTCGGCGGTGCCCGTGAAGCAGTGCATCACCCCGCGCACCCGTCCCTGCCCCGCCTCCCGCAGGATCGCGTGGGTGTCGTCGGACGCCTCGCGTGTGTGGATGGCCACCGGCAGCCCCAGCGCCACGGCCTCGGCGACCTGCACGGCAAACACCTCACGTTGCACGTCGCGTGGCGCGAAGTCGTAGTGATAGTCGAGGCCCATCTCGCCGAGGGCGACGGCGCCCAGGCGCGCCGCTGCGCCGCGCAGGACGCCGGCGACCTCGTGCACGCGACCGGCGTACGCGCCCGCGCGATGCGGGTGAATGGCCGTCGCGAACTCCACCACCGGCCACTCGTCGCGCACGACCGGCGCCTGCTGCAGTTCCTCGTCGGTGTCCGAGGCGATGATGCACAGCAGCCGGCGCACGCCCGCCTCCCTGGCCCGTGTCACCACGGCCCCGAGGTCCTGCGCAAAGGCGTCGTCTGCCAGATGGCAGTGCGAATCAATCACGAGCGTCAGCGGATGCGCGTGCCGGGCGCCGGCGGTTCGTCAAACGCCACGAGCATGGGTTTGCCGCCCTCAGGACTGGCCGCCAGGATCATGCCGTTGGACTCGATGCCCATCAGTTTGGCGGGTTTCAGATTGGCCACGATGGCGACTGTGCGGCCCACCAGCTGTTCCGCTTCGTACGCCTCGGCGATGCCGGCCACCAGCGTGCGCTGCTCCGAGCCCAGGTCGATGCGCAGCTTCATCAGCTTCTTCGAGTTGGGCACCTTCTCGGCCTCGAGCACCTTGGCCACGCGCAGGTCGATCTTCATGAAGTCGTCGATGGAAATGCGCGACTCGAGCGGCCACTGCGAGGCCGGCGCGGCGGGTGCGGCGGACGCCGCCGGCGCGGCCGGCGTGTCAGCGGGGGGCGGTGTGGTCTCGGACACAGGGGGCTCCTTCACAGGTTCAGTAGGCTTGGTTTCCAGGCGCGGCCAGAGCGCGTCGCCGACGCGCGTGCGGCGAGCGCCCGACGTGCGCCATGCGGACGCGCTGGTCCACACCGGCGCGCCGGCCGGCTCTCCCAGACGCGACAGGATTTCTTCGGCCGAGGACGGGATGACGGGCCACAACATTGTCGCCGCCAGCCGCAGGCCCTCGGCGGCGTTCCAGAGGACGCGGTCGAGGCCGTCGGCATCCCCCTGTTTGGCCAGGTGCCACGGCGCAGAGGCGGCGATGTATTCGTTGACGCGGTCGATCCACTGGAACGTCGTCGCGCAGGCCACATCCAGCTCGAGGCGATCGAGCGCCTCCTGCCACGCGGCGGCGACCGGGCCAAACGCCCCGGCCAGGGCCGCGTCCGCCGCGGTCGCGCGCAACTCGCCCTGCCGATACCGGTCGGCCATGGCGGTCAGGCGGCTGACGAGGTTGCCGAGGTTGTTGGCGAGGTCGGCGTTGTACTTCTCTTCGAACCGGTCCCACGAAAAGTCGCCGTCGTTACCGAACACGATCTCTTTCGTCAGGTACAGCCGCAGCGGATCCGGGCCGAACTTCTCCACCGCGGCGAGCGGATCGATGACGGTGCCGAGCGACTTGCTCATCTTCTCGCCCTTGAACAGCACCCAGCCGTGGCCGAACACCTGCGTGGGCAGCGGCAGGCCCGCCGACAGCAACATGGCCGGCCAGACGACGCAGTGGAACCGGGTGATGTCCTTGCCGATCAGATGCACGACGCGCCGGGCCGGTTCACCGGTCTGCGTCCACCAGCGGTCGAACAGCGCTTCGTCGGTGCCGTACCCGACGGCGGCGGCGTAGTTGATGAGCGCGTCGTACCAGACGTACACCACGCTGTCCGGGTCGTTCGGCAGCGGAATGCCCCACGACTGGCCCGCGCGGCTGACCGAGATGTCGTCGAGCCCGCCTTCGAGCAGCCGCAGCATCTCGTTGCGCCGCGACTCGGGCGCGACAAAGTCGGGGTGCCGGGCGTAGTGCTCCAGCAGCGCGTCGCGGTAACTGGACAAGCGGAAGAAGTAGTTCTTCTCCTTGATCCAGTCGGGTTTGGTGCGATGCACCGGACACAGGCCGTCGACCAGGTTCTTCTCGGGCTTGAACTCCTCGCACGAGACGCAATACCAGCCTTCGTAGACGCCCTCGTAGATGTCGCCCCGTTCCTGGGACCGGCGGACCATCTGCTGGACGGCGGCCTTGTGACGCGGTTCGGTGGTGCGGATGAAGTCGTCAAACGACAGGTGCAGCCGCGCCCAGACCTCGCGGAACTCGCCTTCCATCCGGTCGCAGTACGCCAGCGGGTCGAGTCCCTGCTCGCGGGCGCGTTTGAACACGTTCTGCGAATGCTCGTCGTTACCCATGACGAACCGCACGTCATCGCCGATGAGGCGGTGGTACCGGGCAATCACATCGGCGGCAATCTTTTCGTACGCCGTGCCGAGGTGCGGCCGGTTGTTGACGTAGTCGATGGCCGTGGTCAGGTAGTAGCGGGACATGGCGGCAGTCGCAAACCGCTATTGTACTCGGTCGGCGCGCGCGCGGAGGCGGGATCCCCCGTGGTCGCGGAACGAGTAATACCGGCTGTCCGCCAGGATGAGGTGGTCCAACACGTCAACGCCGACCACCGCACCGGCGTCGACCAGCCGCTCCGTCAGGCGCACGTCCTCCTTGCTGGGCGCGGGGTCGCCCGACGGGTGGTTGTGGAAGAGCACCAGGCCCGAGGCCCCGCAGCCGACCGCCACCCGGAAGACGTCACGCGGATGCGCCAGCGAGGCGTCCAGCGCCCCGATCGACAGCAGGTGCGTGCGAATGAGCCGGTGTTTGGTGTCGAGCAGCAGCAGGCCGAAACGCTCGACCGGGAAGGCGCCGAACCTCGGCAGCAGATACTGCGCCGTCTGCGGTCCGCTCAGAAACTGCGGCCGGTCGGGCATGGGGTGCGCCACCGTGCGCCGCCCCAGTTCAATCGCGGCCAGGACACGCGCCGTCTGCGCGTTCCCCATGCCGCGCGTCCGGCGAATCTCGTCGGCGGTCATCCGCGTGAGCCCGTGCAGCCCGGTCGCATCGGCGAGCAACGTACGCGCCAGCTGTTCGGCCGGCGCGAGCGCCGTGCCATGCCCCAGCACGATCGCCAGCAGGTCGTGATCGCTCAGCGCGCCAGCCCCAAGCGCTTCGAGTTTCTCGCGCGGCCCCTCTCTCGCACGTAATCGCCGGGCTATACTCTGGTCGGTCATGCGCCGCTCGTCCTTTGCCGTTGTCGCCACGCTATTGAGCCTGGCGGCCTGTTCTGCCCCACCCGAGAAAGAACGCGGTCAGGCCGAGGGCGCCATTGCCGCCGCCCGCGCCGCGTCCGCCGAGGTGTATGCGGCCGACGAACTGCTGGCCGCCGAATCCGCGCTGACGCGCTACGACCAGGCCGTGGCCGCGCGCGACTATCGCGAAGCCCTGAACGCCGCGCTTGATGCCCGTGACCGCGCCACCGAAGCGGTCAGCCGCGCCAGTACCGCCAAAGCCGAGGCCCGAGGCCGAGCCGAACAACTTGCGCAGGCCCTGGATGCGCTCGTGCAGACCGCATCGCAGCGGATTGCCGGCACGGCCACGCCCCGCATCACCGGTGCGGCAGCCACCCGGCTTCGCCGGTCGGTGACCACCGCCACCACTGCCTTGCAAGAAGCGCGCACAGCCGTGGCCGATGGCCAGTATCTCGTCGCGATCTCGTCACTTGAGGCCGCCACGGAAGCGCTGCAGAAAGACCTCGACGCCGCCGCCCCCCGCCCTCGCCGCTGAGCCGGCCTGGGGTGGCAGAAATTGCCACGAAATGAGCTCGGAGGTCATTTCCCGCATGACTGCAAGGAAATGACCTCCGAGCTCATTTACTGCACAACAGACCCGAACGTCAGCACGGCCGCCACGATGATGACGAAGCCGACCAGGTCCAGGACGATGCCGTAGCGCATCATGGCGCCGATCGGCACGTGGCCGCTGCTGTACACGATGGCGTTCGGCGGCGTGGAGATGGGCATCATGAAGCCCATGCTGGCCCCGAAGGTGGCGCCCAGCGCCGGCTCGAGCGGTGACACGCCGGCCGCGGTCGCCACGGCGATGGCCGTCGGCACCACCACGGTGGCCGCGGCAGTGTTGGAGGCCGCTTCCGACATGAGAATCGCCACGGCCGTGAACATGATGGTCAGCCCGACGGTGCCCGCGCCGGGCACGTGCCCGACCACCCACCGGCCGAACGCATCGGCCAGGCCGGTCGAGTCGGCCAGTCCGCCCATCGCCAGTCCGCCGCCAAACAGCAGGATGATGCCCCAGTCGATGCGTGAGGCGTCCTCCCACGACATGGTGAACCGGCGCGTCTTCCACTGCACCGGCAGCAGGAACAACAACAGCGCGCCGCTGATCGCCGCCACGGATTCAGGCACCAGTGCCGAGAACCGCGTGGTCCACGGGTGGCTCTGGCCCAGCGCCAAAGCGAGCACGCCGGGCATCGTCCACAGCAGCACCGTCAGGCCAAACGCGGTGACGACGTTGCGTTCGCCCACGCCCATCGGCCCGAGTTTCGCCAGCTCGGCCTTGACGGCGGCGGTGGCCTCAGCGCCCAGCTGAATGCCGCGCGCCGCCGGATACAGCATCCACACCGCGACGACCGCCATCATGACGATGACAAGCGGGACGCCAAAGGCCATCCAGCCGGCAAACGAGACGTCGATGCCGGCGTTGCTCAGCAGCAGCCCCTTGCCGATGAGATTGGGCGGGGTGCCGACCGGCGTCGCCATGCCGCCGATCGAGGCCGCAAACGACGTGACCAGCATCATCGCCATCGCGAACCGGCGGAAGCCCGGGTCGTTGGTGCGCCCGCGGCCCAGCTCTGCGAGCACGGCCATGCCGAGCGGAAAGAACATCGCGGTGGTGGCGGTGTTGCTCATCCACATGGAGAGGCCGGCCGACACCGAGGCGTAGACGAGCAGGAGCCGCCAGCCGCTCGACCCGATCCACGGCACCGCGAGCGCCGAAAACGCGAGGCGCCTGTCGAGCCGGTGCACGAACATCGCTTCGGCGAGGATGAAGCTGCCGATGAACAGGAAGATGATGGGATCGGCGAAGGCCGCATACGCGGCGCGTGCGGGCGCGACGCCCAGCAACACGACGAGTGTGGGTCCCAGTAGTGCTGTGGCCGCCAGGGGGATGGCCTCGGTCATCCACAACACGATCATCAGGGTCAGCACGGCGGCCAGTTTGTGCGCGTTGGGCGCCAGCCCGTCGAGCGGGGCGAACAACACGGCGAGGCACAGCAGCGGCCCCAGCACCAGCCCGGCGGTCCGGCGCCGACGGTTGAACAGTTCTTCGGCCGGCGAGTACGCCTCGCCAATGCCGCCGGCTTCATGGAACCGTCTCATCGCGCGCCCCACCATTCCACGCGGCCCACGACTTCCGCGGTGCCGGTCAGCCAGGTGCCCTCGTCAGACACGTCGACGTGTTGCACCCCGCCAGGCGCGGTGACTTCCAGCGACGACGCCGCACCGCCGTAGCGCACGGCCGCAATCGCGGCGGCGCAGGTGCCGGTGCCGGACGATTCGGTGGGGCCGACGCCCCGCTCCCAGATGAGAATGCGAACCTCACCGCGCGCCATCACGGCGGCCAGTTCGACGTTGGTGCCTTCGGGGAAGTACGGATGGACCGCCAGCGCCGCGCCGGCTGCGTGCAGGCGCTCCTGCGTGAGCTGCGCGGGTGGCACCAGCACCACGCACTGCGGATTGCCGATGTTGAGGACGACCGTCTGCACGCGTTCGCCGGCGGCGTCCAGTGCCACCTGCCGGACGCCGGTAGGCACGCCCATGTTCGCGCGGCACGTCACGCGGCCGTGGTCACGCGCGAGGATGTCGATCTGCCGGTCGCCCGCCTCGGTTTCCACGAGCACGGAGTCCCCTGCGGGCACGTCGCGTAATCGCGCCAGCCACGCGGCCACGCAGCGGATGCCATTGCCGGAAATCTCCGAGCGGCTGCCGTCGGCATTCCTCAGGCGAACGACCGCCCCGCGGCCGGTCAGGTCCATGAGCATCAGCCCGTCGGCGCCGATGCCGGTGTGGCGCGCGCAGACGCGCCTGGTGACGTCGGCCAACGCGCCAAGGCGCTCGATGTCGGCGCGTTCGGCCAGCAGGAAATCGTTCCCGTAGGCGTGCGCCTTGATCAGGGTCACCGGAGCCGTGGACACGTCTACCGGTCACCCTTTCGGCAGAAGGCCAGCATGTGCCAGCCGTACTTGCGCACCAGCGCGCGCGGCAGCAGGTTGAAGGTGCCCACGAAGAAC
This sequence comes from uncultured Solibacteraceae bacterium, assembly GCA_964471115.1. Taxonomy (GTDB): domain Bacteria; phylum Acidobacteriota; class Vicinamibacteria; order Vicinamibacterales; family SCN-69-37; genus SYFT01. Next base: position 67,152 of record CAYYFE010000010.1, read on the forward strand.
GTGTTGAAGGCCATGCCCTTCCAGCCCTTGTGCAGGCGCGACTTGACCGGGAAGCGCTCGAACACCACGCGCACGTCCGGAAGCCCCGTCATCAGTTTCCTGAACTCGGTCTCGGAGTACCGCTTGAGCACGGGGGCGTCCTCGTGTTCAAGCGGGGTCTTCATGACCTTCGACAGCAGATTGAGCCACGAGTTGCGGTTGTACCCCTGCACGATGGCCAGGCCGCCGGGCCGCAGCACGCGATGGATCTCGCGCATCATCGCGCGGTCATCGCCTGTGTACTGCACGACGCCGTGGGCGAAGACCAGATCGAAGCTCGCGTCCGCGAACGGCAGGTGTTCGCCATCGGCCACCGCGACCCGCGCCGAGAGGCCCTGCTGCTCGAGGTTCTGCCGCGCCAGCGTCACCGCGCTCTCCGCGATGTCGACCCCGGTGACCCGCGCCCCGGCGCGCGCGAACCGGACCACCTCCACCCCGGCGCCGCACCCCACGTCCAGCACGTCCTTGCCCTTCCAGTCGTCAAACCGCACGAGGCGCAGCAGATGGTGGAGCTTCTCGAAGTGGTAGTGGTCGAGGTCGGCGAAAAACCCCGGCGTGCCGGGCGCGTGCGTCGAGATCTCGAGGTCGTGAATGTGGGTATTCCAGTAGGCGCGGACGCGATCGTTCATGCGGGCCTTACTATATGGCAGGTATGACCCGCGACTTTGCCCGGCTGACCGGCCAGCCGTTTGACGTGGTCGTGGTGGGCGGTGGCATCCACGGCCTGTTCGCCGCGTACGACGCCGCGCAGCGCGGCCTGCGCACCGCGCTGGTCGAACGGGACAACTTTGGCAGCGGCATCTCGTTCAACCATCAGCGCACGATTCACGGCGGCCTGCGCGCCCTGCAGCAGGGCGATGTCCGCAAGTGCCTGGAGCAGATTCGTGAACGGCGCGCCTGGGCCCGCATGGCGCCGCATCTGGTGCGTCCCCTGCCCTTCCTCATCGGCACGTACCGCGGCACCAAACGTTCGCGCACGATCATCCGGCTGGGATTCCGGCTTTACGACACACTCGGACGTCGTCGCAACGACGATGTGCTCCCCGAGCTCCACCTGCCAAAGGGGCGTCTCGAGTCGGCGGCGGCGACACGGCGCCTGTTCCCAGGCATCGCCGAGGCCGGGCTGTCGGGCGGCGCGATCTGGTACGACTACCAGACGGTCCATCCCGATCGCCTGACGTGGTGTGTCGCGCTGGCGGCGGACGCTGCCGGCGCGACGCTGGTCAACTACGCGGAGGCGGCGGCCATTCACGACGAAGGTGGCCGTGTCACCGCCGTAACGGTCGTCGATCGCGCCACCGGTCAGCAGGCCTGGGTGGAGACGCGCGCGGTGATTATCGCGGCCGGCGCCGCCTTGCCGGCGCTGGCGCCGCAGGTGGGCTACACGGCGCCGCCGTTTGTGCGCGCGATGAACCTGCTGCTC
>CAYYFE010000010.1:68623-98843 GCA_964471115.1 uncultured Solibacteraceae bacterium
GCGCTCCAGCTCGCGGCGGTACTTCGCCAGGTCCTCGACCGGCCGGCGCGCGACATTGCGCTGGCGGCTCCTGCCCCGAGCGGCCGCATGTACACGCTGGTCCCCTGGCGCGGCCTCACGCTGGTGGGCACCTGGCAGGCCGACGACGCGCGCGCTGATGATGCGGGGATCCCGGACGCGTTCCTGGCCGACATCAACGCCGCGTTCCCGTCGCTGAAGGTCACGCGGGCCGACGTGCGCTTCGTGCACGATGCGCGGGTGCCGGCGGCAACGGCCGGCGGCCGGCTCGACTTGCTGGCCGAGCCGGTGATTACGCGCGCGCCGGGGCGCGACGGCGTGGTGGTTGTGGTTGGCGTGAAATACACGACCGCGCGACTCGCGGCCGAGCGGGCGGTCGACCTGGTCGCGGGCCGCCGGGGCAGCCGCACCGGCTCGGTCACCCTGCCGCACGCGGATGTGGCCGACAGCGAAGGACTGATTGAGGAGGTCGCACGATCGCGCCGGCTCTCAGTCGACCGCGACGTGCTGCGGCACCTGGCCTCCTGGTACGGGTCTGAAGGCGCCGAGGTGATTCGCGCGGCCGCCGACGACGGTCAGCTCGAGCGCCTGGCCAGTGATTCACCGGTTATCGCCGGGGAGATCACCTGGGCGGCGCGGCACGGCGCGGTCGTTCACCTGGCGGATATCGTGTTTCGCCGGACGCCGCTGGCGTCGGCGGGCCTGACAGCCGCCAGCGAAGCTGCGCTGACCCGTGCCGCGGCACTGGCCGGCGGCGTCCTCGGCTGGTCTTCTGAGCGTCAGGCCGACGAAGTCGAGCGGGTCCGAGCGCGGCTGCGCGCCTCGTAGCGCGGCCCGAGCTGCGGGCCGCGATCCGTCAGGGAATCCTGAACGCGTTGAACACCCACGTAAAGCCGGCGCTCAGCCCCCACGGCGCGTCGCGCTCGGTGATGCCGAACATCATGGCGGCATCCATCCGCACCGGGCCGCGCGTGACACGGGCGCCGACTCGCATTGCCGACCGGCTGTCGGTGGCCACGGGCGGCACCCCTGAACGGGTGTTGACCCGGCCGTTGACTTCGGCCACCACTTCCAGCCCCTGCGCCACCGCGCGGGCGACCGACAGGCCGTACGTCAACACGTCGTTCTGACGATCCCCTCGCTCGGCGTCGCCGAGAATCGCGAAGCCGAAGTTGCCGACCACGCGGACCGATTCCACCGTCTTGGCGCCGGCCAGGCCGAAATAGAAGTCGGTGGTGTCGAGGCCCAGGCCGCTTTCGTTGCCGGCGTTGGGCAACCGCGTCGAAAAGCGCACGGCCATGGAGGGACGGCCGGCTGTCTCGGACAGGAAGCGCACTTTCGCGCCGATGACCACGTCTTCGACGTCGCTGGTCGAGTCGCCGGTCACCGTGAGCATGTCCGACAGCGGCGCATCAGTCCGCTGCGTGATGGACAGGGAATTGCGGATGCCGCCGTCGATCTGGATCTCGGCAATCGAGCTGACGCCGAAGCTCAGGCCCAGCGTGCCGATGCGCCACAACGTGCCCTCGAGCCCCGAGGCCGGGTACTTCGCCTTGCGGGCGTAATCGATGCCGCCCTCCAGCAGGATCTGGCCAGGGCCGACCGTCTCGGGATCTTCCGTAACCAGCGGCCGCGACTGGGCGGCGGCATGGGTGGCGGCCAGCGCCAGTACGAGTGTGAGTGAAAGCGTTCGCGTCATGTGCCTCCCCGGCTGTCGATCACGATGGTGACCGGGCCGTCATTAACCGATGCCACTTGCATATCGGCCTGAAACACGCCGGTCGATACCTCCAGGCCGCGAGCCCGGAGGGCCGCGGCGACCTCGCCGTACCGCGTGTTGGCCTCGTCCGGCGGCGCCGCGTGGATGAACGACGGGCGCCGGCCGCGCCGGATGTCCGCCAACAGGGTGAACTGCGATACCAGCAGCACAGCGCCGCCGACGTCGGATACCGACAGATTCATGCGCCCCTCGGCGTCCGGAAAGATGCGCAGGTCGGCAATCTTGCCGGCCATGTAACTCACGTCGGTGTCGGTATCCCCCGCCGCCACGCCCAGCAGCACCAATACGCCGCGTCCTATGGCGGACACCTGCTGCGCGTTGATGTGGACCGACGCCGACGTGACTCGCGTGAGAACCGCGCGCATCAGGCCAGCGAGGCAGCCGTCTGCGGCACGGGATGCAGGCGCGTGTCGAGCAGATGGCGCGGCGCCACGTTGCCGATGGCTTTGATCATCGAGTTCTTGATCTCGGGGTGTTCCAGCTCGAGTTCGGCAATCATCCGCTTGAGCCGCTGGCGCTTGAGGCTCAGGTCGCCGCACACCGGACAACAACAGCCGATGACCGGCAGGTCGTTCTCCTGCGTGTACGCCCGGGCTTCCGCCTCGGTCACGTACACGAGCGGGCGAATGACGGTGTATCTCCCGTTGTCGGAGGTCAGCCGCGCCGGCATGGCCTTGAGCGCGCCCTGGAAGAACACGTTGAGCAGGAGCGTCTCGACGAAGTCGTCGAGGTGATGTCCCAGCGCAATCTTCGTCGCGCCCATCGAGTCGGCCAGACGGTACAACACCCCGCGGCGCAGCCGCGCGCACAGCGAACACGGCGTCTCGCCGTCTTCCAGGATGTCGTCCATCACCGCGCCGATGGTCGTGTGCTCGATGTGCACGTCCCAGCCCCGCTCGGCGCAGGCCTGCGTGACCAGGTCATGCCGGTAGCCCGTATAGCCGGAGTTGACGTTGACCGCGCAGATGCTGAAGTCAATCGGCGCGCGTTTCTGAAGGACGTCGAGGATCTGGATCAGCGCCCAGCTGTCCTTGCCGCCCGACAGCCCCACCATGACGCGGTCGCCATCTTCAATCAGGTTGTGTTCGACGATCGCCTGCGTCGTCTTTTTGGCGAGTCGCTGCTCGAGCGGCGTGCGGTAGGACATGGCGCGTCCGTCGATTATACCGGCCGCGAGAGCGTCTCGGCGACGAGGGACCACCGCATGCCGCTGGCGACCCGCAGGGCCGAGGCGCCCAGCCGTTCGGCCAGCGCCGCGTCGTGCATCACCTGGCCAATCGCATCGGCCAGCGCGCCGGCATCCGGTGCGACGACCTTGCCGTTCGAGTCGTGCCGCACCAATTCCGCCGGGCCGCCGCTGTCGGTGGTGGTGATGACGGGTTTGGCCGACGCAAACGCCTCCGCGGTGACAAAGCCGTAGTCTTCAGAGAGCGGCGTAAACGCCACGGCCCGGCATCGTCCCAGATGATCGACCAGGGCGTCGTCGGAGACGCGTCCGAGCAGCGTGACGCGGTCGCCCAGCGACAGGGCGGCAATCTGCGCGCGCAGCGCCGCCTCGGCTTCCCCTTCGCCCGCAATGACACAGCGCACCCCCGCCGCGGCCGGCTGCGCCAGCGCCTGCAGGATGAGGTCGATGCGCTTGAGCGGCGCCAGGCGGGACACGACGAACAGGTACGGTTCGTACGCGTCGCACCGGTACGCGCGCGGCGGCGGGGGTGGGTACAACACCTCCGAGGCCGTCCGGTTCCAGCGCCGCAGCCGCGCCTGCACGGTGACCGACTGCGCATACATGCGCTTGACGTGCCAGAAGAAACAATGGGAATCCGCGGCGTGAATCAGCACGCGGCGGACGCGCTCCTTCATTCGACCCTGGGATGACAGGCTGGAGCTGAACCGTTCCCACAGGTCGTAGTACTCCCGCATCGTGTGGTTGAGCCAGCACACCTGTGACGGATGCCGCACCGCATAAGACGGATACCGCGTGGTGATGATGTGATCGATGCGGCGGCCGTTCCGCACGCGCACGTTCGTCCGCCACGTGTCCCAATACTCCCGCGCCTGCTGACCGAAGGGATACGAGGGCGTGGTGATAAGGGTGGCCTCGTGGCCGAACTCCTCGAGCGCGCGCACGAGCGAGCGCGCGATGACCATGTGGCCGCCTTCAACCCCGGGCGGCGTGGAGGTGACGACCCCGATGTGGGCCACGGGTCAGGCCCCGGCCGGCAGCACACGCGCCGGAATGCCGACGGCCGTCCGTCCTTCGGGCACCGGCTCGCGCACGACCGCGCCGGCGCCGACAATGGCGCGATCGCCAATCGTCACGCCGTCCAGCACCTTCGCGCCCGCGCCAATCCAGACGCCGGCGCCGACCGCGATGCCGCGCGCGACGCGCGCCTGCGCGTTGACGGCCACGTCCCGATCGCTGAAGTCATGGTCGCCGCCAATCAGATACGCGTAGGCGGCCAGCAGCGTGTCCTTGCCGATCGTCACCGTGCCGGCCGAAAAGACCTCGCAGTTGAAGCCCACATTGACGCCGTCGGCCAGCTCGATGTCGCCGTTCTTGCACGACAGGATGGAATTGCGTCCGATGAACACGCCGCTGCCGATGCGGATGCCCTGGTTGGCGCTGCCCTTCGCATCCAGCAGGCAGTGATCGTCGATCACGACGTTGTCGGCGATGTGGATCTTGTGGGGATGCCGCAGGACGACCCCCTGGCCAAAGACCACGTTCCGGCCGCAGGAACCGAGCAGCCGGGGGTACAACACTTTGCGCAGCGCGAGGCCGAGCGCGCCCGGCACCCACTGCGACAGGATCTGAATCAGTTCGTATTTGATGAGCGGGCCCCAGCCCGGCCGGCCGACGATCAGCGCGGAGTACTTCGCGCGCGCGCCGCCGGGCGCGGCGAACAACTGATCCTGCGCGCGCGGAATGTCGCGATCAGAGCCAGCCCTGGCCACGGTACCACTCCAATGTGCGTCCAATGCCCTCGCGCAGCGACACCCGCGGCGCAAAGCCGAGTTCCGCGCGGGCGCGCGAGATGTCGAACGCCCGGCTCTTGGTGAAGAAGTCCACGCGCCGGCGATACAGCGGCGGCTCGATCCCGAACGGCGCGCACACGGCTTCGCACAACGCGCCGGCCAGCCACACCGGCCACACCGGCAGGCGGACGATGCGCGGGCGGACGCCGGCCACTGCGGCCGTGATGTCAATCAACTCGCGCAGCGTCGTCACTTCCCCGCCCGCGAGGATGTAGGTGCGGCCTGCCGCCCCGGGAACCGTGGCGCAGAGCCGGAAGCCGTCACAGAGGTCGTCCACGTAGGTGAGATGGTAGAAGATCTCGCCGCGTCCCAGCAGGACGAATCGTCCCCGCGCGACCGCGCCGAACAACTTGAACAGCCGTCGGTCGCCCGGGCCGTAAATACCCGAGGGGCGGGCGATGACCAGTTCGATGCCGGTCCGTGCCGCGGCCTCCGCCGCCAGGCGCTCCCCTTCCAGCTTGGTGTCCTGGTAGACGTCCCCGGGGCGCAACGGCGCGTCTTCGCCGGCGGGCGGATGTTCGACGTCACCGTGGACACCGACCGTGCTGCAGTGCACGACCCGGCGCACACCGGCGGCCGCGGCGGCGTCGATCAGGGTGGCCACGCCGCGCGCGTTCACGGCGCGATAGGCATCGGCCGGCAGCCCCGCCGTGCGGTACAGCGCGGCGATGTTGTAGACCACGTCGATGCCGGCGCAGGCCGCGCGCAGACTGGCGCCATCGGTGAGGTCGCCCCGGGCGACGTCATACCCCTGGTTGCGCCAGACCTCCGCCTGCGCCGCGGTCCGCACCAGCACACGCACCTGGTCACCCGCCTCTCGCAGACGGCGCGCCAGGTGTCCGCCGGTGAACCCGGTGACACCGGTGACCAGCGCGTTCATCGATCCGCCACCACCGTCACCGGCGACCCGGCCAGCCACAACAGCCCCAGCGTCTTCAGGCCGCCTTCCAGCCGTTCGGTGAACGCGCGTGAGCCCACGGCCTTGTGAAAGGCGATCGGCAGCACGAACTGGCGATGCACGTGGACGATCGAATAGCCGTGCGCCTGGAACGCCGCCCGCACGGATCGCTCTGACATCACACGGTACGACTCGACGGAGGCGCCAAACGCGCGGCGTGCGTGCCGGATGCCGCTTTCGACGGCCGCGGCGCTCGTGAGCGACGGGAAGTCGACGATCACACGCCGGCGGCTGACGCGGCACAACTCACCCACGCACCGCCGCCAGTCGGGCGTGTGCATCAGCACGCGCAGCGACACCGCGGCGTCAAAGGTCTCCGAGGGAAACGGCAGCGCGTGGGCGTCGCCCACGTCAAACCTCGCCCGCTCGGCCACGCCCGCCTCGGCGGCGCGGCTGCGCGCGACATCGAGCATCTCGGCCGACGCATCCACTCCCACCACCGACGCGCCGCGTTTGGCCAGGCCAATCGCCGCGCGGCCCGTGCCCGTGCCGACGTCCAGCACGTGCAGGCCCGCCAGCGGCGCGCCGGGTCGCGGAGCCTCGGCCAGACCGGCGAGCGATTCGGTCAGCAGGCGCTCCTGCGTTTCGAGCAACAGTTCGCCGATGGGGCCGCTGAACCGCAGCGCGTCAAACCCCTCGGCCACCTGCCGGTTGGCGTAGTGCGTGTAGCTGTAGTGCTGGCGGTTCACGAGACCAGCACCTCGTACGCCCGGCGCGTCTTGTCGACGAACGCCTCGTCGCTGTACTTCGTTTCGGCCAGCTCCCGCGCGCGAGCGCCAAGCGCGGCGGCGGACGGATCGGTCAACCCGCGCACCAGGCCGGCCGCCAGTCCCTCGGCCGTCGGCTCCACCAGAATCGCCACCTCATCATCGAGCACCTGGGTGTGCGTCCGCAGACGTGTGGCGACGATCGGCCGGCCGGCCCGCAGATACTGATAAATCTTGAGCGGCGTGTTCGTGCCGCTCGACCGCGGCGAGGCCAGCACGGTGGCGGCGTCGAGATACGCCGGGATGTCTTCGGCGGGCTTCTGCCCGGTGAACACCGCGATGTCGGCCAGTCCTTCGGCGGCCGCCGCCGCGCGCGCCGCGGCCACCTGCTCGGGGTCGCCGCCCACCATGACCAGCCGCGCGCCGGGCACTTGCGCAGCCGCCAGCCGCATTGCGCGATACAGCAGGTCGAGCCCCTGATACGCCTCGAACGTCCCCGTGTACAGCACGATGGGCGTCTGCGCGGTCATGCCCAACTGCTGCCGGATGGCCAGGCCCGTGCCGGCTGACGGCGCGGCGCCCGAGCCGGCGGCGTTTTCAATCAGGATCGTCGGCACCGGGATGTTCAGGGCCTTCACCGTATCGTCGAGGTCCTGGCAGATGACGATGACCGCCTGTGAGCGGCCGATCATCAACCGCTCAACCTTCTCGAACAGCCACGCCAGCCACCGCGCGCGTCCGTACCCGAAGTTCGAGATCTGCTGCGGCAGGCTCGAGTGCATGTCGTAGAGGTGCGGCTTGCGCAGCACCGCGGCCAGGATCACGCCGATGACGCCGCCCTCTTCGTGGGAGTGGATGACGTCGTACTTCCGCGTCAACGCCAGGCGCACGGCCGTGAGCGACAACAACGCATCGAGGGGCACCTTGGCCCACGACGGGCCGATGCGCACGCGAGAGATGAACGGCGGCTTGAGGCTGCGGATGATGCGCAGGCCCGGCAGGTCCACGTCCTTGCCGAAGGGATACGTCACCAGATCCACCGTATGCCCGAGGCTGGTGAGCGCGCGGATGCGGTGGTATTCGGAAAACGGGGTTCCCCTGGGCTCAAAAAACGGCTCGGGGGCAATCATGAGAATGTGCATGCAGGCGTGGGCGTGGTGCCCGGCTGCGCGCGGCGGGCGATGTGATTGTAGGATACACCGCTGTGACTGCCTCGCGCGCCAGGCGCGGCCCGTGGCTGTGGGTCTTCAAGGGACTCGTCTCGGGCGGCCTGTTGTACCTGCTGTTCTCCCGGGTCGACGTCGCCCGGCTCTGGGCGCTGACGCGCACGGCGTCATGGACGTGGCTGGGCGCCGCGCTGGGCCTCTACCTGCTCATGGTGGTCGTCTCCGCCTGGCGGTGGCACCTGCTGCTCTCGGCGCAGCACGTGGCCGCGACGCTGCCGCGCCTCCTGCGGTCGTACCTGGTGGCGACCTTCTTCAACAACTTCCTGCCGTCGAACATCGGCGGCGACGTCATCCGCATCCGTGATACCGCCGGCGCGGCCGGCTCCAAGACGCTGGCGACGACGGTGGTGCTGGTTGACCGCGGGATCGGCCTGCTGGGGCTCGTGTTCGTGGCCGCGCTGGGGGCGTCGCTGACGGCGCGGGCCAGCGATACGCTGGGCCCCAGCGGTCCGGCACTGTTGTGGCTGGCCGTCATCGCCGGCGTCGGGCTGGCCGTGCCCATCATCCTGTGGCCCGAATGGGTGGGCCGGCTCCTGCACCCACTCAAGACGCTGCACCAGGAATGGGTCGAGGAGCGCATCACGCGCCTGGTCGGGGCCCTGGCGAAGTTCCGCAGCGCGCCGGGCGCGTTGGGCCTGGGCCTGGCCGGCGCGATTGTCGTGCAGGCGATCCTCGTCGGCTTCTACGCCGCGATTGCCGCGGCCCTCGGCGTGCCCGTGCCCACCGCGCATCTGGCCATTCTCGTGCCCCTCTCGTTCATCGTCCAGATGGCGCCACTCTCGGTCAACGGCTTCGGCGTGCGCGAAGCGACGTTTGGCGTCTACTTCACCCGCCTCGGCCTGCCGCTTGAATCCGCGCTGGCCGTCTCCCTCATCGGGGCCGTGCTCATCATGCTCTTCTCGACCACCGGCGCGGTGGCGTACCTCACGGCGCCGCGCGCGGAGCGTGTCCACACAGTAGGCATGTAGGCATGTAGGTTAGGGCTGCTCACAACGAGGATTGGAGGGCTGGGAGGAAGGCCTGCTGCTGGCTTTGAACAGCGGTGGGTGCCCGGCGGCAGCCACCGCTGATCCACGCTGAACAGAAGCTCCGTGCCCCCGCGCCTCCTGTGAAGGTTTGCGCTCCTACATGCCTACATGTCTACTGTGCTGACAAGCATTGTCGGCCAGCGCCGGTCGAGGCCCCGCAGCAGCCCCGCGCCCCCGCGCCTCCTGTGAAGCCTTGGAGTTCCTACATGCCTACATGCCTACTGTGCTGACAAGCATTGCCGGCCAGCGCCGGTCGAGGCCCAGCAGAAGCCCCGCGCCCCCGCGCCTCCTGTGAAGCCTTGCGCTCTCCTACATGCCTACATGCCTACTGTGTTGACAGGCGTTGCGCTCCTACATGCCTACTGTGCTGACAATCAGCGAACGACGATCGGCGTGGCCCGAACACCCAGATACCGCGTGTCGGTGCCGCCGTCGCGTTCGGCCGGCACGAAGCCGCTATCGGTGGCGATGGCCAGTTTCCAGATGTAGCTCACGTTGCCGAACTTCTTGTATGGGAAGCCCGGCGGCAGCGCGAACTGCACGACGGTGCGCTGTGACGGCGCCAGTGAGACACGCTGGCGTTCGCCATTGAGATCCACGTCGACGTTCACGGGCAGGTACGGTCCGGCCTCCAAGCCGATCTCGAGCCGGCGTTCCTGTTCATTGGTCCGCACCAGCAGCTGCGCGCGCGACTCGCCGCGCGTCCAGAAACTGACGCCGTCAGCTTCCTGCAGGTAGGAATTCTTGTCGAGATACATCAACTGAAACCGCGGATCGCGGCCAAACGGCCGGACCATCAGCGCGCCTTCGGTGGTGACCGGCAGGTCGTTGTAGTTGGTCAGTTCCGGCGGAAGCAGACGCAGCGGACCGCTGAATGCGCGATCGCCTGGGCGCATCGAGGTGTCGAACGGGCTGACGATCATCGGGGCCACGAAGAGGCCGCCAATCACCCACGGCATGATTGCCGCGGTCATCGACCGCAGTGGCGGCAACACGAACACCGCGATGCCGTAGCCGCCCATCAGGTAGCGGTTCCCCACCGACCCGCCGCCGCCGAAATACGAATACGGCTGCGTGACGATGAAGAAGAGGCCTTGGAACAGAACACTCGCGAACACGAGCCATTGCCACGAGCGTTGCCGGCGCCCCGAAAGCGCCAGCGCAATCGTCGCGAACATCAACGGAAAGAAATACGGCAACACGCCGCCGTAGCGGCCCACGACGAAGTAGCCGAGGTTGGCGCGCAGGTTCGACCAGAACATCTGGCTGTCGAACCACACATCGGTCAGTGCCTCGCTGGTCGAGCGCGGGTCGCAGACCTCCAGTCCTTGTCCCGGCTGCTCGAACGGATACTGGCCGTAACACGTCGTGCGCTCGCCGCCCTGGTAATTCCACTCACCGGAAATCACGGTGTTGGCGCCCCACCAGAGGCCCGCCGTCAGAGTGAACGCCGCGGCGACCAGGCCGGCCGTCCGCCACTCGCGATGCCAGAGCAGCCACGCGCCGATCGGTGCGCCGAGCAACGCGTTGGTGGGTTTCGAGAACGCGAGAATGCCGATGAGCACCGCCGCCACCACGTCCGACCAGGGCCCGCGCAGCCAGCTTGCGCGCCGGCTGCCGCCTTCGGGCGTCACGAACTTGTAGAGCCAGCAGAAATAGGCCGCAAGTCCGACGATGCAGTTGAAGAGCTCCGGGGCGATCCACGACCAGTAGACGGGGACGACGGTCGGGATGAAGAACCCGGCCGCGAGCACCGCGCTGACCGCCGGCGACGAGCGCGCGCTGAGGAAAACATACGCCAGCCAGACGCCCAGCGTCAGCAGCAGTGCGTTGAACAGGTAGAACCCGTTGGTGCCGAACACGGCTACGAACGGCGCGGCAAACAGCGGATACACGAACGACTTGCCGAAGAACAGGCGGTCGGGCGCCGGGTCCGGCTGGCCGTCAACGCTGCCACGTTTGAGGAAGACGCCGCTTGGCCCCAGCGGAAACTCGGCGCGCGTGCGCTGGATGTCCTCCGCGCGATACTCCAGATCGAGGTCATGCACGAGGCTCTGGCCGATCAGGTAGTAGGTGGCCTCGTCGCTTTGAAAACCTGGCGTGGCGGTGGGATCAACCGTCGTGCGGCGCACACCAACCGGATCGACCATCAGCGAGGCGCCGCCAAACACGAGCAGCACCGCGAGGGCCAGCCCGGCGCCCACGCGATGGCGCGTCGACAACCGGCTCACGATGAGGCCCCGCGCGTCAGAAACGCCAGGGCATCCTGTTCGGCCAATCGGCGCCGCGTGCGCCGCGAATCGTCATGGAGGCGCGTGTAGAGCGTTTCCATCTTGTTGACGAACAGCTGGATATCGAACGACTCGGCCGTCCGCCGCGCGGCACCGCCCAACCGCTCCCGCGTCGCCCCATCGTCCATCAGCCGGATGATGGCGCCGGCCAGGGCGGGTGCGTCGCGCCGCGGCACCATGACCGCGTCGGTTTCAGGCGTGAGGACCTCACACAACCCGTCGGCGTCGGTCGACACAATCGCCTTCCCCGCCGCCAGGGCCTCGAACACGGTCAGTGGCGTGCCTTCCCACAACGAGGGAAACACCGAGACGTCGAAGGCCGCCAGGACGCGGCGGACGTCCTTGACGAACCCGCCGAACACGAAGCGTTCGCCAAGCTGGAGCCGGGCCGCCTGGGCCTGAAGACTGCCGAGCAGCGGGCCTTCGCCAAACAGGAAGAACCGGGCGTGCGGGCGCGCATCGAGCACCAGGCGCGCGGCGTCGACCAGATATTCGTTGCCCTTCGAGTCGTGCAGACGTGTGACGGTGCCCATCACCACGTCGTCCGGTCCGATGCCGAGTTCGGCGCGCGCGGCGGTGCGTTCCTCCGGGGTCGCCGGCCGGCCGAACTCGTCGAGCGGCGCGCCGAGGTAGACCACGCGGACTCGCGCGGGGCGCACCCGCCTGGCGTTGATCACGAACTCGGCCGTGCTCTTCGACACGGCAATGGCCACGTCGGTGAAGGGCTCCAGCACCGTGTCGGCCACCTTCTGGAACCACGGCGTCGTCGTGAGGTTGGCGTGTTCGTGCAGGACGACCGGAATGCCGCGGACGGCGGCGACGAGGCGTCCGAACGTCGTGGCGCCGTACCCGTGCAGGTGCAGCACGTCCACCTGGCGCTGGTCGACGATCCGAAGCAGATCGTTGAAGGTCCGCGGATCAAATTTCCCGCGCTGGAGGTACGTGATGTCGATGCCCAGGGCGTCGAGGGTTTCCTCCGACAGGTCCTTCTTGCGCAGGCTGACCAGCGCCACCCGGAAGCGCTCCCGGTCGAAACGCGGGATCATCCATGCAAAAAGGCGCTTGACGCCATGCATTCTTGAACCTTCCCAGCCCAGGTGGTCGCAGACGTGCAGGATGTTCAGGGGGCGGGGTGCTGGCATCGGTTTCGCAGTGATCGACCGCTGGTCATTCTACCGCGAAGGCTGTTGGCCTCCGCGGCAGCGGCCGATACCCCTTGTATTCAGGTGTCTATGACGACTCGTTCCTCCTTCGTGCGTGCCGCGGTTGTGCCCGCGCTGCTGGCGATCGCCGCCGGGGCGTGTGAGCACTCGAAAACGAGCAACCCCTTGAGCCCGCTCATCGCAGGCCCCATTGAGGGGGTGACCATCACCGTCCCGGTGCTGCTCGAGCCCGAGCCGGGCCGGAAATTCAAGCCGGACCAGCAGCCGCTGACCCTGCTCATTGAGAACCCCGAGTCGAACAGCCCGCGTCCGTTCAAGCTGCGCATCGAGATGGCGACCGACGCGCAGTTTTCCGGCGCGGTCGTCTCGCGCGAGGGCCTGGAGCCCGGCCCCAACGGCCGTACGTCGTTCCGCCTGCCCGATGCCCTGCCGCCGGGCCGCATCTACTACTGGCGCGTGCGGGCGGAGGACGGCGCCAACTCCAGCAACTACAGCACGACGCGTTCCTTCGAAGTACTCGAACCGGTGGTGATTGGGGCGCCGCGCCCCACCAGCCCGGTGGCGGGGGCCCGGGTGGCCAGCCGGCAACCCGACCTCGTCGTCGCCAATGCCACGGTCAGCGGGCCACACCTGCCGTTGAAGTATTTTTTCGAAGTGGCCACCGACGCGGCCTTCGGCACTCGGGTAGCGTTTGAAGAGCGGTCACCCGGCGCTCTCGAGACCACGTTGACCATGCCGCACACGCTGCCGTACGACACCCTGCACTACTGGCGGGTTCGCGTCTCCGACAGCGAGGTGACGGGTGCGTGGTCGGCCACCGAGTCGTTCCGGACACCGCTTGCGCCGACGGTGACCCCGCCCGGAGGCGGCGGCACTCCCGGCACGCCGGGCAACTGCGCACTCAGTGACGGTAACGCCATCGTGCAGTGCATCGCTGCGAAATACCCGGCCTACTTGGTGGGGGGCATCAGCCTCCATCAGCGCGAAACGAACATGGCGTTCCTGCGCGACCGCATCATTGAAGCGGGTATCTGTGGCGGCCTCGACCTGGCGTGGAACCTCAAGCGCGGGGTCGGTCCGCACAGCATCGACGCGCTCGCGTGGCGTGTGGGCGGACGCGACGAAGTCGTGGACATCGGCGCCGGGTTCGACGACACCAGCACCACCCTGCGTCTGCAGTGGATCATCGTCTCCGGGCCGCCTGGATACGACCGCTACTCTCCGCGACCGAACTGCAGCGGATCTTAAGGGTCCTGGGGTCCAGGGTCCAGGGTCCAGGGTTCTGGGGGCCGGGGGCAGGCATAAAGACAAAGGGCCCGGGGAGCTGACCTCCCCGGGCCCTTTGCATGTTCGAACCCTGGACCCAGGACCTTAGGACCCTGGACCCTTTCGATCTCGGACCTAGAATCGCAGTCTCAACCCGAACCCGTACTGGAAGCCGCCCATCTCGATCTTGCCGCCTTCGACCACGTCGCTGTCGACGCTGGCTGAGGAGTAGCGGGCGAACACGCCCACGCCGGCGTTCTTGATGATGAGGTAGCGCAGATCGACGCCGCCATGGAACCCCGTGGTGGACTCATCGATGGTCGTCTGCGTGACCCCGGACAGGTTCGTGGTGTTGGTCGCCACGGTGAAGCCCGACAACACGTCCTGCTTCACGCTGAAAAACGATGGGCCGCCGTAGAGGATGACGTCGAACTTGTCGGTCACCGGCTGGATCCAGAACGCCGACAGGCGAATCTGGGTTTCCTCGCGCTCGAGGCCTTCCGCGGTCGTCGACCGCGCCACGAACGTGTCGAAGAACAGCGGGTCCGGGATGGACGCATTCAGCGTCGAGCTGCTGGTGTCGGTGTACCGCGACCACCCGCCGCCAACCGCCAGGTTGCTCCACACGCGCACACCCGCTTCAATGTCCACAATACGCTCGGCGCCCACGCCGACCGTCGATTCGAACGTGGCCGTCTCGTCATACAGCGACGAGGACCCACTGATTGTCAGCGTTCGGGCCTTGGTCTGCTGGCCGAAGCTCACCCCGGCGAACACCCGGTCCGCCGACTGCAGCATCTGCGCGGCCGCCTCCTGGACGCCCGCCGCCAGAAGCACCCCCGCCATCACCATTCCGATTCGCACCACCGGCTTCATCGACACCTCAGCAATTTTCTGCAGGTAACCTGCCGTCCGGCATGGTAGCACGGCCCCGACACTCTTCTTGACAGCCGTACGGACCACACGTAGTCTGGACAGCATGGTCCGACAGTACGTTTCAGCGTTCGGTTTGGCGACAACTCTGGCTGTGGCGTGGGGATGCTCGGAAGGCATGAGCAGCCCGACCCTGGTGCCCACCTCAGGCGTGGATGCCGCGGCAGACGGCAGCACGTTGAAGGTGTCGGCCCCCACACTGCAATCCCCCATTGGCGGCGTCCGGCTCGACAACCTCGAACCGGTGTTCCGTATCCAGAATTCCTCCGCGCGATTTGCTTCAACGCCCGCGCTCTCCTATCGGTTTGAAGTGCAGACGATGGCCGGCGCTGTCGTGGCGACATCGGGTCTGGTCGCGGCGGGCAGCGGCACCACGATGTGGGAACTGCCGTTCGAGCAGACGCTGAACACGCGCTACAAGTGGCGCGCCCGGGCCGAGTTCGGCGGCAAGACCGGTCCGTGGTCCGCATTCTCCGAGTACGTCACCGTTGACTATCGCGGGCTGAACCCCCGTCCGGCGGACGGTCGCTGGCCCTCCACCGGCGAAGCCGTCGCGGCCTACATCATGCGCTCGTGGCCGAACTACCTCGAAGGCGAGACGTCGCTCGCGCATCGAATCGAGAGCATGGAGTTCCTTCGGGATCGGTTCATTGAGGCGGGTATCTGCGGTGGGCTCGACTTCGCCTGGAACAACAAGCGCGGGATCGGCCCCCTCTCCCACGACGCAATCGCGTGGCGCAAGCCCAACGGCGTGATCGAAGTGGTCGACATCGCGTCGGGCTTCGACGACTGGGCGAACGACCTGTTCCTGCACTTCATCATCGTCGCAGGTCCGCAAGGGTACACCCCCTATCCCAACCACCCCGGGTGCTGACGGTTTCCAGGGCGGGCGATTCCAACGGCGGCTGGTCTTCGCGACCAGCCGCCGTTCTTCTTTTGCGCACCCTGCGCGTGGCCGTCGCCGCGGGGCTGCTTTGGTGGGCCACCAGGGACGTGGACTGGCCGGCCGTGGCCCACGCCGTGCGTGGCGCATCGTGGACTTGGCTGGGCGCCGCCGTCGCGCTGGTCCTCATTGACCGCGTCCTGATGGCCTGGCGGTGGCTGGCGCTGTTGCGCGGCGTGGAGGCCAACCGGCCGCTGCAGAGTCCGGCGCTGCTCCGGGTCTTTTTCGTCAGCACGTTCGTGGGCACCTTCCTGCCCGGATCGGTGGGCGGTGATGCCGTGCGCGCCCTGAGCGCGACGCGCCACGGCGTGACTACGGCCAATGCCGTCGCCTCGGTCGCCGTCGATCGGCTGCTTGGCACCATCTCCGTGCTGCTGATGGCGGTGTTCGGCCTCTGGCTGGTGGGCCGCCAACTGGAAGACCCGCGCATCCTGCCGATTGCGGTGCTCGGCTCGGCCATCGCCGTGGCCATGACGAGCCTCCTGCTCTTCCGTCCGGGCGCCTATGAACGGCTGCTGCGCCTGTCAGGCGCCCATCACATTCCCGTCCTCGACCGGTTGGCCCGGAAGTTCCTGGCGGCGTCGAGCCAATACGGCCGGAGGCACGGTCTCGTGGCGGGCGTGCTGACGGCGTCGCTGGTCGTCCAACTGCTGCGTACCCTGCAGACGTGGTGCCTGGGCGTGGCGCTGGGATTGACCGTGGCCGGCGCGTGGTACTTCGCCGCCGTCCCGATCATCGTGCTGGTGGTCCTGCTGCCGATTTCCTTTGCTGGACTCGGCACGGCGAACCTGGCGTTTGTGACGTTGTTCGGCCTGGCCGGCGTCGCGCCGGCCGACGCGTTCGTCCTGTCGATCCTGTTCCTGGCGTTGTCCGTGGTGGGCAATCTGCCCGGCGGCCTGTTGTTCGCGGCCGGTGGCCGTCAGCGCGAGGCCTGAAGCCCGTCGGCGCCGGTCCGTGCCGCCGCGGCCGGCCGATGGCGCCGCTTCTCACGGGTGGCGCGATACAGGAACCGCACGTACGGCACCACCTGCTTCACCGCCGACACGTTCATCTGACACGGGCTCAGACACGTCGGGCACTTGTCGGTCTTGATCATCTCCCGGTGCGCCTGGCTCGACTCCCGGAAGTAAATCGCCTCGGCGTCTTCCTGCAGCACGTTGCCCACCACGTCGCTGTTCTCACAGAAGAACAGGTCGCCGTTGGGATTGAGCATGATGCCCTGCGACTGGAACGGGCACGGTGCCTGCCGGTGATACCCGTTGGCGATCATGTCCGCGTAGTGCATGTAGATGTAGTTCTGCCCGTCGAGCAGCGGGTCCATGCGGACACGGTCGAGGAAGAACTGGCGCATCCGCTCCTCCTCGGGGCCCACGGGCTTGCAGGTGGCCGCCAGTTCGGCGTTGCCCAGCATCGGGTCGGTGAACCGCACCATGTTGAAGACGATGTCCAGGCCTTCGCGGCGCGCCCAGTTCAGGATGTTGTCGGCATCGTCCAGGTTCATCGAGAAGATGGTCGTGGAAATGCCGAAGTTGAACGGCACGCGTTTCTGCAGTTCCCGCATCGCGGTGATGGTTTCCTGCGCCTTGTCGAACCCGCGCTTCACCTTGCGGACCTGGTCGTGCATGTCGCCCACGCCGTCGATGGACACACGCGTCGAGAAGATGACGCCGCGTTCGTGGCACATCTCGACGATCTTGGTGAGCATGGGGATGCCGCGATGCGGCGTGAGCCCCGTGGTGTTGATGCCGAACTTGCGGAGCCGCGGCAGCTTGTCCAGCATGATGCGGCACAACTCGACCAGATCGTTGCGCGTCGTGGGTTCGCCGCCCGAGACGTTGGCGATCTCGACCTTCTTCCAGAGGGGACTGTCAAACACGCGCTCGATCTGATCGAGCGTCATGTCTTCCTTGCGGTTGCCCCGGGTCCAGTTCGAGCACATCTCGCAGCGCGCGTCGCACACGAAGGTGCAGTGGTAGATCAGCACCGTCGGGTGAATCGGGCGCATCGTCGCCACGGCGGCGTTGACGAAGTCGCGAGGGGCACTGGCGGCGGCTTTCAGCAGATACTTCGCCGCGTAGGTCTGGGCCATACCCTGCCATTGTACGGCCCCCTCCCCCCGGCGGCAACCGCCCCCCGAGCCTCAGGCGCGGGGCTTGCGGGCCGTAAAGGCGAGGGTTTCGAAGAGGTTCTTGCGCACCTTGAAGACCAGTTCTTCAGTCTTCGTGTATCGCGACACGGCGTCCACACCCGGCAGATTGACCAGCAGGGCGGCCCCGGCCAGCAGGTCACGCCGGACGCCGGTGGCCAGGCCGATGCTGCGCACCATGGCCGTCACGTCGAACCCGCCGTCGTACAGCAGCTGCCGCATGCGGCGTTCGGTGGTGATGAAGTTGTGCGTGTAATCGATGTCCCAGAAGAAACCGCGTTCCTTGAGGTAGTCCGGCACCACCACGAACAGGACGCCCCCCGGCCGCAGGATGCGCAGGGCCTCGGCCACCCAGGCGCGGGCGGCATCGATGCCCGACATGTGCTCGACGACCTGGTCGGCGTACACGATGTCCATCGACGCGTCAGGCGCGGGGATGGGCGGCGTGAAGGCCTCGGTCACGTCGATCCCGCGCGCGCGGAGCTGCTCGCACAGAATCGTGCTCGGCTCGACCGCCCGATACCGATACCCGGCCTCACGCGCGAGGTCGGCAATGGCGCCCTGCCCGGGCCCCACCTCCAGGAAATCCGCCGGCGCCTTCACCAGCGAAGTCACCATGCCGAAGCGGGCCTGCTCGATCTTGCCGCGGCGCGCCGCGCCGGCGCCGGTCAGTTGTTTCTCCGAGAACGTGCGATAAAACGCCATCTACTTGATCCGTGCTCCGATGCGCCCGCGGCCGTCGGCCGTCATCCAGCCATCACGCCGCACGTCGTTGGTCCGGTCGACGAAACTTTCGCAGATCCACCAGCGGCGATCGTGGTAGCGGGCGGTCACCACGAACTCATTGCGGTACGCCCGGACGATACCATCCGACAGCCAGCGATCGAGAAACTCCGTGTCGGAGTACACCCGCCCGGCGTCGGCGCCCTGAAAACTGACGATTTGACTGAAAAACGTCACGCGCACCACCTCCACCAGCGTCCGGTGCTCGGTGATGTCGGCCAGCTCGGCCTTCTTGCCGAACGGCAGGTCGGCACACAGCTCGGCGAAATCCACCAGGCAGTCTGCCGGTCGCACGGAGGAATTGCCGAACAGGTCACGCAGGAAGCGCTGCGACAGGTGGACGAGTTCCGCCCGGGAGTCGTGCACCCGGAACGCCGCCGAGGTCTGTGACACGACGAACTGGCTCCGGATCAGAACCCCGTTGACCAGCCGTTCATACTGGTCCGTGACCGTCAGAGTCACGGTCACGTCCTGCCCGGAAGTGATGCCGGCCGCCATGCGCCACGTGGCAGAGGTCCCCTGCCCCGTAATCGTGCCGGCTGAGGCCGTCCACGCGTAGGTCAACTGCGTGAGAGGCGTTTCGGCATCCTCGACGACCGCGGTGATGGCGATGTCCTGCGCGGCCTCCACGCGGGTGGCCGGCACGCTGATGGAACGAATGACGGGCGCGGTCGCGGGACCGGGATCGGGCGGAGGCGGCGGGGTTGTCGGTCCCGAACATCCGCCGACGACGATCGCTGTCGTCACCGCCGCCACCGCCCGGCGAATCATCCGATCAGAACCGCCGGCCCATGCCGATCACGATCCGCTTGACGTTGGTCGCATGGTCGGTCGTGTGAATCCTCGTGAACCGCACGCCGAGGTCCAGGTACCAGGTATCGCCGAAGATGAAGCCCGCGCCGCCCGAATAGGCCAGCTTGTTCGTGGTGCCCAGCAGGTCGCGCCCGAGCGTCACGCCATACAAGCCGAGCGCGCCGCCGCTGATGTCCTGACCGTCCACGAGAAAGCGCGGGTTGTACTCCACACGGGCGAATCCGACCATGGCGGTGGCGTACGGCCGCACGCCCGAGCCTTCCCCGCGCGCCGCGCCATCGGGAATCAGCCGCAGGCCGGCCATCGCAAACAGCGCGTTGCCCCGCATGGAGGCCTCGGCGGTGACGTCGTACGCGTCACGCACGAACGCCATGTAACCGTTCGCCTCGTCGATGCGGCTCTGGGTGACCACGTCGGACATGCGGCCGCCCTCGAACACGATGTGCAGGCCGGGACGCAGCCGAATCCCGAAATCAACGCCGGCCAGAGTGCTGGTCCGCCCCACCTGGGTGGCCCCCGAGGTGACGCCCAGATGCCAGCGGCTGTGCGGCGCGGCCGCGTCTTCGTCGGCCACCGCGGTCGGCGCCGGGCGCGGCGGCAGCGTGGTTTGCGCCAGCGCCGTCAGCGGCGCCAGCAGAATGACGGCCCCGAAGGCCGCCGTCAGCAGAAGTCTCGTCACACGGTTCATTGGTTCCTCGTCCCCGGACTTTCGACTACGGCCGGGGTGTGTCGGCCGGGGTTTCCAGCACCTGGCGGACGACGTAGATGGGTTTGCCCTGGGATTCATGGTACGTGCGCGCCTGCAGCTCGGCGAGCAGTCCCACGGTCAACAACTGCACGCCGGTGAACACCAGCAGGATGCCGAACAGCAGCAGCGGCCGGTCGCCGATGCCCTGCTGCCCGAAGTACTTCAGCCACGTCAGATACAGCAGGATGACGCCGCCGGCGCCGCCCATCACGACGCCCATCAGCCCGAACATCTGCAGCGGTCGCGTGGAGTAACTCAACAGGAACTTGACCGTCACCAGGTCGAGCATCACCCGGATCGTCCGCGAGATCCCGTACTTGGATTTGCCGAACTGCCGCGCGCGATGGTTGACCACCTGCTCGGCGATGCGCACCCCCATGTGGCTGGCCAGCGCCGGCAGGAACCGGTGCATCTCGCCGTACAGACGCAGCGGCTTCACGACCTCTGCGCGAAACACCTTCAGCGAGCAGCCATAGTCGTGCAGCGGCACGCCGGTGGCCCACGAGATCAGCCGGTTCGCCAGGATCGACGGCAGCCGCCGGTTGATGAACGTGTCCTTCCGATCCTTCCGCCAGCCGCAGACGATGTCGTAGGTGGTGGGGTCGCCGGGCGCCTGCCCTTCCAGCCGCGCAATCATGGCCGGCAGGTCGCGCGGATCGTTCTGCAGGTCGCCGTCGGCCGTGGCGATCAGCCGGCCGCGGGCGTAGGCGAACCCGGCGGCAAACGCCGCGGTCTGCCCGAAGTTGCGGCGGAACTGAA
Organism: uncultured Solibacteraceae bacterium; assembly: GCA_964471115.1. Lineage (GTDB taxonomy): Bacteria > Acidobacteriota > Vicinamibacteria > Vicinamibacterales > SCN-69-37 > SYFT01. Next base: position 89,225 of record CAYYFE010000010.1, read on the forward strand.
TCACCCGCAGCTGCGGATGCCGGGCCTGCAATTTGGCCAGCCTGGCATACGAGTCATCCGCGCTGCCGTCGTCCACCAGCAGGACCTCGTACGGACGGCCCCAGGCGTCCAGCGTTTCGATGAATTCCCGGCACAACGCCTCGACGTTCTCGGCTTCGTTGTAAATCGGGATGACGACCGACAGATCCACAGCGGACATTCTATGCTGCCCGCCAGCGCCGCCACAGGAACCAGCCGGCGCCGCCGGCCAGCACGACCGCCGTCACCCCGATGGTGACCTCCGCCAGGTGCAGGCGGATGGCCCGGGCCACCGCTTCCCCATAGACACGGGCCAGCCACCCTTCCGCCAGATACCGCGCGGCCCGCCCCACGGCCACCGCGCCGGCAAAGGCCCACGGTCCGACGCCGCCCACGCCGGCCAGCAGCACAAAAATCTTGTACGGCGCCGGAGGCGGCGCAAACGCCACCGCCACCATGACCCACGTGCCGTACCGGTCGAACAGGGCGCGCACCTTCGCCACGTGCGCGGCCTTGAACCGTTTGAGCAGAAACGCTTCCCCGCCCCGCCGGCCCAGGTAGTAGATCACCTGCGACCCGGCCACAGACCCGGCCGTGGTCATCAACGCGAAGTACCACCACAGGTCCGGAAACTTGATCGTCTGCCAGACGATGAGCAGGTCGTTGACGTTGGGCATGGACACAAACGACGTGTCGATGGCCGCGATGATGGCCATGCCGAGCCCGCCCCAGCGATCAACGGTTGGTTGTACGGCGGCGAGCAGTTCGTCCATGAAAGGGGGCTGGCCGGAACCGGCCGGGTAGAATGACTGAATTATAGCCTCGCCGCCTGTGCCCCCTCGTCTCGCCTGGATGACGGCGCTGCTGACCGCCGTCATCGGCCTGGCCGCGGCGTGGTACTACGCCAGTCTCGATCTCACGCTGAGTCACTATGACGCGCGCGGCCACGTCATGGTGGCGCGGCGCGTGTTCGACAACCTCACGCCGGGCTGGATCCAGCTGGGCGCGGTCTGGCTGCCGCTGCCGCACGTCCTCAACGCGGTGCCGGCCCAGTGGGACTGGAGTTACCGCACCGGCGCCACCGGGGTGCTGCTGTCGGTGGGCATCCTCGCGTGGGGGCTCGGCCTGCTCGCGTCGTGGGTGGCCGGTCGCACCGGGTCGGTGGTCCTGGCCGCTTGCGTCACCGCAGCCGTGCTGCTCAATCCGAACGTGCTCTACCTGCAGGCCACGCCGATGACCGAGCCGCTGCTGTTCGGCCTGTCGGCGGTCGCCGTGTTCGCCGCCGATCGCTGGCTGTCCACTCCGGGCGCCGCGCAGACACGACTGGCCGGCGCCGCGCTGGCGGCACTCGTGCTGACACGGTATGAGGGATGGTGCATCGTGGGGGCGCTGGCCGGCCTGGCCGTCCTCGCGCACCCACGACAGGCGTGGCGGCTGCTGGCCTGGCCGTTTGCGGCCGTGGTCTGGTTCCTGCTGCACAGCTACGGCAGCACCGGGACGTGGTTCACGACCGGCGGCTTCTTTGAGGCGAACAACCCGGCGCTGGGCGATCCGTGGCTGGCGTGGTCGCAAGTGGTCGAGGCCGCGGAATCCCTGAGCCATCCCTGGCTGCTGCGTGCCGGGTTTCTGGGTGTCGCGGCGTGCCTGGCCGGGGCGTGGTTCGCGCGCCGCGACGGTCGTGACGCCATCGCGCGCGCGCTGCTGCCCGTGGCGCTGCTGGCGGCCGTGGCGTTACCGATGTATGCGTACCTCACCGGCCATCCCGTGCGGGTGCGGTACAGCGTCAGTCTTGTCGTGGCGTGTACGGTCACCGCGGTCTGGGCGCTGGCGTGGCTGCCGTCCCGCCTGCGGTCCGCTGCGGCGATTGCGCTGACGGCCGCGCTGCTTGTCGCCGTACCGCCGCTCGATGCGAAGGCGCCGATGGTTGTGGAGGCCCAGTGGGAACGTCCTCACTCCGACGCGCGGCGCGCCGTCACCGCGGCGCTCGCCGCCCAGTGGGACGGCACGCCGGTCATGGCCAGCATGGGATCGCTGGGCCACTACATGCAGCAGATGGCGCACGCCGGCTTTGCGCTCGAGGACTTCCTGCACGAAGGCAACGGGGAAATCTGGAAGGCGGCCTTCGTCTCCCCCACGCCATATGTGCGCTGGGTGCTGGTGGAGGAATCGGCCGAAGGCGGCGACGCGCTCGCCCAACGCGCGCGCGTCACGCCCGGCTACTTCGCGGCCTTCGATCGGATCGCTGAGGGCGGCGGTGTCGCCCTCTACCGCCGCCGCTCAGACTAGCCGCCGAAGCTCAATTCACAACGAGAACTGAAGGGCTGGGAGGAATGCGTAAGAGGGGCACCAGTCCCACGACTGACGCCGCCGCAGGCGGCGCGTGGCGGGGGAGGTCCTCGCTGAAGAGATGACGCCGGTGCTGGTCCGTTGTTGGCGTCATCTCTTCAGCGAGGGCCTCCCTCGCCACCCCGGCCCGGCTTCGCCGAGCCTCAGTCGTGGGGCTGGTGCCCCTCCTACATGCCTACATGCCTACTGTGCCGACAATCAGAACCGGATCTGGAACCCGACGATGAAGTTCAGGCCCGTCAGATCGATCTTCTCGGCGAGGAATCCGGAGTCGGCGCCGAGGTCGCCCGAGCCGAACTGGTACCGCACCTCGGTGTTGAGCGCGTAGACGTCGCCGCCCAGCGGCAGCCGCACGCCGCCCAGGACCACGCCACCCAGGGCCGTGCCCTGCGCGACATAGCGATCGCGGAACACCGTGAAGCCGTCGAAGAAGTCGACGAACTCGCCGCTCTCGGAGTATCGCCACCGCAGCGCGCTGACGCCGGCGCCCACGTAAGGCTGCACACGGCCGGCCTGCCCAATCGGCAGGAACCGCACGACCGCCGTCAGCGGAATCACGCGCAGTTTCAGATCCTGTTCGATCTCGTTGCCGTTGCTGTTCACGTAGTCGCGGTAGAAGCTGGGCACCGACTTCTGGTAGAACCCTACGCCCAGACCCAGTTCCACGCGCTCGTTGAACGTGATCGTCCATTCGCCCTGGCCGATGAGGCTCCGGAAGTCCTTGATGTCGAACTCCAACGTGTTCAGGTTCTCCACCCAGACATCGTCAGTGGGCCGCGCGTCGTAACCTCGCGGGCTGAAGATCCCTGCGCCCAGGTGCAGTGAGTGCACGGCCTGCGCCGAAGCAGTCGACGCCGTCATCGCCACCATCACCAATCCCGTCAGTCCAAGTACGCCCGCTCGCATTGCCCGTGTCATGTGTGTACTCCGTCCGTTGAGGCCCGCACCCGTTGTGCCGGCACTCCTGTCCTGTGTGGAAAGCATGTTTGATGCCAGCCGCCAGTGGCGCCGATTTCGGCGGAAACGCCTGAAAACCGACGCCCCCTGTCACTTGCGGAGGGCAGTGATTACATCGACCAGCTGCGGATGCAGCGCACCGTTGGAAGCGACGATCTCCCGCCCGAACGGTGTGAACGGCTGACCGTGGTAGCCCGTCACGACGCCACCGGCCTCCGATACGATGAGGGCGCCGGCCGCGACATCCCAGGGCTGGAGGTTCTGCTCCCAGAAGGCGTCGAACCGGCCCGCGCCCACCCAGCACAGGTCGAGCGCCGCGGATCCCAGCCGCCGCACCGCCTGTGCGCGCTGGAGAAACGCGCCGAAGATGGCCACCTGCTCCGCTCGCTCCTCGGTCGCCGTGTAGGGGAATCCCGTCACAAGCAGGCCGTCAATCAGCTCGGCCACACCGCTCACGGCCAGGCGCCGCCCGTTGAGACGCGCCCCGCCGCCCCGCTCGGCCGTGAACAACTCCTCGGCGATCGGGTCATACACGGCGCCCGCGACCACCTCGCCGTCTTCCTCGAGCGCGACCGAGATACAAAACAGGGCCACGCCGTGCGCGAAGTTCGTCGTGCCGTCAATCGGATCGACGATCCAGCGGCAGCCCCCGGCCGGCGGACGATCGTGCACCGACTCCTCACCCAGAAACGTGTGCGAAGGAAATCGCCGGGCGATCCGGCTGCGAATCTCCTGCTCCACGGCGACGTCCGCCTCGGTCACGAGATCGATGAGACCCTTTTTCCTGATGACCGGGCTGCGCCGGAAGAACTGCCGGGCGATGCGGCCGCCGGCCTGCGCGGCATCAATGGCCGTCGCGAGATACGCGGGATTGGGAGTCACGAACGCGCAGACAGCTTCTTCACCATGCGGACGGACATGCCGCCCTCCGGCCGCCGGGCAATCGCCACGTCGTCCATGAAATTGCGCATGAAGAAGATGCCGCGACCGCTCGACTTCAGGAGGTTTTCGGGCGCGAGGGGGTCCTTGACCTCCTCGAACTCGAACCCTTCGCCTTCGTCGAGCACCGTGACCGAGAACTCTTCGGGCGCCTGCCGCGGCGAGAGCGTGAACTCGACCGTCACGTGTTTGGCAGGGTCCTCGCGGTTGCCATGTTTGACCGCGTTGATGACCGATTCCCGGACCGCCACACTCACCCAATGGGTGGTGTCCTCGTCGAATCCGGCCATGCCCGACAGCCGATCGCTCAGCGCCTGCACGAGGTCGAGCAGTTGGAAGGAACTGGGCAGTTCCAGTCGAACGAGATGCTGGTCAGTCATCATCGTGGGAGTACCATACTATTCGGAAACGGCCCGCGAAATGTCTTCCCTGCCGCTTTCCCCCGTTCGCACACTTTCCGGCCACCTGGACGTGCCGGGCGACAAGTCTATCTCGCACCGGTACGTGCTGCTGGGCGCGATGGCGGAGGGCCGGACGCGCATCCGCGGTCTGGCCGACGGCGCCGACGTCCGCGCGTCACAGGCGTGCGTGGCGGCGCTGGGCGCGCGGATCGACGCCGACGATCAGGGCGTGACCGTCACCGGCTGGGGGGCCGCTGGGCCGCGATCCCCGGCGGGCGACCTGGACTGCATGAACTCCGGGACGAGCATGCGCCTGCTGCTGGGTGTGCTGGCGGGCTGGCCCGTGACGGCCACGCTGGTGGGTGACGCCTCGTTGTCGCGCCGCCCGATGGAGCGCGTGCTTGGTCCCTTGCGCGAGATGGGGGCCGACGCGACGTCCACCGAGGGCCACGCGCCACTGACGATGCGCGGCGGCGCGTTGCGGGCCATCGACTGGCGTGTGCCCGTCGCCTCCGCCCAGCTCAAGAGCGCGGTCATGCTCGGCGCCCTGCGCGCCGAGGGCACGACGGTCGTCACGGAGCCCGCGCTCACCCGCGACCACACCGAACGCGCCTTCCCTCTGTTCGGCCTGCGCGCGGACGTCGAGGGCCCGCGGATCGCGATTACGGGCCGGCAGATCGCGCAGGCGCCAGACCAGGTCCTGCAGGTGCCCGGCGATCCGTCCTCGGCGGCTATCTGGGCCGCCGCCGCGGCGGCGCGGCCGGGCAGCCACGTGGTGGTGTCGGGCGTGGCCCTCAACCCGCGGAGGCTGGGATTTGTCGACGCGCTGCGCCGCCTGGGGGCGCTGATCACCGTCGAACCAACCGCCATGGCCGGCGGCGAGCCGGTGGGCCGGATCGACGTCCGGTACGGCGAACGGGCCGGCACCACGATCGAGGCGGACGAAGTGCCCAGTCTCATCGATGAGCTGCCGGTGCTGGCCGCCAGCGCGGCGCTCGGCGGCCACCTCGAGGTGCGCGGCGCCGGCGAACTGCGCGTCAAGGAAAGCGACCGCATCAGCGCCCTCGTCACGGGCCTGCGCGCCCTGGGGGTCGCAGCCGAGGAATACGCCGACGGCTTCGTCATCGACGGCCGCGCCGGCGTACCGCGCGGCGGCGAGGCCGATGCGGCGCACGACCATCGCCTGGTGATGGCGTTCAGTCTGGTCGCGCTGGGCGCCGCCGGCCCCAGCGTGATTCACGGCGCGGACGCCGTCGCGGTGTCCTACCCCGGCTACGTGGACGACCTGAAACGGCTGGCGCAATGACGTTCGACAAGGTGTACCTCGTCGGGTTCATGGCCTCGGGCAAGAGCACCGTCGGGCGGCACCTGGCTGCGCGCCTCCGGTGGCGATTCGAGGACATCGACCATCTCATCGAGGTCCGGGAGAAGAAGACCATTGCCGAGATCTTTGCGCGGCAGGGCGAGCCCTACTTCCGGCAGCTCGAGCGCGAGATGCTCGCCGTCCTCCAGCCGATGCGGCACGTGGTCGTCGCCACCGGCGGCGGCACCTTTGCCGATCCGGACAACCGCGCCGCGATCAACCTGGACGGCATTTCGGTGTGGGTGGACGTGCCCCTCCCGGAACTGATCACGCGCATCCCGCTGGATGGCCGCCGGCCGCTGGCGTCGGACCGGCAGGCGCTCGAACGGCTGTATGCGGCGCGCGTCGAGAGTTACCGCCTGGCGCATCTGCGCGTCAACGCGTCGCGGTCGTCGGCTTCGGCGGTGGCCGATCGCGTGCTGGACGCGCTGCACGCGTTTTCCGGCGTCATCACCCCCTGACTGCCCCGATGCCCCTGCTGCTGTTGACGGACATCCACGGGAACATCGACGCGCTCGACGCCGTGCTCGACGACGCCGGGCCGGTCGACGGCGTGATCTGCCTCGGTGACCTGGTCGGCTACGGCGCCGCGCCTGCGGACGTCATCGCGAAGATCCGCGCGCTGGCCCCGCAGTGGATCCTGCGCGGCAATCACGACCGCGTGGCCGCCGGGCTGACCCACGCGGGCACGTTCAGCCCGACGGCGCGCGCCGCGATCGAATGGACGCAGCGCCGGCTCGACCCCGGCGATCTGGAGTGGCTCAGGCACCTGCCCATCGGGCCGCTGTCCATGGACACCGACACCCTGCTCTGCCACGGCGCGCCGCGCGACGAGGATTACTACATCCAGACGTTTGCCGATGCGCGGCTGGTGTTCTCGGACCGCACGTTTTGCATCGCCCTGCACGGGCACACGCACCTGCAATCCGTCTTCCGTCTCCGCGGCGCCATCGTCCACGACGAAACGCCGATCAGACGAGGCCGGGTGACCGTGGCGATGACTGATGATTCACGCTGGCTGATCAATCCGGGGTCGGTGGGCCAGCCGCGTGACGGAGACGCCCGCGCGGCCTACGCGATGCTCGACGTGGAGGCCCGCACGATCGAACTGCGGCGCGTGGCGTACGACGTGGCGCGCGCGCAGGCCCGCATCCGCGACGCGGGGCTGCCCGCCTCGCTTGCCGGCCGCCTGGCCACCGGCGAGTAACGAGCAGAGTGCGCCGACTCGTAGCGCGGCCGGATCTGCCGGCCGCGGACGACGGCGCTCCAAGGAGCGGAGCGCCCTACGGGGTCTTACGCTGGGCGCGCTCTTCGCGACGCTTGAGTTCCATCGCGAACGCGTCGCGCGCGGCGCGGGTCCCGAGAACCCAGCCGATGACGACGCCAATCAGCAGAACGCCAGGGATGAAGATGAAGTGCGCCGACGACATCCCGCCCACGGTCAGCGTCCTTCCTGCGCGTCCACGCGCCGTCGCACCTGCTGCAGGTCGTCTTCCAGGCGCGCCATCCGCCGCCACAGCGACCAGAGGTAGAACAGGATGGCCACCCACACGAAGGCGTAGGCGTAGAACACCAGCGGCGCCGCCGGCAACACCTCACGCGCCGCGAACTCGCTGAGCGGCACGAAGCCTTCGGCCGCGGGCGGCTGCGTCTGCGCGGCCAGCGGAACGGCCGCCACGAGCGCCAGCAGCGTGAGCACAACGGGGATCCAGCGTCGGATGGTCATGATGTCAATCCTCGAGAGACGCATACGTGGCTTCCAGTGACGTGCGGGCGCGTTCCAGGCGCACGCGCAGGAGCAGCAACGCGACGTACAGACACACGAAGGCGGCCAGGCACCACAGGAACGGAATCCGCATCTCCGGACTCAGCGTGCGCACGACCGTGGTCTTGGGATGCAGGGTCCGCCAGACGTTGACCGACCAGTAGACAAACGGGACGTTGGCCATGCCGAACACGCCGACCGCGGCGGCCAGCACGTCGGAGCCCGCGCCCGCAAAGCGGCGCAGCAGCAGGTAGGCGACAAACATCAGCCACAACACGAGCGAGGTGACCAGCCGCACATCACCCCAGTCCCACCAGACGCCCCACGCCTTGCGCGCCCAGAGCGGGCCGGTCACCAGCACGATGGCGCCGAACAGGACGACAAGTTCCGCTCCGGCAATCGCCACGCGATCGGCGGCCGGCGAACGCTTCGCCAGGTAGATCGCGCTGGCAATCCCGCAGACGAACGCCGAGGCGAACATCACGATGGCCGACGGCACGTGGAAGTAGAAGATCTTCTGGATGAGTCCCATCGTGGACTCGTACGGCGCGGCGTCGATCAGGAACGGGGCGTACGCAAACATCGCCACCGCGATCACGACCAGTCCCGTCACCAGGCGCGTCTGTCCCATCGTCTCCTCACTCCGCCATGACGGCGTCGAATACCCACAACGCCAGCGTCAGGAATACCGCGTCAAAGAATACCAGCATCGACAGCCAGACCTGGGCCCGCGCCACGTTGGGTTCGGCCGCCAGCAGCGCCGCCGTGCCGCTGACCCCGGCGATCATCACCGGTACGGTCAGCGGATACAGCACCACGGGCAGCAGCACGTCGCGTGACTGGCTCCGGCTGAGCATGGCCCCGAACAGCGTCCCCACCCCGGCAAACCCGATGCCGCCGGCGACGACCAGCGCCACCACGCGCCACCAGACGGCCGCGACCGAGACCTGGAACAGGACAATCACCAGCGGCCCGACGATCGCCACCACCAGCGCCATCAGCGCCAGCATCCCCAGCAGCTTGCCGACGTAGAGCGCCCACCGCTCCGTGGGCGCCAGCAGCAGCGCCTTGAGGGTCTCCGCCTGCCGTTCCCGCTCGAACGTGCGGCCCAGCGCGAGTGTGCCCGAGAACGCCAGCGCCACCCACAGGATGCCCGCGGCGGCGTCGGTCAGCGGCACCCCTTCCACCACGAAGCTGAACGAGAAGATCAACACGGTGGCGACTGCAAAAAAGACCGTCGTGTAGACGAGTTCGCGGCTGCGCGCCTCGACCACCAGGTCCTTGCGCGCGATGATCCACACGGCCTTCCAGAATCCCGGGGTCATGCGTGCTCCGCCAGGACGCGCCGGTACCGTTCGCGCAGGCTGCCCGCCCCGGCGGGGATCGGCCAGGCGCGGCTCCGGTCGACGCAGATCGCGTCATCCACGAGCGGTTCGGCTGTATCGAAGTCGTGCGTCGCCATGATGACAATGGCGCCGGAGGCCGCCAGGCCGCGGAGGCGCTCGATGAGTATGCCGGCCGACGTGTCATCGAGGCCGGTGAACGGTTCGTCGAGCAACACGAGGCGCGGCCGGTGCAGCAGCGCGCGTTCGAGCGCCAGGCGCTGCCGCAGCCCGCGCGAGAACCCGCCGCTGCGATCGTCGGCGCGGTCGCTCAGTCGCGCGGCCGCCAGCGCGGCCTCGACGGCCGAATCAACGCCGGGCACGCCGTACAACTGGCCGAAGAAGCGCAGATTCTCCGCCGCCGTCAGTTCGGGATACAGGAACAGGTCATGGCCCAGCACACCAATGGCGCCACGCAGCGCGTCGCCGGCCGTGGAGACACGGTGGT
>CAYYFE010000011.1:0-96043 GCA_964471115.1 uncultured Solibacteraceae bacterium
GCGCAGGCCGGTCGTGGCGGCGCGGGTGCGGCCGGCGCGGCGGGCGCGGCGGCTCCGGCCCCGGGCCGGGGCGGACGCGGCGGCACGCCGACCGGTCCCAACCAGTGCCACGACATCACGACCTATCAGCAGGCCGGTTTCGCCGGCGGCGCGTGCGGCGGCTACGGCCTGCTGCTCGACATCCGCGAACCGACCCATCCGATCCGCATCGACTTTGCCGGCGACCCGAACATGTCGTTCTGGCATTCGGCCACCTTCAGCAACGACGGCACCAAGGTGCTGTTCTCTGACGAGTGGGGCGGCGGCCGCGCGCCTCGTTGCCGCGCGGAAGATCGCCTGGAGTGGGGCGCCAACGCCCTCTTCACGATCGAGAAGGGCAAGCTGGTCTTCCACAGCTACTACAAGATGCCGGCGGCCCAGACCGAGTGGGAGAACTGCGTGGCCCACAACGGCTCGCTGATTCCCGTGCCCGGCCGCGACATCATGGTGCAGGGCTTCTACCAGGGCGGCATCACCGTGTTCGACTGGACCGACGTGAAGAAGCCGTACGAAATCGCGTACTTCGACCGCGGTCCGCTCGAGGACGGCCGCCTGACCTCGGCCGGCTCGTGGTCGGTCTACTGGCACAACGGCTACATCTACAGCTCGGAGATCGCGCGCGGTCTCGACATCTACGAACTGGTGCCGACGCCGCACCTGTCGCAGAACGAAATCGACGCGGCCAAGACGGTGCGCTTCCAGGAAGCCAACGCGCAGGACCAGCGGCGCATCAGCTGGCCGCCCAGCTTCGCGGTGGCGCGCGCCTTCGTCGATCAGCTGGAACGGTCGAAGGGCCTGTCGGCCGCCGACATCACCGCCACGCGGTCGGCGCTGCAGCAGGCGGAAGCTGCCAACGGCGCCGCGCGCCGGACGGCGCTCACGACGCTGGGCACGCGGCTGAACGGGCTGGTCTCGGGTTCGTCGGATCAGGCCAAGCTGCGGATGCTCATCGGCGCGGTGGGCGATCTGGCGAGATAAGAGCCAGGGTCCACAAGGTCCACAGGGTCCACAGGGTGCTTAGCCCTGTGGACCTTTTTTCATTGCGGCCCTGATGGCGGCAAAGCGCGGATCGTCGCGCAGCGGATCCAGGGCCGGATCGACGTCCAGGTAGATCAGCCAGTACGACCGTTCGGCCAGGGCCTGCTGGAGCCAGCCAATCGCGTCGTCCACCCTCCCGAGCGCGGCCTCGATGACCGACAGCGCGTACGCCGGCACAAACGTCTCGCGGGAGCGCTCCCGCAACTCATCCATGGCGGCGCGCGCGCGATCCGCATCGCCGCGCAGGGCCCACAAACGCCCGAGCGCGGCCACGACATCGCGATCCCCCGAGAGGCGGCGGGAAATCTCCAGGGCCGCCTCCGCGGCGTCGTAGCGGCCCAGCTGGGTCAGCGCCAGTCCGCGGCGGAAGTGCGCCATCGAGAACTGTGGATCGAGTTGCAGAACGCGGGTGAACTGGCGTTCCGCCTCTTCGTACCGCCGCTCGTAGTAGTCCGGGTAGCCGGCAATGGTGCTGGTGATGAGCGACAACGGATCGAGCGCCTGGGCGCGTGCCAGCGCCGCGCGGGCTTCATCAAACCGGCCCCGGGCGGTCAGGTACATGCCGTAGCGCTGGTGCGCGTCGGCGTACTCGGGATTGAGCGCCAGCGCGCGCTGCCACGAGCGCTCCGCCGTGTCCCAATCCCAGCCGTAGAACAGCTCGTAGACCCCAAGCGAGTTATGGGCCTCGGCCAGCGTCTCGTCGAGCAGGAGTGCCTGCCGCGCGGCCGCGAGCGACGGCGGATACGCCTCAACGGGCCGGAGGGCGCCGTACAAACTCTGCAGGGCGTACGCATCGGCCAGACCGACGTAGGCCAGCGAAAAATCGGCGTCGAGATCGATGGCGTCTCGGAAACACGCAATCGCCGGCGCCAGCGTCTCGGTCAGCCGCTTGTTGAGCAGGTACCGGCCTTTCATGTAGCACTGGTACGCCGGAGAACTGCGCGTGACCCGTGCCGCAATCCTCGCCTGCTCCTCGTGGGTCAGGCCCACCCGGAGCGTCGAGGCCACCTGCCGCACCACCGCTTCCTGCACGGCCATCGACTCGCGCGCCTGCGCACTGAACTCGCCGGTCCACACCTGCCAGCCAGATGCGACATCGACCAGCTCCACGACGACGGCCGCGGGGCGCATGCGGCCCACCACGACCAGCGACACGCCCAGATCCCTCCCGGCCACGATCGGATCGAGCGGCCGCCCTTTGAGGCGGAACACCACGGCCCGCGCCTTCACGCGAATCCCCTCGACGCGCGACAGGGTCGTGATCACGCCCTCCGCCAGTCCGTCGCACAGGTACTCGATGGAAGGGTCACCGGTCTCGTTGACGAACGGCAGCACGGCGACCGATGCCCCCAGCGCGCGCCCCTCCGTCGGGCGACGCGTGGCGACCGCGCCGGCGAACCGGTACCCGGTGCCGGGCAACGTGACGATCAGGCGATGGTCCTGCCGGCCCTCGCCAAGCGCCTTGCGCACCAGCGAGATGTTCTGCGGCAGGTTCGCCTCTTCGACAAACACGTCGGGCCAGACCCGCTCGAGCAGTTGCTGTTTGGTGACGACCCGGCCGGCCGCCTCGACGAGCACCTGCAGCACGTCGAAGGCCTTCGGGGCCAGCGTCACGGGTTGACCCGCGCGGGTCAACCGGCGTGTTCTGGGGTCGAGCACGAACTCCTCGAATTCGAAGACCTGCTCCTGACCATCCGGCATGCGCGACGAACCCTGATGGACCTTGCGGCCCCTGCTCTATTTCGCTGCGTCGGGCAGCTTGCCCTGGGCCGCGACGATGCGGCGCGCGAGGTAGTTCACGATGTCGGCGTCGGCGCGCAGGCGGGCGAGGTACGCGCCCTGCAGCAGCTGGGTACGCCGATCCTTCATGGCGTTCCGGATGCCTTCCTTCACCTCCGGATCGCTCAGGTCGCGCTGCCCCGGCTCGAGGACCCGCACCAGCGCGAGGAGGGTCGTCACCGGCCCGTTGCTGACCGTGGACATGTCGCCGGGTTTCATGCCCATGACCGCGCGGCGCAACGTGGGCGCCGCCTGATCGACCCGTGACTGCGGAATCAGGCCCATGTCGCCGCCGTTGGGCGCCGACTGCGGATCCTCCGAGAAGTTGGCGGCCAGCGCCGCAAAGCTTTCTCCGCGCTTGAGCTGCTCGGTCAGCATGATCACCTTGCGCTCCGCCTCGCCCGGCGATCGCGCATCGTCGTTCTGCTGGTTGTTGACCTGCGTGGGCTCGGAGGTGACGACAATCTGCGCGAGGTGATACTGGCGCTCGGCCACGTTGAACTGCGCGCGGTTGGCGTCGAAGTAGGCCGTCACCTCGTCGTCACTGATGGTCACCTTGTTGGTGACGTCCTGCTCGATCACCTTCTGGGTGGTGAGCTCGCGGGTGACTTCCTCGCGGAACTGCGCCGCCGTCGTCTGCCGGGCCTCGAGCTGCTTGTTGAACTCCTCGTCGGACAACTTGCCGCGCCGCTCGGCGACGGCGTTCTCGACCTCGGCGGCCGTCGGCACGATCTTCAACTCGGCCGCACGCGCCAGCAGCAGTTCGTCGGTGATGAGTTCATCGACCAGGCCCAGTTTGGCGGCCACGGCCTCTTCCTCGCTGGGAGGCACCTGGGCCTGCGCAGCCATGCTGCGATAGAAGCGGTCGACGCGCTCCTTGCGGATTTCGGTGCCGTTGACGGTCGCCCAGACGTCCGGACCGGGCTCGGGAGGGGTGCTGGGGCCACACGCCACGAGAGAGACGAGCAACGGCGTGGCACGAAGGACTGATAGACGCATGACAGAAGTCTAGCCCGAATCTTTCACATGGAGGACTGGAGAGCTGGGAGGGATGCCTGAGGGGTGGCTGCCGCCAGCGGCGGCAGGCGCGATCGGTCGTGAGGGCCGACGTGAGAGCGCGATGGGTCGCGACCGCTTTCACGTCGGTCCTCACGACCGATCGCGCGCGCCCGGCTGCGCCGGGCACCCACCCCCGTTGGAATCGGGATCCCGCCTCCATTCCTCGTTGTGAATAGCTCGGACCGGCGGTTCGTGGTTCGGGTATATTTCCGGCCATGCGAAGACGCCTGGCTGTACGAACTCTCCTGCTGGCGGCCGTCCTGGTGGCGGTGGCGGCGTATCCGGCGGCCCAGACCAAGAAGGTGCTGTCGGTCGACGACTATCCGAAGTGGCGCAGCATCGCGGGCGCGTCGCTGTCGCCGGATGGCGCGTGGGCGGCGTACACGCTGCAACTGACCAACGTGCCGGAGAACGCCACGAAGCCTGAACTGCGCCTGCGGAACCTGGCGACGGATCAGGAGACGACGGTCGCCAACGCGTCGGGCGCGGTGTTTTCACCAGACGCGAAGTGGATCGCCTACATCGTCGACCCGGGTGGCGCAGGAGGCGGCGGCAGAGGCGGCCGTGAGGGGGGCGGCGCGGGTGGAGGCGCCGCGCAGGAACAGGGACGCGGCAACGCCGCACCCGCCGAACCACGGCGGGTGGAACTGCGCAACATCGCGACCGGCGCGGTGAAGGCGTGGCAGGACATCGCCTCGTTCGAGTTCGCGAATGCGTCAACCCATCTGCTGCTGCGGCGGCGCCCGCCACAGGCCGCCGGCGGCGCGGGCCGGGGCGGCGACGCGGGCGGGACGCAGGGCAACGCCGGGGCGCAGACCCCCGCGGCCGGTGCGCCTCCGCCGCCACGCGGCGTCGAGGTCATCGTGCACAACCTCACCACGGGTCGCGATGTGCCGCTCGGCAACGTGGCCGACATCGATTTCAATCGTCAGGGCACGCTGCTGGCCTACACGGTGGACGCCGCCTCGAAGGACAGCAACGGCCTGTTCGTACTCGACCTGTCCGACAACTCCGTGGCGTCACTCGACAATGACGCGAAGCGATACACGCGGCTGACCTGGAACGATGCGGGCACGGGGCTGGCCGTCCTCAAGGGCGCCGATGTCGAGAAGATGCGCGAACGGCCAAACCAGCTGCTGGTGTATCCGGATGTGGCGGCGGCGATGGCGCCGCAGGGCGCGGCGCCGGTGCTGCTCGATCCAGCCGCGGCCCAGGGATTCCCGGCCGACTGGGTCGTGAGCGATCGCGCCACGCTCGATTGGAGCGACGATGGCGCGCGGGTGTATTTCGGAATCAAGCCTCAGGTGCCGGTGCAGGAGACCCGCCGGCGCAATCCCGATACCGAGGCCGACGTCGACGTGTGGCACACCGCAGAAGAGCGCATCCAGTCGCAGCAGATGGTGCGGGCGCAGCAGGATCAGAACTTCACGTACCGCCAGGCGTTCGACGTCGGCCGCCGCGCCTTCATCACGCTGACCGACGACACGATGCGCGACATCGACATCGCGCTGACCGGGCGCTGGGCCGTGGGCCGTGACACGCGTGGGTACATTCACGACTACGAACGGCCCGCCGCGGACCTGTACCGCGTGGACACCACCACCGGCGAACGCACGTTGATGTTCAAGGGCCAGCTCATCGGCAGCCACCTCTTCGGGATTTCACCCAACGGCCGTCAGTTCCTCTACTGGAAGGACGACCGCGTGCACGCGTTCGACCTGGACGCGGCGACCAGCCGCCCGCTGGGTGGCCCGAAACCGGTGAGTTTCGTGGACATGGAGTTCGATCGCCCCGGCCCGAAGCCGTCGTACGGCGTGGCCGGGTACACGCCGGATGGGTCGGCCGTGGTGATGCAGCACCGGTACGACCTGTGGGTGCTGCCGCTCGACGGATCGGCCGGCCGGAATCTGACCAACGGCGAAGGCACCAAGCAGGAGATCCGCTTCCGCGTGGTCCGCACCGATCCGGTGGACCCGCTGGCGGACCATGGTCCCGGCGGCGCGGCAGCCGCGCGCCAGAAGATCGACCTCACGCAGCCGGTCACGTTGTCGGCCTACGGCGAGTACACGAAGAAGTCGGGGTTCTACACGCTGGCCGGCGGCCGGCTGACGCCCATCGTCTACGAAGACGCGTCCTTCAGCACACCGACGCGCGCGCTCAAGGCCGACACGTACCTGTTCACGCGCCAGACGTTCATCGAGTTCCCCGACCTGCGGGTGTCCGACGCCAACTTCGGCACGTCGAAGAAGATCTCGAACGCCAACCCACAGCAGGCCGAATACCTGTGGGGCCGGCGGATCCTCTTCGACTACAAGAACCGCGATGGCGTGCGGCTGCAGGGCATTCTGGCGCTGCCTGATGACTACAAGGCCGGCGAGAAGCGGCCGATGATCGTGACCTTCTACGAGAAGAACTCGCAGAACCTGCATCGCTACAGCGCGCCGTCGTACCTGACCGGCATGGGCGCGTCGCCCATCGAGGCGGTCAGCCGCGGCTACATCACGATGCTGCCCGACATCCATTTCCGCACCGGGTCGTCACACTCCGACATGCTCGAGTGCGTGGAGGCGGCGGTGCGCGAAGTGATCAAGATGGGCTACGTCGACCCGGCGAAAATCGCGGTCACCGGGCACAGCTACGGCGGCGAAGGCGCCGCGTTCATCGCCGGGCGGTCGAAGATGTTCGCCGCCGTCGGCATGGGCGCGGGCGTGACGGACCTCTACTCGGACTTCAACCAGAGCTGGGGCTGGTCGTATCAGGTCACCGGCGGCAGCGGCGCGAACGGCCACGACTACTACCTGTTCGGCCAGGGCCGGTGGGGCTTCACGCCGTGGGATCGGCCCGAAGTCTACCGGTTTGAGTCCGCGATCTCGCACGTCAAGGACGTCGTCGCGCCGGTGCTCATCATGCACGGCACGGCCGATCCCACGGTGTCGTTCAGCGAAGGCATGAACTTCTACAACGCGCTGCGGTTCTATCAGAAGAACGCCGTGTTGCTGGCGTATCCGGGCGAAGGCCACGGCCTGCGCGGCCTGGCCAATCGCAAGGACCTGACGGTGCGCTACTTCGAATTCTTCGACCACTACCTCAAGGGCGCCCCGGCGCCAGAGTGGGTCAAGAGCGGAGTGCCGTATCTGAAGAAGGCGAACGGTGGCAAGTAGTGGCAAGTAGTGGCAAGTAGTGGCAAGTAGCGGCAGGTGGCGGCAGGTGGCGGCAAGTGGCGGCAGTGTCACTGCGACCTGAGGACGAGGGCCGGATCCACGCGGGCGGCGCGCCGCGCGGGTCCGGTCGCGGCCAGGCCGGCGACGATCAGCAACGCGAGACCGACGCCCGCCAGGGTCAGCGGATCAAGCGGCTCGACGCCTGACAGGAACCGGGCCACCAGCGAGTGACCGCCCCAGGCGAGCGCGGCGCCCAGCACGACGCCGCCGGCGGTCAACCAGACCACCTGCCGGACGACCCGCCCGATGGCCGCGCGGCTGTTTGCGCCAAGGGCCATGCGGATGGCAATCGCGCGAGCATCACGCAGGACCGAATGCGCGACCAGACCGTACAGCCCGAGACCGGCCAGCAGCAGCGCCACGAGTGACAGCAGGCCCACCAGTGCCGCGCGGAACCGATCAGGCGCCAGCACCGCGTCAAGCCGGCGGTCGAGCACGTCGACCTTGTCGATCGCGACGGACGGGTCCAGGCCGGACACGAGGGCACGGACCTCCGGCGTCAACGTCAGCGGATCGCGAGTGGTGCGAACAGCCACCCAGCTGAAGAAGCGCGGATGCGCCACCTGTGATCGCGGGTAATACATCTCGGCTCGCGGTGCCTCGCGCAGACTGCGATGCCGCTTGTCGCCGACGACGCCGATGATGTCGAACGTGATCCCGCGGAAGCGAATCTGGCGGCCCAGCGCGCCGTCCGGAAAGTCGCGGCGCTCGAGCGCCTCGTTGACGATGACGACCGGTTGGGCGCCGGTCACGTCGGCTGCCGTGAACCGCCGCCCGCGCACGAGCGGCAGCCCGATGGCCTCGAAATAACCGGGCGTAATGACCTGGAGCCTGGCAATCGGAATGTTCGGAGCGACGTCGTTGAAGCCGACGCGATAAAAGCCGTCACCGAATTCGCCCGGCGTCAGCGGCAGCAAGGTGGAGGCGCCCGCCGCGGCGACGCCCGGCAGAGCCCGCACGCGTTCGAGCAGCGCGTCGTAGAACCGCACCTCGTCGGCCGGCTCCGGGTATGCCATCGGACTGAGCGCGATGTTGAACGTGAGCGCGCCCTCGGGGACGAACCCCGGATCGATCGCTCGCATTTCGAAGAACGTGCGCAGCAGGAGTCCGCCGCCCATCAACAGCGCCGTGGACAACGCCACCTGCGTCACCACCAGCGCCGCTCGAACCCGGCGCTGACCACGATGTTCGGCGCCGCGTTCGCCGGCCCGGATCGTGTCCTGCAGCTGCCGCCGGCGCGCCGCCAGCATCGGCGGAATCACGGCCAGCAACGCGGCCAGGCCGGTGGCACTCGCCGCGGCGATCACGGCGGGCCACTGAATGGCGACGGTCCCCACGGCCGGAAGGGACTCCGGGTACAACGCCAGGAACCCGCGCAACGTCCAGGGCGCGAGTAACAACCCCGCCAGGCCGCCCAACACGGCCAGCCAGGTACTTTCCACCAGCAACAGGCGCGCGACGCGTGCGGGTGGCGCCCCCAGGGCCGCCCGCACCGCCAGTTCCCGCTGCCGCCCCTGCGCGCTGACCAGCAGCAGATGGCCGACGTTCGCGCACGCGATCAACAACACGAGCGCGACGGTGCCCACGAGCAGCTGCAGCACCTCGCTGGTGGCGCCGACGACCCCATCGCGATACGGGACGACGAAGACGCGACGATTGACGTTGGACGTGGGGTACTCGGTCTCAAGGTCGCGCGCAATCCGCGACAGATCATCCTGCGCCTGCGCCATCGTCACGCCCGGCGCCAGCCGCGCCACGACGCGTTGCCACACGCCGCTGCGATTCTGGAAATCAGCCCCCGGCGGCGGCAGCGGAAACCACACGTCGGTCTCGGGCGTGGGAAAGATCACCGGCTTGTCCGGGAGGATGCCAATCACTTCGAACCGGCTTCCGCCCAGATCCACGGTCTGGTTCAGCAGGGCAGGATCCGCGCCAAACGCCGACCGCCAGAGCCGATGCGAGATGACCATCACCCGCGAGCCGGGCCGGTAATCGTCTTCTGTAAACAGCCGCCCGCGGTCTGGTTCGATGCCCAGCACGGTGCCCGCGGTCGCCCACACGCTGGCCATGGCGACACGCACGGGACGCCCGGACGCGATCACCGTGCCTTCGAACGTCTCGAACGGCGTCAGCGCCTTCAGCGTGCGGCTGCGGCGGGCCCAGTCCACCACGTCGAGCGGATTGCTGTACGCGGCCGCCGCGCGTGCGGGATCAAACGGCGCTGCGGTGGGCGTCGGCTGGTGACTGGCGAGCCAGACCAGGCGGTCCTCATCGGGGTACGGCAGGGGCCGCAGCAACACGGCATCGACGATGCTGGCGACGCCGGCGATGGCGGCGACGCTGACCGCGACGGTCACCACGACGGTCGCGGCCAGGGCCGGACGCTGGCGCAGTGCGCGCCGGGCCACGCGCCAGTCGTCGCCGACGCCGCGCCACCAGTGGTCCGCCGGTGACGAGTCGCGCGCAGCCAGGATGGCCCACGGCTGGCGCCAGGCCCACCGCCACGCGGCCAGCCGCCCCCGACCGGCGGCCCTGGCGCGTTGTTCGAGCAGCTCCCGCACCACCTCCTCGCGGGCATCCACGGGGAGCAGGCGCAGCAGCAGGCGCAGCCACCGAGGCGCCTTCACAGCCGGTCCTCCAGTCCTTCCCACAGGGTCAGGCGTGCGTCGCGTGACGCGCGCAGCAGCGGCAGCACCTGTTTCGCGCGGACCTTGTAGTACCGGCGCGGCCGGCCGCCCCATTCGGGATCCGGCTCGCCCACGCGCGACGCCAGCAGGCCTCGCTGCTCGAGCCGGCGCATGACCATGAAGGTGGTGGCGGCCGACACCTCGCGTCCCGTCAATGCGGCCAGTTCGTCGGCCACGGCGACGGCGTAACTTTCGCCGTCGAGCCGCAACAGGACCAGCAGCACCTGTTCTTCGAGTTCCCCGAGATGTGTGCGCGCCATGCGGTCTCCCGCAGAGGACGCTAGTTCATAACTGAGTCAATTTGCAACGTGTGCGAAGCCGCACAGATGCAGCCGCGGCCGGCAGATCCGGCCGCGCTACGCACCTCACCGGCCGCGCTACGGGCGGCAGGACATGACGCGCTCGGCCGCCACGATCGGCGCCGGTGGGGTCTGCGCGTCCAGCAGGATGTTGACCAGGCCGCGCAGCGGCTGCGCGAGCGGCACGAAATACCCGCCCTCGCGCTTCTCGACGCGCACGCCGTGAGCCTCGAGGCGGTCACCCACCGATGTCCACCAGGCCTCCGGCAGTTTCGTGCCGTCCTGCAGCTTCATCGTGTACTGCGCATCGGTCAGGAAGTAGCCGCAGGGCGCGGGGCTGAGCTGCTGATCGGGCCCGGGCGCGGCACCGGGAGGCGGCGTGTCGCCCGGATGCGGCGCCGGAAACGCCGGCACATCCCAGTCACCGTGAAACACGATGGGGCCGGTGTTCGATTGCTGATACGCGATCGCGTCGGCAATGGCCCTGGCAATGGCCGGCCGATGGGCGCGATGGAACACCAGAGCCTGACGAATGGACCAGAGCTGCGAGTACGCCTTGCGCCGCCGGTTCTGCGGGCTGTTCGCGGTCTCGTCCGGCCGCGTGGGTCCGCCGCCCGAGCGGGCTTCCACGAGGGTGGTCACCATGTTCTTGAGCCCGGTCACGCGCGTGAACGTCTGCGCGCCGTCGATGCCACGCGGCGGATAGGGGCACGGCCACCAGCCGTCGACCGCGCTCGCCTCGTAGAACTGGCCTTCGACGAGCCCCTGCTTGGCGATGTCGTGCACGGATTTCGCCGTGTTGCTGTGCCGCGGCCACAGGAGCGGCAGATCACAGGTGTTGGCGTTGCCGTACTCGTGGCCGTCCACCATGACTTCCGGGGTGTAGTCGCGCAGGAACCTGGCGAACATCTGCGACTCGGGCTGCGTCAGCCGCGCGTGGTCGCGGTTGAGGTCCTGCCCCGCCGAGTTGCCGCGCGTGTTGTTGGCGCGACCATCGGCGTTGAACGACGGCACGATCAACACGGTGGCGTTCGAGAGGATGTCGATCACCCACGGGTCATTCGAGAACGCCAGCTCGCGAATCATCATGAAGCAGCCTTCGCGGCCTGACGGTTCGTTGCCGTGCACGTTGCAGTTGGCGCCGGCGGCGGGGCCGGCGCTGATCGTGGCCGCATCCGCGGCCGGGCGCGGATACCCGATCACAAACAGATTCATCGTCCGGCCCTGCGGCGTCTTGCCCAGCGGGACGATGCGGACGCGCGGGCTGGCGGCGGCCAGACGCGTGGTCCAGTCGATCTCTTCGTCGTACGTGGTGTAGTCGGCGCCATCGCGCGACTCGAATCCCGTGCGGAACTCGGCGGGCCCAAACGGCGCGCGGGTGACGGCCTCGACGGGTTCGGAGAACGCCTGTGGCCCGTCACCGACGAGCGCGCGCACACGCCATCGCAGCCGCTCACCTGGGATGAAGCCCGCGTCGGCGAACACCGGCGACTCGGGCCGGAGCTGCCGATTGGGCCGCCAGACTCCAACGATGACCGGGTCGCCCGCAGGTGTGCCGTCGGTGCCGAGGCGCGTGCGCTCGATCTCGTACCCGGCGGCGCCCGGCACCGCGCGCCATGTCAGCGCGGCATACCCATCCCGCGGCGCCACGGCCAGCCCCGTCACCTGCGTCTGCGCCTGCGCGGCCACCCACACACCGCTCACCGCCGCCACGAGCGCGACACACATCCCGGTCCAGATCACGCGCATTCGAATTCCTCCGCACTCCGCACTCCGCACTTCGCACTTCGCACTCCGCACTCCGCACTCCGCACTCCGCACTCTATTTGACGAACTTCGGCTGCACCCACGCGATCGCGCCGCCGCTGTCGGAGACCTTGGCGCGCACGTAGCCTTCGGTGCCGGTGAACTGATAGGTGCCCGCGCTGTCGTGCACTTCGCGCAGCACACGCCCGCCCTTGCCGATGAACTGAATGCGATGTTTGCGTCCGCCGACGACACGCGCCTCGACCGACATGGACGTGGCCGTCACGCGCACGTCGACCAGCTCCACACCGGTGGACGCGTAGAAGTCACCGCGCTCCATGGCCTCGAGGATCGTCCGGGTTTCGAGCCGGGGCGCCCGCACCGCGATCCAGCCGCGCCCGGGCCCCGCCACGTTGGGATTGCCCGGCTGCTTGAACGTATGCGCATCGTCCACGGCGATGCCGTACAGCTCAATCCCCTGCGACAGGATCAGGTCCCACACCTCGTCGAGACTCGGCACTCCGCCACCGCCGTGGTTGTGCACGGTCGGATGCCCGTTGTAGACCTCGAACAACTTGTTGTTCTTCACCTGGCGAATGTCGTCATGTGTCAACGACCAGCCGAAGTTCGGGTGATTGATGTGCGGCACGCCGTTGGCGCGCCTGATGGCGTCGACGTTGCGCTGAATCGTCTCGACGACCGAGGCGGCATCCCGCGCCGCTTCGACTTGTTCGGATACGTCGAGTCCGTTGACATGGATGGACTTGCCCTGAAACGCGGAGGTCACTTCTTCACCCTTGATTACGAGGAACTTCTCGCGCGCACCGAAGACGCTGTTGAGGCCGTCAACCGGCGTCAGGAAGTTGTGGTCGGTCAACACGAGGAAGTGATAGCCGTGCTCCCGATACCACCGCACGACGTCGTCAGGGGCACTGTCGCCGTCGCTGTTGAGCGTGTGGGTATGGGTGTTGCCCTTGTACCAGCGGAGCGCGCTACCGGGGATGGTCTGCTGGAATTCGGCATCGGCTGCGCGGGCGACGGCCCCGCTGGCCACGGGCCATGCGGCGGCCCCCAGCGCGCCGACCACCAGCCAGGCCGCGACAACGGGGTCGAGTCGAAACCGGTTCATGAGTGCTCCCGGCGCGATTGTATGCGCTAACGGTACCGGGGCACCGACGCGGGTACAGGTTTGTCGATAGCGGGCCGCTGGGGGTCATCCGCCAGCATCCACACGGTCGCCATCACGGTTCGCGAGACCGTTTCGATCTTCTTCGGATCGAGGAACCGCGCCTCGTCGGAGGGCTGGTGATACCGCCTGTGCAGGCCGGTGTTCCAGCCAATCGTCAGGATGCCGCGTTCCAGAAACGGACCGGCGTCGGTGCGCGGGTAGAAGAACTCGCTGTCCCACCGATCGTCGGCGCGGTTGAACGTCATGTTCAGGTACCCGCGATTCACGCGATCGATGAGCGCGTCCACGCGGTCGCTGAGCACGCGTGGACCAATCAGATAGACCTCGTTGGGCCCGGGCACGTCCGGCGACTCGGCGTCAGCCGTGCCCGGCGCGCGCGTCGCGCCAATCATGTCGATGTTGACGTGGGCCACGACCGACGACAGCGGCACCGGTGGGTTCGCCACGAAGTGGCGCGTCCCCCAGAGGCCGACCTCTTCTCCGCTGTCCCAGACGAAGATCATCGTGCGCCGCGGCCGCTCGGCCTTCATCAACTGCTCCACGATGGCGAGCATGCCGGCACTGCCCGACGCATTGTCGTCGGCGGCGTTGTAGATGTCGTCGCCGTCGACCGCGCGGGTGCCCACCGCACCGTCCAGGTGCGCCATCACCGTGATGACCTCGTTGCGCAGCGCGGGCTCGCGGCCGTCGATGCGCGCGACGACGTTGTACGGCCGGTGGGTGAGGGACGTGACGGGCATGTGGAGCCGGACCGGCTTCTTCAGCGTGAAGCTCAGCGGATAGTCCTCCGCATCCCCCAACCCGACCAGCGTGGCGGCGTCGTAGGCCTCCCCTGCCAGCAACACATCGGTGGCCGCGCGAGACAGCAGCGCGGTGGTGATCTGCGGCGCGGCGTACGCGGACGGCACCCACGGATCCAGCTCGCGGCGCACGAGATTCTGCCCGCGCAGCTGTTCCCACCAGCCGGGCTGCCGGCTGGTCTGCGGAATCATCACCACGGCCACCGCGCCTCGACGGGTCGCCTCGGCCACGACGTTGCTGGCGCCGACCGTGACCCGGCCCAGTTGCTGGATGGTGACGCCCTTGGGCATCGCGCGCGGGCCGTGCGTCAGAACGATCTTCCCCTTCACGTCGACGCCGGCAAACGCGTCAATGCCCTTCTCCGGAATCACCCACCCGTGGCCGACGTACACCACCGGCCAACTGCCGTCGAGCGGCTGCCCGGAAAACGACCGGACGACGAAATCCGCATCCAGGCCGAACGACGTGTCCGCGATCGTCACCGCGGCCCTGGCCGCATCGATGCGCGACTCAATCATCGTGTAGCGCTGCAGGTACGTGCCGTTGTCACCCGCCGGCGCCACCCCCGCCGCCTTGAGCCGGGCCACGATGAGGTCAGCCGCCTTGTCGAACCCCGGCGACGGTGTGGCGCGCCCGCGCAGTTCGTCGGACGACAGAAACGCCAGGTCCTTCTCGATCTGCGCCGCCGTGATGCCGTCGGCCGCCGCGCGAATGCCTGCAGGCAGCAACAGCGGCGGCGCCACCTGGCCCAGCAACAGAAGAACGACGGGGACGAGTTTCCACATGGGCGGATTTTACAGGGTCCACAGGGTCCACAGGGTCCACAAGGCCAGAGCGAGCGGGTGGACGTCAGAACGGAGGCCAGCGCATGCCGTGGAGGTGCCATGGTGCGCGTCGCGATGTTTCTGTTCCTGGGTGTGCTGCTTGCGGCTCCGGCGGCCGCGCAGGATGTCCAGCTTCCTCAACTGGAGACGGCCGTCTCCGCCGAAGCCCGATTTGTGGTTCTGCCGTCGCCAAGCACGTACCGGCGCGCGCTGCGGCTCGATCGCTGGACCGGCGAGGTGCGTGAGCTGGTGATTGACGACGGCAAGCCCGTGTGGGTGCGATGCGAGATCGAGGGAATGCCCGAGGTCGTCGCCAATCGGCCGCGGTTCCAGTTGCTGACTAACGGCCGGGATGGCGCCGACCGGTACCTGCTCGATACGGAAACCGGAGCCACGTGGAGCAGCGAGCCGGCCGCCGCCTACCGTGTCGGGCATCGCAATTTCTTCAAGACGATCTGGAAACCGATGGCGATAGAAGGCGGAGGGATTCACTGAGGGCCCTCACGGGGACGAGTTCCCGGGAATCCGGGCTGAGCGGCGGTGACAGACGTCCGCCGCGAGCGCAGAATCGGACCATGCGAACCAGTGCAGTTGTTCTCGTGGTTGTGATCGCGTCGGTGGTCGGCGCCGCTCAGCGCGAGCGCGTGGTCGGCGGCGCCTGTGAAGGATGCGATGCGGTATTCGTGGGTCTGCCGTCCGCGGTGGCGATGGAGGGACGCATCGCACCTGCCAACGAGCCGGGCACACCCATGACGATCGATGGCGTCGTGACGACGGCCGCGGGCGCGCCGGCGCCCGGGATCATCGTCTACGCGTACCAGACGGATGCGAAGGGGCTGTATCCGCCGGCGCCCGAACTGCGCGGCGCGGCGGCGCGCCACGGCCGGCTGCGCGGCTGGGCGCGGACCGACGCGCAGGGACGATACCGGTTCCTGACGATTCGTCCGGCGGGTTATCCCAACACCGACATCCCTGAACACGTGCACCTGCACGTGATTGAACCGGGACGCTGCACCTATTACATCGACGATGTCGTGTTCGAGGACGACCCGCGCCTCACGCCGCGCCAGCGGGCCGCGCACGACCGCGGCCGCGGTGGTTCCGGCGTCGTGCGTCCCATGCGTGACTCGAACGGCACGTGGCAGGTTCGGCGCGACATCCGCCTGGGCGCGGGCATCACCGACTACCGCGCCTGCGGCAGCTGAGACTCAGACGTCGCGCAGCGTGGTGGCCGGCGCCTGCGTGAGAATCCGGCGCGCCGGCGCGTACGACGCCAGCGCCGCCACGGCCAGCATCGCCGCACACGCACCGGCCAACGTCACGGGATCACCTGGGGTGACGCCGTAGAGCAGGTCTGCGACGGCCCGGCCGGCAACCAGCGCGGTGGTCAGTCCGATGACGATGCCCAGGGCGCTGATGGCCAGCGCGCGGCGCACGATCAGCCACACGAGCGATCGGGGCTCGGCGCCCAGCGCCAGGCGGATGCCCATCTCACGGGTTCGCCGGGAGACGACAAATGCGAAGAGACCGTAGATGCCCACCACGGCCAGAGCCAGGGCGGTGGCGCCAAACGCCGTGACCAACCACACCGTGAACCGCCGCGTGCCGAGCGCGCGCGCCATCGCCTCGGCCACCGTGGTGGTGATCGCCGGCGTTTCCGGATCGACGTCCGCCACGAGGCGACGCACCGCCTCGGCCTGGGCTTCCGCACCGGGCCCACGCAGGATCACCCACGCGCGGGACGCCTGTCTCGGCCGCTGGCGCGCCGCCACGTAGATCATCGGCTCGGGCGCCGACTCCGGTGACAACTCACGCACATCGCCGACGACCCCAACGACGAGCAGGGGACGCAGGTCGCCGTCCATGTTGCCAAACTGAATCCAGCGGCCCAGCGCGCTTCGGCCCGGCCAGCGTTGTTCGGCCAGGGCGCGGCTGACCACCGCGGCATGCGGCGCGCCTGGACCGTCGCGTTCATCGATCGCCCGGCCGTCGATCACGGGAATCCCCATGGCGGCAAAGTAGTCGCCACTCACGTGCCGGTACTCCGCCGACCCGATGCGCGGCTTGAACACCGGACTCGTGAAATCGATTTGGTCGAAGCTGGTGATTTCATCCGGCCGGAGCATCTCGAGGTAGCTGCCGTTGCGCGAACTGGCGACGCCGATCGGGAAGTTCGTCACCAGCCCGGCGCGTTCCACGCCCGGCAACCGCCGCACCCGTTCGAGCACCGTCTCCTGGAAGTTCACCTGACGGGCCAATGACTCCGGCGACCCGTCCGAGGGACTGGTGATACCCACGACCAGGCCGGCGTCCAGCGAATAGCCCGGGTTGACCGACAACACCATCAGCAGGCTGCGCCCCAGCAGCGCCGCTCCGGCCACGAGAACCAGGGTGAGCGCCACCTGGACGACAACCAGCCCTTCACGCAGGCGCCACTGCGCCCGGCTGGACCCGCCGGATCGCGCACCGGCCGACACGGCATCGGCGATCCGCAGCCGCCCCGCGCCCAGAGCGGTGATGAGCGTCAAGACGCACGCGACGACGATCGACGCCACGACGGCAAACGCGACGGCGGGCCAGCTGACCGTGACCGTGTCGAGCCGGGCGACGCCGGCCGGACCGGCGGCGACAAACAGCCGCACGGCCAGCATGGCCACCAGAATGCCGAACGCGGCGCCGGTGAAGCAGATGACGAGCGTTTCCGCCAGCAGCTGCCGGGCCAGCCGCCCGGTGGTGGCGCCCAGCGCCAGCTGGACGGCGAACTCGGACTGCCGCGCGGCCGCGCGCGTCAGCAGGAGGTTGGAAACGTTGGTGCCGGCGACGACCAGCAGCAGGAGCGCTGCCGCCAGCAACATCGTCAGCGTCCCGCGCGAGGTCCCCGTCAGCACTTCGAGCACCGGCACGGCGTCGGCATCCGACATCCACGTCCGTTCCCCGTGAGTCACTTTCAGCTGCCTGGAGAGAGTGCTGATCTCGCGTCGCGCGCGTTCGAGGCTGACCCCGTCAGCCAGCCGGGCCACCACCAGCGCGTTGTGGGACGTGCGGGAGCGATTCGGCGCCTCCCGATCGCGGGCGGCCCAGATCGCGGTCTGCCCCGGGAAGTCGAACCCGTCGGGCATGACGCCGACCACCGTGAACGCCTCCGACCCGCTGCGCAGGACCTCACCGTTCGGCTGTTTGTCACCCTTCCAGCGCCGCCAGAACGACCGGCTCACCACGGCCACCGCCGGCCCGCCCACCTGCTGTTCTTCATCGGTAAACGCACGTCCCAGCGCCGGGACGACGCCCATCACATCGAAGAACTCGCGCCCGACGAACGTGACACGCGCCAGCTGGGCCTCACCGGCGCCGGCGATGGGGATCTCGCCCCAGGCCGTGAATGGCGCCATCCATTTGAAACTCGTCGTGCCGGCCCGCCAGTCCTCGTAGTTCGGATCGGACACCCGGTTGCGATTCCCTGCGTCGCTCAGCTGATAGAGGTAGACGATGCGATCGGCCTCCGGGTAAGGAAGCCCGCGCAACAACACGCCCTCGTACACGGAGAACATCGCCGCCGCCGCGCCGATGCCCAGCGTCAATGTCAGGATGACGGTGATCGACCACGACGGCACGCGCGTGAGCGACCGGGCCGCCACGCGCATGTCCCGCAGGAAGTCCGCCACCCACGCCCCCCGGAACTGGTCGCGCGTGGCTTCCTTGATTGGCTCGACACCGCCGAAGCGCACCAGCGCGTCGCGCCGTGCCTCGGCAGGTGACATGCCGTTCCTGATGTTCTTGGCGATTTGCTGTTCCAGATGGAACTGCAGTTCTTCGCGGAGCCGGTCGTCCTGCGTCGACATGGATCACCCCTTCACCGCATCGAGCACGAGGTTGATGGCGCGCGCCATCCGGTGCCAGTCGCGGATCTCCTGCGTCAGATGCTTCCGGCCCGACGGCGTCAGCGCGTAGTACCGGGCGCGCCGGTTGTTCTCGGTCGTGTCCCACTTCGACGTGATGAGCCCCTGACGCTCCAGCCGATACAGGGCCGGATACAACGTGCCCTGCCCCACACACAGGACCTCCTCCGACCACTGCTCGATGCGTTCGGTGATGCCCCAGCCGTGCATGGGCTCGAGCTGCAGGGCGCGCAGGACCAGCATGTCGAGCGTGCCTTGAAGGATCGCGGCGGCTTCCTTGTCGAAGGGACGGGTCATGGCTCCTTTGGACGATCGAAAGGAGCGACGGGTTGCCTTAGTGCCAGATCACCAGATCGGCGCTGGTCCGATGCCGCACGAACGCCAGGTCACCCGACCAGCGCGACACCGCAAGCGCGAGAATGTCCTCGCCCGGATAACTGAGCACGATCCGGGACTGGCCGGTGGCACGATCGACCTGTCTCAGGGTCTGGCGGGTGTCGGTCCAGTAGAGGGAGCCGCCATCACGGCTCCAGGCCAGCCGGCGCGTGGCGCTGCCAGGGATGCGGAGCACCTGCGCAGGCGCGCCGCCTTCAGCGGGCAGAATGGCCATGGACCATCCCAGCGCGGGACCGTCCGGCAACCAGTTGCAGGCCACCCACCGCCCATCGGGTGAATACACGCCAAAGGTCGCGGGCCGATCCGAGAGCCGGGTCTCGACACCGCTCGCATCAACCCGCCACAGACTCCAGCCGAGCTCCGCATCTCCCGCGTGGTAAACGATCGAGCGACCGTCAGGCGACACGTCCGGGGCATAGTGTGCGCCGTCGCCGCCGATGCGCTCGGCCGGGCGGCCATCAAGCGGGGCCCGCCAGAGTGTGCTGCCGCCGGCCACGCCGGACACGTACACGACGGATGCGCCCGAGGGATCCGCCGCGGGAAACGCATCGTACCCAGGCGCCATGGTCAGCCCCTGGGGACCACGCTCGGGTGACCGCGGTGTGACGCGAATCTCCGCATCTCCGGTCGCCCATGATTCGTACGCCAGACGGCCGTCCGGCAGCCAGCTGATGCCGTGGTTGTATCCCTGCTCGGAGAACCACCGTGTCGCCTGTTCGCCGGAGGCGCCCTCCGGGAGACGCCAGACCTCCGACGTTTCCTCGAGCCGGCGCGCCACCACGGTGCCGTCACGGGAGACCGTCATCGCCGAGTACACCGCGGCATCGCTGGTCACCGGCCGGAGCCGTCCGGTCTTCCGCTCCACGACATACAGCTGGCGCGCGGCCACGAGCCACCCGGAGTCGTCGGGCAGCCACACCAGTTGCCCGGCGTTCCACGGCAGCGCGGCTGCGATCGTTTCCGTGTCACCGGAGGCGACATCCGCAACCACGATCGTGGCGGCCTGCCCGCCGTACGACTCGTTGACCAGCACGGCGATCTGCCGGCCGTCAGGCGACCACGCGGGACTGCTGGTCGTCACCATCACCGCGGGGCGCTCCCGTCGCAGCAGGGTCATCGAGTCGCCCGACGCCAGCGTCACGATCTCAAGGGTGTGCGCGCCGGTGTCGGGGTCGGCGCGCAAGTACGCGGCCTGCTCGCCATCAGGCGAGAGGACCGGCGACGCGTAGAAACCGGTCAGCACACGCTGCGGCTCGCCGCCGACCACCGGCACACTCCACCAGGACGGCGCGGCCCCGCCGCGGACGAAGTAGACGCGGTCGCCGGCGGGGTCGAAGGACACGTGCGGAATCAGGCCGAGTGACTCGGGCACCACCCGCGCGGCCTGACCGGTCGCGCGCTGCTGGACCCAGATGGCCGACTGCCCATCCCGGCTGCGCACGTACGCCACCACGCGGCCGTCCGGCGACAGCGCGGCCGCCCCGACATCGCCGGTCGCAGTCAGCCGCGTCGCGACCCGGTCCGCCAGCGGATCGGCCGGCGCAAACCACCACCAGGCCCCCGCCGCGATCACCGCCACCGCCAGCCCAAACATCGCGATGCGTCTCCAGGGCGACGCCATCGGCGCCGCGGTCCGAGGTTCGGGCGCCGCAGCCGGAGGCGTCACCGGGCCGATCGGCGCGACGGGCGCCACGAACCGATACCCCGCGCGCGGCACGGTGGCGATGTACGTCTGTTCCTCGCCGGCCTGGCCCAGGGCCTTGCGCAACAGGAACACCTGCTGCGTCAGGTTGGCTTCCTCAACGAACGCGTCCGGCCACAGGGCCTGCAGCACCTCGTCCTTGGTCACGAGGTCCCCGGCGCGATTGACCAGCAGCACGAGCAGGTCGAACGTCTTGGGCGCGAGCGTGACCTCGCGCCCGTCACGGAGCAGGCGCCGGTTGGCGACGTCCAGTGAGAACGGACCGAAACGCACGGGGTGCTCGGGGCGAGGCGGTGGGTTCAACACGGAATTGAGGGCGTTTTGAGACGCCGTTGAGGACTTTCCGCCTCCCCGGCGCCTACGCTGACCGCCGATTCTACGGTGAATCCAGTCAAGGGGGGCTCCTCAGATGTCCGTTTTTGATCGTCGCTTGCGTCTCCGTACCGGCGCCGTGGCCGCCATGGTCTGCCTCATGGCCGTGGCCGGCGCGACCCGGCCAACCCGCGCCACCGCCACGGCTCCAGACCTCTGGCTCAAGGGCGCCATCGTGACCATGGACGCCGACCGGTCCGTCATTCCGGTGGGGAACCTGCTCGTCCGTGACGGCCGGATCGCCGCCATCTGGGCGGGGCGCGGGGTGCCGAAGGAAGTCGACACCCGCGGCGCGGTCGTCATCGATCCCGGCCCCGGCACCTTCATCTACCCGGGACTCATCAACCTGCACGACCATCCGTACTACGCCGCGCTGCCGACCTGGGTGCCGCCCTCCAGCCACGTGCAGGCCGACCGCGGACGCGTCACCGGCCAGGAACCGTACGATCAGCGGTACGACTGGAACATCGTCTCGGTGACCTCGCCGCCCGAGTACCGGCGGCTGGTCGACACCGCGTCACGCGTGTTGACCGACCCGGCCGCGCTCAATCTGTCCCTGGAAGTCGTCAAACTCGCCGAAGCGCGCGGCATCCTCGCCGGGCAGACGTCGTCTCAGGGCGCGCCGGCCGCCACCGGCTACGACACGCTGCTGTCCCGCAATGTCGACAACCTGAACTTCGGACGCGATCGCATTGAATCGCGCGTCGCCTCGATCGGCACGTTGAGCGGAGGCGCGCTGGCGGGCCTGCAGCAGCGGCTGGCCACCGGCGCCACCGAGGCGTGGCTGGTCCATGCGGCCGAAGGCGTGCGCGACGGCGACCGCCATCCCGGCGACACGTTCTCGTCACGCGCCGAGTTCGCGCGTCTGCAGCAGCTCGGCCTGCTGACCGACGCCACGGTCATCGTCCACGGCACGGCGCTCGAGGCGGACGACTTCGGCGCGATGCGCGCCGCTCCGCCGGCCCGCGCCGACGGCGTGGGCGACGGCCTGGGCGCCAAACTCGTCTGGTCACCACTCTCGAACCTGCTGCTGTACGGACGCACGACACAGGTGCTTGCGGCGGCCGACGCCGGCGTCCTGGTGTCACTCGGCACCGACTGGATGCCCAGCGGCTCGCCCACGCTGCTGCAGGAACTCAAGGTGGCCGATGCCGTGCTGCGCCATCCGTCAGCACCGGCCGGCATCCCCTCGGGCGCGCTCGCGGCCAACGGACCGGCGCTCGATCAATGGCTGGTCGAGATGGTCACGATCAACCCGGCCAGGACGCTGCGCTGGGACGCCGAAGTGGGCAGTCTTGAACCGGGCAAGGTCGCCGACATCGTGATGGTGCGTGATCCGCTGCGTGGCCCCGGTCAGGGCACGCCCATGTCGCGGGCGTATCGCGCGTTGATCGATGCCACGGAACGCGATGTGCAGCTCGTGCTGGTCGACGGCGTGGCGCAGGCCGGCACCGTCGACGCGATGGCGGTGCTCAAGCCGGGCGACTTCGAAATCGTCACCAGCCAGTCGGGCTGCGTCGTCGCCGCCATCGACGTCACGCAGTCCGGAGTGCCCCGGGGATCGCAGCGGCTGCCGCAGGTCATGACGCCAATCCGGCTCGGCCTGCAGGCGCTGGGCGGCGATGCGCCGACGGCCGGCGGCGGCACGTCGCCCATCACCAACACGTACTCGTACCTGAAGGCGCGTTTCCTGGGGACGGCCGGTCTCACCCACGCGCAGTTCTTCCAGCTGGTCGTGGCGCCGTTTGCCGGCCTCGTGGGCGGCCGGATCAACCTCGAAGCCGTGACCGCGTCACCGGTGCTGCCCGAGGACGACCGCTGGCGGCACGCGGTGCTGGACGCCGACCTGTCGTCGGTCGTGTGGCCCTACGGGCAGTACCTGGCGAACCATCACCAGATGGCTGGTGGCGTCAATCTGCTGGCGGGTGTGGCGGGCGCGGAACAACGCGACTGCCGTTGAGGCCGTGACGGCCTACAGCGGCAGACGGAAGTGGTGCGCGACGATGTCCATGCGGCGCGTGAGGTAGAAGCGATGCGCGCCGAAGCGCTGGACGCCGGAGTCGAGCTCGAGGGTGTGGCACGCCCGAGCCCGGGCTTCGGCGACCAGCCAGTCGAACAGGGCCTTGCCGTACCCGTGTGAGCGCGTCGTGTCGTCGGTGACCAGGTCGTCGACGTACAACACGCGGCCCGAGTACAGATTCTCGATATAACGGTAGCCGGCGACGGCGCGCACCGCGCCGTCGTCGGCCAGCGCCGCGAGGATGTATCCGTTGGCCTGCTGCACCCGCACGCGCGGCACGAAGGCCTCGGCGCTGATGTGCGGGCGCAGCTGCTGCATCACCCGATGACAGCCCGCGATGGCCTCATCGGTGTCGGCAATGGCGATCGTTACGCGCACCCTGACGTCGTGCCGCAGTTGGCGCACTTGTAGCAGGCGCCCGAGCGCACCATGATCGAGCCGCACGTCGAGCAGGGCGGCGCGTCTTCCTGGTTCTGCATCGAGGCGAACGCGGCACTCTTCGCGTGCGCGGCCCCCGGCCCGCCGGCCTTGGCGTCTTCGGTGGTCTTGGGCGCCATCTCGCGCACGTCGAGCACCAGCTGTTCCGGCGTGGTCGGCTCGGGCACGTTCAGCCCGGCCGCGTACTTGGCCTCCTGCGACAGGAACTTGCTGGCCATCCACCGGAAGATGTAGTCGACGATCGACTTGGCGAACCGGATGTCGGGGTTGCGCGTCATGCCGGCCGGCTCGAACCGGACGTGGCTGAACTTGTCGACCAGGTCCTGCAGCGGCACGCCGTACTGCAGCGCGTAGCTGATGGCCTGGGCGAACGCGTCGGCGAAGCCCGAGATGGTCGAGCCTTCCTTCGCCATCGTCAGGAACAGCTCACCGGGCATGCCGTCTTCGTAGAGGCCGACGGTGATGTAGCCCTCGTGTCCGGCGATGTCGAACTTGTGCGTGATCGACTGCCGCTCGTCGGGCAGCTTGTGGCGGCGCGGACCGGCGTCGGCGACGGCCACCGGCGTGCCGTCTTCCAGGACGCCGGCGCGCAGCACGGCCGCCTTCGACGTGTTGAGCGGCTGCGTGCGCTTGGACCCGTCACGGTAGATCGAGACGGCCTTCGCGCCGATGCGCCAGGCGTCGATGTAGGCCTGTTCGATGTCCTCGACCGTGGCTTCCTTCGGCACGTTGACGGTCTTGCTGATCGCGCCGGAGATGAACGGCTGCACGGCGCCCATCATCTTGATGTGGCCCATGTAGTGGATGGACCGCACGCCCTTCATCGGCTTGAACGCGCAGTCGAACACCGCCACGTCCTTGTCCTTGAGGTGCGGGGCGCCCTCGATGGTCTCGTGTTCGTCGATGTAGCCCATGATGTCGCCGATCTGGGCCTGCGTGTAGCCCAGCCGCTTGAGCGCCATCGGCACGGTGCCGTTGACGATCTTCATCATGCCGCCGCCGACCAGCTTCTTGTACTTGACCAGCGCGATGTCCGGCTCGACGCCCGTCGTGTCGCAGTCCATCATGAAGCCGATGGTGCCGGTCGGCGCGAGCACCGTGGCCTGCGCGTTGCGGTAGCCGTGGGCCTCGCCCAGCTCGACACACTCGTCCCAGATCTCCTTCGCCTTGTCGAACAGCGGCTTGGGCACGTGGGTCTTGTCGATGTCCTTGAGCGCCGCGCGGTGTTTGCGCATGACGCGCAGCATCGGTTCGCGGTTCTTCTCGAAGCCGGGGAACGGGCCGCCGTGATCGCGGGCCACGCGCGCGCTCTGCGCGTACGCCGCGCCGTGCATGATCGCGGTAATCGCCGCCGAATAGTCACGGCCGGCGTCGCTGTCGTACGGCAGGCCGCGCGACATCAGCAACGCGCCGAGGTTGGCGTAGCCCAGGCCCAGCGGGCGATACGCGTGGCTGTTGCGCGCGATCGCCGCCGTCGGGTAGCTCGAGTTGTCGACCAGGATCTCCTGCGCCGTGATGAACGTCTTGCACGCCGCCTCGAATCCGTCGAAGTCGAACTCGCCGTCCTCGTCCACGAACTTCATCAGGTTGATCGACGCCAGGTTGCACGCCGAATCATCCAGGAACATGTACTCCGAGCACGGGTTGCTGGCGTTGATGCGCGCCGTGTTCGGGCACGTGTGCCAGTCGTTGACCGTCGTGTCGTACTGCATGCCGGGGTCGCCGCACACCCACGTGCCGTCGGCGATCATCCGCATCAGGTCGCGCGCCTTGTAGGTGTCGACGATTTCGCCGGTCGTCACCGCGCGGGTGTGCCACTCGCCGTCATCGAGCACCGCGCGCATGAACTCGTCGGTCACGCGCACCGAGTTGTTCGAGTTCTGGAAGAACACCGACCCGTACGCCACGCCCGTGAACGAGCCGTCGTACCCGGCGTCGATGAGCGCCCACGCCTTCTTCTCCTCCTCGACCTTGCAGTTGATGAACTCGACGATGTCGGGGTGTTCGGCGTTGAGGATGACCATCTTCGCCGCGCGGCGCGTCTTGCCGCCCGACTTGATGACGCCGGCAAACGCGTCGAAGCCCTTCATGAACGACACCGGCCCGGACGCCGTGCCGCCGCCGGCCAGCACTTCCTTCGACGACCGGATCGCCGACAGGTTCGACCCCGTGCCCGACCCGAACTTGAAGAGCATGCCTTCGGTCTTGGCCAGCGTGAGGATCGACTCCATCGTGTCCTGCACGGAGTTGATGAAACACGCCGAGCACTGCGGCGCCTTTTCGAAGCCGCAGTTGAACCACACCGGGCTGTTGAACGACCCCTTCTGGTAGACCAGCAGGTGCTTCAGATCGTCGCTGAACGCCTGCAGATCGTCTTCCGAGGCGAAGTAGCCCTGCTCACGCGCCCAGCGCGTGATCGTGTCGACCACCCGGCCCACCAGCTGCTTGACCGAACGCTCGCGCTCGGGGGTGCCGATCTGGCCGCGGAAATACTTCGACACCACGATGTTGGTCGCCTGCTGCGACCAGAACTTCGGAAACTCGACGTCCCGCTGCTCGAACACGACCTGGCCGCGTTCGTTGGCGATGACGGCCGAACGCAGTTCCCATTCGACTTCGTCGAAGGGATCCACGCCGTCACGGCTGAAATAACGTTCGAACTCGAGGCCCGTCACCGACGCGCCCGGACCAAAGGTCCGCGCCGTCTCCCGAGTCGTCGTTTCTCCCACCGTGAGTCCTGTGTTCTGGGCAGTGTGCATCGTGTTGACCTCAATCTTTCGTACATAGCCCCGCATCCGCCCCGGATACGGTCATTGTTCCCGCCAAAGACCCTCTCGCTGCGACGCCGTCAACAGGGCCCCCCTCCTGGCCCGGCTTGACGCCGGAGAGAGGAGGCAGAAGTCACGCCCGAGACGCTGGGAGGCCTCGGATCGGCTGTTGCGGTGCCGGGGAACGAATATGCGCCCGCGTCTGTGTGAAGTCAAGGCAGATCCCACGACATATGGTGGTTGTATCGGCATGGACGCCCGACATCTTGAGAACATGCCCGTAAGTACTGGCATTTTTCCACCTGCCCTATTTTTCACAACTGTTACATGTCGTCACTGGTTGAACTGACACGAACGTCATAAGGCGAAAATAACACGAAAATCTGGTGGCGAGGTGGCGAGATGGCGAGATGGCGAGGTGGCGCGATACAGTCCTCTGATGGCCGGTGAGAGTCCCGATGCCCCTGCCTCACCGCTGACGCCCCCGCTCCCGGAGCCGCTGCCGTCGCAGGCCGCCCCCGCTCCGACCCCGGTGCTGGCCCGCCGGCTGCTGGCCCTGGGCCAGATCCTCGCGGTCTCCGGCTTCCCCACCCAGCTGGTCATGGCCGCGATCCTGATCTTCGGCCTCGGCATGGCGCCGTACAGCAGCGAAGGCCTCTCGCTCGAGTTCATCGCCACCGTCAGCTTTCTCGACACGGCGCTGGTGGCGTCGCTGATGTTCCTGTTTCTCCGCCTGTCGGGAGAACGCTCGCACGACATCTTCCTGGGCACCCGCCCGATCTGGGGTGAACTGTGGCGCGGCCTGGCGCTGGTGCCGGTCGTGTTCCTCGGCTTGAGCGGCGTGGTGGCCGGGCTTCGCGCGCTCTGGCCGTCGCTGCAGACCGTGCCCGAGAACCCGCTGGCCGCCTTCATGCGGGAGCCGTTTGACGCGGCCGTCTTCCTGGTCGTGGTGGTCCTGGCCGGCGGTGTGCGCGAGGAACTGCAGCGCGGCTTCATCCTGCACCGCTTCCAGCAGCATCTGGGCGGCGCGTGGCTGGGCAACCTGCTGTTCGGTCTGGTCTTTGGCGCGCTGCACATCGACCAGGGCATCGACATCGCCATCGCGATCGGCCTGATGGGCATGGGCTGGGGCGCGCTCTACATCCGCCGGCGCTCGGTGGTCCTCGGCATGGTGAATCATGCCGGCTTCAACGCGTCGATGGTGGCGCAACAGGTCATCGCGCAGTCGCTGGGCCTCACACGATGACGAGGACGCGGCAGGGGATCCTGTGGGCGTTGCTCGCCGTGCTGACGCTGCCCGCGGTGACCACGCGGCTCTACGCGTCGGATGAAGTCCAGTACTTCGCGTTTCTGCGCTCACTGGCCTTCGACGGCGATCTGTCGTTTGAGAACGAATACCGGTACTTCCACGACCGCGGCGTGGGCGGCGCGGGCTTCGAAGAGACGTTCCTGACCGACCGCTACACCGACGCCGGACGCCGCATCAACTTCGGCACCATCGGCCCGGCGCTCTTGTGGGCGCCGTTCTACGCGCTCGGACACGTGGCCGCGGTCGTCACGGGCGCGCCCCGTGACGGCTACAGCGCGCCGTACATCACGGCGGTGGCCTGGGGCTCGGCGCTGTACGGCTGGGCGGCGCTCTGGTTGTCGAGTCTGATGGCCGCGCGCGTGCTGGGGCGCGGCGTCCCGGCGGCCCTGACCGTGCTGGCGGGCACGCCGCTGGTGTTCTACATGTTCGTCGCGCCGGGGTTCTCGCATGCCTGTGCGACGTTTGCCGTGGCGGGGTTCCTGTGGGTCTGGCTGCACGTGCGCGAACGCTGGAGCGTCCGCGGCGTGGCGCTGCTCGGGCTGACGGGCGGCCTGATGGCGACCATGCGGGATCAGACGGTGTTGTTCCTGCTGCCGCCGGCGATCGACTTCCTGCGCCGGACGTGGCACACCGCCGAGTGGGGGCATGCCACGCGGGCCGCCGTGGCCGGCACGGTCTGCACGCTCGTCGCGTACGCGCCGCATCTGCTGGCCTCGTACGCGATCAATGGCTACATCGGCCCGCACGAATCGGTCGGCAACAAGATGAGCTGGTCGTCGCCGCACGCGTTCGAGGTGCTCGTCTCACCGCGGCACGGCTGGCTGGCGTGGACGCCGCTGGCCGTGCTCGCGCTGGCCGGGCTCGTGGGACTCGCGTCCGGACGCGCGCGCGCGGTGGCGCGCGATGCGGCGTGGCTGGGCGTGTGCGCGCTGCTGATGGTGGGGCTGCAGGTGTACATCAACGGCGCGGTGGAATCCTGGACGGTGGCGGGCGCCTTCGGCCAGCGCCGGTTCGTCGAGTTGACGCCGCTCCTGGTCCTGGGCATCGCCGTCGTCCTCACCGCGGATCAACAGCCCCGGCGGCTGCTCTGGGCCGCGCTGGTCCTGTGCCTCTGGTGGAACGCCGGCCTGCTGCTGCAGTTCGGCACGCATCGGATGGATCGCCAGCAGCTCAATCTGAGGGACAATGCGTGGGTCACGTTCGTCGAACTGCCGCGCGAGGCCCCCGGGCTGGTCTGGCGGTATCTGACGCAGCGTGAGTCGTTCTACCGCCAGCCGCGCCAGTGACCATCTTTTCGTTTGCCGACACCCGTTTCCCGATTGAACGCGCCAACGGCGTGCAGACCATGCAGACGTGTCATGCGTTGGCGGCGCGCGGGCACCACGTGACACTGCTCACGCGCCCCGACACGCACGTGCCGCCGCGCGATCCGTTCCGGTTCTATGCGCTGCCGCCCGAGTCACGCCTGCGGGTGGAAGTGGCGGCCACCGACGGACGCGAGTCGATCCGGCGCGCGCGCATGTTGTGGGCCGGCGTCCGGCGCGCGCTGACCGGCGGCTTCGACGTCGTGTTCACGCGCGACCTGGGGCTGGCGGCGCTGCTCTGCCGGCTGCCCCGCCGCGCCCGTCCGGCCCTCGTCTACGAATCACACGGCATCGCGCCAATCGTGGCCGCGGAGATGCCGCAGCTGCTCGGCCGTCCGGACGCCGCGCCCACGCCGGCCAAACTGGCGCGTCTCGACCGGCGGGAACGGGCGGTGTGGCGCGCGGCCGAGGGCTACGTCACGCTGACGCGCGCGCTGGCCGACGACCTGGCGGGGCGCTACGGCGCGCGCCCAGGCGTGGCCGTCGTGCCCGACGGCGCCACGATCACCGCCGCTCCGCCACCGCCGGCGGCGCGCGCCGGCGATCCCATCGCCGCCTACGCGGGCCATCTGTATCCGTGGAAGGGCGTGGACGTGTTCGTCGAATCCCTCGCGTTCGCACCGGGCGTGCGCGGCCTGATCATCGGCGGCCATCCCGGTGAAGCGGACCTGGCGCGGGTGCAGGCGCTCGTGGATCGGCGTGGCCTTGCGCCGCGCGTGACCATCACCGGGCTGCTGCCCCCCTCGGACGTGGCGGCGGCGCTGGCCTCGGCCGACATGCTGGTGCTGCCCAACGTCGCCAGCGCGATTTCCGATCGCTACACGTCTCCGCTCAAACTCTTCGAGTACCTGGCGTGCGGGCGCGCGATCGTCGCGTCGGATCTCCCGTCGCTGCGCGACGTGCTGACGCCCGACGTCACGGCCGTACTCGTCGCGCCGGGCGACGCGGAGGCGCTGGGCCGGGCGCTGGCGGCCCTGGCGGCCGACCCGGCGCGCCGCACCCGCCTGG
Organism: uncultured Solibacteraceae bacterium; assembly: GCA_964471115.1. Taxonomy (GTDB): domain Bacteria; phylum Acidobacteriota; class Vicinamibacteria; order Vicinamibacterales; family SCN-69-37; genus SYFT01. The sequence goes on from CAYYFE010000011.1 coordinate 29,956, forward strand.
GCCTGGCGGCGCGCGCGCTCGCGCCGTCGTACTCGTGGGCCCGGCGCGCCGAACGCCTCGACGCCGTGTGTGAGGCGGCGCGGGCCGCATGATCTCGCCGGCGCTCTACACCGTGGTCCGCTGCCCGGACTGCCGCGGGGCGATCACGCCGCGCGAGGCCGGCGCCGTCTGCGCGGGCTGCGGACGCACGTTCGCCGCCGACGCCGGGTATCTCGACCTGCGGCCACGCGCGGCCTTCGACGAACAGACGAAGTACCTCGACGATGCGCTGCACGTGGATGCGCGGCACGAAACCGTCGCGCCGCCGCTCCTGGGATCGAAGATCCGCAACGATCGCCTGCGCGCCTTCCTGCAGCTGACGCCGGCCGACCGCGTCGTGGATCTCGGCTGCGGCAGCGGACGCGCGATGGTGTGGAACCAGGACACCGGCGCGTCGATGACCGGCATCGACATCGCGGCGTTTTTTTCGCGCGAGGCGCTCGACCGGCATGACCTGCTGCTGGGCGACCTCCGCCGCCTGCCGCTGGCCGACGAGGCGTTCACCAAGGCGTGGTCGCTCGATGTGCTGGAGCACCTGTCGCCGCAGGCGCTGCGCGACATGTTGACCGAGGCCAACCGGGTGCTCGCGCCCGGCGGCGCGCTCTTCGTGTACACCCACGTCCGCAAGAACGGCCCCATCGCGCAGGGGGTGCGCCTGGTCAACCGGCTGGCGCACCTGTGTGAACGCGCCGGGCTCGTCGACCTGCGCACCGAACGGCTGCGCAAGTCCGACCACCTCAACCCGCTGGCCGATCACGACGAGTTGCGCCGCGTCGCCGCCGCGTGCGGCTTCACGGTCGATCGCATCACGTACTACACGCCGATCATCGGCGCGTTTGTCGAGAACATCCTGATGCGCATGGCCGAACGGCTGATGGCGCGGCGCGCGCGCGCCACCCACCAGGCCACCGACGAGGGCGGCGCCATCAAGGCGGCGCGCAAGACGGCCAAGGCGCGGTTGCGGGCCGGCGGCCCGTTGTACTGGTCGCTGCGGCTGGTGACCGGCGTGATGTGGCTCGATGTGCTCCTGTTCGGCCGGCTGCAGTCAGGCCCGTTTTTCGCCCGGCTGCGGAAAACGGCCGGTCCGGGACCCGCATGAAGATCCTGTACGCGGCCCTCGATCAACAGGTGCCGGGCACGTTGGGCGGCTCGGTGCACGTGCAGGCGGTGGCCGAGGGACTCGCCGCGCTCGGGCACGACGTCCATGTGCTGACCGGCCAGGGTGGGCGCTGGCCCGAGGGCGGCGTCACGTGGCATGCGATGACGCCGCCGCTCGGCCGGTCCGTCCTGCGGTGGACCCGCGCGGGCGCCGTGGCGGCCATCGCGCGACGCATCGCCGCCGACGTCATCATCGAGCGGTACTACAACTTCGGCGGCGAAGGGATTCGCGCGGCGCGGGCGGTGGGCGTGCCGGGCGTCCTCGAAGTCAACGCCCCGGTGGTCGACTATCCCGGCTCGCCGAAGGCCCGGCTCGACCGCGCGCTGCTGGTCGAACCGATGCGGCGCTGGCGCGACGCGTTGTGCCGGCAGACCGACCTGTTCGTCACGCCGACGCGCGGCATCCTGCCGTCGTGGCTCGACCCGGCTCGCGTGCTCGAGGCCGAATGGGGCGCCGACGTCGATCACTTCCGGCCGGAGGCGCGCGGCCCGGTGCCGTTCACGCGTGATCCGCAGCGCGTGTTGTGTGTGTTCGCCGGCGCGTTCCGCTCGTGGCACGGCGTCGTGCAGCTGTCGGCCTCGCTGGCGCGCCTGCACGCGCAGGGCGAACACCGCCTCGGCGCGGTGTTCATCGGCGACGGCCCCGAACGCGCGGCCGCCGAACGCGCGGCCCGCGGGGTGCCGGGGATCACGTTCACCGGCGCGGTGCCTCACGCCGACCTGCCGCAGTGCCTCGCGGCCGCCGACATCGGTGTCGCGCCGTTCGACCCGGCCAGGCACGCGCCGCTCACGCTGGGCTTCTACTGGTCGCCCCTGAAGATCTTCGAATACATGTCGTCCGGCCTCCCGGTGGTGGCGCCGGCCTTGCCGCGCATCGCACATCTGGTCGAACACGGCCAGGAAGGCCTGCTGTACGACCCGGCCGATCCCCGGACGCTGGATGCGGCGCTCGTGCAGCTGACCGATCCCGCGCTGCGGCGCCGGCTCGGCGATGCCGCGCGCGCGCGGGCCGTGGCGCAGTACAGTTGGCGTGCGCACTGCCAGGCCCTGGACGCCCGGCTGCGCGCGCTGGTGCGAACCCGACGCTGACATGTCGCTGCGAGTGCTGCTGGTCACCGACTCGTTCCCGCCCGACGCCGGCGGGTCGGGCTGGAGCACGTTCGAGCTGGCCCGGCAGCTCACCGCGCGCGATCACGCCGTGTCGGTCGTGCATGTCAGCGCCGGCGGCGCGCGCGGCCTCCACGAGGATCACTACGACGGCATCGCCGTCACGCGCGTCAGGCGCCGCGTGCCCAACGTGCCGGCCCTCCGCAACGTGCTCAAGAACGAGATCCTCTGGCGGTCGCTCGCGTCCTGGCTGGCCGATCGCGTGGACCGGTCGCCGGCGGACGTCATCCACGCGCAACATGTCATGACCACGGTGCCCTCGGTGCGCGCGGGCCGGCGGCTGCGGGTGCCGGTCGTGGCCACCGTCCGCGACTACTGGCCGGTCTGTTACTGGTCAGACCTGATCGTGGATCCGGCCCAGCCTGATCTGTGTCCCGCCTGTTCGCTGGAAGGCATGCGCGCGTGTACGCGGCACCGGGGCGGCCTGGGCGCGGCGGGGTGGGGCCTGATTCCCTACATGCGCCGCAACCTCGACACCAAGCAGCGCGCGCTGGGCGAGGCCCACGCGATCATCGGGGTCAGCTCGGTGATCACGCACGACCTGCTCACCCGGGCGCGGCACCTCGACCCCGCGCGCGTCACCACGATTCCCAACCCGGTGGACGTGAGCGCGCTCACGCCGGTCCTCACGCGTCCAGAGGCGCCGTTCGTGCTGTACGCAGGCAAGCTGGCGGTGAACAAGGGCGTGCAGTACCTGCTGCCCGCCCTCGACGCCGCGGGCGTCACCTGGCCGCTCGTCGTGGTGGGCGACGGCCCCCTGCGATCCCGGCTGGAGGCCGACGCCGCGCGCCGGGGCCGCCCCGTGCAGTGGCTGGGTTGGCGGCCGCGCGGCGAGGTCCTCGATCTGATGCGCCGCTGCGCCGTGCTCGCGTTCCCGTCGTACGGCCCCGAGTCGCTCAGCCGGGTCCTCATCGAAGCCGCGGCGCTCGGCACGCCGATCGCGGCGATGGACACCGGCGGCACGCGCGACATCATCACGCACGACGTGACCGGCCTGCTGACACCGACACCGGAGGCCTTTGCCGACGCGCTCGCCCGGCTGACGAGGGACGCGGCCCTGCGCGCCCGTCTGGGCGCCGCGGCCGCCGCGCACGTGCGCGCGACCTTCGACGCGCCCGCGGTGGCCGCGCGCGTCGAAGCGGTCTACCGGCGCGTGGTCGACGAATCCGGCGGGAGTCCCCGATGAGCGCCGCGTGGCGCGTCGCCGTCATTGCGCGCGCGGTGCGGCCGCTGCACGGCGCGGGCGGACTCGAGCGGTCGGTCTACGATCTGGTGCGGCATCTGGCGGCGCGCGACGTGGACGTGACGTTGATCACCCCGCCGGCGACGGCCGTGCAGCGCGAACGGCCCGACGATCCGTTTGCGTCGCCGCGGATCACCGTGCGGCACGTGCCGTATGTCACGTTCCCGCTGGCCAACCGCCGCGGCACCACGATCCTCGATCGCAGCAGCGCGTACCCGCTGTGGGGCTGGCGCGCCGGCCGGCTGGCGGCCGCGTGGGCGCGCGCCGGCGCGATCGACATCGTGCACGCCTTCGGCGCGTCGGGCCTCGGCTACGCGCTGGCGAAACGCCCGGGCGATCCGCCGCTGGTGCTCAATCCCCAGGGCCTGGAGGAATTCGGCGCCACCGCGGAGCGGCCGCCGCGCCTCAAACGGCTGGCCTACCTGCCGCTGCGCGCGGCCGTGCGCGTCTGTGCCCGACGGGCCGACGCGATCATCGCCACCGACCACGCGCTGGAACCCGTCGTCATCCGCCACCTGGCGCCGCGCCCCGGGCAGATGGTCACCATTCCCAACGGCCTGGACCTGGTGGAAACGGGCGCGCTGGCCGGCCCGGCCGACGGCCGGATGCTGCGGCGGCGCGCCGGGATCCGCGACGGCGAGTTCATCGTGCTCAGTGTGGGCCGGCTGGAACACAACAAGGGGTTCGACCTGCTCGCGCGGGCACTGGCCGACGCGCGCGCGCGCAGCCCGCGGCTGGACGCCACCGGATGGCGATGGGTCATCGCCGGCGCGGGCCCCTTCAAGCCGGCGCTGGAGCGGCTGGTGGCGTCGTTGGGCCTCGACCCGCATGTGATCTTCGCCGGCCGCGTGTCGGACGCCGACCTGCACGCCTGGTACGAAGCGGCGTCGGTGTTCGTCCATCCCACCCGGTATGAAGGCAGCTCCCTGGTGACGCTGGAAGCCATGGCGCATCGCCGCGCCGTCATCGCCACGCGCGCGGGCGGACTGCCCGACAAGGTCCATCCGGGCGAGACCGGCTGGCTCGTGGACGTGGGTGACGTCACCGCGCTGGCTGACGCGCTCGTGGACGCCTGCACGCGCCCGGAACGTCTGACGGCCATGGGGGACGCCGGCCGCCGCCTGGTCGAGTCGACGTTTGCCTGGCCCGTGCTGGCGGACCAGCTGCTGCACGTCTACGCCCGCCTGCGTCCCTGACCGGCGCGCGGGATTACAATCGACTGCCCATGACGACCGCGCTCCCCCGCTGGCACTGGCTGATCCTCGCCGGCATCCTGGCCGCGGGCGGCGCGCTGCGGTTCACGGCGATTGGCCAGGGCATTCCGTTTGCGCTGGGCATCGACGAACCCGAGATCATGGAGCGCTCGGTGCGGATGATGAAGACGGGTGATTTGCACCCGCGCTTCTTCGACTATCCGGGCCTCTACATCTATCTGCAGTTCATCGTCGCCACCGTCCGTTTCATCGTGGGCGGCATCCAGGGACTGTGGGCCCACCTCGATCAGGCGCCGGTCGCCGAGTTTTATCTGTGGGGCCGCGTGGTCACCGCCTCGCTCGGCACGGCCACCATCGCGCTGGTCTACCTGGCGGGACGCCGGATTTCCCCGCTGACCGGGTTGCTGGCCGCGGCGTTGTTCGCCAGCCAGTCGCTCCACATCCGGGAATCACACTTCGTGCTGACCGACGTGCCCATGACGTTTTTCATCACGCTCACGTGGGTGCTGATGTTGCGGGCCTTCACCCGGACGGATCTGCACGCGTGGATCTGGGCGGGACTGGCCGCCGGCGCCGCCGCCGCCACCAAGTACAACGGCGGCGTGGCCATTCTGCTGCCGGCCATCGGCGTCCTGCTGCACGCCGCCGGCCTCGGCTGGCGCCTGCGCGCGATGGTCGCAACGGGTCTGGCCGCGCTGGGGATGTTCGTGGTGTGCGCGCCCTACACGGTGATCGCCCTGCCGGAGTTCCTCAACGCGTTTGCGTACCTCTCTCACATGTACGCCGAAGGCCCGCTGCGCCCCGAGCCGGCGTGGCTGACGTATCTGAAGCACCTGCGGCTGAACTTCTCGCTGCCCGGCCTGGCGGCCGCGGCCCTGGGGCTGGGACTGGCCGCGCGCGCCGCCTGGCGCGCCGATCGCAGCCCCGCCACGTTGACCTGGGTGCTGAGCGCGACGTTTGCGATGGTGTACTTCTGGATGATCTCCGGGCAGCGGCTGGTGTGGGGCCGGTATCTGCTCCCGCTGTTGCCGTTCCTCTCGGTGCTGGCGGGCGGCGGCCTCGCCTGGGCGGTCTCGGCCCTGGCCGGACGATTCCGCCATCGGGCCGTGGCGCCGGCGGCGGCGCTGGCGATGACCGCGCTGGTGGTGGCCCTGCCGCTGACCAACGCCCTGGACTGGCTCAACACGGCGCGGAAGGTGAGCACCCAGGAACAGCTGTATCGATGGGTGCTCGAACATGTCCCTCCCGGCTCGACGATTGCGACCGAGACGCGGGAAGTGCTGCTGCCCGCCGACCGCTACGTGCTGCAGTACCCCCGCCGGCTGATCGACCGGTCCACCGACGACTACCGCGACGCCGGAGTGGACTATCTTCTGGCCTCGTCGCAGTCCTTCCGCGTGGCGTTTTACGTCAGTCCGCCTGAGCCCGCGGCCGTGGTGGGGTATACCGATCTCTTCAAGCGCAACGAACACGTCATCACCTTCATGCCCAGCGCTGATCACCCCGGTCCGGAACTGCGTCTGTATCGGGTGCTGCCGCGGCAATGACGGGTCGTGTGATCCGCGCCGGCGCCTGGGGGATCCTGGCCGCCGTCAGCCTCGAAGTCGCGGCTCGCCAGCTCCTGCGCACGTCGTGGCTGCCGGGCGCGCCTGACGCCCCGCTGGCGCTGGCCGCGCTGGCCGCGGCGGCCGGTCTCGTGGCGGCCGCGACCAGACCGGCCCGGATTCGGGGCCTCGTGTTCGGCGTCGCGCTGGCGGCCGGCCTGGCCCTGCAGTTGCACAACGGCGCGCGCCTGCAGAGCGACGCGTTTTATTACTACGCGTATCTCCGCTCCGCCGCCTTCGATCGCGACGTCTCGCTGGCCAACGACTACCGGATGCTCGGGCTGGGCGACAAACCGCACCTGTTTGAACCGACCGTCACCGGCTACGCACATTCCGCGTGGACCGTCGGCCCCGCGATCGTGTGGGCGCCGTTCTTCGGCGCGGGCCACGTCGCCGCCACGCGCCTGCAGGCCGCCGGACGCGACGTCGCCACCGACGGCACCTCGTTTCCCTACCGGCAGTCCATCGTCATCGCCGGGCTCGTGTATGCGTTGATCGGCTGGTGGGCCGTGCTGCGCCTCTGTGAGTCCTGGTTTCCCACCCGGGTGGCGGCCTCGGCCGTGCTCCTGCTGGCCACGGGCTCGTTCATGCTCTGGTACACGCTCATCGAGCCGACGATGACGCATGCGCCATCGATGGCGGCGGTGTCCCTGTTCCTGCTCTGGTGGCGGCACACGCGCGACGCGCGCACACCCGCGCAGTGGATCGCGCTCGGCGTCCTCGCCGGCCTGATGACGCTCATCCGGTGGCAGAACGCGCTCTTCGCCCTGGTGCCGGCCGTTGAAGCACTGACCGTGCTGGTGGCGGCGGCACGGGCCGGCGATCACCGGCGCGTCACAGAGGTTCTCGTGGGGGGCCTGTCGTTCACGGCCGTCGCGGCGTGTGTCTTCTCCCCGCAGATGGTCGCGTGGAAGGCGATCTACGGCGCGTGGCTGGCCGTCTCGCCGGTCGGCCCGCAGATCCGCCTGGCCTCACCCGAACTCGAGCTCACGCTGTTTTCCTCGCGGAACGGTCTGGTGGCGATGACTCCGCTGTTGTACGTCGCGCTGACGGGACTGGCGGCGTTTGCCTGGCGGCACCGGCGCGACGGGGTGCCGATGGTCCTCGCGGTGGCGGCGATGGTGTGGTTCAACGCGTCCATCCAGGATTGGTGGGGCTCGGATGGCTTCGGCGGCCGCCGGTTCGACGGCATCATGCCGGCCGCCGCGATTGGACTGGCCACCGCGCTGACCGCGCTGCAGCGCTGGATCCGCGCGTACCCGCAGTGGACCGTGGCCGTCGTCCTGGCGGCGGGTGTGGGCTGGAACGTCACCCTCGTCACCGCCGCGCAACGCGGACTCGTGCGCCTGGGTGAGGCGATCGACTTCGGCCGGGTCGGCGGCGCTCAGGCGCGGCTCGGGCTGGAGTGGATCGGTCATCCGTTCTCGTTCCCCGCGAACTACTGGTTCGCCTGGCGCAACGGTGTGTCACCGGCGGCGTACGACCGTCTGGGCCCCTCGATGTTTCTGGGCGACCCCCGGCAGCCCACCGGGCGTATCGACGTAGGCGGCGACGATGCCCTGCTGCTCGGGGCGGGCTGGTTCGGGACCGAGCGGGACGGTGACACGACGTTCCGCTGGGCCACCCACCAGAGCGGCGTGATCATTCCGCTGGCGCGCGTCGCGCCGCTGACCGTCGAGCTGCGCGCGCGGGCGTTCGGATTCCCCGGGGCCCCGCCGCAGCGGGTGACCATCGACACGGGCCGCGGCCGCTTCGGACCGTTCGAGCTGGGCGGCGAGTGGCAGACGATCACCGTCGACACGCCGGCGTCGGCGTGGCGCGCGGGCCTCAATCGCGTCCAGCTGTCATTCGATCGCGCGCACACGCCCGCCAGCGTCGGCCTCGGCGGCGACGCGCGGCCCCTGGCCGCGGCGGTCGACGTCTTCCGGGTGACCGCGCGATGACGCCGCGTCTGGCCGCGCGGGGCCTGGGCGCCGTCGCCCTCACGGCCGGCCTGGCCGACATCGTCCTGCGGCAGCTCGCGCGCTGGTCGCCGCTGGCCGAGGTGGCCGGCCGGGACGAGCTGTCTCCGTGGTGGGCCGCGCTGGTCGCGGTGATCGGCGCCCTCCCGTGGATCGCGCGGCGCACGCCGGTCGCGATCATCCTGCTGGCGGGTGTCGTCATCGGCGGCGCGGCGCAGCTGGTGATGGGCGCGCGGCTGCAGAGCGACGGCTTCTTCTACTTCGCGTTCACGCGATCGATGTGGTTCGATCGCGACGTCAACCTGACCAACGACTACGCGATGCTGGGCATCGACGATCCCCAGCATCAGTTCCTGCTCGAACCCACGGTCACCGGGTACGCCCAGAGCGCCTGGGCGATCGGACCGGCCATCGCGTGGACGCCGTTCTTCGCGGCCGGCCATCTCGCGGCCACGGTGCAGGCCGCCCGCGGGCTCGACGTCAAGACCGACGGCACCTCGTATCCGTATCGTCAGGCGGTCTGCCTGGGCGGACTCTTCTACGGCCTGCTGGGCCTGTGGTGGTCGTACCGGCTGGCGCGCCAGTGGGCGCCCTCGCGCGCCGCGCTGGCCTCGACGATCGCGATCGGCGGCGGCACGTTCCTGCTCTGGTACCTCGTGCGTGAACCCACCATGAGCCACACCGTCTCGATGGCCGCGGTCGCGGGCTTCACGCTGGCGTGGATGCGGCACCGCGCGTCGGCCGACTGGCGCGTGTGGGCGGCCCTGGGTGTGCTGGGCGGCGTGATGGTCATCATGCGCTGGCAGAATGCGATCGTCCTGCTCGTACCGGCCGTCCTGCTCGTCACGCGGCCGGCGCTGGCGGCGGCGTTTGCCGCGGGCGTCTTCGTCGGCACGTGGCCGCAACTCTGGACGTGGCACGCGTTGTACGGCGAGTGGATCACGCAGCCGCCGGTCAGTCCCCGGATGCACTGGATGGCGTCGCAGTGGATCGACGTGTTGTGGTCGACCCGCTCCGGACTTTTTGCGACGTCGCCGCTGGCCTATCTCGGCGCCGTGGGGTTGGTGCCGCTCTGGCGCCGGCATCGCGCGCTCGCCGGCATGGGGCTGCTGACGCTCGCGCTGATGACGTGGACCAACGGCGCGGTCGAAGACTGGTGGGCGGGCGCGAGTTTTGGCGGGCGGCGGTTCGACAGCCTGCTGCCGTTTCTGATCAGCGGACTGGCGGCCGCCCTGCTGACGGCCGCCGCCTGGATGGCGCGGCGCCCGCTGGTGACGGCGGCGGCGCTGCTGTCGATCCTGGTCGTCTGGAACGTCACGCTGATGGGCGTGGCGCGATCGGGCGCCTACCGGATCGGCCAGATCGTCTCATTCGCCGACCTCGCCGACGCCCAGGTGCGTGTGGCGCACGACTGGGTCGGCCATCCGCCCTCCCTGCCGGCCAACGCCGTGTGGGCCCTGGCCAACGGCGTCGCGCCGGCCCGCTTCGATCTCCTGCGGCCCAACCGCTTCCTGGGCGACCCGACGCGTCCGTACGGCCGCATCGACCTCGGTGGCGACGACGACGTGTATGTGGGATCGGGGTGGCACGGTCGCGAAGGCGAGGGCGAGCTGACGTTCCGCTGGAGCGACGCGCGCGCGGACGTGGTCGTGCCGCTGTACGGCCCCGCGCCGCTGTGGCTGCAGGTGCAGGCGGCGCCCTTCGAGGCGGCGGGTCTGCCGCCGCAGACGTTGACCGCCGAGATCAACGGTCACGCGCTGCCGCCCGTCGTCATGGCGCCGGGTTGGCAGCGACTCGAGATCCCCACCGACGAGACGCACTGGCGCGCCGGCGTCAACCGCGTGGTGCTGGTGTTTGGACGGGCCACACGGCCCGCCGACCTCGGCGGCACCGACGGCCGCCGGCTGTCCGCGGCGGTCGACTACGTGCGCATTCAGAAACGCTGAAGCCGGTACACGATGTCCGCGCGGGCGCGCAGGGCCTCGAGCCATTGGCGTTCGGCGTCGGCGCGGCGCTCGGGCGTCAGCGCGGCGAATCGCTGCTGCAGGTACCTCTCGCGGCGGATGTCGTCGCCCATCCACCGTTCGACGAACCACCGCTCCACGCCGGCCACCGCCACCAGCCGGGCGGCGCCCTCCGGCCCCCCGGCGAATTGCTCCCAGTCCCGAACGCGCGCGTCGACGGCCTCGCGATCCGGATCGGGCACCTGGAACCGCCGCAGCTCCGCCGCCACCAGCCGGCGATCCGCCAGGACGCGCACGACGGCCAGATCGTCGCCCTCGGGCACGAGCCGGAGCGCGCGGACGGCGCGCACATCGGAGAGCGAGATCATGTCGCCGTTGACGACCGCCAGCACGCGGTCGAGCGTCGTCGCGGTCTGGCCCGCGGCGACACCCGACCCGACGATCAGCGCCCACACACACCAGAACGGCATCAGAAGACCTCCCCGATGCTCAGATGAAACTCCCACGCGCGCTCGCGCTTGCCGCCGATGAGACGCCGGTCGAACTTGAAGCCGAAGTCGAGGCGCAGAGGCCCGAGGGGCGACTGATAGCGCACCCCGAGGCCGGCGGCGCCGCGGACACGCGACAACGCCAGGTCGCTCGCGCGCGCGAAGACGTTGCCGCCGTCGATGAACCCCACCAGCCCGAGGCCGCGGCCCAGCTGCGTCCGCACTTCGCCGTTGAGGATGATCACGCCATTGCCGCCGCTCGACAGGCCATCGGCGTTGAGGACGGCCGGCACGCCGAGGCGATCCTGCTGGAACCCGCGGACGGTCGTGCTGCCGCCCGCGAAAAACCGGCGGCCGGCGGGCAGGTCCTCGATGATCTGCGTGCGAAGAGCGCCCACCGTGTCGCGCAGCGGCTCGCCGTCGGCATCCACGATGACGACTTCGCGGGGAAACCCGCGCGCCAGCCCGACCTGCGCGCGGCCGGCCAGGATGACGCGATTGCGACGGCTGATGCGCCGGAATCCGTAGGCCTGCGCGAATCCCTTGAGGAACCCGACTTCGGACCCCAGGGCGCGGACGGCGATTTCGCCGTCCAGGCTCAGCAGGCCGCCGGCCGTCGGGTCGAGCACGTCATCCCGCCGGTCCCAGACCACGCCGCCGGCCAGCGTCGACAGCCGGATCTGCGGAAACAACCGGTCGATGAGCGGCTGATCCTCCGCGGGGATGCGCGCGTCGTACAGCTCCGTGGAGTCGAGCGCGTACCGGCCGAAGACGCTGACGCGCGCGCTCGGCCGATGCACGACTTCGGCGTGCGCCGCGCGGCGCACGAAGGTGAACGACGTGCGAATCGCGCGCTCGGCGGTCGCGCTCAACACGGCATCCACCCGTCCGCCGAACGCCCGCGGCGACCGGTAACTGCCGGTCACGCGGTATTCGCTCAGTTCGAGACCGCGGCCGTCTTCCGTCGGGTCGGAAGGCGCGTTGCGCGACCCGAGACTGACCCGGGTGAACAGGGTCGCCGTGCGGTTGCCGCCGAAGAGATTGCGGCGCCCGAGCTCGAGGAAGCCGCGCGGGGCGAACCACAACGCGTCCTCGGTGCCGCCGCCCGTCACCGATCGCACGCGCCGGCCGAACTCGACGCCGCCGCCGTACCCGATGGTCGTGGCCGGCGCCTCTTCGACCTGGATGATGACATCCACGTGGCCGTCAGGCCGGCCTTCGCCGCTCTGCGTGATGGTGATGCGCCGGAACGTGGCCAGCTCGGCCAGCCGCCGCTGACTCTCGAGCCGGGCGGACTGCCCGTACGGACGGCCCGGCGCCAGGGCCACGTCGCGCAGGATCGTCTGGGTATCCACCCGCTGGTTGCCGACCACGATCAGGTGGTCGACGACGGTCTGCGTCCCTTCCACGATCTCGAACGACACCACGTAGGGCGCCTCGGGTGAGATCCGCGCGCTCACGCGCGCGCCCAGGAACCCCTCGTCCAGATACCGCTGCTGAATCGCGAGACGATCGTCGCGGACCTGCGCCTCGCGCAGCGGTTGTCCCACCTCCGACCGCACCAGGCGCCTGAGGGCCTCGTCCCCGATCCGCGACGCCCCGTTGATACGCACGTCGGAGACGACCCGCAGCGGCCCTTCGGTGATGGCAATGGCGAGCGCCACTTCGCCGGGTTCGGCGCGCTCGGCGGCCGTGTACTCGATCTCGGCGTCATAACCCGCGAAGGCATACGCCGCCGCCAGGGCGCCCAGCCGCGCCTCGACGTCGGTCTCGACGAACGGGGTGCCCGTCCGGAGTCCGGTCAACGCCAACACGTCGCGTTCGTCGAAGTGCCGCGTCCCCTGCACCGCGATGGCGGCCAGGCGGTACCGCAGACCGCGCGCGATCGTGAACGTCACCACCATCCGGCTCCCATCGGGCGATAGATCGGATCGCGGCGTGACGTCGGCGCGCCAGTAGCCTTCGCGCTGCCAGGCCTGACGGATGCGGAACGCCGAGTCCTCCAGCAGGTCGGCGTCGGCGGAGTTCTCGCGCCGGATCGGAATCCAGTCGTCCAGACCGCCCTCGGGCGGCAGCGGATCGCCGTCCACCACGATCTCGACCAGCGGGCCCGCATCCAGCGTCACGGTGACGTCCACGACATCGGCACCGCGGTCGGTGGCGACGTGGGTCACCGCGGCTTCGTAGTACTGCCGCGCCCGCAGCCGTTCGCTGATCGCGCGCAGCGCGTCTTCGGTCGCGCGCCTCCGGTACGGCGCGCCGGGCAGCAACCCCGCGCGCGTGGTCACGTCGGCGCGGTCGACCGGCGCCTCGCCGGTCACGAGGACCTGGCCGATGCGCTGCCGGGGGCCCGCCTCGATCGACAGCACCAGCGTGGCCCGATGCACCTCGTGGCTCTGCTCGATGGCCACCTCCGCCGCGGGCCTCGCGAAGCCCTCCTCGACCAGCAGCCGGAGCACCGACGCCCGCGCGGCGTCGGGCCGCACGCCTTTGACCTGCCCACCGGACGGCTCCAGCGCGGCGCGTTCGAGCGCGCGCCGATCCAGGCCCAGCGTGCCCCGCAGCTCGATGCGATCGATCGGATGGACCGGGGTCAACACGAACACGACGCGGACTCCATCCGCCTCGGGCCGCCCCTCCACCACGATGTCGTCGAAGCGGCCCAGATTGAACAGATGGGCCAGGCTCTCGCGCACGGCGGCCGTGGTCAGCGGGGCGCCCGCGCGCACTTCGATGAGCGCCATCAGCCGGTCGTCCTCGAGCGGCCGGCCCTCCTGTTCGAGCGCCACGGCGACGACCGGCCGGCCGACCAACGCGGCCAGGTCCTGCGCCCAGACGGCCCGCGGCGCGGCGGCCAGACACACGGCGATCGTGGCCACCCACCACCCGATCCGGAACCGCGCGCGCATCAGAACCGGTACCTCACGCGGACATCCAGCGCAAACGTCCCATCCTGGTTGCGGGACAACACCCACGAGATGCGTTCATCCTGCGCGTACTCGAGCAACAGGAGGTCGTAGTCGAGGCTCGTGTTGGAGTCGAGCGACCGCGAGTAGGTGAGGAACACGCGATTCGAGATGCGTTTGCCCACGGTGACGCGCGCGCCCGGCAGCTGCTGCAGCGCGGCGTCGGCGCTCAGCAGCGGCGTCACCGTGAACGTGTCGACGTTAAACGTCCGCTCCACCACGCGGCCCACCTGCGTCGTGATCGGACTGGCCACCAGCTGCGCGACCACCGAGGACATCAGCTGGCTCTGGATCTCCTGCGGGGATTCGATCGCGCGCAGCTCGGTGCGCTGCAGGTCGGGATTCTGGCCCAGGATGAGCGACAGCTGATCCACCGGCGTGAGCGGCGGATCGGAGCTCAGGTCGTACGTGAAACTGTCGAGCGTGCCGGTGAACCGGAGATCGATTCGGTACTCCTGCAGCGGCTGGCGGATCTGCGTGCGGGCCTCGATGTCGAAGAACGGCTGCAGTTCGTTGGGATTGGTGAACTCGACGTACCCGCCCAGCGTGTACCGGTTCCCCAGAAATTCGGTCTCGCCGCGGTCGATGTCCACGCGCCCCGCCAGTTGGGGTCGCGCGATCGTCCCGGCCAGCTGCAGATCGGGCGACACCACGATCGTCGCGTCCGCGTCGTCAATCACGGTCAGACGCTGCCCCACCAGATCGACCGCAAACGACACGGGCAGTTCAATGGAGGTCGCCGCCGAGGGCAGCGTGACCCCGGCGCCGCCCCCGCCGGCGGCCGCCAGGCCCAGCAGCCCGGTGTTGCCCTGGAGGCGGCGCGTATACCGCGCCTGCCGCACGGTGACCCGCCCCGCCAGCAACGCGTTGTCGACCGTGCCGGTCAGCGCGAGATCGGTATCCACGATCGAGCGGAAGCCCTCGGGATACCGCAGGTCGAGCCCGGTCCCGCGCAGCGTCACGTCGAGGTCCCCCGGAACGAACTGCGACAGCCCGATCGTGCCGCCGAACCGGATGTCGCCGCCGCCGGCCCGTTCCCCGGCGCCCATGCGCGCGCGCAACCCGTCGAGGCGCAGGCCCGACGGGTCGAACGTCACCTCGCCGTTGATGTCGTCCAGGCTGTGCGGGAAGCCGAAGTACCGCAGCCGGCCGTCGGTCACACGGGCCTGCCCGCCGAACGTGGGCTCGCGCAACGTCCCCGAGATCGTCGCCGCCACGGTGGCCTGTCCCGCGCCGCGCACGTCGCGCAGCACGCCCTGCAGAATCGCCAGGCTCGACGTGCCTTCCACGCGAAGCTCGACCGCTTCGCTCAACCGATGCACGGTGCCGCCCATCGCCAGGCTCGTCTCGTCGCCGACCAGCCGCAGCGACTGAATCGTCATCACGTCGTTGGCCAGCGTCACGCGGAGCGGCTCGCGTGTGCCGTCCGGATTGATCGGATTGGTCAGTTCGAAGTCGAGCAGCCGCAGGTCCGCCCGCTCGACCGCGAGGTCGACGCGAAGTTTCGACAAATCGGCCAGGGCACCGTTGACCCTCACCGATCCGCTGACGATGGCCCGGGTATAGGGCGACAGTCCGGGTGCGGCAAACCGCAGGAACGGATCGACCGACGTCTCGGTGAACCGCAACGCCCCCTCGGCGTCATACGTGTCGTTGAGGGCGACGCGTCCGGACCCCGAGATCGAGAGGCGGTCCGAGGCGACGTCGAGGCGATCGACCGTCACCACGTCCTCCTCGACGACCATGTGCGCCGTCGCCTGGCCGATGCCTTCATCGCCCCAGAAGAGGTCGACGACGCGGCCCTCCCACTCGTAGCGGGGACGTTCGTTCGACCCGCTGCCCCACATGCGGAAGGACAACAGGCCGGTCAGGTCGGCGTCGGGCACGGTGAAGCTGACCAGCGACTCCACGGGAATGCGTTCGCCGTCGAAGGTGAAGCTGTACGTGCCCCAGTCGTTGTTGGCCGGCGTCGGCCACCCGATGTAGGCGGCGCCGCGCATGACCCCGGTGCTCTTGGTCATCTCGATGCCGTCCACGCGCATGCCGACGCCCTCGAAAAACAGCCGGCCCGTGAACGACTCGAACGTCTCCTCCCACGCCGTGCCGGGCGACACGGTCAGCAATCCGAAGCCGTCCGGCCCCTCGTAGCGGCCGTACAGGCGCAGGTCCGCGAAGCCGGTGCCGGTGATCGGCCAGTCGTCGAGCAGGAACGCATGCCGGAAGTCGGTCACCGGCCAGTGGTCGATGCGGATGCGCGCGTCGAACTCCTCGCCGCCATCCGCGCGCGGATAGCCGAGCGAGTAACGCCCGTCCGCCACGATACGCGGCGACGTGTCACTCGTGCCCTCACCCACGTGGCTGTTGGTCACCGTGGCGTAGCTGTTCTCGATGACGACGTCGGCGCGGCCGCGGCCCCAGACCACGTCCCACGCGCGCAGCCCATCGCCCGCGAACCGGCCGGCGATGTGCGGCCGAGAGAACCACTTCGTCAGACGGCCGTCGAACGTCCCCCGTCCGCCGATCTCGATCGCCTTGGTCGGCGATCCGAACGCGGTCAGCACTCCGGCGAGCAGCCGGTCGCTGGCCTGCCAGTCGGTCGACACCACCCGGAACGGAATGTCCGCATCGTCCGACCAGCCCATGCGTCCGCCGAACGACAGGTGCGTCTCGGGCGTCGCGGCCCAGGAGTCGTCGTAGGTGATGTCGGTCGGCGTCATGCGGTAGGTGACGACGCCGCCGGCCGGCTGCGGCTCGAGCGGCCGATCGGCAAGGAACGGATCCTCTTTCGGCGCGTACACGGCCACGGCCGGCAGGGCCGCGGCGGCCAGCGCGCGCCCATCCATCGGCGTGGCGCGCAGCACGCCTTCACCCCGCATGTCATCAAACCGGCCGTTGGGCCACTGCATCGCGTGCCAGCCGCTGGCGCGGCTCGCCAGCGCGACGCCCTGCCACCGCCACACATCGCCGAACTGGCGCAGGTCGACATCGCGATAGACGAACGACAGGTCGGCGATCGTCCCCGCCGCGCTGGTATCGAGCGCATAGCCCAGCCTCGCCGTCCCGCCGTAAAACGCGCTCTCGGTCCCGACCACTTCAAGCCGGCTCGGCAGCCACACCACGCGGCCCGTCAGACGGGGAAACTCGAGCCGGTTGACGCGCAGCACGTCGCTGTCGAAGGCGCCGTAGACCTGGAACCCGCCGCGCTGGTATTTCTCGAACCGGCCGCGATAACTGCCGCGGCCGGTGGCCGTCCACGTCTCGCCATGGAAGAAGATCGCCTTGAGCCGCGCGATGTCGAGTGAGGACTCCATCTCGAAGGCCATCTCGGGCCAGCGGTTGGCGTCCACCCAGCCCTGCATCTGCGACCGCGACCCGTCGGCCACGACCTGCATCTGGTGGACCCGGAACACGGGTCCGTCCAGCGTCAGCCGCGCGGACATGCTGTCGACGCGCATGGATTCGTACGACTGGATGTTGATGACGCCGCCGGTGAACCCCACGGTGGCCACGTAGGCGTCCTGCGTGGGCGCCCACACGAAGTTGATGGCGGTGCGCTCGGTGGTGATGTTCCACGGCAGCACGTGGTCGACATACACGAACCGCCCATCGCGCGCGAACACGTTGTTCACCGTGACGGTCACCGCTCCGCCGCCACCCCCACGGGGCCGCAGCCGCGGCGCGCTGTTCCGCGTGGCGAAACTCTCGAGCGTCACCGCCCACCGGTCGAGTTCGATTTCGAGGATCAGATCGCGCGACGGCCGCAGCAGCGCGCGCCAGGGCACGGTCACGAAGATCCGTTCGGCGGTCAGGAACGGCGCGGCGTCCTCGGTCAGCCCCGCGATCCGCACGTCCTCGGCGACGAACCGCCCGCCGATCAGATCGGCGCGCAGCCGGCCGATGGTGAGCGGCCGCTCGAGGTACGCCGACGCGCGCGCTTCGGCCAGCCGCTTGAGCTCGGGCCCCAGGTCGATCCACAGCAGCGAGCTGAGGACCGCCGCCGCGGCCGCGGCCGCCAGCAGCCCCGCGCGGCGAGGCCACCGCCATCGTCCCGCAGGACGGGGCGCGGTCGAGCTCTCGGCCGCCGGCGCCGGGGCCGGCTCGGGGGCGACATCGCTCACATGTCCACTCTACTCAATGACGATGAGCAGGCGGCCGGCTTCCACCGACACACCTTCGGAGACGGCCACCTCGATGATCCGGCCCGCCTTGGGCGAGCCCAGCTCGTTCTCCATCTTCATGGCCTCGACGACCACCAGCCCCTGCCGATGCGACACCTCGTCGCCCACGGCCACCAGCACCCGGACGACGCGTCCGGGCATCGGCGCGGTCACGCGCTGGGGACCGGCCGCCGCCGGTCCGCCGGCGCCCCGTCTGGCGTGACGTTGCCCGTCGACCACGACGGGCACATCCACGTGCGGCAGATGCACGAGCCAGTCGCCGCCGGCGCCCGGCCGGGCCGACGCCTCCAGTACGCGGCCGTCTTCGAACACCAGCGACAGACCCGCGTCGGTCTGCCGGACGTCCAGCACATGGGCCACGCCGTCGACCAGCGCGTGGAACCGGCCGTCGGGCGTTCGCTCCAGGTGGATGTCGCGGAGGCGTCCGCCGGCGTCCACATCGAACTTCATCGCAACCCGTCCCGTCTGGCAGCCTGACGCCAGACCGAGGTGGCGGCCGGCGCGCCGGCGGGCGCCGACGCCGCCTGATGCACCCGGAACCAGGCGGCCACCGCCGCCACCAGCGCGGCATCCTCGGCGTCGCGCGCGCTGGGCGCGACAAACGGCTGCCCCTGCCGGGACGCGAGCAGGCCGTCGAGCCAGGTGGTGTCGAAGTTTCCGGTGACGAATTCCGGCTGATCGACCAGCCACCGGAAAAACGGCAGGGTCGTCCGGACGCCCTCGACCCGGTATTCGCCGAGCACGCGCCGCAGGCGCGCAGCCGCCTGCGCGCGATTCTCACCCCAGACGACGAGCTTCGAAATCATCGAGTCGTAGAACAGCGGAATCTCGAAGCCGGCCGAGACGCCGCGATCGTCGCGGACGCCGGGGCCGCCCGGCACCACGAGTCCGCGCACGAGCCCGGGCGACGGCATGAACCGCTGATCCGGATCTTCCGCGTAGATGCGGCACTCGATTGCATGGCCGCGGGGCGTCAGGGCCTGATCGGGATCGATCGCCAGGCGCTCCCCCATGGCCACGCGCAGCTGCCAGTGCACCAGGTCGATGCCCGTGACCAGCTCGGTGACCGGATGTTCGACCTGCAGCCGCGTGTTCATTTCGAGGAAGTAGAACCGGCCGTCCTCGTCGAGCAGGAACTCGATCGTGCCGGCGTTGGTGTACCCCACGGTCCGCGCGACGGCCGCGGCGCACTCGGCCATGGCGCGGCGGGTCTCCACCGGCAGCACCATCGAGGGCGACTCCTCCACGACCTTCTGATGGCGGCGCTGGATCGAACACTCGCGTTCCACGAAGGGAATCACCGTGCCCGCCGCGTCGCCCATGAGCTGGATCTCGACGTGGCGCGGCCGGACGATCTTGCGTTCGAGGTAGACCGACGAATCGCCGAAGGCGGATCCCGCCTCCGACCGCGCGGTGCGCACGGCGTTGAGCAGGTCGGCCGGCGCCATGACGGTGCGCATGCCCTTGCCGCCGCCGCCGGCCACGGCCTTGACCACCAGCGGATACCCGATCGCGGCCGCCACGCGCGTGATCTCCTCGTCGGACGCGTCGTCGGCGAAGGGCGCGTCGGTGCCGGGCACGACCGGCACGCCGGCGGCCAGGGCCACCTCGCGCGCGCCGGTCTTGCTGCCCATGCGGCGGATGGCCTCGGGTGACGGCCCCACAAACGTCAGGCCCGCGTCGAGACAGGCCTGCGCGAAGTCCTCGTTTTCCGCGAGGAATCCGTAGCCGGGGTGGACCAGGGTCGCGCCGCTGCGGCGCGCGACGTCAATCAGGCGGTCGATGCGCAGGTAACTGTCCGACGCGGGGCCGCCGCCGATGTGATACGCCTCGTCGGCGTGCCGGACGTGCAGCGCCGCGCGATCCGGCTCGGAGTAGACGGCGACCGATCGCAGGCCCATCTCGCGGCAGGCCCGGATGACTCGCATGCTGATTTCGCCGCGGTTGGCGATGAGAACCTTGGGCGCGCTCACAGGGGAATGTTGCCGTGTTTTTTCGGCGGGTTCTTGTCGCGTTTGTTGTCGCAGCTGGCCAGCGCGGCGATCAGCTTGGCGCGGGTCATCCGCGGCGCGATGACTTCGTCGACGAAGCCGCGTGATGCGGCGACGAACGGGTTGGCCAGCTTCTCCCGGAACTCGGCGACCAGCTCGGCGCGCCGGGCCGCGGGATCTGCGGCCTGCTGCAGTTCCCGCCGGTACAGGATGTTGACCGCGCCTTCGGGCCCCATCACCGCAATCTCGGCCGTCGGGTAGGCGTAGTTGAAGTCCGTGCGGATGTGTTTGCTCGCCATCACGCAGTAGGCGCCGCCGTAGGCCTTGCGGGTGATGACGGTGATCTTCGGCACGGTCGCTTCCGCGTACGCGTACAGCAACTTGGCCCCGGCGCGGATGATGCCGGCGTGTTCCTGCTGGACGCCCGGCAGGAAGCCCGGCACGTCTTCGAAGGTGATGATCGGAATGTTGAACGCGTCGCAGAAACGCACGAACCGCGCGCCCTTGACCGACGCGTCGATGTCGAGGCACCCGGCCAGCACCTTCGGCTGGTTCGCCACGATGCCGACCGATCGGCCGCCCAGCCGCGCGAACCCCGTGATGATGTTCTGCGCGTAGTGCTGATGCACCTCCAGGAATCCGCCATCGTCGACCACGAGCTGAATCAGGTCGTGCATGTCGTACGGCTGGTTCGGCTGCGCGGGCACCAGGGTGTCGAGCGCGTCGTCCTCCCGATCGACCGGATCGTCGGTGGGCCGGCGCGGCGGATCGTCGAGATTGTTCGACGGCAGATACCCCAGCAGCTCGCGGATGAGCAGCAGGCACTCGCGATCGGTCGGCACGGCGAAGTGCGCCACGCCGCTGGTGGCGTTGTGCGTCATCGCGCCGCCCAGCGCTTCCTTCGTCACTTCCTCATGCGTGACGGTCTTGATGACATCGGGGCCGGTCACGAACATGTAACTCGTGCCCTCGACCATGATGTTGAAGTCGGTGATCGCCGGCGAATACACCGCGCCGCCGGCGCACGGCCCCATGATGGCCGAAATCTGCGGGATGACGCCCGAGGCCAGCGTGTTGCGCAGGAAGATGTCGGCGTAGCCGCCCAGCGAGAGCACGCCTTCCTGGATGCGCGCGCCGCCGGAATCGTTCAGGCCCACGACCGGCGCGCCCATCTTCATCGCCAGGTCCATGATCTTCACGATCTTCGCGGCGTTGGTCTCCGACAGCGATCCGCCGAACACCGTGAAGTCCTGCGCGAACGCGTAGACCGGCCGGCCGTCGACGCGGCCGTGGCCGGCGACCACGCCGTCGCCCGGGATCAGTTCCTGATCCATGCCGAAGTCGCGGCAGCGGTGTGTGACCAGCTTGTCGATTTCCTCGAACGTGCCGGCGTCGAACAACAGGTCCACGCGTTCGCGCGCGGTCAGCTTGCCGCCGTCGCGCTGCCGCCGCAACCGGTCTTCCCCGCCGCCCAGTTCGGCGCGGCGCTCGAGTGCCGCGAGACGCTCCTGCGGAGTGCTCACGCCTTGGCCGCCTGCGCCTTCTTCCAGTCGGCCAGGAACTTCTCGAGGCCGATGTCGGTCAGCGGATGTTTGAAACACGCCTCCACCACCGACGCCGGGCACGTGCAGACGTCGGCGCCCATGCGCGCGGCTTCGACGATGTGCATCGGCCCGCGCACGCTGGCCACGAGGATTTCCGTGGTGTACGGGTAGCTGTCGAAGATCTCGACGATCTGGCGGATGAGGCCCATCCCGTCCGACGCGATGTCGTCGAGCCGGCCCACGAACGGGCTGACGTACGCCGCGCCCACCTTGGCCGCCAGCAGCGCCTGCGTCGGGCTGAAGATGAGCGTCACGTTGACCCGAATGCCCTCGTCGGCCAGCACCTTCGTGGCCCGCACGCCGTCGCGCGTGAACGGCACCTTGACGACCACGTGCGGGTCGATCGCCGCCAGGTCGCGGCCTTCCCGCACCATGCCCTCCCAGTCGGTCGCGACGACCTCGGCGCTCACCGGCCCCTGCACGGCCGCGCAGATCGCCTTGATGATCGCCTTGGGGTCGCCGCCCTCCTTCGCCATCAGCGACGGATTGGTCGTCACGCCGTCGACGATGCCGAGCGGCACGAGGGTTTCAATTTCCTTGAGGTTGCCTGTATCGAGAAAGATCTTCATTGCTGCACCACCGGGTTGGTCAACGCGCCTACGCCTTCCACGGAAATCGTCACCGAGTCCCCCGGCTGGATCGGGCCGATGCCCGACGGTGTGCCCGTGGAAATGATGTCGCCGGGCAGCAGCGTCATGACGGCGCTGATGTAGGCGACCAGTTCGGGAATCGTGAAGATGAGTTCGCGGGTTCGGGAATCCTGACGCACGTGGCCGTTGACGTACGCCCGCACCGCCAGGTCCCGCCCGTCCAGGCCGGTCGCGATGCACGGACCGATCGGCGCGAACGTGTCAAAGCCCTTGCAGCGCGTGTACTGGCCGTCCTTGTTCTGCAGGTCCCGCGCCGTGACGTCGTTGACCGCGATGAGACCGAGGATGACGTCATTGGCGCGGTCGAGCGGCACCCGGTGGGCGCGCGTGCCGATCACGATGCCCAGTTCGGCCTCGTGGTCGATGCGGCCGGCCCAGGCCGGCGCCTGAATCGCGTCGCCGGGACCGATGACCGACGTCGACGGCTTGATGAACAACAGCGGCTCGGGGGGCAGCGGCTTGTTCTGCTCGGCGGCGTGGTCCTTGTAGTTGAGGCCGACGCACACGATCTTCGACGGCAGCACCGGCGCCAGCAGCCGATGCCCGTCCGAGGCGATCTCGGCCCCCATCGTCCAGGCGCCGAAGATGTCGCCCTCGACCAACCGCCACGCGCCGTCACGTTCGGCGGCGTACCGCGGCGCTCCCTCGTATTCGATTCGATACAGTCGTGTCATGGTCCCTACCTGGCTCTCAGCCGGAACGGCGCGGACTGGGCGCTGACGTTCCCCGCGCGATCGACCGCCACAATCACGTAGGTGTATTCCACGCCGGCCTGCACCGCGCGGTCGGCATACAACGTCGCCGTCTCCGGCGTCGTCGTCAGCGGACGCAGCGTGCCCTCGGGGCCGTCTGCGCGCAAGACATGGTAGCCCACCAGATCCGGCGCCGACACCCCGGTCCACTCGATCGTGATGCGTCCCGGTTCGGCCACGCCGGTCGGCGCGGTGGGCGCCGGCGGCGGATACGTGTCGACCGCCGTGTGGCAGGCGGGCCCGGCCGGGCGGCTCTGGTAGGTCACCGCGCCCACAGCCCGCACGCGACGGACGGTGAAGCAGCGTTCCTGGCCGAAGACCACCGGCGTGGACCACGTGCCGGTGGTGATCGGCGCGGGCTGCACGGGAGCCGGTTGTTCCTCGCCGAGCGGCGTGGACGCGTAGACGGCGACGGGCGTGCCGGCCGGCGCCGACCAGGACAGGGTCAGTTCGGTCTCCGAATGGCGGAGCGTGGGCGCGTCCGGGGGATCGCCGACGTCGACCAGGCGCACCGTCAGCGCCGGCGACGGGAGCCCGTCACGGCCGCGCGACGACACCGCCACGGCCACGTAGTACCGGGCCGGCAGGAGGAGCCGCTCGAAGGGCACGGCCACGCCGCTGGGCGCGAGGCGCAGGGGCACCCGGCGGACGGCCGGCGCCTGGGCCACACGCAGCTGAGGCGTGGTGGCCGTCACGGGCGGCACCGTCTCGGTCCAGGTCGCCAGCTCGCCCGGCGCGGGCCGGGGATCGGCAGGCGCGCCCGCCGGCGGCGGCGGGTCACCGGGGGCCGGCGCGGGCCGGACCTCGACGCTGCCGGCGAGATATTCGCGGCGGACGAGATCGCGAGGCCTCGGAGGGTCGGCGCCAAACGGCGCCGAGTAGGCGTAGATGTCCACGCGCGCCACCATGGCCGGCGCCTCGGGATCCTGGCTGGTCGAGGGAACGCGGAGCTGCAGGGTGACGCGGTCGCCCACCACCCGGGCGCTCAGATCGCTGGGCGCCACCGGGAGCGGCCGCAGCGGCGGCAGCGGCGGGCCCTTTTGTCCGCAGGCCGCCGCCAGCGGGAGTAGCAGGCCGGCCGCGATCGCGGCTCGTCGCAGGCGGCTCACAGGATGTACCTGGAGAGATCGTCACTCTTGGCGATGTCCGCCAGCATGCGATCCACATAAGCCGGATCGATCGTGAGGGTCTGCCCCTCAAGATCCGGCGCGTGAAAGGACACCTCGTCGAGCAGCCGTTCCATCACGGTGTGCAGCCGCCGGGCCCCGATGTTCTCCGTTCGTTCGTTCACCAGCGTCGCCAGTTCCGCCACGCGCGTGATGGCCTCGGGCGTGAACACCAGGGTGACGCCTTCGGTCGCCATGAGCGAGACGTATTGCGTGATCAACGCGCTGCGGGGCTCGGTGAGGATGCGCACGAATTCGTCGCGGCCCAGGGCCTCGAGTTCGACGCGAATCGGAAACCGGCCCTGCAGTTCGGGAATCAGGTCCGACGGCTTCGAGACGTGGAACGCGCCGGCCGCGATGAACAACACGTGGTCCGTCTTCACCATCCCGTGTTTGGTGTTCACCGTCGTCCCCTCGACGATCGGCAGGATGTCGCGCTGCACGCCTTCGCGGCTGACATCGGGGCCGTGACTGCCCTCCTTGCCCGCAATCTTGTCGATTTCATCGAGGAAGATGATGCCGGAGTTCTCGACGCGGTCGATCGCCGCCTTGGCCACCCCCTCCATGTCGATCAACTTCTGCGCTTCTTCGGCGATCAGATGTTCGCGCGCCTCGGGCACGGGCATCGAGCGCCGCCGCGTCCGGCCCTGGAACATGCCGGGCATCATGTCGCGCAGGTTGACGCCGATCTCCTCGATCGACGACCCGGCGATCACCTCGAAGGACGGCATGGTCTTCTGCGCCACGTCGAGTTCGACCACGCGCGCATCGAGCCGGCCGGCGCGCAGCTGCTCGCGCAGTTTCTCGCGCGTGGCGCTCGCGTGGTCGCGCGCGAGCGCGGCCTCGGTCGACGCGGCGCCGAACCCCGCGCCGGTGGCCGGCGGCGGCGGGGGCAGCAGCAGGTCGAGCAGCCGCTCTTCGGCGGCCTGCTCGGCGCGCGCGCGCACTTCGCGTTCGCGCTCCTCGCGCACCATCTTGACGGCAATCTCGACCAGGTCGCGCACCATCGACTCGACGTCGCGGCCCACGTAGCCGACCTCGGTGAACTTCGACGCCTCGATCTTCAGGAACGGCGACTGCGCCAGCCGCGCGAGCCGGCGCGCGATTTCGGTCTTGCCGACGCCGGTGGGCCCGATCATCAGGATGTTCTTCGGCGCCACATCGTCGGCCATGTCCTTCGGCAGGCGCTGCCGCCGGTACCGGTTGCGCAGCGCGATCGCCACGGCGCGTTTGGCCTTCGACTGGCCGACGACGTACTTGTCGAGTTCAGCCACGATCTCCCGTGGCGTGAGCGTGTTCATCAGATCTCTTCCAGTGTCAGACGGGCGTTGGTGTAGACGCAGATGTCGGCGGCAATGCCCATCGCCTGCTCGACGATGGCCCGCGGCGTGAGCGTCGAGTGGGCCACCAGCGCGCGCGCTGCGGCCATCGCATACGCGCCGCCCGACCCGATGCCCATGATGCCGTCGTCCGGCTCGATGAGATCGCCGGTACCCGACAGCAGATACATCGACGCGGGGTCGGCGACCAGCAGCATCGCTTCGAGACGACGGAGCGCGCGGTCGGTGCGCCAGTCGCGGGCCAGCTCGACCGACGCGCGCTCGAGGTTGCCGCGGTGCGCTTCGAGCTTCGACTCGAAGCGGCCGAACAACGCGAAGCCGTCGGCCGCCGAGCCGGCAAACCCGGCCAGCACGCGGTCCTGGTAGAGCCGCCGCACCTTCCGGGCGCCGTGTTTGACGACCGTCTGGCCCAGGGTGACCTGGCCGTCGCTGGCCATCACCACCTTTCCCTGATGACGAAGGGCGAGCACGGTGGTGGCGTGGGTGTTCGACATGGCCAGTTCGGCATCGTATACGAAAGCGGGGACCGTCCGGACCGTCCCTCGCGGAGGGCACCGCCCGGCCCCCCGGGGCGACACGGCCGCGGAACGCCGCCCAAACACGCCCGGCAGGGATGGGGACAGGTATGGCAGAATTGTTGCAGTAGCCAGCCAGCGAGAGTTTGCCTGCCCAGGAGACTGATCTATGGTGCGATATTCCCGCTCGCTCATCGTGGCGGCTGTCACGGCCACCTTGGCCCTGCCGGTCCTGACTGAAGCCCAGACGGCCATTCCTCGAACCGGGGGCTCCTCGAGCTCCGGATCCGCGGGGTCCTCGGGATCGTCCGGCTCCTCGGGTTCGTCCGGCGGCGAAACGGTGTCACGGGGCGGCGACAGCCGGGTCGTGTTGCCGTCGTTCCCGACGGATTCACGCCGGCCATCGTCCTCGTCGTCCACACGCGGCGGGTCAACCTCGTCGCGCGGCGGCGACGGATACGCGGGCCCCGGCACCACGCGCAGCACCGGCGGTTCGGCGGTCACCCGGACGGGCGACTACACGGGCGCCGGCGCCGGCGCGCCGGTCATCGGTTCGCGGTCGCGTGGCGACCGGCCGACGGTCGGCACGGCGATGGAGCGGCCGTTCGGCTACGTCCCGCCCAACTACAACCTGTACTTCCCGGTTGACCCGTTCAGCCCGTGGGGCCGCTGGTATCCCTGGTATTACGGCGGGTTCGGCTACGGCTACGTGTCGTTTGACCCGTGGCGGTACGGCGTCTCGCGGTACTCGATGTATCGCTACGGCGCCTGGTACAACCCGTACGACCCGTGGTGTTACGGCGTGGGCTACTGGCTGTGTGATCCGTGGGGCGGCGCGACGACCTCGTCGTACGGCGGGGGGTCCGGCAGCCGCGACGAAGACGAGGCCGAGCCCACCGGATCGGTGCGGCTGCGGATTTCGCCGGCGAACGCCCGCGTGTATGTGGACGGCGCGCTGGTGGGCGTGGTCGACGACTTTGACGGCCTGACGGGCCACCTGAAGCTCACCGTGGCGGACCACGTCATCGAGATCCGCGCCGACGGATACGAGACCTTCACGCCGAAGATCACGGTGGAAGCGGGCAAGACCCAGACCATTCGCGCCACGCTCAAGAAGATTCAGTGAGCGCGGCGCGGCAGCAGTCGGTCGTCGCGGGCATCTCCTGCGCCTACGACCTCGCCATCGGGCTCGCCCTGCTCGCGGCGACCGACCGCTTTGCCGCCCTGTTCGGTGTGCCGGTGCCCGAACCGCGCACGTTCGTCACCATCTCCGGTCTGTTGCTCGTGTGTGTCGGCCTCGGGTATCTCGCGCCGATGCGCAACCCCTCGCAGCACCGCGCCTACCTGTGGATCTTCGGCCCCCTGCTCAAGGGCGCGGGCGCGGTGGTCTTCGTGTTGGAGTACGTCTGGTATGGCGCGCCGGTGGCCTACCTGATCTTCGCGTCGACCGATGGCGCGCTGGCGTTGGCGACGCTGGCGGTGCTGCTGCGCAGGGGAAGGACGCTCCCGCTCAGGGGCCTCGGCGGAACACCTTGAGCGAAAGAGACGCCTCTTCGCCAGCGGTGAAAGAGGTCGCCACGGTTGGCAGGCCAGAGCCGCCAACAGTCAACGAGACTCGAACCTGAGGTGGAAGTCCCCCGAGCCTGAACGTCATTGCTCCGTTGCGCTCATTCACTGACAGCAGCTCGGCCGGAAAGCGATCAGCTGGCAGGTCACACGCCAAGCCCGGCCACGAAAGCCTGCCGACGACGCTGCGTAAGCCGACGGGCGGCTCCGTGAAGGTAATCCGGGAACTCACGCCGGAATGGAGTCTGACCTGCAGGCGTCCGCCGTCAGGCGCAGATACACAGGCAGGCGCGAGCCCGAGAGCCGAAATCATCACTGGGGCACCGGGATCAACGTTCGAACCGGACAGCGAAAAGAGCCCCGGCTCGATACGACGAATCGAGTCGGTTTCGCCAAGCGTCACGGTCGCC
Organism: uncultured Solibacteraceae bacterium; assembly: GCA_964471115.1. Classification (GTDB taxonomy): domain Bacteria; phylum Acidobacteriota; class Vicinamibacteria; order Vicinamibacterales; family SCN-69-37; genus SYFT01. The sequence goes on from CAYYFE010000011.1 coordinate 57,932, forward strand.
GCCGCCACCCTCTGGCCATCTGGCCCGATGACTTCAAGCTCCGCCTCGTATCGGCGGAGCTCGAGCGTCAGCCGGACGGTCGGATCGTGCTCCGAAATCTCAAGAGTCCGGCGGCCACTGACCAGTTCGAGCCGGGATGGCAGTTGCTGGCGCGCCGACACTTCGAAACGACCAGGCGGAAGTCCTGGAATCGCGATCGGAAGGTCTTCATGAGTCTGTATCACTCGACCGGTCCCCACGAGCCCGGTCACGTCGTCGCCTACTCTGCGGAACGTGAGGAGCACCGGCGACTCCCGTCCCCATCCACGAATATCGATACTGATGGTTCCCGGATGGACCACCCAGTCCAGTCGCTGCACACCAGTTGACAAGACAACCGGTCGCTCTGAACCGAGCGATGCCATTCCATTGACTTCGAGCTTGGCGACGTACGTGCCAGGTTCGGGAACGGTCAACTCGAAGGCACCTCCCGGAAGGACTCGCGCTCGCGCAACCTCGGCATCGAGACGCTGCCCCTCCAGGGAGAGGACCACGTCGACGACTCCGACCAGGGCCCGGCCATCGCGGGTAACTGTTCCAAGTACCCGGACGCCTGTCGCCAATCCGCGCGCGACCGTGACCTCTCCTGGGGCGATGTGCGCGGGCGATTGCGCGAGCGCCCCGGTGGTCCGGTTTACGAATCGGACCAGGTAGTCGCCCGCTTCCAATCCTTCGATCCTCAGGGTGCACGTTGAGCTCATCTCCGACCGGACGACTTCCATCTCGGCGCGCCCACTGGAAGTGATGGAGGAACGGGTCAGATGAACCCAGGGCGCCTGATTGCATAACGGCGGTTCGGCCTCAACATCGAGGGCCCCGAGGGCCTGGCGCATGAACCGAATGACTGTCGTCGCACCCGAACGCACCTCGACCGACTGCGAGCGACCTGCGTGGCCGCCTCGGTAGATCGGCGTCACTCGGTAAACACCAGGCGCCAGGCCGGACGCGGCAGCCCATCGTTGGCCGTGAACAGCCGCCATATGCTTCCGACCTGCTTGATCGAGCCGAAACGTGACCGGCGCGAACCTCTGGTTCGCAACTCCGACGAACACTTCGCCACCGACAACCGGCGACGGCACGTCCATCGAACCCTCGACGTCGCGTGGTACTTCCAGAGTAACCGGCGACATCTCATCGCGAATTACTCGGATGAGTCCGCTTCGATCTGCGGGAACCTTCAACGCGCCATCACCACTGAGGCGGCGACTCGCGATCGCTATTTGGTTGCCATCGGCGTCGACTTCCAACGCTTCAATCATCGCACCGGGCGCCGTCAGCACCACAGTTCTCGCGGGAGTCCAGGGCAGTCCGGTCAACTGGCAGACTTGGCTCCGATCAAGATCGAAGGAAACCGCATTGCGAGCATCACATGACAACGTCACCGGATCGCCGCCACAAGCCAACTTCACAGAGCCAGGATCGATAGTTGTCGCTTCAGCCGAGCCGACAGATGACAGGCGACACACTGGCGCTATCACCCACGAAGGCAACGGAGGTGGAGTCTGCTGGTTCGTCACGCTGATCAACCCAGCCAGACACGCCATCACGCGAACGCTTAGTGCCGTCAAGTCACCCTCGTCAGGGATCAACCGAGAGCGAGCGCGCCAAGATTGCCTCGATCTCGTTCAGCGACACCGCGCCATCTCGACGAAGTAGGACGCGTGCCTTGCCATCTGTCGTCAACCGGCCAAACAGCAGGGTGGGCGTCCCAGAGATTCCAAGTGTTCCAGCTAGGTCGCGGTCGCGCTCCACTCTTGCTGGTCCCGTTGAGAGCGCGCAGGCGTCAAGAGCAGCTTGGTCAAGTCCGAGGTCGGCAAGGTCCGAGGGTCGAATGGTGTCCGTCTTCCTCGTCGAGTGAACGAAGATGCGATCGTGCGCGGCTTCGAATGCCCCTTGGTCCGCCGCGCAAGTCGCAATGGCGGCAAGGTCGGCAGCCTTGGGGTGGATCGCAGTCAGGGGGAGGTTGCGGAAGACGACCTGAAGGCGGCCGCTCCGCACGTACTTGTCCAACAACGTTGGCCACGTATCGGTGGCAAACTGACGGCAGAACGGACACTCAAAGTCCGAGAAGAGGATGACAACTGCGCTGGCGTCCTGCTGGCCGATTCGTATGCCATCCAAGTCGACCGGTTCTGCGGGCAAGGCTGGACCAGGGACACGTCCCGCACCAGCGCCGTTCCTCCCGACAGTGATGTTGACGTGCCCCGTCAGGAGTCCAAGTGCCAACGCCACCATCGCGACTGACGCGAGCCAGTCAAGTGATGTGCGTGCGATTTCAACAGAACGTCCCAAACGCCGATGCGTCATGGCGTAACGGAGTCAGCTCATTCCAGCGATTCTCGGCACCCGCACGTGCGCCAGGCACAACACGGCGCCGAGAGCCCACACATCGGGTCGCAATTACCGCCAAGGCCGGTGAAGACATCGCCACCTGGATTGCTGGGGTTTGGAACCCAACCTTCGCCACAAGCTGAGCACACCTGAGAACAACCAGCCGGCGATGCCGTCTCACACGACGCGTAGCACTGCGGTGTACTTGCGGCAGTACACGTCCGAATCTGCTCTTCGTCGGCGCGAACCTGTTGGCTGACGATCCCCAGCGCCACGCAGAACAGGACGACACTTCCAGACCGAACCGTCTTATGCCAAGAACGTGTTCCGCCCATTGACCCTCCTGTCGAACGCGAGTTGGAGGCGGATTATCCCCCCCCCCCCCGGTTGAAATGTCAAGGGCCTGCGCCGGTCTGACTGTTGGTCGAACTGACGCCCGATGTCTCGCGCCTACAGACCGCGTCTCGCGAACAGGTAGTACAGCGGGGCTCCGGCCACGATGATGATCAGGCCGTAGAGTGTCTGGCTGGGTTCGGTCCACAGCCGGTGCACGATCATCGCGGCTGAGGCTGCCACGAACACCGCGGGCGCGTAGGGATAGCCCCAGGCCTTGAAGGGCCGTTCGGCGCCGGGCTCACGCCAGCGCAGGACGAACAACGCGGCGACGGCGATGCCCGAGAACAACACGATGGCAAATCCCGTGTAGTTGACCAGGCCCGACAGCGTCGACGACAACACGAGCACGGCGCTCCAGCCCGCCTGCGCCCAGATGGCGCGTGCCGGCGTGCGGTACCGCGGATGCACACGCGCCACCGACGGCAGGAACGCGCCGTCGCGCGCCATGGCGAAGTAGACCCGCGGCCCGGCCAGCACCATCGCGCTGATGCTGGCGGCGACGCTGACGATCGTGAACAGCTGAATCACGTTGCCGGCGACGAACCCGAAGAGCCGCTCGGCCACCGTGTCGGTCAGCCGGCCGTCGGGCACCACGGCCAGATCGGCCAGCGGCATCGCGTAGAGGTACACCATGTTGAGCGCGACGTAGATGGCGACGACCGCCGCGGTGCCCAGGCCGAGGGCGATCGGCACGTTGCGGCCGGGGTCGCGAATCTCCTCGGCGACGTACGCGGCGGCGTTCCAGCCCGAGTAGCTGAACATGATGGGAATGAGCGCCAGCAGCCACCCGGTGGCCGGCGTCATCACCTCGTGCGAGCTCGACAGATTGCCCCAGGATCCGGATCCCAGCGCCAGGCCGAGCGCGATGAAGATGAGGATGCCCGAGACCTTCAGGCCCGCGAGAAAGTTGTGGACCAGGCGGCCGGGGCCCAGCCCGCGCATGTGGATGAACGACAGCGCGGCAATGGCGGCCAGCGCGACGATCGTCTGGTTGGTGAGCACCAGCGGCGCCAGCGGCAGCGGAATGGTGAGCAGCGGCGTGCGATCGGCGGCGGCCGGCACGAACCGGCCCACGGCTTCGGCCAGGAACAGCGCCGTGGCCGCAATGGCGCCGGAGAACCCGGCGACAAAGGACGTCCAGCCGGTCAGAAAGGCGGCCACGGGCCCGAACGCCTCGCGCAGGTAGACGTATTCGCCGCCCGACCGCGGGCGCAGCGCGGCCAGTTCGGCGTAGGCCAGCGCGCCGGCGAACACGAGCACGCCGCCGAGCATCCAGACGCCGAGCATGCCGACGGCCGAGGGCACCAGGCCGGCCACGAGGACCGGCACGTAGAAGATGCCGCCCCCGATGACGTTGGACACGATGATGGCCGCCGCATCGAGCGGCCCCAGGCGGCGCTCGAGCGAAGGCGCGGCGTGGCCGGGCGCGGCCGGCGTCGACGAGGCCGTCACAGAGCGGCCGGACCTGTGGGCGGAGCCAGCAGCAGCCGGCGTTCGATCGTGTACTCGCCGAAGGGCACGAGCCGGCCGCCACGCTTGAGGAAGATCTTGGCCGTCACGTCGCGGAACAGCCGGTGATTGAAGAGTTCACTGCGCGCCTGCTGTTCCAGCGCAAACCCCTGCTTGGACCGCACGACGATCGGCTCCGTGGCCGTCCCGGGCGCGAGGCCGTCGGAGCCGATGGCCCGCAGGATGATCTCGTCGAGTTCCTTGGGCTCCTCGAACTCCACGCCCCAGAAAAACACGACCAGGTCGATGGCATTCACCGACTCGGCCGAGGCGTTTTTCAGGCGGAACGTCAGGCTGGGCACGAGCTTGTTGGCGCCCAGTTCGGTGACCCCGGCATCGTAGTAGCCGGAGGTCAGTTCCTCCATGGTGAGGGCCGTCGCCAGATCGACCTGGTTGCACCCGGCCGCCGGCAGCAGCGATGCGCCGAGCAGCGCGCACGCGAGCGCCCGGGTCGTCAGCATCCGTCGAAACATCCCGGGCGATTGTAGCTCAGAACTGCGACTCGACGACCCGCTTCTTGATCTCGTCACGCGTCAGTTTGCCCGCATGGAACGCGGCCAGATCGGCTCCCTTGATTCGGAGGATCAACGTGCGGGAATCGTCCTGCAGACCACGGCCGGGATCCTCTTCGCTGCGCGCGACGACCGACAGCCATTCGGTGTCGGCGATGCCGAGCGGACGCGAATACTCGATCATCACATCCACGAGCTTGTCGCGCACCGCCGTGCGATAAAACGCGTTCGGATCGCGCAGGAACGGATCGGTGACCACCGGCGACCGGTCCGTGGGGTCGTCGGGCACCACGCCGGTCGCGCGGGTCGTCCCGGTCGCTCCGCCCGAGACGGGCCGGGCCCCGGGGCCCGCCGGCGGCAGACGATCGGGCGTGGGCGCCATCTGGCTCAGCAGCACCTGGCTTTCCAGAATGATCGGAATCTCGATGTCGAACACCACGCCGTAGCCGTCGAGCGGAAACCCCTTGGCGTGCGCCCGGCCCATGAACAACGTGCCCAGCGGCAGCGCCATCTGCGCGCGCATCACCGTTTCCTGGGCGCCCTGCCGCGCCGCGTTTTCGAGCAGCACTTCCATCTGCTGGAACTGATACCGGCGCTGCTGAATCTGCGTCTCGGCCGCCTGCGCGTCGCTGCGCGTCTGCGCGCCGAGCGTCACCGCCGACGCGGCCACCACCGCCACGACCACCATTCGCGTCACCACACGGGCTCCTTCGGGTCGCATTACTGTTGCCCCTTCGCCGTCTGCTGCTGCACGAGCACCGCGACGGCCTGCTGTACGCCATCCAACTGCATCGCCAGCCGGCTGATGCGTTCGTCGTACCCTTTCCGCTCGAGCATGCGTTCCTCGGCCGACAGGCGGAGGTACTCGTAGACACGCGCCCACTGCTGTTCGGCGGCCTTCGCCACCAGCGCCTCGGCGTCACCCTCGTGGGCCGACGCGCTCACGCGCTGCAGGCGCGACAGTTCGCCCCGCACCAGGGCCAGCACCTCGTCGTTGGACAACGAGACCGGGGTGGCCGCCCGATCGCTCGTGGCGGACGGGTCGGGCACCGGCAACGGCACCGCGGGCGCCGGCGTCACGGCGGCGCTCGACACCGGCGCGGGCCGGGTGAACGCGGCCTGCGCCACGAACCCGCCCGCCGTGCCCAGCACGAACATGAGGCCCGCGGCCGCAGCCATCGCCCACGCCGGCACCTGGCGATGCCACGGCACCGCGGCGACGGGCGCAAACGGCGTCCACACCGACGAGGTCTCGGGCACCTCCCACGCAAGCAGATCCTCGCGCACGCGGCGGAACGCGCGCATCTCGGCGCGGCACTCGCCGCACGCCTCCAGATGCGTCTCCACGCGCCGGCGCTCGTCGGGCGCCGCTTCCTCGTAGAGGTATTCGATCAGACGTTCACGCTGGTCGCACATGGTTGTTCTGTCCTCGTTGCTCAACTCGACGTACTTTCCCAGGTCGCGCGTCGCAGGCTGGCCACCTCGGCCTGCTGCCGCTCGAGGCGCCGGCGCAACACCGACAGCCCTTGATAGAGCCGGGTCTTCACCGTGCTCAAGGGGCAATCCAGCATCTCGGCGATCTCCTGGAACGTCAGCCCGTGATACTCCTTCAGCATGATCGCGGTCCGCTGCTCCTCGGGCAGCTCGGCCATCGCCAGCTGCACGGCCGCCGACATCTCCCGGCGCGCCACCAAATCCTCCACCGACTCGGTCGGCGCGGCCTGCTCATCGGCCAGGTCGACCGCGTCCACCCCTTCGGGCGGCTGCGACACCGGCGCCCGCCGTTCCTTGCGCACCCAGTCCCGGCACAGATTCAACGTGATGCGGTAGAGCCACGACGAAAACTTCGCCTCGCCCTTGAATCCCTTCAGGCCGCGATAGGCCCGCAGGAACGCGTCCTGCACGACGTCGCGCGCTTCCTCTTCCCGGCCCAGGGTGCGATAGGCCAGGGCAAAGATCGGCCGCTCCCAGCGCTTGACCAGCTGGTTGAAGGCGTCCTGATCTCCGGCGGTCGCGCGCGCGACCAGTTCTTCGTCTGACGTCATGGGTGCAGGGGCCCGTCACGTGAAGGCCGCCACCATCCGGGTTGTCTCACCGGCCTTCGGGGATTAGGACGGCGGGCGGCGGCTGGCAGTCTGTACGGGTCCGGTACAACCCAGTGTAATCCCACGTGCTAGACTGGCCCATCGCGATGGCCGACGATCACTTTCTGACGACCGAGGAGGTGCTGGACTACCTGCAGGTCAACCTGCGGACGGTCTACCGCCTCATCAAAGCGGGAAAGATTCCGGCGGTCCGGGTGGGCCGGCAGTGGCGGTTCCGCAAGCGCGACATCGACGCCTGGCTCGACTCCAGCCGCCAGGCCGGCCGCTCCGAGAAGGATCGGCCCGGCGACCGTCCCCGCATCCTCGTGGTCGACGATGAGCAGGCGGTGCGCGATCTGCTGAGCAAGACGCTGACCATGGCCGACTACGACGTCGATGCCGCGCCCGATGGCGCCTCGGCCATTGACCGTCTGCGGGCCGTCGAATACGACCTGCTCATTACGGATTTGAAAATGCCCGGCATGGACGGCCTCTCGGTCATTCGCGAGGCGCGCCGCGCCGCGCCCGATCTGCCGGTCATCATCATCACCGGCTACTCCACCGAGGCCAGCGCCATCGAGGCCATCAACCTCGGGGTCGCCGGGTACCTGACCAAACCCTTCCGCCTGCCGCGCATCCTGGCGGCGGCCGCGCGCGCGCTCGGCGAACCGGTTCCGGCCGCCGAGGCCTGATCGCGCCGGGCCCGCGCCGGGCCACCCGTCCGACCCATGATTCAGCTGTCCGGCCTCACCAAACGTTTTGGCGAACGTGTCCTGCTCGACAACGTCACCTGGCAGGTGTCGGCCGGCGAACGCGTGGGGTTGTGCGGCCCGAACGGCGCCGGCAAGACCACGCTGCTGCGCATGCTGGCGGGGCTGGACGAACCCGACTCGGGCGTGATCATCCGGCCCTCGGGGCTGACGGTGGGATACCTGCCGCAGGACGGCCTCGCGCACAGCGGGCGCACCCTGGTGGACGAGGTCTCCCAGGCGTTCAAACCGCTGCTGGACGCCCGCGCCGAGATCGATCGCATCGAACACGCGCTGGCCGATCCCCAGCTGCCGGACGGCGAACACGAGCGGCTGCTCGAGCGGTACCACGACCTGACCGAGTACTTCCGGCACGAAGAGGGCCACAGCATCGATCTGCGCGTCACGCAGGTGCTGGACGGCCTCGGGTTCGCGCGGGCCGATCACCAGAAACCCGCCGAGGCGTTCTCCGGCGGCTGGCAGATGCGCATCGCGCTGGCCACGTTGCTGCTGCGCCGGCCGGGCCTGCTGCTGCTCGACGAACCGACCAACCACCTCGACCTCGACGCCCGCAACTGGCTCGAAGAGTACCTGGTGGCCTACCCGCACCCGGTCATCCTCGTCTCACACGATCGCTATTTCCTCGACGCGGTCGTCACCAAGGTGGCCGACCTGTCGTTGCGCACCATCACCGACTACGTCGGGACCTACTCGAAGTATCTGGTCGAGTACGACGCGCGCATGGAGCGGCTGCGCAAGGCCAAACAGGAGCAGGACGAGGAGAACGCGCGCATGCGCGCGTTCATCGATCGGTTCCGCTACCAGGCCACCAAGGCCGCGCAGGTGCAGAGCCGCATCAAGATGCTCGAGAAGGTCGAGATCATCGAGGTGCCGCCCGAACGCAAGCGCGTGCACTTCACGTTTCCGACCTGCCCCAAGTCGGGCCGCATGGTCCTGGAACTGTCGCACGTGCGCAAGGCCTACGGCGACAACGTCGTGTTTCGCGATCTCTCGCTGCACATCGAACGCGGCGATCGCATCGCGCTGGTCGCGCCCAACGGCGCCGGCAAGTCCACGCTGATGCGGATGCTCTCGGGCGCCGAGGCGCCCGACCAGGGATCACGCCGCGAAGGGCATCAGGTCGTCATGCAGTACTTCGCGCAGGACGAGGCGAACACCCTGGAACCGACGCGCACCGTCTACCAGACGCTGGAAGCGGACTCCCCGGTGGGCATGGTCCCGATGATTCGCAACATCCTCGGCGGATTCCTGTTTGCCGGCGATGACATCTACAAGAAGGCGGGCGTCTTGTCGGGCGGAGAACGGACGCGCCTGGCCGTCGCGCGCATGCTCCTGCGGCCCGCCAACACGCTGCTCCTCGACGAACCGACCAATCACCTCGATCTCGATTCGAAGGACGTCCTGCTCGAGGCGCTCGCCGACTTCGGCGGCACGCTGATCTTCGTGTCGCACGATCGCTACTTCGTCGACCGGCTCGCGACCAAGATCATCGAGGTGGGCCACGGCGACGTGGTGATCTACCCCGGCACCTACGCCGAATACCTGTGGAGCAAGCAACACCGCGACACGCCCACCCCCGCACCCGCCGCCAAGGCGCCGGCCAGCAAGCCGCAGCGCCCCACCACTCCAGAGCCCACCGCCGCCAAGGCTCCGGCGGGCAAGCCCCAGCCTCAGGACTACGAGGCGAAGAAAAAGGCCGATGCCGACGCGCGCAAGGCGCGCCGGGCGCAGGCCGAACGCGAAACCCGGATCGCCGACCTCGAAGCGCGCATCGCGGCGCACGAGGCGGAAATCAAGGCCCTCGAGGCCCGCATGGCCGACCCCGCGTTCTACGACGACCGACCCGCCGCCGAGGCGGCGGTGGCCCGCCACCAGACCCTGATGTGGGAAGTTGGCGACCTGATGAACACCTGGGAAGGCCTCCAGGAATAACATCTTTGTAATATTTGGCTGTTTTTGTAATGATCCACCGGCCTCGGATGGTCCGGGGCGCAGCCCAACTGACATTTTTGTGGTCGTTGAGGTGACACACACGTCGGTACGGCCCTTGCGAACGTGTCCGGGCCGCGCTGATGCAGGAATCGCCGATGCCTCTTTCGTCCGCCCCGAAACACCGCGCGTCGCCCGCGCGGGCGACCTCGACACGCCCTCGACGTGCGCCTGCGTCGGCGGCCGCCAACTTGACGGACCGGTTCTTCCGGCACCTCGTCATGAACCTGCGCAACGGCGTACTCGCGATTTCGCGCGACGGCCGGATCGCGGCCATCAACGACATCGCCTATCGCGTGCTGGGCCTGCAGGCCGGCGACTCGGACGTCGGGAAACGCTACGAGGACGTCCTGCAGGACTGTCCCGAAGTCGTGCGTGTGCTGCAGACGGCCTTTGACACGACCGACCTGCCCAACCGCGCGGAACTGCGGCTGCGCAAGACGGGCCGCGCCATCGGCTACACCCTCTCGCACATCCACGACGATGAGGGGCGGCAGGTGGGGCTGACGCTGTTTTTCAAGGACCTGACGCGCGTGGAACAGCTCGAAGAACGCGAGCGCCTGCGCGACCGCCTGGCGACGCTGGGTGAAATGGCCGCCGCCATCGCGCACGAAGTCAAGAATCCGCTGGCCTCGATCGAAGTCATGGCGGGCGTGTTGCGCCGGCAGCTGACGGACCGGCCCGAGGCGATGGAAACGCTGGGCGACATCATCAAGGAATCGAAGATGGCCAACGCCATCGTCGTCGAGGTCCTCGAGTTCGTCCGGCCCATCCGGCTGCAGGTGGAGCGCGTGGCGCTCGGAGAGGTCATCCGGGACGCGGTGACGAGTCTCGATCGCGGCGCCGAGCACGTCCAGGTGCAGGTTGATGGCGATGTGCCGCTGCTGCTGGCGGACCCGAATCAGCTGCGCCAGCTCTTCACGAACCTCATGACCAACGCGATTGAGGCGATGGACGAGACCGGGCAGCCGCCGCGCGTGGATGTCCGCGCGTCGCTCGTGCCCGAGGACGCCGAGCCGGGCAGCGCCGGTCGGCCGCTGCCCGCGCAGGTGCGGATCGAAGTCCGCGACCACGGGCCGGGGATTTCCGAAGACGACCTCGAACGCATCTTCAGCCCGTTTTTCACGACCAAGCCCAAAGGCACCGGGCTGGGCCTGTCCATCGTCCGCAAGGTCGTGGACGCCCATGACGGCATCATCGACGCCGCGTCGGCCCCCGGCCGCGGCACCACGTTTCGCGTCACGTTGCCGGTGATCCCGGCGCCGGACTATCTGCTGGAGCACACCCATGGGACGAATTCTCGTCGTTGACGATCACGATTCACTGCGCAAGGGCCTGGTCAAGGCGCTGACCAATGCGGGCCACGACGTCGAGGAGGCGGCCAACGGCACCGGAGCGATCGAGCGCCTGCAGGACAGCCAGTTCGACGTCGTGCTGACGGACCTGCGCATGGGCGGCGCGGACGGCATGGACGTGTTGCGCACGGCCACGCGGCTGCAGCCGCATGCGGCGGTCATCCTGATGACCGCGTTCGGGTCGATCAACACGGCGGTCGAAGCCATGAAGATCGGCGCGGTGGACTTCGTGCAGAAGCCCTTCGAGATCGAGGAGATGGAGCTCAAGATCGAGAAGGCCATCGAGGTGCGCCGGCTCAAACATCAGGTGGACTACCTGCGGCACGCGCAGCAGGAGAACTACGACTTCGATCGCATCGTGGGCGCCAGCGGCGCGCTCAAGCAGGTGCTGGGCATCGTCTCGAAGGTCGCCCGCAGCAACTCGACGGTGATGATCAAGGGCGAGACCGGCACCGGCAAGGAGCTGATCGCCGGCGCGATCCACCACAACTCGCTGCGCGCCAGCAAGGCGTTCGTCAAGGTGAACTGCGCGGCGCTGCAGGAGAACCTGCTCGAGTCCGAACTGTTCGGCCATGAGAAGGGCGCGTTCACCAGCGCCGACAAGCAGCGCATCGGCCGCTTCGAGCAGGCCGACGGCGGCACGTTGTTCCTCGACGAGGTGGGCGACATGAGCCCGAGCACGCAGGCCAAGATCCTGCGGGTCCTGCAGGAACACGAGTTCGAGCGGCTGGGCGGCACCCGCACGCTGCGCGTGGACGTGCGGATCATCACGGCGACCAATCGCAACCTGTCCCAGATGGTGACCGAAGGGCGGTTCCGCGAGGACCTGTTCTACCGCCTCAACGTCGTGTCGGTGGAGATGCCGCCGCTGCGGGATCGCAAGGACGACATCCCGGCGCTGGCCGAGTTCTTCGTGCGCCGGTACTCGGGGGAACTGAAGAAGAAGGTCGACGCCATTCACCCGGATGCGTTGAAGGTGCTGATGCGGCATCACTGGCCGGGCAACATCCGCGAACTCGAGAACGTCATCGAGCGCGCCGTGCTGCTGACCGACGGACACATGGTGACGCTGGGGGATCTGCAGATTGGCGAACAGACCACCACGGCATCCGGCGATCGCGCGCCGGTCGTGAAGATTCCGCCGACGGGCATTCCGCTCGAGGAGATCGAACGGCAGGCCGTCGTCGAGGCGCTGAAGATGTCCAACTGGATCCAGAAGGACGCCGCCGACCTGCTGGGCATCAGCCCGCGCGTGATGAACTACAAGATCAAGATTCTCAACATCGAGATCCCCCGGTCGCGTCGCGCCGCCCACGACCCGCACGAATCGGTGGCGGTGTAGCCCCGGACGTGGCGCGGCACGTCAAGGGATTGGCGCCCCGCGTCAATCCCCGCGAGGCCGGTCGTTCATACAGTGAGTCCCGTTGGCGCACACGCCAGGGAGGCACGTATGACGAAGACATCTATCACTCGAGCGCTGGGCATCACTCTCGGAGCCCTGCTGATGACGGCCGGTACGGCGCAGGCGCAGACGCCGGGCGGCCGTGACGACCGGCGGTGGACCGTCGAGGTGTTCGGCGGCGCCTCCCGACCGGCCGATTCGGCGCGCGGGACGGCGGACACACGGTTTCCCGAAGGCGAGCCGTTCGCCCTGGCGTCGGGGCGGCCCAGCCGTCGCGTGTCGTCATGGCAGTTCGGGGATGGCACGACGCTGCTCAACACCACACTCGACCGGTTCACGGACTTCTCGGGGATCGTGTTTCCCCACGTCGTTCCGCTCGACGCCGCGCTCGGCACGGCGGCGGCCGCGCGCAGGAGCGGCGCCATCGGCGGCGTCCGGATCGGGCGGCAGCTGACCGATCGGGTGACGGTCGAACTCTCGGCCGAACGGCGCCTGACGCCGCTCGACTTCACGGACGCCTTCAGCAGCGCGGTGAACCGGACGTCGGAGTCGTTCCGCGCGGCGTTTCAGACGTGGCTGTCGACGTCGCCCCTGACCAACCTCCAGGTCTCGTCAGGATGGCGCGTGTCGGGCACATCGGCCGCGCAGACGCGACTGACCGGCACCGTCCGCGTGACGGCCTGGACCCGTGGTGGATTCACGTCACACCTGTCGCTGGGCGGCGGCGCGGACCGGTACAGCGAGGACGCACCCACGGCGGTCCTGCGCGGCACCTACGCGGGCCTGATGCCGGGGAACGCGCCGCTGGAGGAGATCGACGAGGTCACCATCCGGATCCGGCAGCCCCGCGTCGTGCCCGTGGGCACCGTGGGCGCCGGCGCGGCGTGGGACCGGCGTGGCGCGTTCGGGCTGCGCGTGGATGCCACCGTGTCGTGGTCCGGGGGTGCACGCGACGTCACGGTCGAGGCGGCGCCCAGCCGGCGGCTGAACGGCACGCCGGGTGTGATGCCCACGCTGACCAGTCCGGCGATTCAATTCAGCACCACGCCCGGCCAGCCGTCGTCGCTGAGCGGTCCGCCGGTGCAGCAGACCACGTTCAGGGGACGCGGCCTGCATCGGGAGGTCTCGGTTACCGCAGGGGTATTCCGGCGCTTCTGAACTGACTGGGAGGCATGCCCCACCAGCGCTGGAACGCCCGGCTGAATGCGCTCTGCTCCGAGAAGCCGAGCAGATAGGCCACTTCGGTGAGCGCCAACCCGCGGTCCTTCACGTAGGCCTGCGCGACGTGCCGGCGTGTCTCGTCCAGCACGTCGGCAAACGTCGTCTGCTCGTCGGCCAGCCGGCGCTGCAGCGTCCGCGGCGACAGGGCCATGCGGCGCGCAACGCGGGCCAGCGACGGATCGCCGCCTTCGAGTTCCTCGACGATCAGCTCCGCCACCCGTGTCGACGTGACACGGGTGGCATCGAGGCTGGCCAACATCCGGGCCGCGTGACCTTCCAGCGTCTTGAGTAATTCGCAGGACGCGGCGCCGCTGGGCAGTTCCCACGTTTCGCGGGTCATCACGAAGGCGTTGCGCGGCTGGCCGAATCGTACGCGGCATCCCAGCGCCGCCTCGTAGCCGCGGGTGTCCGGGGGCGCGGGAAAGGTACAGGTCACGTCGACCAGCGGCCACCGCACACCGGCGGCATGGCGCAGGTGGAGCACCGTAACGATCAGCGCGTACTCCACCAGCGACCGGGGCAACCCCTCCGGAGCGCCAGGTTGTTCGAGGGTCACCCTCACGAGCGGACCGTCGTGGGTGATGTCCCAGGCCAGCGCCGCGTTGACCAGCGGGAAGTAGCGGGCCATGCGCATGATGCCCTCGCCGACCGTGGGCGCGCTGGCCGCCAGAAAATCAATCACCCGGTACGCGCCAAACGGCACGGCCAGCGCCATCCGCAGCCCCAGGCTCGGGTCGTCGGACGTGTCGAGGGCCGCCTTCCAGAGCCGGGCCACCTGCTCCACGGTGAGCCGCCCGTCCGGATCCTCCACCGCCGCCATCGTCAGCCCCGCCGCGTCGAGCAGCGCCTGGCGGTCGAGCCCAAGCTCCTCACACCCCAGCAACAACGCGCGGCTGGCCGTGGTTCCCACCGTGAGCGAACGCATGCGCGACATCCTACATCCGCGCGTCAGGCCTTCGCGCGCGGATGCGACGCCCGGTACACCTCCATGATGCGTCCCAGGTCGAGGTGTGTGTAGCGCTGTGTCGTGCTCAGGCGCGCGTGGCCCAGCAGTTCCTGGATCGCGCGCAGGTCGGCGCCGGCCTGCAACAAATGGGTGGCGAAGGTGTGCCGCAGGGCGTGCGGGCTGATCGTGCCCGGCACACCCGCGCGCCGCGCGGCGTCGCGGACGATGCGGTCGACACTGCGCACGGTGAGCCGCCGGCCCTGCAGGTTGAGGAACAACGCGTGCCGCGCGCGGCTGTGCCGGCCCGGCCGCGCCGACGCGCGGAGCGGCGGCGCCTCCTCCACCAGCCGCGTATCGTCGAGCATGCGGCGGATCGCCGACGCCGTACTCGCGTTGAACGGCACCAGGCGTTCCTTGCCGCCCTTGCCCTTCACGCGCGCCATGCGGCTGGAGAGATTGATGTCCTCCAGGTCCAGGCCCACCAGTTCGCTCAGGCGCAGGCCCGAGGCGTAGAACAACTCCAGAATCGCCTGGTCCCGTCGTCCGGCGCGGGTGGAGCCGTCGGGCACCGCGAGCAGGCGATCCATCTGCGACAGATCGAGGTGCGCCGGCAGATGCTGTTCCTTGCGCGGCGCGCCGACCAGCTGCGTCGGGTCGTCGGTCAACACCCCCTCGCGCACCAGGTATTTCGCCAGCGCGCGAATCGCCGCCAGCCGCCGCGCCGCCGACGCGCGGCTGAGCCCGCGCGCGTGCAGTTCATCCATGAACGCGCGCACGGCGTCGGCGTCGAGGCCGGCCGCCGGCACCTGGCTGGGTTTGAGTCCCACCATGCCGGCCGTGTGCTCCAGAAACTGCGTCAGGTCCGTGTCGTACGCGCGGACGGTATGCGGCGACGCGTTCCGGTTGAGTTTGAGGAACTGCAGGAACTCGCGGATGTGGTCCTTGAGCATCACACGTCGGGTGTCGTCACAAGCTTGAGATCCAGCGGTCCAGCGCGTCAAGCGCGCGGGCGCTCATGGCCAACTGCCGGTCGTGTTTGGCCTTGGGTGGCGCGTCGAGCGGCGGCATGATGCCGAAGGTGATGTTCGTCGGGTCGTAGTGCGCTGGGTCGGCGTGCGACACGTAGTAGGCCAGCGACCCGATGGCGGTCTCGCGGGGCGCGGCCAGCGGCGCTTGGCCGAGGGCCAGCCGCGCGGCGTTGCGTCCGGCCAGCAACCCGGAGGCCGCCGATTCCACGTACCCCTCGACGCCCGAGACCTGGCCCGCAAACAACAGGTCCGGCCGGCGCCGTGTCTGCCAGGTCTCGGTCAGCACGGTCGGGCCGTTGATGTACGTGTTGCGGTGAATCATGCCGAACCGCACGAACTCGGCCTGCTCGAGGCCGGGAATCATGCGCAACACCCGCGCCTGCTCGCCCCACTTCATCTGCGTCTGGAATCCGACCAGGCTGTAGTGATCGCCGGCCAGCGTGTCCTGCCGCAGCTGCACGACGGCGTACGGCCAGCGCCCCGTGCGCGGGTCGTCGAGGCCGGCGGGTTTCATCGGGCCGAAGCGCAGCGTATCCACGCCGCGGTGCGCCATCACCTCAATCGGCAGGCAGCCCTCGAAGAACTTCGTGTTGTCGAAGTCGTGCCCCTCGGTCTTCTCGGCCGTGACGATGGCCTGGTGAAAGGCGATGTACTCGTCCTTCGTGAAGGGGCAGTTGAGGTAATCGCCATCCTCGGCATTGAGGATTTCGCCGGACCCTGGACCCTGGACCCTCGGACCCTGGACCCTCGGCCCCAACGATCTTCCCCATCGTGACGCGCGAAACACCTTGGTCATGTCGATCGACTCGGCCAGCACGATGGGGCTGATGGCGTCGAAGAAGGCGAGGTGCGCGCGGCCGACGAAGTCGGCAATGGCGGCCGAGAGTGCATCGGAGGTCAACGGCCCGGTCGCGATGATCACCGGTGAGTCAGGCGTTGACTCGGGAATCGACGTCAGTTCGGCGCGTTCCACCGTGATGCGGGGATGCGCCGTGATCTCGGCCGTCACGCGCTCGGCGAACTGGTGGCGATCGACGGCCAGCGCGGCGCCGGCCGGCACCCGCACCTCGTCGGCCACGCGCATGATGAGCGAGCCGAGCCGGCGCATCTCTTCCTTGATGAGCCCGACGGCGTTGTCGAGTTTGTCGCCGCGGAACGAATTGCTGCAGACCAGCTCGGCGAGCCGGTCCGTCTGGTGCACGGCCGTCGGCCGCACCGGCCGCATCTCGCAGAGCGTGACATCCACACCCAGCGAGGCGGCCTGCCAGGCGGCTTCACTGCCGGCGAGTCCGCCGCCAACGATTCGTACGTTCCCCACCCGGGTCTACGCCTGCTTCTTCTTCGCCGCGGTCTTCTTCGCCGCGGCCTTTTTTGCGACGGTCTTCCTGGCGGCCACCCGCTTCTTCGGCTTTCGGCTGGTCCCGGCCACGCCGCGCCGCTCATCGAGCAGCCTGGCCGCCTGTTCGAGCGTGACGTCTTCCACCGCTGTGCCTTTCGGCAGCGACGCGTTGGTCGTCCCGTCCGAACAGTACGGACCATACCGCCCGTCCTTGATGACGATGGCCGCACCCGAGACCGGGTCGGGACCAAGGGTCCTGAGCGGTGCCTGTGTGGCGCCACCTCCCCCTCGCCGGTACGTCTTGGGTTGCGCGTAAATCGCGCGCGCCTCGTCCAGGGTGATGTTGAACAGCTGGTCCTCGCTCTTGAGGTTGCGGTAGTCCGGCTTTGGCGCGCCCGGGATCTGCTTCGCCAGATACGGACCAAAGCGGCCCAGAGCTGCCGTGATCGGATGGCCGTCCACGTCGTTGCCCAGCAGGCGTGGCAGTGACAACAGCTTGAGCGCCTGATCGAGCGTGACCGACTTCGGACTCATCGACTTGAGCAAGGACGCCCGCTTGGGTTTGGGACCGTCCTTGCCGGGATCGACGCCACGCTGCACGTACGGGCCGAAGCGGCCCGTCCGCAGGAAGATCGGTTCACCCGTGTCGTCGTGGCCGAGCGGTTCTTCGGCCTGGCTTGCGGTGGCAATCAACTCGGCGGCCTTGTCGAAGGTGATTTCGTCCGGCGCGAGCCCCTCCGGCACACTCGCGCGCGACTCGCCGAGCTCGATATACGGGCCGAAACGGCCGACGCGCAGATTGAGCGGAATGCCGTCTTTCATCCCCAGCGGGATAGTGCCAATCGCCTTGGGGTCGATCCCCGTCGCCCGATCGTTGACGATCGCGTGCAGGCCCGGCTTGGACCCGCGATAAAACCGCTCGAGGAACGTGTTCCGGTCGAGTTCGCCCCGGGCAATCGCGTCGAGATCGTCCTCCATGCCGGCCGTAAACGAGTAGTCGACCAGCGCGGGTTCCAGCGCCGTCATCAGATGGACCACCGAAAACGCCAGCGGGGTCGGCACCAGCGCCGCGCCGCGTTTGGTCACGTACTCGCGATCGATGATGGTGGCGATGATGCTGGCGTAGGTCGACGGCCGGCCGATCCCGAGCTCCTCGAGTTTCTCCACCAGCCCGGCTTCGGTGTAGCGGGCCGGCGGTTTCGTGCTGTGACCGGCCGGCGCGGCGTCGGCCACGCGCGCGGTGACGCCGGTCGCCAGCGCCGGAAGCACGTCGTCCTGATCGTCGGCGCGGTCGGCGGATTCCGCGTCATCACGGCCTTCCACGTACGCCCGCAGAAACCCGTCGAACAACACCGTGCGACCCCGCGCGACCAGCTGGGCGCTGCCGCCGGAGCGCAACGTGGCGTCGAAGGTGGCCGCGACACTCTTCATCCGCGCGTCCGCCATCTGCGACGCGACCGTGCGTTTCCAGATCAGATCGTAGACACGCGCTTCGTCGGTGCCCATCTCGCGTTCGACGGCATCGGGATCCTGAAACGTCTCACCCGCGGGACGAATCGCCTCGTGCGCTTCCTGCGCATTACGCGACTTGCCTTCCCACGTGCGCGGCGCGGTGGGCAGATATTCAGCGCCGTAGCGGCTCTTCACCAGGCTGCGCGCGGCCTGCACCGCCTGCCCGGACAACGACACGCTGTCGGTTCGCATGTAGGTGATGTAGCCGTTTTCGTACAGCCGTTGGGCGGCCTGCATCGCGCGGCGCGCGGTCATGCCGAGCTTGCGGCCGGCTTCCTGCTGGAAGGTGGACGTCGTGAACGGCGCCTTGGGCGACGAGCCGTACTCCTTTTCCTCGACGGAGCGGACGCGCGCCGGCTGCCCCGCAAGCCCCTGGGCCAGCGCGGTGGCGCGTGCCTGGTCGAGCACCACCACCGTCTTGCCGGCGATCAACTTGCCGTCCGGCCCGAAGTCGCGCCCCTGCGCCAGCACCTGGCCGTCGAGCGAGATCACCTGCGCCTTGAAACGCGTCGCGTCGTGTTCCAGCGTGACGTTGGCGTCCCACCACGCCGCCGGCGTGAACGCCATCCGTTCTTTTTCGCGTTCCACGATCAGTCGCGTGGCGACGCTCTGCACGCGGCCGGCCGACAGGCGCGGCGCAATCTTGCGCCACAACACCGGGCTCACCTCGTAGCCATACAACCGGTCGAGGATTCGACGGGCCTCCTGCGCATCCACCAGCCGCGTGTCCACATCGCGGCAATGGTCGACCGCCGCCTGGATGGCCGCTTTGGTGATTTCATGGAAGACCATTCGCTTCACCGGCACCTTGGGCTGCAACAGCTCCAACAGATGCCACGAGATCGCTTCGCCCTCGCGGTCTTCGTCCGTGGCCAGGTACAAGGCACTGGCGTCCTTGAGTTTGGCCTTCAGTTCGCGAATCTTGGCCTTTTTCTCCGCAGGCACCACATACAGCGGCGCATACCCATCGTCGACGTTCACGCCGAGCCGGGCCCAGGCCTCATTTTTGACGGCGGCGGGAATCTCGGCGGCGCTGCCGGGCAGGTCGCGCACGTGACCGATGGACGCTTCGACAACCCAGTCTTTCCCGAGGAATTTTGAGATCGTCTTCGCCTTGGCGGGCGATTCGACAATCACGAGCGGCTTTGACATCGCACTCACCGTGGCCCAACGAAGGCCGTTGCGTCAAGGGCGAACGAATCCGCCGCTGTCGGTTTTCACCACGCGCCCCGCGATTTCCAGCTGTCCCAGCTCGGCTAATAACTCAGGTACGGCGCGCCCGGTCCGCGCCACCAGGTCCTCGAGGTGACAGAGGCAACCGCGATCCATCACGCGCTCCAAGTCGCTGACAAGTAAAGGGGTTGTACCGGAGTCCGGACGCGCCGGAGCGCCGGCCGACACCCCTTCGAGTTCCTCGATGACATCCCGGTAACTTTCGACCAGCCGCGCGCCGTCGCGCAGCAGCGCGTGGCACCCGCGATACCGATCGGTGGAGACCGGCCCGGGCACCGCCATCACGTCGCGGCCCTGCTGCAGAGCCTGGCTGGCCGTGATGAGCGACCCGCTCTTCACCCCGGCTTCCACCACGACCACCGCGCGCGCCAGACCCGCAATCACGCGATTGCGCATCGGAAAGTGATACGGCCGGGGCCCGGTGCCCGGGGCGAACTCGCTCACCAGACATCCGCGCGCGGCCACCTCGCGCGAGAGCCCGTCGTGTTCGCGCGGATACACCACGTCGATGCCGCACCCCAGCACGGCGATGGTGGCGCCGCCGGCGCGCAGCGCCGCCTGGTGCGCGGCACCGTCAATGCCGGCCGCCATCCCGGACACGATCGTGTAGCCGGCCGTCGCGAGATCCCGGGCCAGTTCGGTCGCCACGCGCAGGCCCGCGGGCGTCGGCCGCCGCGACCCCACGACCGCCACCGTGGAGCCGTCAAGCGGCACCGGGCCGCGGGTCCACACGGCCAGCGGTGGGTCGGCGATCTGGGCGAGACGGGCGGGATACCCGTCGCCGCCCAGCACGCGGATGACCACGCCGGACCGGCCGGCCAGCTCCCACGCCCGTTCCGCCTGTTCGAGCGCCGCGGCAATGCGGCCCGCGCGCAGCCCCGGCGGCACGTGCAGCGCCTCGGCCAGCGCGCCAAGGTCCACCGGCGCCCCGTCCGGAACCTGGGCCTTGACCCACCGGCAGGCCGTCGTCGCAGGTCCGTCCCTCAGCCAGGTGACCGCGAGGCGCGTCAACACAGCGTGTTGTTGATCTGATGCCACGGGTCTTACGGATGCAGCCCGGGTGCCAGAGGGGGAGTCCGGCCGGCCGATCAGAGGTGGCATTTTCTTCAATCCGGAGGTGTATAGTGGGCTTCATAACCTTATGAAGATGCGCCACTCGTCTCGCTGGCATGCGCGGGCGACGGCTTCCGCCGTGGCGGCGGTCCTCGTCCTGGGTTTTGCGGTCCCCCTGTCGGCCGATCGCCGGTCCGAATCGAAGGAACAGGTCCAGTTCGGCATCGAGCTGGCTCAGAAGGGCCTCTGGAAGGAGGCGGAGTTCCGCTGGGAAAAGGCGGTGGAACTGGACCCCACGTACGCGTCAGCCTGGAACAACCTGGGCATTGCGTACGAACAGGGGGGCAAGTTCTCAGAAGCGCTCAAGGCCTACGAAAAGGCCCGCGAGCTGGATCCCAAGAACACGTACATCCTCCAGAACTACGATCTCTTCAGGGAGATTTATGACCGCCAGAACCGCCGCCGCGATCGCTAGCCTGGCGCTGACGCTTGGCGCGTCGAGCTGCCTCAAGTTCTACGACATCGGCATCGAGACGCCGATCCAGGCCAAGCTGGACGTCTCGTCGTTCCAGCGCGTCCTGGTGCTCGGGTTCCTCTCGGGCGGGTCGAAGGACGTGGACGCCAACAGCGAAACCGTCCGGCTGCTGCGCAGTCAGCTGCGCTCGCGCTCCGACCTGCGCGTGGTCGATTCGGACGTGGTGTCGCTGGTGGAGGAAGTCGACCGGCGGCGCATTGCGCGGGGTGACGCCGTCGCGGTGGATCCCACCGCGACCCAGTCGGACGCGCCGAAGATTCAGACGGAACGCGACCTGCAGCCGTACGAAGAGATTTTTGCCGACGTCGACTACTGGAAGCGGCTGGGCGAGGAATACCAGGCGCCCCTCATCATCACCGGCTCCATCCTGTTCACCGACGTCGAACGCAGCGGCATGGTGACCCGGCCCCAGGAAGTGCTCGACGCCTACGGCCGCCGGTCGGTGCAGGACATCCGCCGGTTCGAGGACCGGAAGGGGTATGCCCTGGTCCCGAAGTTCATCTTCATCGACGGCCGGACCGGAGTGCAGCTCTACAGCGAGTCGTTCCGGGAGGAGACCCTGTATTCGGCCCAGAACAACACCCCGCCCCTGTCCTCGTATTTCGAGCTGATGGACCGGCTGCTGCCGGGGTTCCTGAGCACCCTGTCGACCCAGAAGATCAAAGGCACGCGGACCCTTCTGAAATGAGGAAATGGGGAAATGAGGAAGTGGGGAAATTGCCCCATTTCCTCACTTCCCCACTTCCCCACTTCCCCACTCCCCCATTGTGCTAACCTAGGTGGTTCCTACGGTCCCCCATGGGGTGCCCGTAAGGCCTATCTTCGTTTTCGGGGAGAGTTTGTGATGTTCGCCATTGTGGAAGCCGGCGGCCGGCAGGAAAAGGTCACGCCGGGCACGGTTGTGGTCGTGGATCGGCTCGACCTCGAGCCCGGGGCCGAGTACACGTTCGACCGCGTCCTGCTCGTGGAAAAGGCCGACGGTGGCGTCCTCACCGGCGCGCCCTACGTCAACGGCGCCTCGGTGTCGGGCGTCATCGAAGAGCAGACCCAGGGCAAGAAGATCCGGGTCTTCAAGATGAAGCGCCGCAAGCAGGAGCGCAAGACCCGCGGCCACCGCACGCAGCTGACGCGCGTGAAGGTCACGGCCATCAACGCGTAGAGGTTTTTGACATGGCTACCAAAAAAGGTCAGGGCAGTTCACGCAACGGCCGCGATTCACAGTCGCAGCGCCTCGGCGTCAAGGCCCACGACGGCAACCTCGTGAGCGGCGGCACCATCCTGGTGCGCCAGCGCGGCCGCAAGTTCAAGCCGGGTCTGAACGTGGGCCTCGGCAAGGACGACACGCTCTTTGCGAAGATTCCGGGGCGCGTGAAGTTCCTCGATCAGGGACAGCGCGGCCGCTTCATCGCGATCGAGCCCGTCGCCGACAAGGCGTAATCCCACGGCGCGCGCCCGCGCGCCGGCTCCAGCATGTTTGTCGACGAGGTCGACATCAGCGTCAAGGCGGGGGACGGCGGCAATGGCTGCATGGCCTTCCGCCGTGAGAAGTTCGTCCCGCGCGGCGGCCCCTCGGGCGGCGACGGCGGCAAGGGCGGCTCGGTCTATCTGGTCGCCACGCTCCACCAGAACACCCTCGTCAACTACCGCTTTAATCCGCAGTTCGCCGCGCAGCGTGGTGTCCACGGCATGGGCTCGAACTGCACCGGCGCCGACGGCGACGACCTCACCCTGGAAGTCCCGCCGGGCACGGTCGTGTACGAAAAGGGCGAGGACGACGGCCTGATCCTGCTGGCCGACCTGGCCCAGGTGGGCGACCGCGTCCTCGTGGCGCGCGGGGGCCGCGGCGGACGCGGCAACGCGGCCTTTGCCACCCCCACCAACCGCGCGCCGCGCAAGACGGAACCGGGCGAACCCGGCGACGCCCGCACGCTGCGTCTCCGCCTGAAGCTGCTGGCCGATGTGGGCCTGGTCGGATATCCCAACGCGGGCAAGAGCACGCTCATCTCGCGCATCTCCGCCGCGCGGCCCAAGATCGCCGACTACCCCTTCACCACCCTCACCCCGAACCTCGGGGTCGTCAGCCTGAGCGACGAGCGCAGCTTCGTGGTGGCCGACGTCCCCGGCCTCATCGAGGGCGCCCACGAAGGCCACGGGCTGGGCATGAAGTTCCTGGCGCACCTGGAGCGCACCAAGGTGCTGGTGCACGTCATCGACGTCAGCGCGTTCTCGGGCCGCGACCCGGTGCAGGACTTCGAAGTCATCCGCAACGAGCTGGCGCAGTTCAAGGGCGCCGATGACGAGGTGCTCTCCGCCAAGCCGCAGATTGCCGCGGCCAACAAGATTGATGCGCTCGACGACCCGGCGCGTCTCGAGGCGCTTCGCAAGCACCTGAAGAAGAAGCGCATGCCGCTCTACGAGATCTCCGCGGTGACCGGTGAAGGCCTGCCTGCCCTGCTCGAGGCGATGTGGGCCGCCGTCGCGGCCAGCCGGGACGCCGAGTGACCGAGGCTGGCCTGCGGGGCTGGCTGGGCGGCACGTTCGACCCCATCCATGAAGGACACCTGGACGTGGCGCGCGCCGCGCGCGCCGCGCTGCGCCTGACCCGCGTGACGCTGGTGCCGGCCCGTGTGCCGCCGCACCGCGCGCAACCCACGGCCAGCCCGGAGCACCGCCTGGCGATGACGCGGCTCGCGGCCGCCGGCACGCCCTGGCTTGACGTGTCAACGTTCGAACTCGACTCGGAAGGGCCCTCCTACACGGCCACGACCTTGGATCGCCTGGAGGCTGAGGGCGTCGACCTTTCGGGCCTGGTCGTGATCACCGGCGCCGACGCGTTCGCGGGCATCCCGTCGTGGCATCGGGCCGATGAGGTCCTGACACGGGTCGCGTTTGCGGTGGTGTCGCGTCCGGGCCACCCGGTCGCTGACGTGCCCGGGCAGTTGCCGTCGCTGGCCGGCGCGATGCGAACGGTCGGCCCTGACGGACTGCCGGCCGGCTGGTCCTCGTCACGTCCCGCGATCGCACTCATCGACGCGCCGACGGCGCCCGTTTCATCCACCCGCATCCGCGCGGCCCTCGCCGCCGGGCACTCACTGCAAGGACTTGTACCGCCGCCGGTCGCCGAGTACATTTCGCGACACGGGTTGTACAAACCTTTCCACCATGGAGGCCACGAAGGGCCATGAAGAAATGCGGACCGGGGTTGGGGCCCGGACACGTATTCCTCCATGAATCTTCATGTGCTCCATGGTTGAATGATCTCTGAGAAGGCACACAGGACACCGCATGGCCAAGGCACCCGCAGCGAAGAAGAAGACGACGAAGACGACCACCCGGAAGACGACGCGCAGGCCGTCCGCCGCGAAGAAGACCGCGGGCACGACGCGCAAGGCGCCGCCGGCGAAGAAGGCTCCGGCCGCCCGGAAGAAGGCCGCCGGACCGGCACGGTTGCCCGCCGATCTGAAGCTGGCCCTCACGTGCGCGCAGGACAAACAGGCCATCGACATCACGGTGCTCGACCTGCGCAACGCCTCCGCGTTCACCGACTTCTTCGTCATCTGCACCGGCGCCAACACCAAACAGGTGCAGGCGATTGCTGACGCCATCGAAAAGGGCCTGAAGGACGCCGGCCAGCCGCCCGCGCTCGTGGAGGGCTACGCCCGCGGTGAGTGGGTCCTGCTCGACTACTTCACCTTCATCGTCCACATCTTCCTGCCCGCGCAGCGGTCGTTCTACGCGCTCGAGAAGTTGTGGGGCGGCGCCGAGACGATCGAAGTTTCTTCCACCCCGGCCTGATCGGCCGGGCGCCGGCCCGGCACCCGCCGTGCACCACGGACCGCCATGTCCCTGGTGCGTCTGGCGGATCAGCTGCTCATCTCCCTGTTCGACGCCGCGTGTGTGTCGTGTGAGGGACCGCTCTCGCCCGATCGCCATGGTCCGGTGTGCGCCGGATGCTGGCAGCACGTCCCGCAGCTGCCGCCACCGCTGTGCGCCCGGTGTGGCGAGCCGTTGGGCTGGCGCGCCGGACCGGATGCGGTGTGCGCGGCGTGTGCGGCGCACCCACCCGCGTACGACGCCGCCCGCGCGGCGGGACTCTATTCCGGCAGTCTCCGCGCGATCGTGCACGCGCTCAAGTACGGCAGACATCCGCAGGTTGCCCCCGAACTCGGCCGCCGGATGCGGGCCGTGGCGGCCGACTGGCTGGCCGACGCGTGTGTGGTGCCGGTGCCGCTGCACCCGTGGCGCGCGTGGCAGCGCGGTTTCAATCAGGCGGAACTGCTGGCGCGCGAACTGGGCCGGCCGGTGCGCCGGCTGCTCTGGCGGCGGCATCTGGGCCGGCCGCAGGCCGGCCTGCCGGCGCACGAACGCCGCCGCAACGTGACGGACGCGTACAGCGCGCGCTGGACGTGGCGCCGCGCCCCCGCGCGTGTGGTGCTGGTCGATGATGTGTTGACGACAGGCGCGACGGTGGATGCCTGCGCGCGCGTACTCAAGGCCGCAGGGGTGCGTGAGGTGCGGGTGCTGACGGCCGCGCGCGCCGCGCGGGGCGGGTCAGAGCCTCGGTAACACCGCGGCCTCGACGGCCGCGCGGACTTCGTCCTTGCCCAGTTCGCCGTCGATGAGCACCCAGCCGGGATTGGCCGCGGCCTGCCGGCGATACGACTCGCGCACGCGCGCCAGCAGTGACAGGTCCCGTTCGTAGCGATCGCGCCCCGTGGCCTTGCGCTGCACGGCCGTCTCCGGCGCGATGTCGAGCAACACGGTCACCGCGGGCGGCGGCAGGAGACGCTGGATGTCTTCGAGCCAGGCCGGATCGAGCCCCTGCGCTTCGCCGTAGGCCACACTCGACGCGCGGTACCGATCGCAGACCACCACGCTGCCGCTCGACAGCCACAACTCGAGCTTGGGCCGGTACTCGCAGCGATTGGCGACGTACAGCAGCTGCATGACGTCGGGCGTGAAGTCGCGTTCACCCGCCAGCGCGCGGGCAATCTCGCGGCCCACGGGCGTGTCGTAGTCGGGAAACGACAGGGGATGGACCTTGCGCCCCTCCTGTTCGATGCGGGCGCGCAGGTGCCGGGCCTGGGTTTCCTTGCCGCTTTGATCCAGTCCCTCGAACGCAATCAGCATCACGCCTCCCACTGCAGCAGATCGTCAATCGTCTGCCGGCGCCGGATGAGGCGCCACGTCTCGCCGTCCACCATCACCTCAGCGGCCGCGGGCCGCCGATTGTAGTTGGACGCCATCACGGATCCGTAGGCCCCCGTGTCGCGCACGGCCACCAGGTCGCCCACCTGCATCGGCGGCAGACTGCGCTGCTTGCCCAGCGTGTCGCTGGTCTCACACACCGGCCCCACGACGTCACTGACGGTCTCGGCGCCGTCGCGGGGCGTCACGGCCTCGATCTCGTGCCACGCGCCGTACAGCGCGGGGCGGATGAGATCGGTCATGCCCGCGTCCACGATGACGAACTGCTTGCCGTCGGCCTGCGCCTTCAGATCGACCACCCGTGCCAGCAACACGCCGGCCGGGCCCGCAATCCAGCGGCCCGGTTCCAGGATGAGCCGCAGGCCCGTGGGGGCAATCACCGGCAGCACCGCGTCGGCGTACTCCTGGACGCTCAGCACGCGCTGCCCCGCTTCGTAGGCGATGCCCAGGCCCCCGCCGATGTCGAGGTGGTCGAGCGCCACGCCCTGCGCGGCCAGCGTCTCGGCCATGGTGGCGATCGTCGCGGCGGCGAGCCGCAGCGGCGTGGCGTCGGTGACCTGTGAACCGATGTGCACGTGCAGGCCCACGACGCGCAGGTGCGGCCGGCGGGCCATCTCGGTGACCATCGCGTACGCCTGGGTCACCGACATGCCGAACTTGTTGGACCGATGGCCGGTGGAGATGTGCGGGTGGCTGCCCGCGTCGACATCCGGGTTGACCCGCACGGCCACGCGCGCGACGACACCGTGCGCCGCGGCAATGGCCTCGATCCGTTCCATCTCACCCGGCGATTCCGCGTTGATGGCCTTCAGGCCGAGGGTGACGGCGCGCACCAGTTCGTCGTGGGTCTTGCCAACGCCGGTGAAGACGATCTGATCGGGCGTGAAGCCCGCGCGCAGCGCGACCTCGATTTCGCCGCCGGAGTTGGCGTCGGCATGGGCGCCCGCCGCGCGCATCTCGCGGACGACCGCCAGCGTGGCGTTGGCCTTGATGGCGTAATGCAGGTCGTGGGGGTAGGCCGCAAACGCGGCGTCGAGCGCGGCGTAGCGCTCGCGCAGCACGCCCGCGCTGTAGACATGCACCGGCGTGCCGGCCGCTTCCGCCACGGTGGTGAGGGCCACCTGGTCACACCACAACACGCCATGCACACGCGCGAATCCAGACACGGGACCTGCCATTTTAGTATGATCCCGGACGCGGTTCTCCCGGCTCGTCCCTGATGTCCACCGATCCCACACCTGTCCCGACGCCCGCTGACGCCACCGACGCGTTGATTGCCCGGTGCCTCGCCGGCGACCAGACCGCGTGGGAGGAGATCGTCCGGACGCACCGGCGCAAGGTCTTTAATCTGGCCTACAAGTTCGTCGGCCGGCACGACGAAGCCGAGGACCTGACCCAGGACATCTTCATCAAGATCTTCAAGGCGCTGCACACGTTCGATCGGCGCGCCAACTTCCAGACCTGGCTCATCAGCATCAGCCGCAACCTCTGCATCGACCATTACCGCTCGGTGCGCAAGGAGCGGGCCACGATGGCGCGCGACGTCGACGCCTCGGAACTGTCCCCGGTGTCGCGCGAACGCACGCCGCTGGGGGAACTGGAGCACGTCGACCTGAAATCGATCATCCGCCAGGCGCTGGCCGAACTGCCGCCCACCCTGCGCCAGGCCGTCACGCTGCGGGATCTGCAGGAGTATTCGTACCAGGAAATCGCCGATCAACTGGGATTGCCCGAAGGCACCGTCAAGTCGCGTATCAACCGGGGACGCCTCGAACTGGCCCGCCAGATCCGTCGTCTCCAACATCACAGGCCGCCGGGCTCGATGGCATCGCGCGGAGGAACCGAATGAACGTCACGACCTCAACCCACGGCTCGGTGGCCGTCGTCCACGTCACCGAGACCAAACTGACCTACCCGATTCTCGCGGACTTTGCGACGACCGTGGCGGGCCTCATCGCCGCCGGCCAGAAGCAGATTCTGCTGGATCTGTCGACCGTGGGGTACGTGGACAGCGCGACGATCGGGTGCCTCATGGACCTCTATCGCCAGTCGCACACCGCGGGCGGCCAGCTCAAGCTCTCCGGCGTGCAGAAACGCGTCGAAACCATGTTGACGATGACCGGCGCGCACAACTTCCTCGAAGTCCACTCCGACCAGCAGTCGGCGCTGGCCAGCTTCGGAGGCTGATGATGATGCGCACGATCACCACGACCGCCGGCACGCCGCTGGTCCTTGACGGCGACGTCCTCGCGATTCTCGAAGCCATCTCGCGCGACCTGGCCCGCCGGTCCGACCTCGACTACTCCTTCGAGGACATCGACCGCGAGTTCGACCATCTCATCGGCCAGATGACGGCCGAGGAGCTGCGCACCTACCTGAAGGAAAGCCTGTTCATGAGTTTCAACCGGTTCGAAAACGACCGGCTCGCGCAGATGGTCAAACGCGCGACCGAAGCGTCCGAGATGGACTAGCGGCTGGTCGAACGGGCCGGGACGCGGGCGGCGGCGGGTGCAGCCGCCGGCTCGCTCGCGTCCACCAGACGCCACGCGTCGCGCTGACGGAGGAGTTCAGTCGCGAACCTCGTATGCAGGGCGTGGCCGCCCCGCTGCACCACCACATGGCCCCCGATCGGCCGCCCAATCAGGGCCAGATCGCCAATCGCGTCCAGGATCTTGTGGCGCACGAACTCATCATCAAACCGCAGCGGATTGAGCACGCCGGTCTCGCCCACGACAATCGCGTTGTCGAGTGAGCCGCCCAGCGCCAGCCCGCGCTGCCGCATCAGTTCCACGTCCTTGAGGAACCCGAACGTCCGCGCCGGCGCGATCTCGTCCACGTACACCCGCTCGCAGATCTCCATCGACTGTTCCTGATGGCGCAGCAGCGGATGGTCGAAACTGATCGCATAGGTGACCTTGAACCCGTCATACGGGTGCACCGCCATGCGTTTGTCGCCGTCGACCACCTCGAACGACCGCAGAATCTGCATCGTCTTGCGCGGCGCGTTCTGCTCCTTCGTCCCGGTGCTCTGAATCAGGTACACCCAGGGCGACGCGCTGCCGTCCATGATGGGCACTTCGGCCTGGTTCAACTCGATGCGGGCGTTGTCGACGCCCAGCCCGCGCAGGGCTGACAGCAGATGTTCCACCGTCTCGATCGAGGCATCGGCAAACCGCAGGCCCGTCTGCAACTGCTGAGGGCCGCCCAGGCAATCAACCGTCGCCGGCACTTCAACGCCAAGGTCCGTGCGCACGAACCGGATCCCCGTGTCGGGGTCCGCCGGCTTGAGCACGATCGACACCTTTTGACCGGAATGGAGACCAATCCCCGTGCAGGGCGTGGCGTGGCGGAGGGTGCGCTGTGCTGGCATGTGTCGACTTCGGCCGCAGCCTCTTAAGCAATCCGGCTGCCAACCATGAATGGCCTGCGGATCAAACCTTCAAAGTATTGCAAATGTTGAACTTACGAGCAAGTATTCCACGCCGTTTTGCCTGCCCCTCAATCACAACTGTGGCCAAAACGCCACACCCGGACGCGTTTCGACTGTGGGGATATTGACACATCGTCAGGAAACCGCCGGTTGCGAGGACGGACTAAAGGCGGCGGCAAGGAACGTCCCGGTGGATGACCGGGTGACCTTCGCAACCGCCTCGGGCGGACCAGCCGCCACGATGGTGCCGCCGCCCGTGCCGCCCTCCGGTCCGAGGTCGATCACCCAGTCGGCCGATCGGATCACATCCAGGTTGTGCTCGATGACGACGACGGTGTTGCCCTG
The DNA here is from genome assembly GCA_964471115.1 of uncultured Solibacteraceae bacterium. Classification (GTDB taxonomy): domain Bacteria; phylum Acidobacteriota; class Vicinamibacteria; order Vicinamibacterales; family SCN-69-37; genus SYFT01. The sequence continues at coordinate 88,169 of CAYYFE010000011.1, forward strand.
GTCGACGAGCCGATTGAGCACATCCAGGAGCTTGCGCACGTCCTCGAAATGCAGGCCCGTGGTGGGTTCGTCGAGGATGTACATCGTGCGGCCGGTGCCGCGGCGCGCCAGCTCGCGCGACAGCTTGACGCGCTGGGCCTCGCCGCCCGACAGGGTCGTGGCCGACTGGCCCAGCGTCAGATACCCGAGGCCCACGTCCTGCAGCGTCCGCAGGCGCGTGGCGATCGCGGGGAAGTTCTCCACCAGCTCGAGCGCCTGATCGACGGTCAGCTCCAGCATCTGGGCAATCGACTTGCCGCGATAGAGGATCTCGAGCGTCTCGCGGTTGTAGCGCCGGCCCTTGCACTCCTCGCAGGTGACGTACACATTCGGGAGAAAGTGCATTTCGATGGCCATCACGCCGTCGCCCTGGCACGACTCGCACCGGCCGCCCTTGACGTTGAACGAAAACCGCCCGGCCTTGTAGCCGCGCGCCCGGGCGTCGGGCAACATCGCGAACAACTCGCGGATGAACGTGAACAGTCCGGTGTAGGTGGCCGGGTTGGACCTCGGGGTGCGCCCGATCGGCGACTGATCGATCTGGATCACCTTGTCGATGTGGTCCAGCCCGTCGATGCCGTCATGCGCGCCCGGTTCATCCACGGCGCGATAGATCGTCCGCGCCAGCGATCGGTACAGGATTTCGTTGACCAGCGTCGACTTGCCGGATCCGCTGACGCCGGTCACCGCGATCAACGTCCCCAGCGGGAACGTCACGTCGATGTGCTTGAGGTTGTTGGCGCGCGCGCCGCGGACCACGAGGGTCTCGCCTGATCCCTTCCGCCGCGCGGCCGGGGGCTCAATCGCGCGCAGCCCGGTCAGGTACTGTCCCGTCAGCGACTCCCCGGGCGCGGCCAGCAGCTGCTGCGGCCGGCCCTGGAACATGACCCGGCCGCCATGTTCGCCGGCGCCGGGGCCCAGGTCCACCAAGTAGTCCGCCTGCCGGATGGTTTCTTCGTCGTGCTCCACCACCAGCACCGTGTTGCCGAGATTGCGCAGCCGCGACAGGGTGGCCAGCAGCCGCCGGTTGTCGCGCTGGTGCAGGCCGATGGACGGCTCATCGAGCACGTACAACACGCCGGTCAACTGCGACCCGATCTGGGTCGCGAGCCGGATGCGCTGGCCTTCGCCGCCCGACAAGGTCGCCGCGCTGCGCGACAACGTGAGGTACCCGACGCCGACATCGGCGAGGAACCGCAGGCGCTCGCGAATCTCCTTCAACACGCGGCCGGCAATCAGAAATTCGCGTTCGGTCAGTTCCAGCGTGTCGACCAGCGGCAGCGCCTCGGCGATCGGCAGGTCGACATACTCGGCGAGGCGGCGGCCTTTCACACGCACCGCGCGGCTCTCGGGCCGCAGACGCTCGCCGTGACAGGCCAGACAGGGCCGCAACGCGCGATACCCTTCCAGCGCCTCCTGCTCCGCCCACGTGCCGTCGTCGAACCGGCGGCGCAGGTTGGGAATCACGCCTTCGAAATCCGCGCCGAACGGATCGCCGCCCTTGCTCTTGCGGCCCGGCGCGCCCATGAGGATGACGTCGCGATGCCGCTTGCTGAGTTTGGCGAAGGGCGTGGCCGGGTCGATGCCGAACGCGCGCTGCAGCCCGCCGAGCATCTCGTCACGGAAGGCATCATCGCCGCTGGCCCAGGGCCGCACCGCGCCGCCGGCCAGCGACAGCCGGTCGTCGGGCACGATGCGGGCGGGGTCGAAGTCGTAGACGGCGCCGAGGCCCTGGCACCCGGGACACGCGCCGTGCGGGGAGTTGAACGAAAACGCCCGCGGCGTCAGCTCGGGGATGCTGAGGTCACACGACGGGCAGGCCATGCGCCGCGAGAACAACCGGTCGCCGCCCTGCAGGGTGTTGATCACCACCACATCGTCGGCCAGCGACAGGGCGAGGTCGAGCGAATCGGTCAGCCGCCGTTCCACGCCCTCCTTGATCACGATGCGATCGACCAGCACGTCAATCGTGTGGTTCTTGCGGCGGTCCAGCGCGATGTCTTCTTCGAGCGAGCGGAATTCACCGTCGATGCGGGCGCGGGTGAACCCGCGCGCGCGCAGCGCCGCCAGGTCCTTCTTGAATTCCCCTTTGCGGCCGCGGACGACCGGCGCGAGGATGTTGATGCGTTCGTCCTCGGACATCGACAACACGACGTCGGCGATGCGCTCGAGCGTCTGCGACGTGATCTCGCGGTCGCAGTTCGGGCAGTGCGGCGTGCCGATGTTGGCGAACAACAGACGCAGGTAGTCGTAGATTTCGGTGACGGTCCCCACCGTCGACCGCGGATTGGCCGCGGTGGTCTTCTGCTCGATCGAGATGGCCGGCGAGAGCCCTTCGATCAGGTCGACGTCGGGCTTCTCCATCTGCTCGAGGAATTGACGCGCGTAGGCGGAGAGCGACTCGACGTAGCGCCGCTGGCCCTCGGCGTAGATGGTGTCGAACGCGAGCGAGGATTTGCCCGAGCCGGACAGACCGGTGATGACCACCAGCTGATCGCGCGGCAGGTCGACGTCGATGTTCTTCAGGTTGTGGACCCGCGCGCCCCGGACGGCGATCCAGTCGTGGGACATGTCAACCCTTGATTGTAGCGAGAACCGCCTCGGTGTCGGCGCCGACGGCGGGGGCCGGGCACAACGTGGCGGCCGGCCAGCCAAACGGCGCGCGCACCGCGCGCAGGCCCGATCCCGGCACCACGGCGCCCCGCGCGCGGACGTGGGGATCCACGAACGCCTCCGCCGGCTGGTTCACCGGCGACAGGCAGACGTCGTGCCCCTCGAAAAACGCCAGCCATTCGTCGCGGGTCCGCGTCCGGAAGATCGCGCGCACCTCGTCGAGCACCCGCGCCTGCTCGTCCGGCCCCGTGCGATGCCCCGCCACCAGGTCCGGCCGGCCCACGGCCGCGCAGAAGGTCTCCCAGAATTTCAGCTCGAGCGCGCCAAGGGCGACCTGCCGTCCGTCCCGGGTCTCGTACACGTTGTAGCAGGCATGGTCGCCGAACGTGGGCAGTGCCCCTTCCATCCGGCCGCCGCCGTCGATGAGGTCCGCGGCGCCCGGCAGCATCACCCAGTACAACGCCGACTCGTGCATGGAAATGTCGAGGGCCGCGCCTGCGCCGGTGCGTTCACGCGCCAGCAGCGCCGACAGCACGGCCACCACCGCGCTCATGGCGCCGCCGCCCACGTCCGCGATGAACATCTTCGGCAGCGCCGACGGCGACGGACGCTCGGTCGCGAGCACCCCGGACACGGCGACGTAGTTCAGGTCGTGTCCGGGGCGCTCGGCATACGGGCCGGTCTGGCCGTAGCCGGTAATGGACACGTGCACCAGTCGCGGGTGCTGCCGGCGCAGCGTGGCGGCGTCCACCCCCAGCCGCGCGGCCGTCGCCGGCCGGAAACTCTCGATCACGACGTCGGCCGACGCCACCAGCCGGCGCAACATCTCGCGGTCGGCCGCCTGCTTGAGGTCCAGCGCCACGCTTTTCTTGCCGCGGCCGAGCAGCAGGTCGTACACGCCGCGGCCGTCGATCGCCGGCGGCAGGTGGCGCATGGGATCGCCGCCCCGCGGGTCCTCGACCTTGATGACTTCGGCCCCCAGCTCGGCCAACATCAGCGTGGCAAAGGCGCCAGGCAGCAGCCGGGTCAGATCGACGACACGCACACCAGATAACGCGGACATGGGCGGGGTGATGAAACGGCAATGCTATCATCGCCGCCTACATGACATCGACGGTCACCAAACCCTCGCTGCTGCTGTCACTCGTTCCCATCGTCGCCCTGGTCGCCTTGCTGGCCGGATCGGTCGCGTTGTTCGGCGACAGCAACTCGGGCGGGCCGAATCAGATCGCGCTGATCCTCGCCGCCACGATCACGACCGGCATCGGCCTGCGGCTGGGACATTCCTGGAAGGACCTCGAAGCCGGCATCGTGCACGGCATCGGCCTGTCGATGGGCGCCGTGTTGATCCTGCTCGTGGTGGGCGCGCTGATCGGCTCGTGGATCCTGGCCGGCGTCGTGCCGACGATGATCTATTACGGGCTGCAGCTGCTCACCCCGGCGATCTTCTTCCCGAGCGCGTGCATCCTCTGCTGCCTCGTCTCGGTGGCCACCGGCAGTTCCTGGACGACCGCGGGCACGGTGGGTGTGGCGCTCATCGGCATCGCCGCGGCGCAGGATCTGAACCTCGGCCTGGCCGCGGGCGCCATCGTCTCGGGCGCGTACTTCGGCGACAAGATGTCGCCGCTGTCGGATACCACCAACCTGGCGCCGGCCATGGCCGGCACCGACCTGTTCACCCACATCCGCCACATGATGTGGACCACGACGCCCAGCCTGATCATCGCGCTCATCCTGTTCACCGTGCTGGGCATGACCAACGCCGCGCCGCAGGACACGGCGGCCGTGCAGGCCATCCTCGTCTCGCTGCAACAGAACTTCGCGGTCGGGCCGCACCTGCTGCTGCCGGCCGTCCTCGTCATCGTGATGGTCATCCGCAAGGTGCCGGCCACGCCCGCGCTGGTCATTGGCGCGCTGGTCGGGTGTGTGTTCGCCGTGCTCTTCCAGCCGGGTGCGGTCACGCGGCTCGCCGACGCCGGCGACCTGCCGCACTGGGCGGCACTCATCAAGGGCTGCTGGCAGGCGCTGGCGTCCGGGTTTGCCCTGACGTCCGGCAATGCCGCGCTTGACGACCTGCTGTCGCGCGGCGGCATGGGCAGCATGTTGAACACCGTCTGGCTGATCCTGTCGGCCATGACGTTTGGCGCGGTCATGGAGAAGACCGGCATGCTCGCGCGCATCGCCGAGGCGATCCTCGGCGCGGTGCGCGGCACCGGCAGCCTGATCTCGGCCACGCTGGCCACCAGCATCGGGATGAACGTGATGGCGTCAGACCAGTACATCGCCATCGTCATCCCCGGCCGCATGTTCCGGGCGGAGTTCGCGCGCCGCGGCCTGGCGCCGCAGAACCTGTCGCGGTGCCTCGAAGACGCCGGCACGATGACCTCGGCCCTGGTGCCGTGGAACACCTGCGGCGCCTTCATGGCGCAGACACTGGGCGTGGCCACGGTGGCCTACGCGCCCTATGCGTTCCTGAATCTGCTGAATCCGATCATCTCGGCAATCTACGGCTTCACCGGTTTCTCGATCGTGAAGCTCGACAACACGAACACGAGCGCGTAGCGCGGCCTCACATCCGCCAGAGGCGATCCGACGACGCCAGCACCAGTCCGCCGTGCGGGTGCGCGGCCACGCCCACCAGTTGCGGCGCCGAGACGATCAGTTCGGGCTCGGGGTCCGGGTCCCGCACGTCGACGCGATACAGACCGGCCGCGCCCGCAAGGGCCTCGGCCACGAACAACGTGCCGCGCGCATCAAACGCCAGCCCCTGCGGCCGCCCGAAGGCCGTGCACCAGGTCTGCACTTCGCGCTCGGGACTGATGCGGTAGATGACGTCGCGCGACGCGAGCGTCGGCACCGACACGTACAACCACCCGTCGGGGCCCATCGCCAGGTGGAACGCCGCCACGCTGGGCGGCAGCGACGCGAACACCTCGGCCTTGTGGTCACCCTCCGGCGCCAGGCGAAACACCGTGCCGGATCGATCGCCCACATACAACGCGCCATCGGGCCCGAAGGCGAGCCCGGTGGCCACGCCCAGTTCGGTCGCAAACACTTCCGCCGCGCCCCGTTCGCGGACCCGGTAGACGATGCCCTCGAAGCGGCTCGACACGTACACGGCATCGTCGGGGCCAAGGGCGAGCGACGTCGGATTGGAGATTTCGACCGCGATCGCCTCGCGCGCGCCGTCCGGCGCGATACGGTAGAGCGGCGTCTCCGACTTGTTGTCGCGAGTGCCGCTCTGCGTGGCCCAGACGGTGCCGTCGGGCATGCACAAGGGGCTGTCGACCTGGTGGATGTCGGCGGCGAGCGGCCGCGCCACGTCGACGACCAGCGTATCGGCTGACGCGCCCTCCACGCGAACCGGCGTGGGCCCGCCTTCGCATTCCGCGGGGACGATCACCGTCAGGCCGCGCGACGAGGCGGCCGCCACACGCGCCTCGAGCGCGCCAAACCAGACGCGCGGCGGGCCGTCGGCCGGTAATGGCAGCCGGGCGCCGGTGAGTTCAAGACGAGCGCCGGGAACCGCGCCTCTGGGATAACACGCCGACAGCACGCTCACACGCCTCAGGCGTCGTCGAGCTCGACGTTCCAGTACATGTAGTCGCGCCAGCTCTCAGGCGCGTTGCGCAGACCGAACGTGATGCGGATGGCCGGCGCCTTCTCCGGGCGCTTCGGCGGACGGATCAGATGCATGTGCGCCTGCGCGGGCGTGCGCCCGCCCTTGCGCCGGTTGCACGTGATGCAACAGGTGACGATGTTCTCCCAGTCCTTGCGGCCACCCTGCGCCACCGGGACGACGTGATCGAAGGTGAGTTCCCCCGACGGAAAGACGTGCCCGCAGTACTGACACCGGTGGTCGTCGCGCGCGTAGATGTTCGCGCGCGAGAACGGCACGTAGTCCAGGCGCCGGCGCACACGAATGCGCCGCAGCAGCCGGATGACGGACGGCAGCTTCATGGAAAACGTGACGGCCCGGATCTCGCGGTCGTACACCGAGACGATCTCGACCTTGCCCTGACACCAGAGCGTGATCGCTTTCTGCCAGTGCACGACCTTCAGCGGCTCGTACGTCGCGTTGAGCAGCAGGGTCTGTTCCATGGTGTTACGTCGTCATTGTGGATGACGCACGACGGCCTGTCAAGCGACGCATCGGTGTAACGTCCACGTACACAAACACTTAGGGCGTACGACAGCGGCAGCTGACTGCAGCCGGCCGCCGGCCGGACCGATAACCGGCGGGATGTACGCGCGCGCGACGGGACCATCGGGATTGCGGCTGGCGGCCATCGTGGTGCTAGGCCTGCTGACGGCGGCGTGTGCCGCGCGCGGAACCGTCGCGCCTGTGGCCGCGCGTCCGTCGCCATTTCCGCTGGTGCGGTCGCCATTTCCGGCGCGGCCGGCGCCCGAACCGCGGACGGCGGGCTCGCTGTCGATGACCGCGGTGATCGACACGGCGCTGGGCTTTCGCGGTGTGCCGTACCGGCTCGGGGGCGACTCACCCGACCGTGGATTCGATTGCAGCGGGTTCATCCGGTACGTGCTCGCGCAGCACGCGCTGGTGGTGCCCCGCACGGCGGCCGAACAGTACCGCATCGGCCGCACGATCACACCCGGCGACATCCGCGCCGGCGATCTCGTGTTCTTCACCACCGTCGCGCCCGGGGCGTCCCACGTGGGGCTGGCACTCGACGGCGAGCGCTTCATCCACGCGCCGGCCTCGACGGGCGTGGTGCGCATCGAGCCGCTCGCCACGCCGTACTGGCGCGAGCGGTTCATCGGCGCGCGGCGGCTGTTCAGCGAATGATGATGGGCAGGACGGGAGGCGGCTTCGGCGTCGTGTCGGCCGGAGCGGCCGGCGTGTCGGGCGGCGTGACCGCGCCCATGCGCCGCAGGATGATCTGCTGCCGGTTGAGCAGGCGCCGGTTCGGACGTGACGGACTGTAGACGCGCGGATTGATGATCGCGCCGGCCATCAGCGCGGCCTGCGCCGGTGTCAGCTGCGAGGCGGACACGCCGAAGTGGGCGCGCGCCGCGGCTTCGGCGCCCCAGATGCCGTCGCCCCACTCGATCAGGTTCAGGTACAGCTCGAAGATGCGCCGCTTGGACAACTCCGCCTCGAGCCGGCGCGTGATGAACAGCTCGCGCACCTTGCGATAGGGATTCCGGGACGGCGACGAGCCGTTCATGATGGCCAGCGCGCCGGGACTGACCGCGCCGCCC